>NZ_JBIRPZ010000025.1:0-85613 GCF_044332925.1 Streptomyces sp. NPDC021212
GCAGGGGGGACCCTGTGGGAGAGTAGGACGCCGCCGAACAATCTTTAGCCTCGGTCCCGAGCATTTCATGCTCGGGACCGAGGCATTTTTGCGTTCAGTACCAGGTTCCCAATCGAACTGATGTATCACTGGATCGAGTGAAACGGGGCTGCGGCCCTGGCGTGGCGAGTGCGAGACCGCCCAGAATCGCCAGCAGCAGGGGTGAGGAGAGGCGGGGGAGCCGGTGAGGGTCGTGAGGGCGATGCGGGCAGGGAGGGCGGCGGAGACGGCATCAGGGCCCGCTATGGGGCCGGTTCTGGCGCCACCGTCCGCCACCCTCACCGCATCAGTCGCCGCAGCCGGCGGCACGGGCGAGTTCGAGGTCGAGCGCCTCGCGGCGGATGCGCTGATCCATGTAGAGGAGAGCGGTCACGCCGGCGCTGATCGGAAAGGTGATGGACGAGCTGATCACCCCGCCGATGCCGACGACGATCAGAAAGGCCCAGCCGACCGAGACGGACTCGCCGGAGAGGTAGTCGATGGCGCTGTCTCCGCCCAATGCCATCGCGACGGCGCTGGTCGGGACCTCGACGATGGCGGCCACGAGGAAGACCAGCACGATGGACAGGAGCTGGATGCCGAAGACTCGCCACCAAGCCCCGCGTACGAGCTTGGCCGAGCGGCGGAGCGCAGAGATGATCCCCTGCTTTTCCAGCATCAGCGCGGGAGCGGCGAGGCTGAAGCGGACCCAGAGCCAGATGGCGACACCCGTTCCCGCGAGGGCTCCGAGCGAGGCGAGCGCCGCGCCCTCGCTGCCCACACCGACCGCTACGAGGAGCATCCCCGGCGCCATGCCCACGCCGATCACGGCCGCGGTGATGGCCGGGATGAGCAGGAGCAGACCGCACAGCTGAAGCAGGCGCGGTCGGGCACCGCCCCAGGCCTCACCGGTGGACACGGCGTGGCCCAGGACCGCCCGGGCGGTGACCATGGTCAGCAGGGCGGTGGTGACGATGGTGCCCAGCACGCCGACGAGCAAGGTCACCGAGCTGCTGCCCAGAGCGTTGCGAACGGCCTCCAGCGCCTCCTCGAGCGTGGGGTCCGGATGGTCGACCACGCCGGTCCCGGAGGTGGTGCGGAACCAGAGACCGGTGACGACGGTGATCAGCCCCTGGGCCACCACCGAGACGGCGAGCGAGATGCCGAGGACCGTGCGCCAGTGGGCACGCATGGTGGCGACGGCGCCGTCGAGGATTTCGCTCACGCCGAGCGGCCGCAGCGGGATGACACCGGGGCGGGGCGCGGGCGGCTGCTGTCGCCAACCGGCGCCCCAGCCACCGCCGTTCGCCGGTCCGGCCGGGTGCGGGGGCGGCGTGGAGATGCCGCCGCCCGGGGTCGTCCAGCGTCCTGCGGGCGGTTGCTGCCGGGCCCAGGTGGCGCCCCGCGCAGGCCGCTCCGGCACGGGGTGGTCGACGGGCTCGTTCGGCTGCTGACTGCCGTGGTCGGGCTCGTCGGAAGGGGACGATCCGGGCGGAGCCCAGCCCGGAGAGTCGTTCATCGTCGCTCCGTAGGTCGTTCGTTGGCCGGTCGCGGATGCGGTGACGGCCGCTTCGTAGCCATCGTGCCACGGTGCGTTGTGGTTCGTGCCGGTCGCCGGGGCGGGCTGACCACTTCATTAGTCGGTGCCGCAGGGGGCAGACTGGGCGGATGGCTGATGAGCACCGGGGATCCCCGGAAGGCGCCGCAGGGCCCACTGCTTTCGCACTGCGCTGGGAGGAACCACCGGAGGGGCCCGTGGTGGTCCTCCTCGACCAGACCCGGCTTCCCGCCGAAGAGGTCGAGCTGGTGTGCACGGATGTGCCGATGCTGGTGGAGGCGATCCGCTCGCTCGCCGTCCGAGGAGCCCCGCTGCTCGGCATCGCCGGGGCCTATGGGGTCGCCCTCGCCGCGGTGCGCGGATTCGATGTGGACGAGGCCGCCGAGTCACTCGCCCATGCCCGCCCCACCGCCGTCAATCTCGGCTACGGAGTGCGCCGGGCCGCCGCCGCGTACCACGAGGCGATCGGGGACGGAGCGGATCCCGACCGGGCCGCCGCGGCCGCGCTCGCCGAGGCCCGCACCCTGCACGGGGAGGACGCCGAGGCGAGTGAGCGGATGGCCGGGCATGGCCAGGCGCTCCTCGATGAGCTGCTCCCCGCGGGGGGCTACCGCATCCTCACCCACTGCAACGCCGGCGCGCTGGTCTCCGGCGGTGAGGGCACCGCCCTGGCCGTCGTCAAGGCGGTGCACCGGGCCGGGCAGCTGCGGCGGCTGTGGGTGGACGAGACCCGCCCGCTGTTCCAGGGGTCTCGCTTGACGGCGTACGAGGCGGCCCGAGCGGGGATGGCCTACACGCTGCTCACCGACAACGCGGCTGGATCGCTGTTCGCGGCGGGTGAAGTGGACGCGGTCCTGATCGGTGCGGACCGGATAGCGGCGGACGGCTCGGTGGCGAACAAGATCGGCAGCTATCCGCTCGCGGTGCTGGCCCGCTACCACCATGTGCCCTTCATCGTGGTGGCCCCGACCACCACGGTGGATCCGGACACCCCCGACGGGGCGTCGATCGAGGTCGAACAGCGGCCCGGGCACGAGGTGACGGACGTCATAGTGCCGCATGCCCCGAGCCCCGGAGCCGAGACGGCGATGGGAGTCCCAGTGGCTCCACTGGGCACTCAGGCCTTCAATCCCGCTTTTGACGTCACACCGCCGGAGCTGGTCACCGCGATCGTCACCGAGCGTGGTGTCGTCGCTCCGGTCACCGAGGGGGGTATCGCGGAGCTGTGCGCCAGGTCACGATCAGGTAATGGGATGATGGCCTCATGAAGGGACGCGTCCTTGTCGTCGACGACGACACCGCACTGGCAGAGATGCTCGGCATCGTGCTGCGCGGCGAAGGCTTTGAACCGTCGTTCGTCTCGGACGGCGACAAGGCTCTTGCCGCCTTCCGCGAGGCCAAGCCGGATCTGGTGCTGCTCGACCTCATGCTGCCCGGGCGGGACGGGATCGAGGTGTGCCGGCTGATCCGGGCCGAGTCCGGGGTGCCGATCGTCATGCTCACCGCCAAGAGCGACACGGTCGACGTGGTGGTCGGGCTGGAGTCCGGTGCCGATGACTACATCGTCAAGCCGTTCAAGCCGAAGGAGCTGGTGGCCCGGATCCGGGCGCGGCTGCGGCGGTCCGAGGACCCGACGCCGGAGCAGCTGACGATCGGCGATCTGGTGATCGACGTCGCCGGGCACTCGGTGAAGCGGGACGGGCAGTCGATAGCGCTGACCCCGCTGGAGTTCGATCTGCTGGTGGCCCTGGCCCGTAAGCCGTGGCAGGTGTTCACCCGTGAGGTGCTGCTGGAGCAGGTCTGGGGCTATCGGCACGCGGCCGATACCCGGCTGGTCAACGTCCATGTGCAGCGGCTGCGCTCCAAGGTCGAGAAGGACCCGGAGCGGCCGGAGATCGTGGTGACCGTGCGCGGCGTCGGCTACAAGGCCGGGCCCAGTTGAGATGACGGCTGGCGGCACGGCTCCGCGGCCCCAGGGTTCGGGAGGCGGGGCGCCGGAGAGCGGCCGGGTGGGGCGGCCCGACCCGGCGGGTGACATTCCGCTGTTCCGGAGGCTGTGGAGCGGCGGGCATCTGCTGCCCGATGGTGCCTCCGGTGGACCGGCCCATCCGCTGATCCGGCTGTTCGGGCGGTGGGTGCGCCGTCCGCTGCTGCCCGCTGCCCGGCTGTGGCGGCGGAACATCCAGCTGCGGGTGGTGGCCACCACGCTGCTGATGTCCCTTGGCGTGGTGATCCTGCTCGGCCTGGTCGTCATCGGCCAGGTGCGCAACGGACTGCTGGACGCCAAGCGGCACGCCGCGCAGGGCCAGGCCGTCGGCGGGTTCGAGGTCGCCGAGCAGATGGCCGACCGCAAGCGCGACGGCGGCGGCCAGGACGGCGCGAGCCCCGGCAGCCGCGGCGCCCAGGACGCGGGGGCGTGGCTGAACGCGCTGGTGGAGCAGTTGGCCAGCGGCGGCAAGGGCGCGTACTCGGTGGTCGCGCTCAGCTCCGACTCCGGGGAGACGCCCTATGTGGCCAGCCGAGGCCCCCGGGCCTCCGGTGACGTCAAGGCGGACAGTGTGCCCGCCGACCTGCGGCAGCGGGTGGACGAGGGCCGGACGGCCCCGTACGAGCAGTACGGGCGGATCCAGCACCTCGGCTCCGGTGACAGCGAGCCCGCGCTGATCATCGGCAAGCGGCTGGACGACAACCACGGCGACGCCTATCAGCTGTACTACCTCTTCCCCTTCACCCAGGAGGAGAAGTCGCTGAGCCTGGTGAAGGGCACGCTGGCCACGGCCGGGGTGTTCGTGGTGGTGCTGCTGGGCGCCATCGCCTGGGTGGTGGTGCGGCAGGTCGTCACCCCGGTGCGGATGGCGGCCGGGATCTCCGAGCGGCTGGCGGCCGGGCTGCTGCAGGAGCGGATGAAGGTCACCGGGGAGGACGACATCGCCCGCCTCGGTGAGGCGTTCAACAAGATGGCCCAGAACCTCCAGCTCAAGATCCAGCAGCTGGAGGAGCTGTCCCGGATGCAGCGGCGGTTCGTCTCGGACGTCTCGCACGAGCTGCGCACACCGCTGACGACCGTGCGGATGGCGGCGGATGTCATCTACGAGGGGCGCGAGGACTTCGATCCGATCACGGCGCGCTCCGCCGAGCTGCTGTGGGGCCAGGTCGACCGCTTCGAGTCGCTGCTCTCCGATCTGCTGGAGATCAGCCGGTTCGACGCGGGCGCGGCCGCCCTGGAGGCCGATCAGATCGATCTGCGCGATGTCGTGAACCGGGTCGTCGACGGGGCCGAGCCGCTGGCCGACGCCAAGGGCACCCGGATCCTGGTGCGGGGCGCCGAGGCGCCCGTGGTCGCGGAGGCGGACGCCCGCCGGGTGGAGCGGGTGCTGCGCAACCTGGTGGTCAACGCCGTGGAGCACGGCGAGGGCCGGGACGTGGTGGTGCGGCTCGCGGCGGCGGGCGGCGCGGTCGCCGTGGCCGTCCGGGACTACGGGGTGGGGCTGAAGCCCGGCGAGGCGACGCGGGTGTTCAACCGCTTCTGGCGGGCCGATCCGGCGCGGGCCCGCACGACCGGCGGCACCGGTTTGGGGCTGTCGATCGCGGTGGAGGACGCGCGGCTGCACGGCGGCTGGCTCCAGGCGTGGGGCGAGCCCGGTGGCGGTTCGCAGTTCCGGCTGACGCTGCCGAGCGCCGCGGGCGATGTGCTGCGCGGTTCGCCGATCCCGCTGGAGCCCGAGGACTCCCGGCGCAACCGGCAGCCGGCCGAGGCCGGGCAGGCGCAGCCCGCGGCGGAGCGGCTGGCCTCGGTGCCCGCGCAGCCCCGCTCCGCGCTGCCGCCCGCCGACGCCCCGGTGCCCTCGGCCGATCCGACGGCGCTGCCGGGGAACGGGGCACGGGTGGTCCGTGGCGCCGCGGAGCCGTCGTACCGGGAGCACCGGGAGCACCGGGAGCGAACGACACCGAACGAAGGGGAGGGCCGCCCCCGTGGGCGCTGACCGTGCCGACCGCCACCGTTCCCGCTCCGGCGCGCGCCGTCGCGCGCGGGGCACGGGCACGTTGCTCGCGTGTGGTGTGCTGCTGCTGTCCGGCTGTGCCTCGATGCCCGACAGCGGGGATGTGCGCCGGGTCGATTCCTCGCCGCGCTCCGATGTGGATTCGCAGGTCCGGGTGTACGGGGTGAGCCCGGGCAAGGGCGAGCAGCCCGCGGAGCTGGTCTCCGGCTTCCTGGAGGCCACGACGAGCGACGAGGAGAACTTCGCCACCGCGAAGGAGTATCTGACCCGGGGCGCCTCCAAGGACTGGGACCCGTTCGCGCAGACCACGGTGCTGGAGCAGGCCCCGGATGTGCGGGTCGAGACCGACCCCGGCGACCGGGACGGCAACAGCAAGACCGTGGTGCTGTCGGGCAAGCGGATCGCCACGGTGGACGCCACGCACGCATACCGGCCCGATGAGGAGAATTACGAGGCGCGCATCCACCTCACCCTGCGCGGGTCGGAGTGGCGGATCGACGGGCCGCCGCCGGGGCTGGTGCTCGGCGAGTCCGACTTCCAGCGCATCTACCACTCGGTCAACAAGTACTACTTCGCGAAGCTGGGCCCGGACGCCAAGGACTCACGGGTGGGGGAGGAGGTCCTGGTCGCCGACCCGGTCTATCTTCGGCGGCGCATCAACCCGGTCACGGCGACCGTCAAGGCGCTGCTGGACGGCCCGACGGGCTGGCTGGATCCGGTGGTCAGCACTGCCTTCCCGGCCGGTACGGTGCTCGGCCGCCACGCCGACAAGCTGTCGCTGGACGATTCGAACGCGCTGAAGGTCCGGCTGAGCGATCAGGCGGCGCAGATCAGCCCGACCCGCTGTGCCCGGATGGCGGCGCAGACGCTGTTCACGGTGCAGGACCTCTGGGAGGGATCGGATGAGGTCAGCGGGGTGCGGCTGGAGCGGCAGAGCGGCTCCGAGCTGTGCACCCTGTCGAGCGACGCGGCACGCGCGTACGCACCCGACCGTGTCATCGGCCGGCCCCAGCACCAGTACTTCGTGGACGCGAAGAACCGGATGGTCCGGCTGTCCGACGACGAGGAGAAGCCACGGCCGGTGCCGGGGCCGTTCGGCGCCGACGGCGCGGGGCTGGGCACCGTGGCGGTCTCGCGCGACGAGCGGGACGCGGCGGCGGTCAGCGAGGACGGCCGGTCGCTGTATGTGACGGAGCTGTCGGCCGGCGCCGAGCGGGGCCGGGTGCGGGTGCACAGCCAGGGCGGCAGCCCCGAGAACGGGCTGACGGCGCCCAGCTGGGACGGGCTGGGCGGGCTGTGGGTGGCCGACCGGGATCCGCAGCGGCCGCGGCTGCTGCGGCTGCGGGGCGGCACCGGCCCGGCGGACGAGGTCGAGCTGCCTTCGCTCGACGGTGGCCGGATCACGGCGCTGCGGGTGTCCGCGGACGGCACGAGGATCGCGATGCTGGTCAAGCGGGGCGGGCATACGACGCTGCGGCTGGGCTGGATCGAGCGGCGGGGCACGGCCGACCAGCCGAAGCTGTCGGTGCGGGCGCTGCACGCGATCGCGCCGAAGCTGCAGGATGTCGACACCGCGTCCTGGGCCGGGGACAGCCGGCTGGTGGTCGCGGGCCGCGAGTCGGACGGTGTGCAGCAGCTGCAGTACGTGGAGACGGACGGCTCACCGGCGGACCTGCCGGAGGTACCGGGGCCGAACGGGGTGGAGACGGTCGCCGCCTCGGAGGACCAGACCCGGCCGCTGATCGCCGAGACCAGGGAGAACGGGATCGTCCGGCTGCTGCCGAACTCGGACTGGAAGACCGTCGACGAGGACGGTTCCGGGCCGGTGTACCCGGGATAGCCGCAGGGCGGGGGAGGCCGGGGCGGCCTTCTCACCGCCTTCCCCGCCATGGGGGCGGCCGGTTGTCCACATGCGCGTGGTTTTCCACAGGGGGTGGCGGCCCGGCCGGTGTGACGGGACAGTGGGGGCCATGCGGGGCTGGTGGCAGGAGATCGCCGATCTGGTGCTGCCGGCCGACTGCGCGGGGTGCGGTCGGCCGGGTGTCCCGCTGTGCGACCGGTGTCAAGGGGCGCTGCGTGGGCCCGGGGCGCGTCGGGTGCTGCCGAGCCCGGTGCCGCCGGGGCTGCCGGTGGTGCATGCGGCGGTGGATTACGTGGACGAGGCCCGGGCGGTGCTGCTCGCGCACAAGGAGCGGGGAGCGCTGCGGCTGGCGGGGCCGCTGGGCGAGGCGCTGGCCGGTGCGGTGCGGGCGGCGGCCCGCGGGGCCCTGCCCCGGGCCCCGGGAGGCCCACCCCTGCTGCTGGTGCCGGTGCCCTCGGCGCGGCGGGCGGTGGGGGCGCGGGGTCATGATCCGGCCAGGCGCATCGCGTGCGCGGCGGCGGACGTGCTGCGCCGCGAGGGGTGTCCCACGCGGGTGCCGGCGGTGCTGCGGCAGCGGCGCCGGGTGACCGATCAGGCGGGGCTGGGCGCCCGGCAGCGCCGGGCGAACGTGACGGGGGCGCTGGAGGCCGTGCAGGGCGGCGGGCGGCTCCTGGTGGTGGGCCCGGTGGTGCTGGTGGACGATCTGATGACGACGGGGGCCTCGCTCGCGGAGGCGGCACGGGCGGTGACGGAGGCGGGCGGACGCGTCGTGGGCGGTGCGGTGGTGGCCGCGCCGCCGGCCCCGGTGACCGCGGCGGCCGCGGGGTCTTCCGGGCGTCTCAGACCCTTCGCGAGCCGTAAGCGGAACTGAATACGAAGCCGCGTCGTTGCAGGCTGTAAGGATGCCAAAGCACCTGATCGGAGGTACGGCCCGGTAGGGGGTGCCGACATCCGCCCGGGCGAGCTATGTTCGGTTGTGAGGAGTGGCAAGTGCTATGACTCACAAATCCGCTTGGCGTGTTTTGGGTGCTTTTTTGTGAGCTGTTGGACGAAACGGGGTGGACCTCTTCCCCGTGGGAAGGAGAGGTGAAACCGCCAAGTCGGTGGCTCCGGAAGACGCCGGAGCCTGGTGCACAAGGGATGAGCTCCGGTGGATGATCCGGAGCGACCCGGGAACGGAGTTCTGCGTGGACATCGTCGTCAAGGGCCGTAAAACAGATGTGCCCGAGCGGTTCCGGAAGCACGTGGCCGAGAAGCTGAAGCTGGATAAGCTCCAGAAGCTCGACGGCAAGGTGATCAGCCTCGACGTCGAGGTGTCCAAGGAGCACAATCCGCGGCAGGCCGACCGGTCCGACCGAGTGGAGATCACCCTGCGCTCCCGTGGTCCGGTCATCCGGGCGGAGGCCGCGGCGGCCGATCCGTACGCAGCGCTGGACCTGGCGGCCGGCAAGCTGGAAGCGCGGATGCGCAAGCAGCACGACAAGCGCCACACCCGGCGCGGCAACGGTCGCATTCCGGCCAGCGACGTGGCCATCACCGTGCCCAACGCGGCACGCATCAACGGGCACGGCGAGATCGCCGCCCAGCGCACCCCGTCGGACAATGTGCCGACCACCCGGATGGGGCCCCTGGAAGTCCAGGGCGAAGGCCCCCTCGTGGTCCGTGAGAAGACCCACGCCGCGGTCCCGATGACGCTTGACCAGGCTCTCTACGAGATGGAGCTGGTCGGGCACGATTTCTATCTGTTCGTCGACTCCGACACCAGCCAGCCCAGCGTCGTCTACCGGCGGCACGGCTATGACTACGGGGTCATTCATCTTCAGCCGGAGGCGTTCGCCGGGGAGGAGCCCGGCGGCGCCGGCGGTGCCCTCGGCGCCTGAGGCGCACCTGGCCTCGACCGCCTCTGGGCGGGCGCACAGAGAGTGAGCGGGATCGCGCGGCGTATGCGCCGCGCGGTCCCGTGGCCGGTCCGGGCATGAAATCATGGCTCGACGGCCAACCGGCATGGGGGAAACGACTGGTTGGCGCCGCACCGCACCGTGCACCGCAGAGTGCAGACCGCAAGGGCCATGGCCTTCAGGGGGAGGAACGATGGCGGACAGCTTCGGGCCCATGTCCGACGAAGGCGATGACCAACGCCTGAGGCCGGACAGGGGTGAGCCGCGCAAGGAGCCGATCCGGGTCCTCGTAGTGGACGACCACGCTCTCTTCCGGCGTGGGTTGGAGATCGTCCTAGCCCAGGAGGAGGACATTCAGGTCGTCGGTGAGGCCGGGGACGGGGCCGAGGCGGTGGACAAGGCGGCGGACCTGCTGCCGGACATCGTCCTGATGGATGTGCGCATGCCCAAGCGCGGGGGAATCGAGGCATGCACGTCGATCAAGGAAGTGGCCCCCAGCGCCAAGATCATCATGCTGACGATCAGCGACGAGGAGGCCGACCTCTACGACGCGATCAAGGCGGGTGCCACCGGCTATCTCCTCAAGGAGATCTCGACCGACGAGGTGTCGACCGCGATTCGCGCGGTGGCCGACGGCCAGTCGCAGATCAGCCCGTCGATGGCGGCCAAGCTCCTCACCGAGTTCAAGTCGATGATCCAGCGCACCGACGAGCGCCGGCTGGTGCCGGCGCCCCGGCTCACGGACCGTGAGCTGGAGGTGCTGAAGCTGGTGGCCACCGGCATGAACAACCGCGACATCGCCAAGGAGCTGTTCATCAGCGAGAACACCGTGAAGAACCACGTCCGGAACATCCTGGAGAAGCTGCAGCTGCACTCCCGGATGGAGGCCGTGGTCTACGCGATGCGGGAGAAGATCCTCGAAATCAGGTGAGCGAGCGGGGCCGGGCCACGGTCAGCGGACCGCGGCCGCCAGCGGCGCCGCCAGCTCCGGGCGGTTGACGCGCTCGATCCGCACCGCGTCGCAGCCCACCCAGCCGGCCGCCTCGCGCAGCGCCTCCGCCATCGGCGCCACGGCCTTCGGCGTGTCCAGCGACACCTGCCGGGCCACCAGCGTGGTGCCCTCACGGGCCGGATCGACCCGGCCGAGCAGCCGCCCACCCGACAGCAGCGGCATGGCGAAGTAGCCGTACACCCGCTTCGGCCGGGGCACGTACGCCTCCAGCCGGTGGCTGAAGCCGAAGATCCGCTCGGTGCGCGCCCGATCCCATATCAACGAGTCGAAGGGCGACAGCAGGGTCGTGCGGTGCCGTCCGCGCGGGGTGGTGGCCAGCGCCTCGGGATCCGCCCAGGCCGCCTTGTCCCAGCCCGCGACCGTCACCGGCACCAGCCCCGAGTCCGCGATCACCGCGGCCACCTGGTCCTGCTTGAGCCGGTGGTAGTCCGCGAGGTCCGCCCGGGTGCCCACGCCGAGGGACTGGCCCGCGAGCCGCACCAGCCGCCGCAGGCACTCCGCGTCGTCCAGGTCGTCGTGGAGCAGCGCGGCCGGCACGGCGCGCTCCGCCAGGTCGTACACCCGCTTCCAGCCGCGCCGCTCCACGCACACCACATCGCCGTACATCAGCGCGCGCTCGACCGCGATCTTCGTCGCCGACCAGTCCCACCACAGGCCGCCGTTCTTGGCGCCGCCCAGCTCGGTCGCGGTCAGCGGGCCCTCGGCCCGCAACTGCGCCACCACCTTCTCGTACGCGCCCGGCGGCAGCTCGTGGTGCCAGTGCGGGCGGGCGCGGTAGGCGCGGCGCCGGAAGGCGAAGTGCGGCCACTCCTCGATCGGCAGCACGCAGGCCGCGTGCGACCAGTACTCGAAGGCATGGGTGTCGCTCCAGTACGCCGACTCGACCGTCGTGCGGCCGACCGCGCCCAGCCGCGCGTACGGAATCAGCTCGTGCGAGCGGGCCAGCACCGAGATGGTGTCCAGCTGCACCGCGCCCAGGTGGCGCAGGAGGCCACGCACCCCGCCGCGCCGGTCGGGCGCCCCCAGGAGCCCCTGGGCGCGCAGCGCGATCCTGCGCGCCTCGTCGGCGGACAAGGTGACCTCGGGCTTGCGGTCCGCGAGGGACCCGGCGGCGGGATTCGTCATGCGCGCCACCGTAGTGGCGACCACCGACAACGCCCCCGCCTCCTGGGGGCGCGCGTCAGGCCGGGTCCGCCACGGGGGCCGGGAGGTACGGCGTGGCCGAGGGCAGCCCCCAGTCGGAGGGCAGCAGCGCGCCCCGCCAGGCGTCCCGCCGCGTGCCCTCGCGGACGATCCGCGCCCGGTCCGTCCCCTCCATCCGGAAGCCCACGGCGAGCGCGACCGCCCGCGACGCCTCGTTCCCGGCCTCCGTGCACCACTCCAGCCGCTCCACGCCGAGCCCGGTGAACGCCCACTCGGCCACCGCCCGGGCCGCCTCGCCGGTGTAGCCGCGCCGCCGGTGCTCCCGTACCGTCCAGTAGCCCAGTTCGGCCTGGCGCTCGGGGCTGTGCAGCCGGGTCAGCCGTACGAGGCCCATGGCCCCGATGAGTTCTCCCTCACTCTTGGTGACCAGCGCGAAGTTGTAGCTGCTGTCGCCCCGCCAGCCCTCCGGGCAGGTCCGCCGGATGAAGTCGTCGGCGTGCGCGCGTTCGTACGGAGCGGGCACGGTCGTCCAGCGCAGGATGTCCGGGTCCTGGCAGGCGGCGTGGACCGCCGGGGCGTCGGACGGCCGGAAGGGGCGCAGGACGAGTCGCTCGGTGGTGAGGGTGACGGGCTCCATGGCCAGAGTCTGGGCCGCTGCCGCACGGCGCCGCGAGCGGTTTTGGCGAATTCGGGGGCACCCCGGCGCCCCCTCACGCGTTGACACGGTGTGGTGACACCCGGCCCGCGTGGTGACGGACCTCCCGGCCAGGCGGGGTCTGTCTTACGATGGCCGTTGCGGCGGGGCTTGTGCCCCTTGACAATGCCGCGCCAGCGCACCCCACAACCGTGCCAGGCCCGACCGGCAAGGAGCCAGCCTACGTGTCCGTCTTCAACAAGCTCATGCGTGCAGGCGAAGGAAAGATCCTGCGCAAGCTGCACCGCATCGCGGACCAGGTCAATTCCATCGAAGAGGACTTCCTGTCGCTCTCCGACGCCGAGCTGCGTGCCCTCACCGACGAGTACAAGGAGCGGTACGCCGACGGCGAAAGCCTCGACGACCTCATGCCGGAGGCGTTCGCGACGGTGCGCGAGGCGGCCAAGCGGGTGCTCGGCCAGCGTCACTACGACGTCCAGCTGATGGGCGGCGCGGCGCTGCACCTCGGGTACGTCGCGGAGATGAAGACCGGTGAGGGCAAGACCCTGGTGGGCACCCTGCCCGCCTATCTGAACGCGCTGTCCGGCAAGGGCGTCCACCTCATCACGGTCAACGACTATCTGGCCGAGCGCGACTCCGAGTGGATGGGCCGGGTGCACAGGTTCCTCGGCCTCGAGGTCGGCTGCATCCTCGCCAACATGACCCCGGCGCAGCGCCGTGAGCAGTACGCGTGCGACATCACCTACGGCACCAACAACGAGTTCGGCTTCGACTATCTGCGCGACAACATGGCGTGGTCGCAGGACGAGTTGGTGCAGCGCGGCCACAACTTCGCGATCGTCGACGAGGTCGACTCGATCCTGGTGGACGAGGCCCGTACACCGCTGATCATCTCGGGCCCGGCCGACCAGGCCACCAAGTGGTACGGGGACTTCGCCAAGCTGGTCACCCGGCTGACCCGGGGCGAGGCGGCGAATCCGCAGAAGGGCGTGGAGGAGACCGGGGACTACGAGGTCGACGAGAAGAAGCGCACCGTCGCCATCCACGAGTCCGGCGTCACCAAGGTCGAGGACTGGCTGGGCATCGACAACCTGTACGAGTCGGTGAACACCCCGCTGGTCGGCTACCTGAACAACGCCATCAAGGCCAAGGAGCTGTTCAAGAAGGACAAGGACTACGTCGTCATCGACGGCGAAGTCATGATCGTCGACGAGCACACCGGCCGTATCCTCGCCGGCCGCCGCTACAACGAGGGCATGCACCAGGCGATCGAGGCCAAGGAAGCGGTCGAGATCAAGGACGAGAACCAGACCCTCGCCACGATCACCCTCCAGAACTTCTTCCGCCTCTACGACAAGCTCTCCGGCATGACCGGTACGGCGATGACCGAGGCCGCCGAGTTCCACCAGATCTACAAGCTCGGTGTGGTCCCGATCCCGACCCACCGCCCGCTGGCCCGCCTCGACCAGTCCGACCTGATCTACCGCACCGAGGTGGCCAAGTTCGACGCGGTCGTCGACGACATCGTCGAGAAGCACGAGAAGGGCCAGCCGGTCCTGGTCGGCACCACCTCCGTGGAGAAGTCCGAGTATCTGTCGCAGCAGCTCGCCAAGCGCGGCGTGCCGCACGAGGTGCTGAACGCCAAGCAGCACGACCGGGAGGCGACGATCGTCGCTCAGGCGGGCCGCAAGGGCGCCGTCACGGTCGCGACGAACATGGCCGGCCGTGGTACGGACATCAAGCTCGGCGGCAACCCCGACGACCTCGCCGAGGCCGAGCTGCGCCAGCGCGGGCTCGACCCGGTGGAGCACGCCGAGGAGTGGGCGGCCGCGCTGCCCGCCGCCCTGGAGAAGGCGGAGGCCGCGGTCAAGGCCGAGTTCGAGGAGGTCAAGGAGCTCGGCGGGCTGTATGTGCTGGGCACCGAGCGCCATGAGTCGCGCCGCATCGACAACCAGCTGCGCGGCCGTTCCGGCCGTCAGGGCGACCCCGGCGAGTCTCGCTTCTACCTCTCGCTCGGCGACGATCTGATGCGGCTGTTCAAGGCGCAGATGGTCGAGCGCGTGATGGCCATGGCCAACGTTCCCGACGATGTGCCGATCGAGAACAAGATGGTCACCCGCGCCATCGCCTCCGCCCAGTCGCAGGTCGAGCAGCAGAACTTCGAGACCCGTAAGAACGTCCTGAAGTACGACGAGGTCCTCAACCGGCAGCGCGAGGTCATCTACGGCGAGCGCCGCCGGGTCCTGGAGGGCGAGGACCTGCAGGAGCAGGTCGGCCACTTCATGGACGACACGATCGACGCGTACATCCAGGCGGAGACCGTCGAGGGCTTCGCGGAGGAGTGGGACCTGGACCGGCTGTGGGGCGCGTTCAAGCAGCTCTACCCGGTGAAGGTGACCGTCGACGAGCTGGAGGAGGAGACCGGCGACCGCGCCGGGATCACCGCCGAGTTCATCGCCGAGGCCATCAAGGACGACATCCACCAGCAGTACGAGGCGCGTGAGGAGCAGCTCGGCTCCGAGATCATGCGCGAGCTGGAGCGGCGCGTCGTGCTGTCCGTGCTGGACCGCAAGTGGCGCGAGCACCTGTACGAGATGGACTACCTCCAGGAGGGCATCGGCCTGCGCGCGATGGCCCAGAAGGACCCGCTGGTCGAGTACCAGCGCGAGGGCTTCGACATGTTCCAGGCCATGATGGAGGGAATCAAGGAGGAGTCGGTCGGCTACCTGTTCAACCTGGAGGTCCAGGTCGAGCAGCAGGTCGAGGAGGTCCCGGTCGAGGACGCGGAGGCCAAGACCTCGCTGGACAAGGACGTGCAGGACGCGGTCCCGGCGGGCGCGGGCGCATCCTCGGGTGGTCGTCCCGAGATCCACGCCAAGGGCCTGGAGGCCCCACAGCGGCCGGACCGGCTGCACTTCTCGGCCCCGACGGTGGACGGCGAAGGCGGCATCGTGGAGGGCGACTTCACCAACGATGACACCCCGCCCGCCCCGCGCTCCGAGTCCGACGGGCTGACCCGGGCGGAGCGGCGCAAGGCCAACAAGGGCCGCCGCCGCAAGAAGTAGCGCGTACGCGGTACGCGAGAGGGCCGGGGCACCGTGCGGATCGCACGATGCCCCGGCCCTCTCATGTCACCAGCGGGGCCGGCGGGGCCAGCGGGCCGAGGTCGACGGCGGCGCAGCGCCAACGGGCGTCGGCGCCCAGCTCCAGCCGGAACGCGAGCGCGCTGAGCCGGTCGCCGGAGGCGATCCGGGCGAACGCCTCGATCACCCCGTGCCGCGGCCGGTACTCCCCGCAGCGCCGTACGACGGGCGCGGCGCGTCCAGTGGCGGGGCGCAGCGGTGCGCACGGCGCGAGGGCGATCAGCTGGTCGTAGGCGTCCGGGAGGGCGTGCCCGAGCAGGGTGTGGACGGGGCGCTGGCCGCTGAGGGCGAGCAGCAGCCGGTGCGCGAACCAGTAGTGGGGGAGCCGGTCGCGCTCCCGCTGTACGGCGGCGAGGGCGGCCGTGCGCGAGACGGCCGCCGCGCGCCGCGTCGCGGTGCGGGTGCCGGGGTGTGGCGCGGTCGCGCTGCCGGGCGCGCTGTCCGGCCGCCGTACGGTGGTGCCGCCCGGCCGCCGGGAGTCGTGGCGCCCCGGCGGCCCACCGCTCCGGCGCCGGGCGGTGGTGCCCGCCGGGCCCCGGTCGGTCCGCGTCGTCGTCCGGGTGATCTCGTGCATGCGCCTCGCCGCCGTCTCTGCCGGGCCCGTGGAATACCGGGCAGTAGCTTGTCGTTGGAGAGACTTCTACCGACGCGTTTCCGCCACCCGCAACGCCCGGGCCGGGGCCCCCGGACCCCGCCGGGGGCTTCACCTATCCGGGGGAACCGATCCGGTGGAAGGGCTGGTGGCGGCGTACGGGACGGCGGGCGAGCCGGGGGCCGCGGGGCCCCGCGAATACCCCGAACGGGGACCGGCGGGGCACGTATGCTGGCGGGACCTGATGTCTCGTGAAAGCGGCGGCCCATGCGCGTCTACGTCCCCCTGACCCTCTCCGGTCTCGCCGAGGCGCACAAGGCGGGGGAACTGGGACCGGGGCCGCTGACCGCCTACGCCGTGACGCCCGCGCTGCGCGAGTGGTACGTGTCGGATGACATCGAGGAGCTGGAGTACGCCGCGCTCAGCCGGGCCGCGCAGGCGTCCCTGCGGCTGCTCGCCGTGGACCCGCAGGTCCCGCGGCGGCGCGTGGTGGTCGCCCTGGACGTGCCCGACGGGCAGGCCGTCGCCGATCCGGACCGGGGGCTGGACCAGTCCGCGCTGGGGGAGGTGCGGGTCGCCGCCGCCGTACGGCTGGCCGAGGCCGCGGCGGTGCACCTGGACGCCGAGGACGCCGAGGGGGACGTCGCCGCGGCGGCCGACGCGCTGGGCGCGGCGGACCTCGGGGACGACGACGCGCAGTTCACGGTGGACGGCGCGGAGGACCACGAGCTGATGTGGTACGCAACACAGGAGATCCCCAATCTCATCGGCTGAGCCGTACCGTCGAGGGATGGGGACGAACCACGTGACGCACATCGTGTGGGACTGGAACGGCACGCTCTTCCACGACATCGACGCCGTGATACAGGCGACGAACGCCTCATTCGGGGAGATAGGGCTGCCGCCGATCACGCTCGAGCGCTACCGGGAGCTGTACTGCGTCCCGGTCCCGCTCTTCTACGAGCGGCTGATGGGGCGGCTTCCCACCGACGAGGAGTGGGAGGTCATGGACGCGGCCTTCCACCGGCACTACTGGGTGCTGGCCGAGACCGCGGGGCTGGCGCTCGGCGCCCGGGAACTGCTCACGGAGTGGCAGTCCGCGGGGCTCACCCAGTCGCTGTGTTCGCTGGCGCCGCACGAGAATCTGATGCCCCTGGTGCGTACGCACGGCATCGAACGCCACTTCGTCCGCGTGGACGGCCGCACCGGGCAGAGCACCACCGGCAAGGCCGAGCAGATGGTGCGCCATCTCGCCGCGCTGGAGCGGGTGCCGCCGCGGCGGGTCGTGGTGATCGGGGACGCGGTGGACGACGCGGTGGCTGCCCAGCGCGTGGGGGCGCGGGCGGTGCTCTACACGGGCGGCTCGCACAGCCGGGCCAGTCTGCTGGCCGCCGGGGTGCCGGTGGTCGACACCCTGGAGGAGGCCGTACGGGAGGCCGAGGCGCTGGCTGACAGCTGACGGATCTCGGCTGACAGCCGGCGGACAGCAGATGGCGGATAGCAGCTGTCAGCTGACAGGTATCGGGTGACGGGTATCAGCTAACAGGTAGTGGCTGACAGCTATCAGAAACTGTCAGCCACGCTGAACGGGCGCCTTCGTCCGCAGCACCGCCAGGAACTCCCGCATCCACACCGGATGGTCCGGCCACGCCCGCGACGACACCAGCGTGCCGTCCACCACGACCTCCGCGTCCTGGAACGTCGCCCCCGCCGCCTGCATGTCCAGCTCCAGCGCCGGATACGAGGTCACCCGCCGCCCGGTCAGCCCGCCGATCGCCGCCGTCAGCAGCGGGCCGTGGCAGATCTGCGCCACCGGCTTGTCGGCGTCGAAGAACGCCTTGCAGATCTTGCGCAGCTCCGCGTCGTTGCGCAGGTACTCCGGGGCCCGGCCGCCCGGGATCACCAGGGCGGCGTACTGCCCCGGGTCGACCTCGGAGAAGGCGAGGTCGGCGGGGAAGCTGTAGCCGGGCTTCTCGGTGTAGGTGTCGTAGCCCTCCTCGAAGTCGTGCACCACGAAGCGCAGCGTCTTCCGGGAGGGGGCCGCGATGTGTACGTCGTAGCCTTCCTCGCGCAGCCGCTGGTACGGGTAGAGCACCTCCAGGGATTCGGCCGCGTCCCCGGTCACCAGCAGGATCTTCGCAGTCGCAGCCGTGCTGCTCATGCCGCCCACCTCCACGTTTCCACGCTTACCACCGACGATGTCACCCTGCATCCGCACCAGGGGTTTGCCAAGAGCGCATATGTGGCGGCGCGCGCTCCCTCGCGGCCGGCCCCGCTGTCCGGTGTTGTCAAACATCGGGGCCGGGTTTTGTACACGAACGGCTCATGACGAGCCCCTGGGGTGGGGCGATAGCCTTACTGCGTGATCAGCGCGATAGTCCACGGGGGCAATGAGGCCCTCGCTCCCGTCCCGGGGCGCCTCCGGGCCGGAGCCGCCGCCGCTGGTCGACGCCGCGTGGGGTCTTGGTCACTTACGGCCGAGTACGCCGCGGCCTTCTCCGAATCCGGCATACCGTCGTACGTGACCGGATACCCCGCGTCGCGGCGTCATGCCACCGCCACCTATGTCACGCAACGGCGCGCGACAGGAGCCAGAGGACATGCAGACCAAGCTGGACGAAGCCAAGGCCGAGCTGCTCGCACGGGCCGCCCGGGTCGCTGAGAACAGTCCTGCCGGGGGGCAACCACCGGTACAGGGCCCGGGCCCGGAGACCCTGACCGCATACCTCCAGCACTACTACCTGCACACGCCACCCGAGGACCTCGCGGACCGCGACCCTGTCGACGTCTTCGGTGCGGCGCTCTCGCACTACCGACTCGCCGAGGCGCGCCCCCAGGGCACGGCGAATGTACGGGTGCACACCCCGACCGTCGAGGAGCACGGCTGGACGTGCAGCCATTCGGTCGTCGAGGTGGTCACCGACGACATGCCGTTCCTGGTCGACTCGGTGACCAACGAGCTGACCCGTCAGGGCCGTGGCATCCATGTGGTGATCCACCCGCAGGTGGTCGTGCGCCGCGACATCACCGGCAAGCTGATCGAGCTGCTGGACGCCTCGTACGACCGCAAGGCCCGCGAGAACCTGCCGCACGACGCCGTCGTCGAGTCCTGGATCCATGTCGAGACGGACCGGGAGACCGACCGCGGCGACCTCAAGCAGATCACCGCCGACCTGCTGCGCGTCCTGTCCGACGTCCGCGAGGCCGTCGAGGACTGGGACAAGATGCGCCAGTCGGCGCTGCGGCTCGCCGAGGTGCTGCCCGAGGAGCCCAAGGCCGCCGAGGTCCGCGACCAGGAGGTCGAGGAGGCCCGTGAGCTGCTGCGCTGGCTCGCGGATGACCACTTCACCTTCATCGGCTACCGCGAGTACGAGCTGACCCAGGCGCCCACCGAGGCCGGTGGCGAGGAGGACGTGCTGACCGCGGTGCCCGGCACGGGGCTGGGCATCCTGCGGTCCGACCCGGAGCACCGGGACACCGACGAGAGCGCCCACACCGGGGCCGCCCCGGTGTCCCCGTCGTTCAACCGGCTGCCGGCCGACGCCCGGGCGAAGGCCCGCGAACACAAGCTGCTGGTCCTCACCAAGGCCAACAGCCGCGCCACCGTCCACCGGCCGTCGTACCTCGACTACATCGGCGTGAAGAAGTTCGACGCCGAGGGCAACGTGGTCGGCGAGCGCCGCTTCCTGGGGCTGTTCTCGTCCGCCGCGTACACCGAGTCGGTGCGCCGGGTCCCGGTCATCCGGCGCAAGGTGGACGAGGTGCTTGCGGGCGCCGGTTTCGGGTCCAACAGCCATGACGGCCGGGACCTGCTGCAGATCCTGGAGACCTACCCGCGCGACGAGCTGTTCCAGACGCCGGTCGACCAGCTCCGCTCGATCGTCACCAGTGTGCTCTACCTCCAGGAGCGCCGCCGGCTGCGGCTGTTCCTGCGGCAGGACGAGTACGGGCGCTACTACTCCGCGCTGGTCTACCTGCCGCGCGACCGCTTCACCACCGATGTGCGGCTGCGGCTGACCGACATCCTGCTGGAGGAGCTGACCGGCCGCCCGCCGGTGGACTTCACCGCCCTGCACACCGAGTCGGTGCTGTCCCGGCTGCACTTCGTGGTCCGCGTCCAGCCCGGTACGGAGCTGCCCGACCTGACCGACGCCGATGTCGAGCGCATCGAGAACCGGCTGGTCGACGCCGCCCGCTCGTGGGCCGACGGCTTCTCCGAGGCCCTGGTGTCGGAGGTGGGCGAGGAGCGCGCCGCCGAGCTGCTGCGCCGCTACCAGCACGCCTTCCCCGAGGGCTACAAGGCCGACCACACGCCGCGCGGCGCCGTCGCCGACCTCCAGCACGTGGAGCGGCTGACCGCCGAGGACAGCAAGCAGGACTTCGCGCTCAGCCTGTACGAGCCGGTCGGCGCGGCCCACGCCGAGCGCCGCTTCAAGATCTACCGGGCGGGCGGCCAGGTGTCGCTGTCCGCCGTACTGCCGGTGCTCAACACGCTCGGCGTCGAGGTCGTCGACGAGCGCCCGTACGAGCTGCGCTGCGCCGACAGGACCACCGCCTGGATCTACGACTTCGGGCTGCGGCTGCCGCTGCGCGAGGGCGAGGCCCTGGCCGACGACGCCCGCGAGCGCTTCCAGAACGCGTTCGCCGCCGTGTGGACCGGCCAGGCCGAGAGCGACAACTTCAACCAGCTGGTGCTGGGCGCCGGTCTTGACTGGCGGCAGGCCATGGTGCTGCGCGCGTACGCCAAGTACCTGCGGCAGGCCGGGTCCACCTTCAGCCAGTCGTACATGGAGGACACCCTCCGTAACAACGTGCACACGACGCGGCTGCTGGTCTCCCTCTTCGAGGCCCGGATGTCGCCCGAGCGGCAGCGGGCGGGTCTTGAGCTGACCGACGCGCTGATGGAGGAGCTGGACGCGGCGCTGGACCAGGTGGCCTCGCTCGACGAGGACCGCATCCTGCGCTCGTTCCTGACCCTCATCAAGGCCACCCTGCGCACCAACCACTTCCAGAAGAACGCACACGGCGAGCCGCACGACTACCTGTCGGTCAAGCTCGACCCGCAGGCCGTGCCCGATCTGCCAGCGCCCCGCCCGGCGTACGAGATCTGGGTGTACTCGCCGCGCGTCGAGGGCGTGCACCTGCGCTTCGGCAAGGTCGCGCGCGGTGGTCTGCGCTGGTCCGACCGGCGTGAGGACTTCCGTACCGAGATCCTGGGCCTGGTGAAGGCGCAGATGGTGAAGAACACGGTCATCGTGCCGGTCGGCGCCAAGGGCGGTTTCGTCGGCAAGCGGCTGCCGGATCCGTCGGTGGACCGGGACGCCTGGCTGGCCGAGGGCATCGGCTGCTACAAGACCTTCATCTCGGGTCTGCTCGACATCACCGACAACATGGTCGGCGGTCAGGTCGAGCCGCCGAAGGACGTCGTCCGGCACGACGGAGAGGACACCTACCTGGTCGTCGCCGCCGACAAGGGCACCGCGACCTTCTCCGACATCGCCAACGAGGTCGCCCAGTCGTACGGCTTCTGGCTCGGCGACGCCTTCGCCTCCGGTGGTTCCGCGGGGTACGACCACAAAGGCATGGGCATCACCGCGCGCGGTGCCTGGGAGTCCGTCAAGCGGCACTTCCGCGAGCTGGACCACGACACCCAGAGCGAGGACTTCACGGTCGTCGGCGTCGGTGACATGTCCGGTGACGTGTTCGGCAACGGCATGCTGCTGAGCGAGCACATCCGGCTGGTCGCCGCCTTCGACCACCGGCACATCTTCATCGACCCCAACCCGGACGCGGCCACCTCGTACGCCGAGCGCCGCCGGCTGTTCGAGCTGCCGCGCTCGTCCTGGGAGGACTACAACGCCGAGCTGATCTCGGCGGGCGGCGGCATCCACCCCCGTACGGCCAAGGCCATCCAGATCACCCCGCAGGTGCGGGCCGCGCTCGGCATCGAGACCAAGGTCGCCAAGATGACCCCGGCCGACCTGATGAAGGCCATCCTCAAGGCCCCGGTCGACCTGCTGTGGAACGGCGGCATCGGTACGTACGTCAAGGCGTCCACCGAGTCGCACGCCGACGTCGGCGACAAGGCCAACGACGCGATCCGGGTGGACGGCCAGGACCTGCGGGTCAAGGTCGTCGGCGAGGGCGGCAACCTGGGCCTGACCCAGCTCGGCCGCATCGAGTTCGCCACCAACGGCGGCCGGATCAACACCGACGCGATCGACAACAGCGCCGGGGTGGACACCTCCGACCACGAGGTGAACATCAAGATCCTGCTCAACGCGCTGGTCACCGAGGGGGACATGACGGTCAAGCAGCGCAACAAGCTGCTGGCCGAGATGACCGACGAGGTCGGCGCGCTGGTGCTGCGCAACAACTACGCGCAGAACGTGGCCCTCGCCAACTCCGCCTCCCAGGCCCCCAGCCTGCTCCACGCCCACCAGCGGCTGATGCGCCGGCTGTCGCGCGAGGGACGGCTGGACCGCGCGCTGGAGTTCCTGCCCACCGACCGGCAGATCCGCGAGCGGCTGTCCGCCGGACGCGGTCTGACCCAGCCCGAGCTGGCCGTGCTGCTCGCCTACGTCAAGATCACCGTGGCGGACGAGCTGATCGGCACCGATCTGCCCGACGACCCGTACCTTCAGCGGCTGCTGCACGCCTACTTCCCGCAGGCGCTGCGCCAGAGCTTCCCCGAGTACGTCGACGGGCACGCGCTGCGCCGCGAGATCATCACCACGGTGCTGGTCAACGACACGATCAACACCGCCGGTACGACCTTCCTGCACCGCATGCGGGAGGAGAGCGGGGCCTCCACCGAGGAGGTCGTGCGCGCCCAGACCGCGGCCCGGGTGATCTTCGAGCTGGGGGAGATCTGGGACGAGGTCGAGGCCCTGGACACGGTCGTCCCCGCCGAGTACCAGACCCGGATGCGGCTGCACTCGCGGCGGCTCGTCGAGCGTGGCACCCGCTGGCTGCTCAACAACCGGCCGCAGCCGCTGGAGCTGGCCGGGACGATCGACTTCTTCGCCGAGCGGGTCGCCGCGGTGCGGGCGCAGCTGCCCAAGCTGCTGCGCGGCAGCGACATCGAGTGGTACCAGCGCATCCATGACGAGCTGACCGCCGCCGGTGTCCCGGACGACCTGGCCACCCGGGTGGCGGGCTTCTCGTCCGCCTTCCCGACGCTGGACATCGTCGCCATCGCGGACCGCACCGGCAAGGACCCCCTCGCGGTCGCCGAGGTCTACTACGACCTGGCCGACCGGCTGTCGATCAGCCAGCTGATGGACCGCATCATCGAACTGCCGCGGGCCGACCGCTGGCAGTCCATGGCCCGCGTCTCCATCCGCGAGGACCTGTACGCGGCCCAGGCCGCCCTCACTTCCGACGTCCTGTCGGTCGGTAACGGTGGTTCGACGCCGGAGCAGCGGTTCAAGGCATGGGAGGAGAAGAACGCCGCGATCCTCCAGCGGGCGCGGACCACGCTGGACGAGATCCAGTCGTCGGAGACGTTCGACCTGGCGAACCTGTCGGTGGCGATGCGCACCATGCGGACGCTGCTGCGCACGCACAGCTGATCCGGTCCGGCTCTCCACAGCGCCCCCGGCGGGTTTCATGCCCGCCGGGGGCGTTCTTCACCCGGTCGGCCGCCACTTTTATGAACTTATCGGGCATATAGGGACGTATGATCCTACGGTGGTGAAGCAGCGAGCGCTTCGCGCTCAAGGCCGTCGTTGCGTCCTGAAGGAGCCGTATGCCCCGCTTCACCATCGTCATCGCCGCCTACCGCGTGCAGGGCTATCTGCAGGCCTGCCTGGACTCCGTGCTGACCCAGTCGTTCCGCGACCTGGAGGTGGTGGCCGTCGACGACTGCTCGCCGGACCACTGCGGCGCCATCATCGACTCCCGCGCGGCCCGCGACAGCCGGGTGGTGCCCGTGCATCAGCCCGTCAACTCCGGCCCAGGCCAGGCCCGTAACGCGGGGGTCGAACACGCCACCGGCGACTATCTGCTGTTCCTCGACGGGGACGACACCCTCGCGCCCGGCACCCTGGAGGGCCTCGCCGAACGGCTCGCCCTCACCGAGGACCCGGACATCCTCTACTTCAACCATGTGCGCACCTACTGGTCGGGGCGCACGGCGCCCAGCGTCTTCGGGGAGCTGCTGGCCTCGGCGGGCACCGATGTTTTCTCCATCCTGGAGCGCCCCGAATTCCTGCGGATCTTCGCGATGTCGTCCAACCGGGTCTACCGCCGCGCCTTCTACACCGGCCACGGCTTCGCGTTCAACGAGGGAATCTACGAGGACGCCCTGCTGTCGTATCTGACGATGCTCACGGCCCGGCGCATCACCTGCGTGGATTTGGTCGGCCTGGAATACCGTCAGCGCCGGGTCGGTGCCAGCACGGGAAGTCCCGGCGAGAAACACTTCGTCATCTTCGACCAGTACGCCCGGCTCTTCGCCTTCCTCGACGAACATCCGCATCTGAACCCGCTGCGGTGTCTGCTCTTCGAACGGGCCGTCTCCCATTTCCTGTTCTGCCTCGACCGCCGCTCCCGGGTGGCGACGGCCGACCGGCCCCGCTTCTTCCGCCGGGCCGCCGCCTGGTACGGGACCCACCTCCCGGACGGGTTCACGCCGCCCGCCGGGGCCGAATGGCGCTTCGCGGCGCTCGCCCGTAGCTCCTTCGCCCGCTACCGGGAGCACGAGATGGCGACGCGGGCCGTCTCCGGGGCCCGCAAGGCCAAGCGGATCGCCCGCGCGGCGCTGGCCGTACGGGGCAAACGGGCCCTGTACCGGGCCCACCGGCAGCGCCCGGTCGAACCCAATCTCGCCGTCTACAGCGCGTACTGGGGGCGGGGCGTGCTGTGCAACCCGGCGGCGATCTACTACAAGGCCCGGGAACTGGCGCCGCACATCCACGGGGTGTGGGTCGTCAAGAAGTCGGAAATCGCCTCGCTCCCGGACGACATCGACTACGTCATCGCGGGAACCCGGGACTTCTACCGGACGGTGGCCCGCGCCGCCTATCTCATCAACAACGTCAATTTCCCCAACGACGTCGTCAAGCGGCCCGGCACCGTGCATCTGCAGACCTTCCACGGCACCCCGCTCAAATGCATGGGCCTGGACCAGCAGCACTATCCCGCCGCGGCGGCCGGAATGAGCTTCGGGAATCTCCTCAGCCGCATCGACCGCTGGGACGTCGCCCTCTCCTCCAATCCGCATTCCAGCGAGGTGTGGGAGCGGGTCTACCCCGCCAACTACCGGCTGCTGGAATACGGATATCCGCGCAACGACGTGCTGGCCTCGGCCTCCGCGGACGACGTCCGGCGCGCCCGCGCCGGGCTCGGAGTCCCGGAGGGCCACACCACCGTCCTCTACACCCCGACGATCCGCGACTACCAGAAGGGGTTCATGCCCCGGCTGGACCTGGAGCGGGTCAGCCGCGGCCTGGGACCGAACACGACGCTCCTGGTGCGGGCGCACTACTCGTACCGGCCGTCGGCGGCGCTGCGCGCACTGGACGAGGCGGGACTCGTGCGGGACGTGTCGCGCCATCCGCGGGTCGAGGAGCTGTGCCTGGCCGCCGATGCGCTCATCACCGACTATTCGTCGATCATGTTCGACTACGCCCTGCTCGACCGGCCCATCGTGATCTACGCGGACGACTGGGACACCTACCGGGCCGCGCGCGGCGTCTACTTCGACCTGTTGTCGGGCCGCCCCGGCGACACCCCGGGCCCGGTGGCTCGCACCCTGGACGAACTGATCGCCGTGTTCCGCGAGGGCCGGTGGTGCGACGCCGAAGCGGCCGCGCTCCGCACCGCGTTCCGGGCCCGCTTCTGCCCGTACGACGACGGGCACGCGGCGGAGCGCGTCGTACGGGCCCTCATGCTGGGCGAGGACGTCACCGCGCAGCCGGTGGCGCAGGGGCGGCCCGACAGCCGTACGGTGCCGTCGCCACACGGTGTGCGGGCGCACGGCGGCGCCCTGCCCCCGCACACCGCCCAGCCCACCCGCGCCTTCCCCGACCGCGAGTGATCCTTTCGGCCCCGAGTCCGGAGTCAGGAGCCCGCCATGCCCGCGTCCCCTCCCCGTGCCAGCGTGATCATCCCCGCCTACAACGCCATGCCGGAGCTGACCCGTTCCGTCACCTCCGCGATGGACCAGACCCTCGGCCCGGACCGGATCGAGATCATCGCGGTGGACGACGGTTCGACCGACGGCACCGGCGAAGAGCTGGAGCGGCTCGCCCGCGCGTGCCCCGCGCTGCACGTGATCCACCAGGCGAACTCCGGCTGCGCGGGCAGCCCCCGCAACACCGGCCTCGACCGTGCCCGCGGCGACTTCGTGTTCTTCCTCGACTCCGACGACTACCTGGGGCCGGACGCGCTGCGCCGCATGGTCGCCATGGCCGACGAGAACGACACCGACATCGTGCTCGGCAGGATCGCGTCGGTGGGCGGCCGCGCCGTACCGCGGGCCGTCTTCTCGCACAACCAGCCGCGCACCGACATCTTCTCCTCCCACGCCTATCTCACCCTGGGCCCCTGGAAGCTCTTCCGGCGTTCGCTCATAGAACGGCTGCGGCTGCGCTTCCCGCCCTACCGCAACTGCGAGGACAAGCCGTTCACCGCGGCCGCCTATCTGAACGCCTCCGGCATATCCGTGGTCGCCGACTACGACTGCTACTACGTCCGCTACCGCGAGAACCGCAGCAACCTCACCCTCACCGCGTCCGACCTCGTCCACCGCATGGACGGCATCCGGCTGTGCTTCGAGACCGTGGCCCGCCATCTCGAACCGGGTCCCCGCCGGGACCAGATCATGCGCCGTCACGTCGAGTGGGAGCTGTGCGGTCCGCTGCGGGGGCTGCTGCCGCGTGAGAGCGAGCGGGACGCGCGTGAGCGCTTCTTCCCCGAGTTCCGGCACTTGGCGCGGACTTGGGTGACCGACACCATATTCCAGCGGATCGACGCCCCGGACCGGCTGCTGATACATCTGCTGCGCGCCGACCGCTTCGACGACGTTCTGGCCGTCGCGCGCGACGCCAAGGAGGACGCGGGCCGCGGCCATCTGGTCGACAAGGGCCGCGTCTACTGGCTCCACCCCTTCTTCCGCGACCACACCGCCGACGTCCCCGACGCCTGTTTCGACATCACGGACCGGCTGCCGGTCCACCACCGCCTCGACGCGGCGCACTGGCACGGCGGAGTGCTGCGGCTGACCGGCCGGGCCGCCATCGAGGGCATCGACGCGATCGACCCGGCCACCGACGTCATCCTGCGCAAGTACGAGTCCGACCGCCCCGAGATCCGGGTGCCCACCACGCCCCATCCCCCCGGGTCGCCCGGCTTTTCCGTCGGCATCGACCCGGCCACCGCAGACGGCGGCGCACCGCTGGAACGCGGCCTGTGGAACATCTACCTCGACGTCCGGGCCCAGGACGTCAGCCGTATCGTGCGGTTCGGGAGCGTCCGCGAGGGTCGGGCCTCCGGTGAGGCCACCCGGCCGACCCGGCGCGCGGTGACGACTCCGGGGGGCGAACCCGTGGTGGTGGTCCCGTACTTCACCCCGTACGGCAATCTCTCGCTCGACGTCGGCGAGGTCGCCCACCGTCGTGAGGACGCCGACGACGCCCCGTGCGAGGTGACCCGGACCGGCTGGCACGGCGCCAGGGTCCTGATCGTCGGCGGGCGGCTGACCGGCGCGGCCGTCCGGGACGGGGCCGGGCTGCGGCTGCGCGCCGAGAGCGGGGCGGGCGTGGTGCGCGAGGTCGCGGTGCGGTTCGAGCCGGGCGATGGCTCCGGCTCCTCCGGTGACTTCACCGCCCGGCTGCCCGTCGGACGGCTGACGGCGGGCCGCTGGACGCTGACGCTGGTCATGGCGGACCGCAGCGTCGTCGTGCCCAGCCTGGGCCGGCTGGCCCCGACCCGCTGGCTCCGCTTCGGCCGTCCGTACTACGCCAAACCGCTCACCCGGCCGTCGCCCTCGGCCCTCGCGCTTGAGGTGGCGCCCATCAAGGTCGCCGAGGGTGTGCGGCGGCGACTGCGGGGGGCCCGTATCGGCGGGTGAGTGGCGGTCAGGTGCGGTGGCCGAGGCGGTTGCGGGCGGCGGCGAGGAGGCGTACGGGGGCGATGCGCAGCTCCAGGGTCGCCGCGCCGCGGCCGGTGAGCGGCTTGGCGTAGTACGGACGGCCCCGGCGCAGCCAGCGGGTGCCGGGCAGCCGCTCGGGCGGCGGTACGGGCGCGGCGCACGGCGGGCCGTCGCCGCGGCCGACGAGGGCGAGCGTCACCGTCCAGCGGCCGCGGCCGAGGTCGCGTACCGGCAGCCGGGCGGTGAACGCCCCCGCCGGGTGGCCCGCCGCGTACCGCACGGGGTGGTCCACGACGCGGCCGTCGGTGTGCTCGGCGCGCAGCCGCAGCACCCGGTCGCGGGGCGGCGAGCCCGGCGGCAGCAGCCGCCCGGCGACGACCAGCGTGCCCTTGTCGGACGGATGCCACAGCGCCTCGGTCACCTCGCAGGGCGCGCCGCCCGGGGCCGGGCCGATGTCGAGGGAGAGATTGCCGTACGGGGTGGTGAAGTACGGCGTGACGCGGGCGCGCAGGCCGGGCCCCGCGGTCACCACCCGGCGCGCGGTGCCGATGTCGAGCCCCTCGTCGTGGCGGTTGCCGAACCGTATGGTGCGGCTGACGCCCTCGGCGCGTACGTCCAGGAAGACATCCCAGACGCCGGGGCGCAGCGGGGCGCCGCCGTTGGCGGTGGCGATGTCGACATCCGCCGCGAACTCGCCGTCCGCCGCCTCGCCCTCCGCCGTCTCCTGGGCGATCGCCGTCACCGGTATGCACAGTTCGTCCATGGCCTCGCGGCGGCGCAGCACCAGTGCGGTGCGGTCCTCGGGACCGGCCTCCAGGCCCTTGACCTCGGCCCGGCCGCGGACCCGCAGGGTGGAGCCGCCGTGCCAGGCCGCGCCGGTGAGGTGGTGGCGGACCGGCAGCCGGTCGGTGACGTCGAAGCAGTCGTCGGGGACGTCGGCCGCCGGGTCGCGGAAGAAGGGGTGCAGCCAGTACACGCGCCCCTTCTCGACCAGACGGCCGCGGCCCGCGTCCTCCTTCGCGCTGCGGATGACGGTCAGCAGATCGTCGAAGCGGCCGGTGCGCAGGAGGTGGACCATCAGCCGTTCGGGCGCGGTGAGGGTGCGGAAGAGCGCGTCCGAGCAGTGGTCGGTCGCCCAGCGGCGCAGCTCGGGGAGGAACCGGGTCCGCGCGTCGGCCTCGTTCTCGCGGGGCAGGGCGCGCAGCACGCCGCACAGCTCCCGGCGGATGTGGTGCCGCATCACATGGTCGCGGCGCGGGCCCGGCTGGGTGTAGCGGGCGGCGGTCTGGAACAGCAGCCGGATGGCGTCGATGCGGTCGGTGAGGCCGGTGCGGGCGGGGTGCCTCCCGGCCTCGTCGCGGGTGAGGTGGTAGCAGTCGTAGTCGGCGACGACGGAGATGCCGGAGGCGTTGAGGTAGGCGGCCGCGGTGAAGGGCTGGTCCTCGTCGGTGCGGCAGTTCTCCGGGAAGCGCAGATCGAACCGTTCGATGAGGGAGCGGCGGAACAGCTTCCAGGGGCCGAGGGTGGAGTAGGCGTGCGAGCCGAGGACGTCGGTGCGCAGCTGGTTGTGGCGGAAGGCCGCCCGGGGGACGCCGCGTCCGCTGGGGGAGGCCATCCTGCCGAGGACGACGTCGGTGCCGTTCTGGTCGGCCATGGCGACCATGCGGCGCAGCGCGTCGGGGCCCAGCCGGCCGTCGGCGTCGAGGAAGAAGACGTAGTCGCCGCGGGCGAGGTCGAGGCCGGTGTTGCGGTGCCTGCCCGGTCCGCCGCCGGGTTCCTCGTGGACGACCTTGAGGGCGGGGCAGTCGGCGGCCAGCCGGTCCAGCTCGGCCGCGGTGCCGTCCGTGGACCCGGCGTCGATCGCGATGATCTCCAGCCGGGCGATGCCTATGGTCTGCTCCATGGCGGAGGTGAGGGCGCGGGTCAGGGCGGGCATGGCGTTGCGGGCGGGGACGATCACGCTGACGCGGGGGCGCGGGCCGGGGCGAGGGGTACGCGGCAACATGCGGACTCCGGAGGGTGAGATGGGGCTCAGGCTGCGTCGCCGGGGGGCGCGGACGGGCGGGTGCGGTCGGAGTTGCCGCGGGTCCCGCGGTCGTGGTCCGTGGCCCATCTGCCGTCGGTGGGCGCCTGGATGAGGCCGACGGCTATGACGTGCTGCGTTCCCATGATCGCTCCTGTGTTCCTGGTGGCTGCTCCTGGTGGCTGCTCATGGTCGGGGCCGGGGGTGAGTGACGGGTGTGGGACGTACGGCCGGCCGGTGACGGACCGGCGTCCGGGGCGCCCCGGTACGACGTACGGAACGCCGAACCCGTTCACTTCACTTCGCGGGCGGCGGCGCGGCGGGAACGGACGGAGCGCAGGTGCACGGTGCGGCCGGCTGGTGCTCATCGGGTGCGTCGGGCGCATCGGCTGCTCCCTCGTGGATCGTCTGCGGTTCGCGCAGCCGGATGAGCGCCTCGCCCTTCGCGGCGAGCGCGTCGACCGCCTCGTTGAAGCGCTGGATGGACGGCGGGTTCGTGGGGCCGAGCAGATACGCCTTGAGCTCGTGGCGCGCGGCGCGCAACGTGTCCCGGGTGGGGTCGAAGAGCAGCCGGAGCAGGTCGTCCACCCCGGCGGCTCCCGGGCCGAGCAGATGGGCGGCGCGGGCCACCGTGTGCTGCCGCCGGAACTCCTGCGTATCGGTATCGGTACCTGTATCGGTGAGGGCGTACGGCTTGAGGGTGGCGATGAAGTCGGATACCGGGCCGGAGAGATCACTGATCAGCAGATCGGCCTGGTCGAAGCAGGAGTGGAGGGACGGTCCCGTCGTCTCGACCACCTGGTGCAGCCAGGGCGGCGAGGCCGCCCAGTGAGCCCGGTGCCACTGCTCGCTCAGCTCCCTGGCCTCGTCCGCCGCCGGATCGGGGGCCGCGCTGTCGCGGGTGAGCATGGCCTCGTCGGCGTACGCCGGGCGCAGCCGTGCCCCGTGCGCGGCGATACGTCTCGTCAGCTCGGCGCGGCAGCGGGCGGCCTCGGCGCGCAGCGCCCCGGCTTCCTCCGGCTCGTCCGCCCCCTGCCCGGCCCGCCGCTCGTTCGCCGCGCCGATCAGGGCGACGACGCGCCGGTGCGCGGCGCGGGCCGCGGCGGACCGGCGGCCGGTGGAGGGGCACGGCCGGTAGAGGACCCGGACCGGCGGCTCGCTCTCCAGCAGCCGCCGTACGAGCGACTCGCCCCCGGCCGCCGGCGACGCGTCGCCCGGGGCGTACAGCACGGTGGGGACGGACGCCGGGGCGCGGTCGTCGTCCTCCTGGACCCGGACGCCGTCCAGCTGGGGCCGCCCCACCTCCACGATGTCCGCGTCCTCGACCCCGACCGCCGCCTCCGCGTACCGCTGCCGCCCGGCCCGGCCCGCGACCCACACCTGGTCGTAGACCTTGCTGTACGGATCGACTCCGGCGGCCGTGTCGCCGTCGCCCAGGAACACGTGCTGCATGGTGGGAACGCGCAGCAGATGGATGTTCTCGCCGACGTTCGCCGGATAGAGCGCGACCCGTACGCTGCCGAGATCCAGCGCCCGCAGATGCGTCGCGTCCGGCACGCACAGCACCGGCAGCGCGGTCGGCCCCAGCACCTCCAGCAGCTGCCGCTCCCGCAGGATCACCAGCGCCGGGGCGCGCAGCGCCGCCACCGTCTCCAGCCATGTGTTGCCCTGCTGCCCGGTGAAGTAGAGCACCGTCTCCGGCCGGTGCCGCGCCAGCCAGGCGTTCACCTCGGCCAGCACCCGCGCCGGTCCCGGCAGCCGGCGCGACCGCACGAGGTACGGCAGCAGCGCCAGCACCGTCACCACACACCCCCCGGCCGCCGCCGCCAGCCCCGCCACCACCCAGCGGGCATCCCCGGTGACCAGCGTCGCTCCCAGCCCGGCCAGCGCGGACACCTCGTACGCCAGCATCCGCAGCCCCGGCCATTCGGTCAGCCGCCGCGGCGGCCGGTCGCTGATGCGCAAGCCCCGCAGATCGATATGGCGCGCCGCGACCGCGAGCCGCCGCCGACGGCGCATCAGCGTGCAGATCGCGGCATGCAGCGCCTGACCGCCCAGCAGACACAGCACCGTCGCCATCGCCGACGCCAGCCCCACCGGACCGGTCACATGCATCCGCCCGAGCAGCAGGAGCATCAGCACACACCGCAACTCGAAGCGCAGCGTCTCCCCGATATGCAGCCGCCCCAGACGTCCCATCAGCCCCGGCTCGCTGCGCTGCAGCACCAGATCGCCCCCGACCCCCACCACCCACGCCCCCACGAACACCCCACCACTCCCACCCACGGCAGTCCCCGCCATCGTCACCAGCCCCCCGGCCACCACGGCAAACGCCGCGAGACCGCGGGGACTCCTGATACCGAGGCGATTCATGGCGCGCGTCCTTCGCGGTGGATACGTCGTACTGAGAGCAAACCCTAGGCGACTCGCCGTATATGCGCCTTTTGTCGCCTCCGATGGAGTACGACCCCATGGGAGGCTCTGTTCGCGTGCGCAGAGGGAGGCCGGACATGAGGGAGGGGCTTGTGGTTCTGGACGAGGCGGACGGCTTCGGGGATCCCTGGGAAGGGGTGGACGCCCAGGCCGTGGGGGAGGCGGCTCGGCGGCAGGGGGAGCGGGCGGTGGCCGGGGTGGGGGACATGGCGGCGTACCTCGATGCCCAGGTGTCCGACGTCTCCCATCGGGCGGGAGGGTGCCAACTGCTCGCCGGGGAGTGCGTACGAGGGTGAATTAGCTCGATCGTGTGATGGTTGACTTTCGAGCTTGTGGTGGTGTGGGCTGTTCGGGCTAGGGTGAGCGGGCGATCTGGGACGCCGGGTACGGTGCCAGCGTGCGGGGCCCCCGCTCCACCAGCGAGATGGTTCGGGGCCTCCCCGTCGCCTCTGGCCGTATCCACATGGCCAGGTCGTGAGGGATCTGGCCTCCCGGGATCGGACCACGCACAGGATGCGTGTCGCCGCCCCGGGGCTGAGTACGCCGGGGACCAGTGCGCCCAAGACCGTTCGGGGCGTGCGGCTGAGCGGACTCACTCCTGCTCAGTCCCCAGGAACGGTACCGAGTCGGCCGGCGGGCCGCCCGGTGAGGGCTGGGCGTACAACGATGTCCGGGTGAACCTGACCGCGCTGGCGCTCACGGTGCTGTTCCGCCGCGCGCTGCCGGACGTGCTGCGGGATCGCGTCATGGCGCCGGTCGGGGCGTCGTCGTCCTGGTCCTGGCACGGCTACGAGGACTCGTTCGTGGACGTGGACGGCACCCGTGTGCCGGTGGTCTCCGGGGGCGCCCACTGGGGCGGGGGGCTGTGGATCAGCGCGCTCGACCTGGCCCGCATCGGGCAGCTGTGCCTGCGCGGCGGCCGGTGGGGGCGGGCCCGGGTCGTCTCCGCCGGCTGGATCGAGCAGATGTGGACGCCGTGCCGGGTCAAGCCGAACTACGGGCTGTCCTGGTGGCTGAACGACCACCGCACGGTATGGCCGTCCGCCCCGGCGACCGGGCGCTGCGCCCGGGGCAACGGCGGCGGTCACCTGCTGTGGGTCGACCCCGCCCGGGACCTGGTCATCAGCTCCCGCTGGGGCGCCGGTGTCGAGAGCCTTCTCGCCGAGGTGTCGCGGGCGGTCAGCGCGGGGCCGCGAGGTGTTTTGCCAGGCGCCGGGGGCCCGGCATGATCCACAAGGCGCCCCCGAGGCGAGTGAGGGCGGGGCGGAGGGTGCGGGGGCGGTAGGGGGCGTTCCAGGCGCAGGGGAAGGACGCCCTGTCGGGGGTGAGGAGGTTCGTCGTCTCGTCGCAGACCAGGATCGCGATCAGCCAGCGGCGCACGGCGCGGTGGAAGGCGGGGGTGAGGGGGCGGGGGGCCAGGAGCCAGTCGCGGGACTGGGGGCTGACCGCCTGCCGGTAGGTGGTCTCGTCGTAGCGCTGCCAGGGGGACTCCGGGGTGATCGGGTGCAGGCCGTAGTCCATGGCGGTGAGGGGGGTCAGGGCGGTGCGAAGGGTTTCGTGGTCGGCGCCGGGGAGGAGTTCGCAGATGATCCAGGGGCGGTGGCGGCGGATCGTGGCGAGGGCGCCGGTGAGGACGGCCGCTTCGTAGGTCTCGACGTCGATCTTGATGAGGTGGGGGACGAGACCGCGGTCCTCGGTGACGGCGTCCACCGTCGTGACCGGGACGGTCACCGACTCGGTGTGCTTGCGGTGGGCCGGGTTGAGGGAGTTCGAGGACTCCGACTTGTGGGAGAAGTACAGCTCCGCCGTGCCGGGTTCGGAGGCGAGCGCGGTCTGCTGCACCTCGTAGTTCAGGGCGTTGCAGAGGCGGATGCGGCGGCAGAGGGCGGCGGTCTGCGGGGTGGGCTCGAAGGCGATGGTGCGCGGGCCGCCGCCGGTGCGGGTGCCGGTGGTCGTTCCGCGCCCGTAGATCGCGTCGATCAGGGCCGAGTACAGCCCGATGTGCGCCCCGATGTCGTACACCGCGCTGCCCGCCGGGGCCTGGCCGGCGAGGGCCAGCAGGGTGGCCTGGGTGGTGGGTTCGTAGCCCGCCAGGCCGGAGCGGCGCAACTGCCGCTGGACCGCGGTCTGTTTGCGGCTGAGCACATTGAGCGCGCGGGGGTACGGGCCGCGGGAGGCCAGGACGTCCGGGTTCAGCGGGAGGGTGATGGCGAGGGGCATGGCTGCCGCGGCTCCTGTCGGGTGACGGCCCGCTCCAGCGGGCTGGGAACGGGGAAGTAGGCGTCGAGGAACGGGCGGAGCAGGGCCAGCTGGGCGGCCAGGTCGTGCTCGGAGGAGACCGTGTCGTTGAGGCAGAACGCCTGGCAGCGGCGCGACCGCAGCAGTTTCGCGAGCCGGGAGTGGATGGCGGGCCGGGAGAGGTCGACGTAGTCGTAGCGCAGCTGGGCCGGGATCGCGCGGCCGGTGAGGAACGCGTAGTAGTGGTGCAGCGAGGACGGCAGGGAGATGTCCGAGGCGGAGCGCACCCGGTTGGCCGTGGTGGCGCGGATCGGGTCGGGGAACTCCCGCTCGATCTCGGCGAGGACGCTGGTGCGCACGGCGTGCGGGGTGTGCTTCATCTTCTGGGTGACGGTCGCGCCGAACCGGCCCTCCAGCAGCCGCCGGTTGTTCTTGCCCGCCGCCGATACGGGGACGTCCAGCTGGTCGGCGGGGGCCAGCGGGATCAGCGCGCGGGAGGGGAAGAACTTGCTGACGCCGTTGGCGAGGAAGAAGTCCTGGGGGGTGACGGGCGAGCCGAGGAAGACGTCGTCGTTGAAGTAGAGGAAGTGTTCGGCGAGGCCCTTGATGTGGTGCAGCCGGGTCTCGATGGCATGCGAGTTGAAGGTGGGCAGCACGGTCGGGTCGTCGAAGATGTCCTCGTGGTCGACGACGGTGATGCCCGGGTGGTCGAGCGCGAGCCAGGGCGGAACCTGGCGGTCGGTCACGATGTAGATGTGGCGCACCCAGGGGGCGTACAGGTGCAGCGAGCGGAGCGAATAGCGCAGCTCGTCGCGGTTGGCGTAGCGGGCGGCGTTGGCGGCCTGCTCGTGGTAGCCCACCCCTCCGCCCTCGCCGGTCACGGCGGCGCGCCGCCGCTGCCACTGCGGGTCCGAGCCGTCGACCCAGGTGTAGACGACGTCGATGGGGAAGCGGACCTCGTCCGGCAGCCGGGTGGTGAACTCGGGGCGCGTACGGACGAGGGGGCCCGGGGACCAGCCCTCGGCCGGGGCGAGCCGGGTGAACATCTGGTCCGGCGCGCGTACGGCGTCGCCGGTGAGCGGTACGGAGGCGGTGGTGCGGTTGGGGCGGGGGGCGTGGAGGTGGCTCTTGGCCGTGTGTCCGGCGGGTTCCGGGATGCCCGGGGCGGGGGCAGGGCCGTCTGCCGGGCCGCGCTCCCAGAACTCGATGTCGCAGCCGTGCGACGAGCCCAGGACGAGATCCCCGCGCGGGGTGGTGTGGAAGCGGGTGAAGCGGACGACGGGCTCGGCGGCCAGCCGCCGCCAGACCCGGGGCGCGGCGCCGAGGCGCGGCGCGCCCGCCCGGCCCCGCCGGCGCGGGGACGGCGAGACGTAGCCCGCCTCGCGGGCGCACAGCGCGCCGAGCGCGGCGACCACCGCCGCCCGTTGATCCGCCCGAACGCCCACGGCGGAGGAGACGTTGCTGTAGCAGCGGATGACGAAGTGGTCGAGCCGTGCCAGGTCCAGCGCCTCGCACACCAGCCGCAGGTTCTCGGCGCGCGCGAACAGCGGGGTGGGCGTGGCGACGACGGTCGCGATCCGGGTGCCGCGGTCGTCGGCGACCACCATGCGGTCCGGTGCGGACAGCAGCCCCGTACGCACCAGGCGGCCCAGCCGCCGCCGCGCCCAGCGCAGCCGTAGCGCACCGGAGGTGAGGGACAGCCGGCCCAGTCCGCGCAGGGCCGCGAGGCGCAGCTCGGCGCCGATCAGGGCGATGATCGCGCGGCGGAACCGCAGCGGGACCGTACGCCGGTAGCCGCGCACCAGGGGCGGATCGGCGAGCCACGGGGGGCGGCGGGCGGCGGGCGGTGCGGTGAGGGGCATCGTGCGTCCTGGGGCGGGCGGCGCAGTACGGGTTCCTCACACCATCATCTGAACGCCGCCCGGATGGGGCGGCGGCATGGCGGGCCACCGCCCAAAGTGCCCCCGTTCGGCCCAGCGGGTCATTCCCCTGTCCCGCCCCGGCCCCGGCCCCGGCGCCGCACGGGGCCGGGGCCGGGGTGCGGGCCGGGGGCTACTTCACGGCGCCTGCCATGACGCCCGCCACGAACTGGCGCTGGAAGGCGAAGAAGACGGCCAGCGGGATGATCATCGAGACGAACGCCCCGGGGCCCAGGATGTCGATGTTGTTCCCGAACTGCCGAACCTGCTGCTGCAGCGCCACCGTGATCGGCGGGTTGCCGCTGTCGGCGAAGATCAGGGCGACCAGCATGTCGTTCCAGACCCACAGGAACTGGAAGATCCCGAGCGAGGCGATCGCCGGGGCGCCCAGCGGCATCACGACGCGGAAGAAGAGCCGCAGCTCGCCCGCGCCGTCCAGGCGGGCCGCCTCCAGCAGCTCCCTGGGGATCTCGGCGAAGAAGTTCCGCAGTAGGAAGATCGCGAAGGGCAGGCCGAAGGCGGTGTGGAAGAGCACGACGCCGGTCGTGGTCTGGAAGATGCCGATCTCGCCGAAGAGCTTGGCGACCGGGATCAGGGCGACCTGGATCGGGACGACCAGCAGGCTGACGACGATCAGGAACCACCAGTCGCGGCCGGGGAAGTCCATCCAGGCGAAGGCGTAGCCGGCCAGCGCGCCGATGACGACGACCAGAAGGGTCGCCGGGATGGTGATGGCGAGGGTGGTCCCCAGCGAGTCGGTGATCTGCTGGTTGCCCAGCAGCTTGTCGTACGCGTCGAAGGTCAGCTGCGACGGGTCGCTGAAGACCTTCCACCACCCCGAGATGTCCACCTGCGACGGGTCGCGCAGGGAGGACAGCAGCAGCCCCGCCGTCGGCATCAGCCAGAAGAGCCCGATGAGGACGAGGACGACCTGCACCACCCCGCCCCCGGCCCGTTCGGCGATCCGCCCGATCAGGGACCGCTTCGCCTGTACGACCGTGTCCGCGCTGGTCATCGGCGGCTCTCCCTTCGGATCCGGCGGATGTTGACGAACATGACGGGCAGCACCAGCAACAGCAGCAGGACGGCGATCGCGCTGCCGAGGCCCTGGTTGACGTCGGTCCCGAAGGACGACTGGAAGAGCTGGAGCGCGAGGACGTTGGCGTCGTCCTGCGAGGGGCCCGGCGCGATGATGTAGACGAGGTCGAAGATCTTCATCACGTTGATCATCAGTGTGACGACGACCACCGAGAGCACCGGCGCCAGCAGCGGCACGGTGACCCGCCGGAAGACCTGCCACTCGTTGGCGCCGTCCATCCGCGCGGCCTCCATCAGCTCACGCGGTACGCCCGCGAGCCCGGCCGCGATGAGCACCATGGCGAAGCCCGCCCAGATCCAGACGTACGAGCCGATGATGGCCGGGGTGACGAGGGACGGGCCGAGCCAGTCGATGCCGTTGTACGGCGCGGAGAAGTTCCAGGCGGGCAGCCGCAGCTGGGCGCCCTCGGCCTTGGCGGGGAGGGCGTACGTACCGTCCGCGGCCGAGGTCGTCTTCGCGACGACCTTGCCGTCCTTGACCGCCTCGATCTTGAGGTCGGCCATCGCCTTCTCGCCCTTGTCGATGGCGCCTTCCTTGCCGAGGCCGCCCTTGGTGAAGTCGAACCAGACGGTGCCGGTGACCTTCCCGGCCTCGGGCCGCGCGGCCTTGGCGTCCTGCGCGCCGCTGATGTCGTCGCGCTTGGCGGCGACCAGCGGAATCGAGGAGGGGGACCCGGCGCGGACGGTGTCCCGGGTGGTGAAGGAGCCGCCTCCGGACTCCGTCAGCCCGGCGTCCGGGCGCGGATGGGCGCCGGGGAAGGGCGGCGAGGCGCTGAACGAGTCATGTACGCCCACCCACATGGCGTTGGCCACGCCCTTGTCCGGGTCCTGGTCGTACACCAGCCGGAAGATGATGCCCGCGGCCAGCATGGAGATCGCCATGGGCATGAAGACGATCAGCTTGAACGCGGTCGCCCAGCGCACCCGCTCGGTGAGCACGGCGAAGATCAGGCCGAGCGCGGTGGAGATGGTCGGCGCCAGGATCAGCCAGATGATGTTGTTCTTGATCGCCGTCTTGGTCGCGTCGTCGGAGAACATCTCCGTGTAGTTGTCCAGGCCGACGAAGCCGTTGCCGCTCGCGTCGAAGAAACTGCGGTAAACGGAGTAGCCGATCGGATAGACGACGAGCGCGCCGAGCAGCACCAGCGCGGGCAGCAGGAACACCGCCGCCAGCCAGGGCCGGGTGCCCAGGACGCTCTTCCTCTTCTTGACGGTCAGTGGTGAGGCCGGTGGGGCGGACGGCGCCCGGCCAGGTGTGGCCGCGCCGCCCGCTGTCGCGGTCGACATATGTGGATCTCCCGGTCGAGTCGTCAGTTCTTGTACGCCTTGGCGGCATCGGCTTCCAACTGGCGCTGGATTCCTTCCACGTTCCTCGGGTTCTTGAGGAAGTCCTGGAGCGCTTTCCATTCGCCCTGGGCGGGCTTTCCACCGAAGGAGGCCGGGGCCTGGTCGGACATGTCGAACCGGAAGTCATTGCCCGCCGCGACGAGCGCCTTGGCGATGTCGCGCATCGGGTCATTGGGATACGCGCTGAATTTGACGTGTCTGTTGGCCGAGACGAACCCGCCGGACTGGGCCCAGATGGTCGCCGCGTCGGGCGACGCCAGGAACGTCAGCAGCGCCTGCGCGGCCTTGCTGTTCTTCAGCGCCACGCCCACGTCGCCGCCGGTCACCACCGGCTTCTTGGCGCCCACCGCCGGGAACGGGAACACCTTCGCGTCCCCGCCGAGTTCCGCGCCCGCGTCTTGGACGTTGGCGGCGACGAAGTCGGCCTCGAAGACCATGCCCGCGTCGGGCTGGGCGGCATTGCCGAACGCCTTGGTGACCGAATCCGGGAACGCGGTCTGCAGCGCCCCGCTGCGTCCGCCCGCGATCAGGCCCTTGGCGCCCCACAGCTGGGCGAGGGTTTCCAGCGCCTTCTTGACGGACGGGTCGGTCCATTTGATTTTGTGCTGGGCGAGCTGGTCGTACTTCTCCGGCCCCGCCTGGGAGAGGTAGACGTTCTCGAACCAGTCGGTCAGCGTCCAGCCGTCCTGGCCGCCGATCGCGATCGCGTCGGTGCCGGAATCCGAGATCAGCTGGGCCTGCTCAAGGAATTGGTTCCAGGTCTTCGGCACCTTCGCGCCCGCGTAGTCGAAGGCCGAGGTGTTGTACCAGAGCAGCGACTTGTTGCTGGCCTTGAAATACACCCCGTACTGCTTGCCGTCGTACGAGCCGAGATCCTGCCAGCCCTTGGCGAAGTTCTTGTTCACCTCGGCCTTGGCGGCGGCGTCGAGCGGTTTCGCCCAGCCCTTCTGCGCGAATTCGCGCATGACCCCGACCTGGCCGACCATCGCCACGTCCGGCGGTGAGCCGCCCGCGACCTTCGAGCCGACGAAGCCCGCCATGTCGTCACCGCTGGGCACGAAGGAAACCTTGGCACCGGTGCGCTTTTCGAACTCCTTCAGCACCTTGGTGAAGTTCTCCTGCTCCGTCCCCGTCCAGACGGCGGTGACCTCGAGCTTCTGGCCCTTGAGGCTGGGCAGCTTCACGGTGACCGGCGGTGGGCCGCCGCTGACCGTGTCCCCGTCGTCGCCGCCGCAGCCGGCGACGGTGAGCATGAGCGCTCCCGCCGATGCCGCGGCCAGCGTGGCTCGTGCCACTCGCCTTTTCCGCTTCCTGCGAAGCGATTTCTGCATCCCCGTTTCCCTCCGATGCCGACCGCCTCGCGCGCGGTCGTGTCCCGTGCGACAGTCCTACGCCCGGTCACCCAACGTGGCAATACTGTTTTCGGCGTTCACTCACGGTCGTGACCGGGCCGTGATGAACGCCAAAAACGCACAGGTGGTGCGGAACTGGGAGATCCGTGATCGGTTAAAGCGTCAATTGATCGGTGGGGTGAGTGGGGTGAGCGAGGCGGACGGAGCGGGCGGGCCGTGGTGTGGCCCGTCCGCTCCGGTTGTCCCTGTGACCGTCAGATCAGCGCGGGTGCGGTCGGCGCGTCCGCCGACTGCGCGGCGCGCTGGAGCGCGCTGGCGAGCAGCGCCAGATCGGTCGGCCCGTTGCCCAGCTCGCGCAGCGGGCGGCGGGCCGGCGGATCGCCCATCCGCTCCCACTCCAGCGGTACGACCGTCGGCCGCTGGGTCGCGGTCCGCGGTATCCGCCCGGTGACCCGGCCCGCCTGGAACGGGGTCGCCGCGCCGTCGTCGGGGCGCAGCAGGCGGCCACGGCCGGGGGCGTGCTCACCGCCGGACTCACCGGACGTGTCGGAGGCGTGGCCCTCTCCGTTCGGCCGCTCCGGCCGCCCGGACGGGGCGGGGCCCAGCGGACGGGGCTCCAGCACGATCCGCAGCCCGGCCCGCTCGACCGCCGCCGTATCCGCCGTACGGTCCGGGCGGCCGGATGCCGCCACCAGGTGGACGCCGAGATGGGCGCCGTCGCGGGCGATCGCCTCCAGCGCGCGCACCACCGAACCGGCCGCCGGGCGGCCCGGGCTGCCGAGGGCCGGGGCCACCAGCGCGTCGAAGTCGTCGACGAGGACGACGAGGCGGGGGAGGGGGCGCGGAGCTTCCGCGGTACGGGCTTCGGGCGCGTGCTGCTCGCCCTGGTCGCCCTGGTCGTGGCGGCCGCCGCGCTGGGGGCGCAGCTTCAGCGTCGTACTGGGCGGGGGGTCGATGTCACCGGGGGAACGCGGCGCGATCACCCGCTGGGGAGCGCCGCCGGGCGCGCTCGCGCCCGTACCCTCCCGAAGCCGGGTGTGCCAGGTGACGAAGTCCAGCCGGCCCAGCAGCTCGGCCCGGCGCTTCAGCTCCGACGTGAGCGCCTGTGCGAACTCCCGCATCCGCACCGGGTCGGAGGCGGCCAGATACGTCGACACATGCGGCAGGTCGGTGCAAACCCGCAGCCCCTCGCCGCGCTCCGCCCCGCCGCCCGCCCCCGCGCCGTCGAGGAGCACCAGCTCCAGCCGATCGGGCCGCTCGGCGGCCGCGAGGGAGGCGGCCAGCGACCGCAGCAGCTCCGTCTTGCCGGTGCCCGCGCCGCCGTCGATCAGCAGATGCGGGCCGTCGGCGGCCAGATCGACGGCGACCGGCCCGCGCGGCCCGGCGCCCAGCACCGCGAGCGCCCGGCCGCCCGCCGGGACCTCGTCCGCGGCGGCCGCCCAACGCGCCATCAGCGAGGCGGGCGTGGCCCGGGCAAGCCCCAACTCGTCCAGCAGCCGGGCCGAGTCGGGCAGCGGGGCCGACACCTGCCGCCCGGGGTCGCCCTCTTCGCCATGGCCGGAAGCGGCCGGGCGCAGGGGCGCGAGCGCCCGCGCGAACCGCTCGGCCCACGCCCCCGACACCGCGTCCACGGTGGCCGCCGTGGTGGCCCCGGCCGCCCACATGGGCACGCCCGCGCCGCCGGTGGCGGCGTCCCGGCGCACGATCTGCAACCCGGTGGCCACATCGCCGCTCAGCAGCGCCGCCACCTCGCACGACGAGAACGCCGCGGAGGCCGCGCACGCCGTCTCGTAACTCACCGACAGCGGTGAGGCGGGCGACGCGGCCGGGGCCTCGGCCAGACACAGCAGGTGGATCCCGGCCCCCGGGCCGCCGACCGCCAGCCGCGCGAGCGTCTCGCGCAGCGCGGGCGGGCCCGGATCGCCGTCCACGATCACCACGGTGTACGGCTCGGCCGGGCCAGCGGTGGCGTCCTCCAGCCGCCGCGTCAGCTCCGCCGTACGGGCCGTCACCTGCTCCGCGTCGTACGCCAGCAGCAGCCGGCAGTCCTGCCCGCGCAACGGCTGGAGGTGCGGCAGCCAGCCCAGCCAGGACCACTCGGCGGGCCGGTCCTCGGTGCTGAGCAGCACGATCTCCAGCGTGCTGGGGGAGTGCAGCGCCGCGAGCTGCGCCACGACGGACCGGGCGAGCCCGGCCAGCCGCCCGCGCGGCCCCGCCAGCCCCAGCGAACCCGCCTGCCGCAGATCGACGGTCACGGGCGCGGCGGGCAGCAGCCCGCCGGCGCCGGAGAGCCGGTCGGCGGAGCCGAGCCGCACGGTGAGCGCGTCCGGGTGGCCCGGCCCGCGCTCCCACAGCCGCGGCCCCGGCCCCAGCGCCGTCATCAGCACGGCGGCGGGGTCCGGCCACCGCCGGTGCAGCGCGGCGGCCTCCTCGGCCGCCCGCGCCGTCAGCTCCTCGGCGCCCGCGGGCGCGTCCGCGCCCGGCTCGTCCCCGCCCCGGCCCCCGGTCAACTGCCGCACCCAGGCCCCTATCCCGCGCCGCCGGACCTGCGCCCCGGGCGCGTCGTACGCGTACGCCCCCGCCTCGCCGATCCCCTGCGGCACGGTGGTCCCCCGCAACGGCGTCCCCCGCCCGCCGCGCGGCCCGGTGCCGGCCGGACCGCCGCCGTACGGCGCGCCGCCGCCCGCCGGGCCCGGCGCCCAGGAGTCGTGCGCGCCGCCCGGCCCGCCACCCGCTTCCGGGCCTCCGGCCCACGGTTCCTGGCTACCGCGACCGGGGCGGCCAGAGCCGCTGGGCGTGCCTCGGTGGCCTGCGGTGTGCCCGCCATCGCCCGGCCATGGCTCCTGCGCGTCGTGCGCCGGGGCGCCCGGCTGCCCGGCGGGGCCGCTGCCTGTGGGGTACCTGCCCGCGCCCGGCTGACCGGCGGCGGTTGGGCCGCCCTGCGGCGAGCCGCTGTCCGCCGCAGGGCCTCCGGCCCAGGGGCCGGGGGCTGCCGCGCGCCCGCCGGGGGTCCGGTTGCCGTGAGGCGCGTTGCCGCTCGCGTCCGGCTGCCCGGTGGTCCCGCGCTGCGCGGGGTGCCCGCCGGTGTCCGTTCGGCCGTCGCCGCCCCGGCCGCTTCCGGTCGAGGTGCCGTAGGGCGCGCCTCCGGCGGTGCCCGGCTGCCCGGGGAAGCCGCGTTCGTCGGCCGACCGTCGGTCGGTTGGGCCGCCGTGCGGTGGGCCGCTGTCCGTTGCCGGGCCTCCGGCCCAGGGGGCCTGGGTGCCGGGGTGCCCGGAGTGCGGTCCGCCGCCCGCGGCGCCCGGGGCGGGGTGGGTGCCCGTGCCATGGGTGGTGGGGGCTTCGGGGTGGGCGGCGATTCCCTGGGCGCCGGCGTGGGTGGCGGCGTCCCACTGGCCGACCGGGGCCCAGCCCCGGCCGGGGTTGCGGGGGGTCGGGACCGGGGCGCCGGTCCAGGGGCCCGTGGCGTGGGCCACGCCGTCCGTGCGGGGGGTGACCCGCAGATGGCCCTCGCCGTCCGGGTGGGCGGGGAGGCGCACGGGGGAGGACGGGGCGGTGGCGGGCGTACGCAGCCGCAGCGCGGATTCGCCGATCCGGAGCAGCGCGCCCGGCGCGAGCGGTACGGGGTCGCGGCCGACCGGGGCGCCGTCGGCGGCGGTGCCGTTCGTCGAGCCGAGGTCGGCGATGGTCACCCGGCCGTCCTCGGTGACCGTCACGGCGCAGTGCAGCCGGGAGACGTCGGGGTCGTCCAGGGGGACGTCGGCGTCGGCGGAGCGGCCGATGCGGACCTGGCCGCCGTGCAGCAGGTGGACGCCGCCCGCGTCGGGCCCCGCGATCACGTCCAGGTGGACCGTGGCGTCGGACACCGCCGCCTCGGGCAGGCCGGGGTAGCCCGGGTAGCCGGGGTAGTGGTCGGGGTCGGCCGGGGCGTGGAGGGAGAGCACCGCGCCGTCCACCAGCGGCGGCTCGCCGAGCGCGCAGCGCTGTGCGTCGAGCCGCTCCGAGCCCGCGTACACCACGACCGCGCCGGTGCCGCCCCCGGCGTCGTGCCCGGCCGCGGCGACGGCGGCGGCGAGGCCGCTCGTCACGGAGGCGAGGGCGGTGCCGACGGGAGCGGTCACGAGCACGTCCACCGCGCCCGCGAGGGCGTGCGGCGGCGGCGCGGGCGCAGGACGGCCGGAACGGCCGGGGTGGGCGCTGCGCGGCCCGAGGACGGTCAGCCGAATCTGCATCGCCGTCAACGGTCCCTTCTGTCCGGGGGGCCGGGCGGGGGTGCCAACCCGCCGTCTCGCCCCCAGGCGCTTCGGCACGTACAGGTCCGTACGGGGTCGTACGGATCACGGAGCGTGAGCCCCCCGCCGCTCGGCGCTTCCGTGCTGCGTGCATCCTCGCACCTGCCGCTGACACTTCGCCCGCCGCCCGGCGCGACATGATCTTGATTGGTCGGCTAGTCGGCCGAAACTGGCTGATTGCGACCGGATCCGCTGCGTGAGTGCTGCGTGAGTGAGGACCTGATCCACTGTGCGAGGACCTGATCCCCTGTGTTAAGAGGGCGGGAGTGGGCAACCGACCCTCCGGATCACGCGTCTTTCCCCCGGGCCCTGTCACGGCCCGGGACGCCCGCGCCCGGGTGGTGATCTGCGGTGATCGGTACGGCACCATCTCCGTCCCATTACAGTGGGCGGTCGAGCACGGCAGGCAGTGCAAGCGACGCAACAAGCAATGCAGCAAGCGATGCAAGTGATATGACCACGACCAGGGAGCGCATGACGTGCGGCCGGTAGGCAGCAAGTACCTGCTCGAGGAGCCGCTCGGACGCGGAGCCACGGGCACCGTCTGGCGGGCCAGCCAGCGGGAGACGGCGGGCGCCGAGGCGGCCGTGGCCGGGCAGCCCGGCGAGACGGTCGCGATCAAGGTCCTCAAGGAGGAGCTGGCGAACGACGCGGACATCGTCATGCGCTTTCTGCGCGAGCGTTCCGTACTCCTCCGTCTCACCCACCCCAACATCGTCCGTACCCGGGATCTCGTCGTCGAGGGCGATATGCTCGCCCTCGTCATGGACCTGATCGACGGTCCGGATCTCCACAACTACCTGCGCGCCAACGGCCCGTTCACCCCCGTCGCCGCGTCCCTCCTCACCGCGCAGATCGCCGACGCGCTCGCCGCCAGCCACGCCGACGGCATCGTGCACCGCGACCTCAAGCCCGCCAACGTGCTCCTCGCGGGCACCGGCGAGGGCCAGGACATGCACCCGATGCTGACCGACTTCGGCATCGCGCGGCTCGCCGACTCGCCCGGCCTGACCCGGACCCAGGAGTTCGTCGGCACCCCCGCCTACGTGGCGCCGGAGTCCGCCGAGGGCCGCCCGCAGACGTCCGCTGTGGACATCTACGGCGCGGGCATCATGCTGTACGAGCTGGTCACCGGCCGTCCGCCGTTCGCGGGCAACACCGCGCTCGAGGTGCTGCACCGGCACCTCAGCGAGGAGCCGCGCCGCCCCACGACCGTGCCCGAGCCGCTGTGGACGGTCATAGAGCGCTGCCTGCGCAAGAACCCGGACGAGCGCCCGAGCGCCGAGAGCCTGGCCCGGGGGCTGCGCGTGGTCGCCGCCGGTATCGGCGTGCACGCCTCGGCCGCGCAGGCGGAGGCCGCCCTCGGCGTCGCCGCGCTGCTCGCGCCGGACCCGGCACCGGCCCCGGTCCCGGACACCGCCCCCGCGGACGCGGGCGAGGCGACCCAGGTGCTGCCGACGAACGCGCCGAACGCGCCGGGCAATCAGTACGACCCGGCCGCGGCCACCAACGTGCTCCCCACCACGGGCCCCGACGCCGACCCCACCCGGGCCATGCCCCCCGTACCGCCCGGCGGTGCCCCCGGCCAGGACGATCAGCACCCCTGGCAGAACCAGATGCGCGCGGCCCGCGACCGCAACGAGCAGACGCAGGTCCAGTACCTCGACCCGAGCGAGGACCCGCTGCGCCGCCGCCCCCACCGTCCCGCACCGCAGCAGCCGCCGCAGGGGTACCAGCAACAGCAGCAACAGCAGCGGTATCAGCAGTACGCGCAGCCGCAGCAGTACCAGCAGCCGCAACAGCCGCCGCCGTCGCGCCGTCAGCAGCGGCAGCAGCCGCAGCGCTACGCGCCGCCGCCGCAGCAGCCGGAGCCGCGCCGCGAGCCCCGGCAGCGCAGGGACAACCCCAACCGGATGAAGATCCCCGGGCTCGGCTGCCTCAAGGGCTGCCTGTTCGTGATCCTGATCCTGGTGGTGGGTTCCTGGCTGATCTGGGAGCTGACCCCGCTCAAGGACTGGGTCGCCGAGGGCAAGGGCTACTGGGACGCGGTCTCGACCTGGGCCACCGAGGTCAAGGACTGGATCTCCAGTCTGGGCGGCCCGAGCTGACCCACGCCCCGATCCGCCGAACCCTTCGGAAGAGCGGAAGTTCCACCGGAAGCACGCCGGAAACACCCTCAACACCCCGACCGATGCGCCGAGTCAGGTGATTTGTCGACATCCAAGGGGTGTTTTCCGCTCAGAAGTGACAGTTGGCGCTGTCTGATGCCCCCAACGCGCCAGTAGCCGCGTAGCTTTGTCGCCAACGTGCCCCCTGTCGGAGGATTCGGAGCAGCCTTGTCACGGAAGATCGGCAGCCGGTACACCGCGCACCAGGTCCTGGGCCGCGGGAGCGCCGGCACGGTGTGGCTGGGCGACGGTCCCGAGGGCCCGGTCGCCATCAAGCTCCTGCGGGAGGACCTCGCCTCCGACCAGGAGCTCGTGGGCCGTTTCGTGCAGGAGCGCACCGCGCTGCTCAGCCTCGACCACCCCCGGGTGGTCGGGGTGCGCGATCTCGTGGTGGACGGCAACGACCTGGCGCTCGTCATGGACCTGATCCGCGGTACGGATCTGCGGACCCGGCTCGACCGCGAGCGGCGGCTGTCCCCCGAGGCCGCGGTCGCGATCACCGCGGATGTCGCCGACGGGCTGGCCGCCGCGCACGCCGCCGGGATCGTGCACCGGGACGTCAAGCCGGAGAACGTCCTGCTGGACATGCAGGGCCCGCTCGGCCCCGGCCGCTCCCATCCCGCCCTGCTGACCGACTTCGGCATCGCCCGTCTGGTCGACGAACCGGGCCGGGCCCGCGGCGGCCGGCCGGCCCGCGGCCAGCAGCCGCCCCAGGGCCGCTCGCCCAACCCGCGCAGCGTCATCGGCACCCCCGACTACCTCGCGCCGGAGATCATCGAGGGGTTGCCGCCGCGCGCCAGCGTGGACGTGTACGCGCTGGCCACGGTGTTGTACGAGCTGCTGGCGGGCTTCACCCCGTTCGGCGGCGGCCACCCCGGAGCGATCCTGCGCCGCCATGTGACGGAGACCGTCGCCCCGCTGCCCGGTATCCCCGACGAGCTGTGGCAGCTGCTGCTCCAGTGCCTGGCCAAGGCCCCCGCCTCCCGGCTGCGCGCCTCCGAGCTGGCCGCACGGCTGCGCGAGATGCTGCCCAGTCTGGCCGGATATCCGCCGCTGGACATCGACGAGCCGGACGAGGCCGAGGAGGAGCGGGAGGGCGAGGGCCCCGAGGGAGGCCACCAGCCCGCCCCCACCGGACCGGGCCAGGGGTACGGGCAGGGATACGGCCAAGCCGGCCAGGGCGGCCAGGGCGGCCAGGGCGGGCCGCAGCAGCGGCGGCGCGGCGCGGTCCCGCTGGTCCCGGGCGCGGTCCCGGACGGCAGCCGCGAGACCCACACCAGCATGCGCGTGCCCAGCGCGGACGAGCTGGCGGGCGGCGCGCACGGCACCGCGCGCGCCCCGCGCGTTCACGGTCAGCGCCGGGCGGGCTCGGCGCGCCATCCGGCGGTCTCGGGGGCGCTGCGCCGTCGTCGGCTCAAGGTCGCGGCGGCCACGGTGGCGGCGGTCGTCGTCGTGGGCGTCGGCGGATGGCTGGTCGCGGGCGGCGATGACGGCGGCGATGCGCCCAAGGGCGGCGAGCACTCGTCCTCGCAGGACTCAGGGCAGTGAGCCTGGGCAGGAGCCCGGTCAGGGCACCCGGACAGGCCCCCGGGCAGGGCGCCGGGACCCGGTGAGGGCCCGCTGTCCCGGCGAGGGACCGACGGGCCGGAGATCCTTCTATAGCGGTTAGGCTGGTGCACGTGGCAGTCGTCGATGTATCCGAAGAGCTGAAGTCCCTCTCCTCGACCATGGGGTCGATCGAGGCCGTCCTGGACCTCGACAAGATGCGGGCCGACATCGCCGTGCTCGAGGAGCAGGCGGCGGCCCCGTCCCTGTGGGACGACCCGGAGAACGCGCAGAAGATCACCAGCAAGCTTTCCTACCTCCAGGGGCATCTGCGCCGGGCCGAGGAGCTGCGCGGCCGGATCGACGACCTCGAGGTGCTGTTCGAGCTGGCCTCCGACGAGGGCGACGAGGACGCCCGCGCCGAGGCCGAGGCCGAGCTGGAGTCCGTGCGCAAGGCCGTCGACGAGATGGAGGTCCGTACCCTCCTGTCCGGCGAGTACGACGCCCGTGAGGCGGTCGTCAACATCCGCGCCGAGGCGGGCGGCGTCGACGCCGCCGACTTCGCCGAGCAGCTGCAGCGGATGTATCTGCGCTGGGCCGAGCGGCACGGCTACAAGACGGAGATCTACGAGACCTCGTACGCGGAGGAGGCCGGCATCAAGTCGACCACCTTCGCCGTGCAGACGCCGTACGCGTACGGCACGCTCTCCGTCGAGCAGGGCACCCACCGCCTGGTGCGGATCTCGCCGTTCGACAACCAGGGCCGCCGCCAGACCTCCTTCGCGGGGGTCGAGGTGCTGCCGGTGGTCGAGCAGACCGACCACATCGAGATCGACGAGTCCGAGCTGCGGGTCGACGTCTACCGTTCGTCGGGGCCCGGCGGGCAGGGCGTCAACACCACCGACTCCGCGGTGCGGTTGACCCACATCCCGACCGGCATCGTGGTCTCCTGTCAGAACGAGCGCTCGCAGATCCAGAACCGGGCGACGGCGATGAACGTCCTCCAGGCGAAGCTCCTCGAGCGGCGCCGCCAGGAGGAGCAGGCCAAGATGGACGCGCTCAAGGGCGACGGCGGCAATTCCTGGGGCAACCAGATGCGTTCGTACGTCCTGCACCCGTACCAGATGGTCAAGGACCTGCGCACCGAGTTCGAGGTCGGCAACCCGCAGGCGGTGCTCGACGGCGAGCTGGACGGTTTTCTCGAAGCGGGGATCCGCTGGCGCAAGCAGCGGGAGCAGGAGAGCTGAAGCCTCTCGCCACTGTCTTCCTGATCGGCAAGTGCTCGCTCAAAGAGCTTTTTTGGTCACAGTCCTGTACCCATGCGTCACACAAGCACCTTCATAGCGGACATCTCGCTCTCAAAGACGCTTGACGGTGCCATGAAAACTGGGAAGGCTGACGCGCGGCATGCGTATGACTGGGGCGCGTGTGAACGGGGACGGCGGATCGCCTGAGCAGGCAGAGCCCGCGGAACTTCTCCCCCTGACGGCCGTGGCCCCGTGCATAGCTGCTCTCCATTACGAGTACAGCTACTGGGGGTAGCAGGCAGATGACGAAGAAGACGCGGCTGCGTGTCGCGCGCATAGCGGCCGCTGCGGTGATCGCCGCCGGTGCGTCGCTGACCGCAGCCGGCGCCGCATCGGCCGTGGGGATCGACGTCGGGATCGGTGGCGTCGACGCCTCGGTCAAGGCGGACGAGAAGGGCCTGGACGTCGGTGTCGGCGTCAAGAACCCCGACAACCCGACCGAAGACCCGACCGAAGACCCGACCGGCATTCCTACCGGCGACCCGACGGACGAGCCCACCGACGAGCCGACGGGCCTGCCCACCGGGCTGCCGACGCTCCCGACGGGCGAGCCGACGGGCGAGCCGACCGGCCAGCCGACGGACGAGCCCACCGACGAGCCGACCGGCAAGCCCACGGGCAAGCCGACCGGTGAGCCGACGGACGAGCCCTCCGGCCAGCCCAGCGCCTCGCCCAGCCAGGGCGGCGGCGCCGGTGGCGACGACAACACGTGCACCGTGGACCTCGACTCCACCAACTGCGACGACAACACGGACACCGACAGCGTCGGCTCCAAGCCGGTCGAGCAGGGCAAGGCCAAGGAGGAGCTGGCCGAGACCGGTGCCTCCTCCGAGACCACCTTCCTGCTGATCGGTGCCGCGACCATGATCGCGGGTGGCATCGGCTTCCGCGTCGTGCCGCGTCTCGCGAACCGCAACAACAACGTGGCCTGATTCACGCGCCACACGCACGTCGAGGGGCCCGGAGCGCTGCAGAGCTCCGGGCCCCTCGGGCGTCTATGTCATGGGGTGCGGTAACGCTGCGTTACGCCGCGGCCGCCATCTCGTGAGCGAGCACGGCCACCGCGATCAGCGCCACCAGGAGCGCTATCAGCGCCGCCGGGGTCAGCCCGCCGAAGAGGCCGTCCTGCTGCTGCAGGCGCTCCCTGCTGGCCCGGCAGACCGGGCAGCGGCCCTCGCTGACCGGGCTCGCGCAGTTGGCGCAGACGAGCCTGTCGTACGTCATGCGCTTTCTCCTCCCGCGCGGCGGTGCCGCAGTAGATATGGGGCCAACGCTCGGGGAAATGGGTTGGTTCCCCTTCCACTGTGCCAGCTTCCGCCCGGTTCGGCGCGCCCCGCACGATTCCGTGCCGCATCCGTACCGGTTCTGTGGCCGTTTCGGACGACCCGACGGCCGCTTTGTCAACCGTTTGCCCCCAATAGTGCCGTGAATAAACGCACCAAGCCGGATGGGCGCTGCGCACCCGTGCGCGCTTCGCGTATGGTCACGCTCACCGACGGGAGCCGCTCCGGCTGCGACCCGTACCGCTACCCAGGTCGACCGTGGTGCATCAGTGATCCGATTCGACAACGTATCCAAGACTTACCCCAAGCAGACCCGTCCCGCACTCCGGGATGTCTCGCTCGAGATCGAGAAGGGCGAGTTCGTCTTCCTGGTGGGCTCCTCGGGGTCGGGAAAGTCCACCTTTCTCCGGCTGCTGCTCCGTGAGGAGCGCGCGAGCCACGGCGCGGTCCATGTGCTGGGCAAGGATCTCGCGCGGCTGTCCAACTGGAAGGTGCCGCAGATGCGCCGCCAGCTGGGCACGGTGTTCCAGGACTTCCGGCTGCTCCCCAACAAGACGGTCGGGGAGAACGTCGCCTTCGCGCTGGAGGTGATCGGCAAGCCGCGTGGCGCGATCCGCAAGACCGTGCCCGAGGTGCTCGACCTGGTGGGCCTGGGCGGCAAGGACGACCGGATGCCCGGCGAGCTGTCCGGCGGTGAGCAGCAGCGCGTGGCCATCGCGCGCGCGTTCGTGAACCGGCCGATGCTGCTGATCGCCGACGAGCCGACGGGCAACCTGGACCCGCAGACCTCCGTTGGGATCATGAAGCTGCTGGACCGGATCAACCGGACCGGCACCACGGTCGTCATGGCCACGCACGACCAGCAGATCGTGGACCAGATGCGCAAGCGCGTGATCGAGCTTGAGAAAGGCCGTCTCGTCCGCGACCAGTCCCGCGGCGTCTACGGCTACCAGCACTGATCACGGCTACCAGCACCTGAAAGGACGCCATGCGCGCCCAGTTCGTCCTGTCGGAGATCGGCGTCGGTCTCCGCCGCAATCTCACGATGACCTTCGCGGTCATCGTCTCCGTAGCCCTCTCGCTCGCCCTGTTCGGCGGGTCCCTGCTGATGAGCCAGCAGGTGAGCACGATGAAGGGCTATTGGTACGACAAGGTCAACGTCTCGATCTTCCTCTGCAACAAGAACGACAAGGAGTCGTCGGCCAACTGCGCGAAAGGCGCGGCCACCGACGTCCAGAAAAAGGAGATCCGCTCCGAACTGAACCAGATGAACATCGTCGACTCGGTTCAGTTCGAGACCAGCGAGCAGGCGTACAAGCACTACAAGGAGCAGTTCGGCGATTCACCGCTCGCCGATTCGCTGACCCCGGACCAGATGCAGGAGTCCTTCCGTATCAAGCTGAAGGACCCGACGCGGTACGACGTCATCTCCACCGCCTTCGCCGCCCGGCCCGGGGTGCAGGAGGTCCAGGACCAAAAGGCCCTGGTCGACGATCTCTTCAATCTGCTCAACGGCATGAACTACGCGGCGCTCGGCGTGATGACGCTGATGCTGGTGGTCGCGTTGATGCTGATCGTGAACACGGTGCGGGTGTCGGCGTTCAGCCGGCGCCGGGAGACCGGGATCATGCGGCTCGTCGGCGCGTCCAGCTTCTACATCCAGATGCCGTTCATCATGGAGGCCGCCATCGCGGGGCTGATGGGCGCGGGCTTCGCCTGTGTACTCCTCGTCAGCGGCCAGTACTTCCTGGTCAACAACTGGCTCGCGGGCAAGATCGAGGTGATCAACTTCATCGGCTGGGACGCGGTGCTGGCCAAGTTGCCGCTCGTGCTGGCGATCGGGCTGCTCATGCCCGCCCTCGCGGCCTTCTTCGCGCTCCGCAAGTACCTCAAGGTGTGACATTCGCCTGGGGCGCCGTACCTCACAACTCGGCGTACGGCCCCTGGGCTTGCCCTACACTCACCGGCATGTCGGGCCCGTGTTTGTTCGTCCATCCCCGCCGCATTCGCCACGGGGCCGCCCTGACATTGGTCTTCGTGAGCGTGCTCGCCACGGGCGCAGCCGCCGGCTCATGGGGCGCGGAAGGTCCCGCCCGAGCCGCCGACCGGGGCTCGTCGGCCGCGCGGATACCGATCCGCCCGGTCGCCGCCGGCTCCGTCGAGAGCGACCAGGTCGAGGCGGCCGCTGCCGCGGCCGAGGAGGACGGTAAGTCCGGTTCGCAGGCCGCCCGTGAAGTGGTGAGCCGCAGCGGCGACCGGTGGGGCGCGGTCTACAGCGCCCGTGAGTACGAAGGATTCCGCCAGCACCTCGACGGCGCCTATGTCGGCATCGGGGTCTCCGCGCGGGTCGGAACCGGCGGCCGGATCGAAGTGGACCACGTCCAGCCCGGCAGCCCCGCCGACCGCGCCGGACTCCGGTCCGGCGACCGGCTGCTGACCGTCGACGGTACGAAGGCCACCGGCCACCCCGTCACCGAGGTCGTCGCCCGGCTGCGCGGACACGCCGGCCGCTCGGCGGGCACCCCGGTGGCGCTCGGCCTGGAGCGCGACGGCCACGAGTGGCGGCAGACCCTGCACCGGGCGCGGCTGGCCACCGAGCCGGTCACCGTCGACCGCGTCGGCGACGTCGGCGACCGGAGACGGGGAGCCGTCCGCATCAAGGTCGACTCCTTCACCAAGGGGTCCGGCGAGGCGGTGCGCCGCGCCGTGCGGGACGTTCCCCAGGGCGACGGCATCCTCCTCGACCTGCGCGGCAACTCCGGCGGCCTGGTCACCGAGGCCGTCACCGCCGCCTCCTCCTTCCTCGACGGCGGCCTGGTCGCCACGTACGACGTACGGGGCGAGCAGCGCGTCCTGGACGCCCGCTCCGGCGGCGACACCCGCAGCCCGCTGGTCGTCCTCGTCGACGGCGGCACCATGAGCGCCGCCGAGCTGCTCACCGGTGCCCTCCAGGACCGCGGCCGCGCCATCGTCGTCGGCTCCCGCACCTTCGGCAAGGGCTCGGTGCAGATGCCCAGCAAGCTCTCCGACGGCTCCGTCGCCGAGCTGACCGTCGGCCACTACCGCACCCCCGCCGGCCGCGTCGTCGACGGCGCGGGCATCACCCCCGACCTCACCGTCCACGACGACGAAGGACCGAGCGCCGAGGCACGCGCCCGGACAGTATTGAGTGGCCTCGGGGGCGGGGCGTAGTGCGAGAATGACCTCGCTATGGCTAAAGAGACGGGTCGCAAACTGATCGCGCAGAACAAGAAGGCGCGGCACGACTACCACATCCTCGACACCTACGAGTGCGGTCTGGTGCTGACGGGGACCGAGGTGAAGTCGCTCCGCCAGGGGCGCGCCTCGCTCGCCGACGGCTTCGCGCAGCTCGACAACGGCGAGGCGTGGCTGCACAACGTCCACATCCCCGAGTACAGCCAGGGGACGTGGACCAACCACTCGGCGCGCCGCCGCCGCAAGCTGCTGCTGCACCGGGCGGAGATCGACAAGCTCCTCTCCAAGACCCAGGAGTCCGGCAACACCATCGTGCCGCTGTCCCTGTACTTCAAGGACGGCCGCGCCAAGGTCGAGGTCGCGCTCGCCAAGGGCAAGAAGGACTACGACAAGCGCCAGGCTCTCCGCGAGAAGCAGGACCGCCGCGAGACCGACCGGGCGATCTCGGCGGCCCGCCGCCGTGAGCGCGGCCGAGTCTGACCTCGGACATCGCCCGGGGGAATGATGTGGCCCCGTAGCGCGTTGTTCACCTATGATGGCGGTGCGCCCCACGCAGGGGCGTGGCACCACCCTTGAGCAGTACCTAATTCAATAGTGGCAACATGGGGATGATCGGTTTCGACAGCGGCTGTCGAAGCAGGGGAAGCGAGCCGAGGAAGCGGCAATGATCTCGTAAACCATATGTCGCAACCAATAATCGCCAACACCAAGCGCGATTCCTTCGCCCTCGCTGCCTAAGTAGCGACTTTGCGAAGTGTCAGCCCGGGGCTGTTCCCGACCCGGATCCTGGCATCGACTAGGGAACTAAACCACTAGACCCGGTCACGGGGTGTAGTGGGAAATCAAACAGTGACTGAGCCCGTCGGAGACTTGTCCGCGTGATCTCCGGGGCCGAGAAAATCACAGCGGACTGCGCTCGGAGAAGCCCTGATTCCGCACCGTTGGACGCGGGTTCGATTCCCGCCATCTCCACTCATCCCATGTACGACGAGGGCCCCGCCGGATGGCGGGGCCCTCGTCGTGTTCGGGGCCGGTGCCCGTCAGCCGCAGGGGTCCCGGTAGTCGAGGTCCGGGAAGAGCCGGTGCCAGCGGTCGCCCGGGGTCGCCGTGCGGCGGACCGAGCAGAGCCTGTCGCTCAGCCGCGGGAAGTCGACGCTCACCAGGACCGTCCCCGCTCCCAGCGCGGGCATCGGGGAGAAGCCGGTGCTCGGCGAGACGACCATGGCGTCCCCCTGCTCCGTGAAGTCCTTGACGGACGCACTGCCGAAACTGGGGGAGAGGGCGAGGAGCTCCGCGTCTCCGGGAGGTGAACCGTCCCGCGCCAGCCGCCAGAGCCCCAACCCTCCGTAGTCCGACCACGCGACCAGCAGCTTGCCGTCGGAGGCCAGCTCCTTCATGGCGTCGATCGGGCCCGGAAGGGGAACCGTGGTCCTCAGATGGTCCACGGACCACAGGGCCGGCCGCCCGGACGAGGAGATGCCCGCCAGCAGTCGGCCGGAGACGAGGCGCAGTTTCAGGGCATCCGCGTCGACCGTGCCGAGCCTGCGCGCCGTGGCCCGCGCGGACACCGACCACACACCGGACCGCTTCGCCCCGCCCTTTGCGGCGTCGGTGACCAGGACCCGCCGCCCGTCGCTCGCGCTGATCCCCATGGGCACCTCTTTGTCCTCGGCGCCGACACGGGAGGTGCGCCGCGGATGCCGGGGGTCGGCGAGATCCCAGAACTGGGCCGTAGAGGACAGCACGGCGAAGACCCGGTCACCGCCGGAGAAGGCCAGGTCGAACCCGTCCTCGGGCACGGGTACGTGCCCGAGTCGCTTCGGCCGCGCCGCATGGCGGATGTCCCAGATGGTCGCGGTGCGGACGGACGGGTCCGCCACGGCCAGCAGACCACCCCGCGAAGCGACGGCGAAGGTCAGGGTGTGCTCCGTACGCGCGGCCGGGCGGAACTCGTATCCGGGGCGCAGACGGCCGCCGCGGAAGCTCCACAGCCCCAGCCGCTTCCAGTCCGCGCTCTGGGCGATCAGCGTCCGTCCACCCGGCAGAAAGCGCGCCTTGTTCCAGGGCCGGGGGAGCGTGGCGGCCTCGGTCGGAGGCGTGCCCGGTTCGCCGAGCCGCCAGATGTGCGTACGGTCCCTGGTCGTGGTGGTGATGAACCGTCCCTGCGGGTCGGAGGCGGAGCCGCTGACCGACCCCGCGGCGTCGGTGGTGCCGGGGACCGAGTCCGGTGGCGGGTTCCACAGGTGGATGAGGCCGTCGGAGCCGCCGACGGCGATACCGCGTCCGTCCGGGCGGTAGGCGAGGGAGAGGTCCCTCTCGGCGGCTTTGCCCGCGCGCGGCAGCGCGGCCGACTCCAGCAGCGGATCGGAGTACGTCTCGTCCCGCACGTTGAACAGATGCGGCGTACCGTCCCACGAGGAGGCCGCCGCGTACTGGCCGTCCGGGCTGAAGGCGATCGACGTCAGGACCTTGGAGGTGATAGGCCCGGTACCGAGGTACCGGTGGGGGCGTTCCGGGTCGGTCACCTTCCAGACGGCGACCTCCCCCGACGCCCCGCCCCCCGCCAGCAGCCGTCCGTTCGGGCTGAAGGCCAGGGACAGGACGAGGGCCTTGCGCAGCACCTTTCCCGGTTTCGGGCGGTGGGCGTCCGCGGTGTTCCACAGCTGCACGGTGCCGTCTCCCACCGCCGTGGCCATGACCTTGCCGCCGGGCTGGAACGCGACGGCTTCCACGGGCTTTCCGCGCCTCGTTCCCGCCACCACGGTGCGGACCGGGTGCCGGGGGTCGCGGAGGTCCCACAGCCACACCCGGCCGTGTTCCGCGCCGACCGCGAGGGTACGGCCGTCCGGGCTGAAGGCCGCCGCGAAGACCCGGCCGTCGCGCACCGGCACGCGGGCGACGCGCCGGGGGTGCCGGGCGTCGCGGACGTTCCACACGTACAGCGCGTCCCTGGTGCTCGCGGTGAGGTATCGGCCGTCCGGATGCCAGGCGATGGCCGCCGGCCTGCCCACCCTGAGCACGGAACCCGGCAACGGGCCGTAGGGGTTGGCCGTGTTCCACAGGCGGACCGTGCCGTCGGTCGACGAGCTGGCCAGCACCTTTCCGCCCGCCCGGTACGCCAGGTTGATCACCTCGCGGGAGTGCCCCCGCAGCGGTACCGGCGGCGTGGGAGAGAGCGCCGACCGCAGCAGGGCGGAGCGGGCTTCGACGGTCGGGGAGCGACGGTAGGCGGCCAGGCTCAGGTCGAGCGCCGTCACAGGGTCATCGTCCCGCAGCGCGTCGGCCTGGGCGGCGACGCGCTTCGAGGCCAGCTCGTCCGCCCGCTTCCTCGACTCGCTCCGTTCGACGTAGGCCACCGTGCCGATCGCGACGAGCAGCAGCGCGACGCAGGCGGCCACGCCGCGCCACAGCATGCGCAGGCGGCGGCCGCGCCGTGCGGCCTCGGCCCCGGCCCCAAGGAACTCCCGCTCGACGGTGGTGAGCGCGATTCCGGGAGCGTTCCCCGGGCGGTCCGGGTCCAGGCGCCCGCGGACCTGATCCAGATGTGAACCGGCGTAGAGGTAGTGCGGGTTGCGGTCGTGCTCCTCCCAGACGGCGGCCGACTCGGCGAGCCGCTGGTGCTCCAGCAGATCGGCGTGGGCGTCCCGGATCCAGGACCGCAGTCTGGGCCAGGCGTGCAGCAGCGCGTCGTGGGAGAACCGCGCGCCTTCACGGTCGACGGTGACCAGCCGGGTCCGGAGCAGATGGTCCCAGACGGTCCGTACGTCGTCGGCGCCCCCTTCCCCCAGCAGGTCCGCCGGGGCGACCTCGCGGCGCACCACCTCACCGGCCGAGGTGAGGTGCACCATGCTCAGCAGCAGACGGCGCAGGACGTGCCGCTCGGGTTCCCGTAATGCCTGGTACAGCGCGTCGGTCGAGGTGGTCACGGACTCCCAGATCCCGCCGGTGCGCTGGTAACCCGCCAGGGTCAGGACCGTTCCGCTGCGCTCCCGCCACGTCTCCACGAGGACATGCGCGAGGAACGGGGCCGCCGCGTCCCGCGCCGTTCCGTCCTCGCCGTCCCGGCGCAGGTCCGACAGCAGCCGGTCGACGAGCCCGTCCTCCAGGACGAGGCCCGCCCGCGCCGCCGGGCGCTCGATGGCGGCGCGGAGGGTGTCCAGGTCCATCGGCGCCACGGTGAACTGCCCGTGGTCCAGGGCGTCGACCAGCTCCGGGTGGGCCAGACAGTCGCCGTAGTGGTCGGCGCGCAGTGCCAGAACCACCCTGGGCCGGTCGCCCGGGTCACCGGGTTCGTCCGGGGGCCCGCACAGCAGCCGGATGAAGCGGCTTCGCCGTTCGGCGTCCTCGCAGCGGGTGAAGACCTCCTCGAACTGGTCGACCACGAGCAGTCGGCAGGGCTGGCGGCCGGGCTCCGGACCGGGGAACCGGCCCTCTTCGAAGGCTTCCCGTATCTCCTCCGGACGCCGTCCCGTGGCCGACGCCCAGCGTTCGGCGAGGGTCTGCAGCGGGTCGGCGCCGGGGGCCGGCAGCAGCAGCGCGGGCCAGGGGACCGTGTCGCGTTCCGCACCGTGCCGGGCCTCCAGACTCGCCAGCAGCCCCGCTCCCAGCAGCGACGACTTGCCCGAGCCCGACGCGCCCACGAGTACGACCGGGTGGTCTCGCGACGGATCGCACACGGCCGACACGAGCCGTTCGGTCAGCTCTTCGCGTCCGAAGAACCACTCCTGGTCGGCCGCCCCGAACGACCGCATGCCCGGGTACGGGCACGGCACATCGGCCGGTGGCTCGCCGGGCGGCACCGCATCGGGGCGGTAGGCGGCGTTACGGGCCACCACGAGCCCGCCGAGTCTGCCCTCGCTCTGCCCATGCGGACGTACCGGCCCGTCCCGGAACGCACGGTCCAGCGCGCCGTGCAGGTACTCGACCGTCAGCCAGGGCGGGCCGCCCGGGTCGCCGTCCTCCAGCAGGCGCAGCAGCCGCCCGCTGAACAGCGTGTGCCGGGCGCCCTCGGGGGCGAAGGAGAGCGCGAACTGCGAGGCGGAGGTGATCAGGAAGCTGCCGTCCGGGCGTGCGGAGGCGTAGGGGCTGGGTTCGCGTCCGTCCGGTGCCGTGGCACGGCCGGAGAAGCAGCAGTCCAGCACGACCACGCTGCCGCCCAGGGCCCCGCCGAGCAGATCCTTGACGGTCCGGTAGGGGACGGAGCCGGAGATCCGGTCGTCGGCCGGGCTGGCGTGAGTGGCGAGATACAGCTCGTCCCCCGGGCCGAGGATGCCGTGGCCCACGTACGCGAAGAGCACCGGCCCGGTGGCTTCGGCGACGGCGTCCTCCACGGCGGCCACGACCTCCGCCTGCCCGGCGCCCGCCGCAACCCGGTGCACGTGTGCCATGCCGCAGACGTCGCGCAGCACCCGCTCCAGGTCCTCCAGTGTGGTCCCGACGCTCGGCAAGGGCGGCAGGGTGGAGCCCGCGACATGCTCACCGGTCCCGACCAGCACCGCGCGGGCCCCCGGCGCGGCCAGACCGGTCGGGGACGTGCCGGGCAGGGGCCGGGCGTCGCTCATGACGCCGGTGGCAGGCCGTCGGCCGGGTCCGCGCCTTCGTCCTGTTCCAGGGCGGCCGCCAGCCGCTCCGCCAGCTCAATCGCCTGTTGCGGGTCGAGCGTCCCGACCTCGGCGGAGCTGACGGTGATCTCCGTACCGTCGGGCCGCGTGAGGGTGACGGTCCGGCCCCCGCGGCGGGTCTGCAACCAGGTCACCACCGCACCGGCCAACACCGTGGCGACGCCGCCGGGCTCCAGCAGCGCGAGGATCACGTCCGTCCCCGCGCCCATGGCCCCCGGCGGCGGGCCGGAGTCGGTGGCTCTGCGCACCCTGCCGCGCAGCCCCGGCTGGCCCGCCAGCCAGCGCCGCAGATCGTCGGAGCCCGCATCCGGAGATGGGGCCCGCTCATCAGCACGGACGGTCAAACCGATACGCATGGGCTCCCCCGGTGGCCTGGTTCGCGTAGGTTGCCCCGGGAGGGTAGTGGCAGTGGTGGCTGAAGAGAGAGACCTGTTCACGCCATGCTTGCCGATGGCCCGCTCAGACGAGGCGGTGCTCCCAGCGCAACGCGGGCCCGTCGCCGATCCAGTACGTGTGGGAGCTGGGGGTGATACGGATCCGCATGGCGCTGATGTCGGGGCGCCCGGCGGCCTGCCAGGCGATCAGCGCCCGCTCGATGTCGTCCCACAGGGCCACCGGACCGCCTTGCCGTACGGTCCAGCCGGAGCCGTTCTCGGCGAACGCGGCGAAGGATTCGCGCTCGGCGTCGAATAGATAGAGCTGCGGGGTGCCATCGCCCAGGACGGCGCGTACGAGCTGGGCGCCGGGTGCGGCGAGCTGGGTGAGGAAGGCGGGCATCCACTCCTCAAGCAGCGTCGGTGGCACCTTCGCCTCGCGCTCGCTGTCGGCGTACGCGGTACGCGCCGACAGGTCCCCGGCGAGCGGCACGGCGGCCTGGGAGCGGGCCTGCATGAACGACGACTCCCCGATGATCCGCCCCTCGGCCGTGCCGTCGTCGTTCACGGTGACCTTGGCGAGCCCGGTGCCGTACGCCCACGAGCCGGGGGCGAGGGTGGTGAGGATGATGCCGCCCGGCGTGGTCTGGCGTACCCAGGTGTGGGGGACGCGGCGCACCGCGCACGTGGCGATGACCCGGTCGTAAGGGGCGCGGCGGGGGTGACCGAGGAGTCCGTCACCGGTCACGGTCCAGGTGGAGTATCCGGCGGCTTCCAGGGCGGCATCCGCACGGGCCGCCACGCCCGGGTCCACTTCGATCGTGGTGACGTTGTCCTCTCCGAGCCGGTGGCACATCAGGGCGGTGGAGTAGCCGGTACCGGTGCCGATCTCCAGCACGGTGTGACCGTCCTCGACATCCAGGGCCTCGATCATGCCGACGACCGTCACGGGCGTGGTGGACGACGATGTGGGCACGCCGGGGACGGTCTCGACTGCCTGGTCGGCGGTGAGGTGGCCGTCCAGTTGCGTCACCAGGGACTCGTCCCGGTGGGCGATCTCGGCCCATACCTCCGGGGCGGTGCCGAGCGTGGTGGCGGGCTGCCATCGTCCGCCGTCCGTGGGCAGAAACACTCCGGGCCGGAGGAACAGTTCGCGGGGCACGGCCTCGACCGCTGCGCGCCACTTCGGGTGGGCGAGGACCTTGGCCTCCTGGAGCCGGTCGGCGAGGGCGTGCCGCTCAGGGGCGGTGTCGGGCGTCATCGGTGCTGTCTCCTTGTGCGAGCAGGCCGGCGAAGGCGGCGGCCATCGGCAGGCCGGTCTTCTCCTCCAACCACCCCCATTGGCCGTTCGGGTTCAGCTCCAGGAAGTGGGGTTCGCCGTCGCGGTCGAGGGCGAGATCGAAGCTGCCGGAGGGGAGATCGAAGCGGTCGAGAAAGGCGAGCAGCGCTCTTTCCAGCCGATCCGGCAGGTCTACCACGCTGTACGACAGGGCGGAGTAGTCCTTGCGCCAGTCCAGCAGGCTGGAGTCGATACGGACGGCGAACGACTGTCGGCCGACGACCAGCACCCGGAGGTCGGCTGTCTTGTCCACACGGGCCTGGAACAGGTGCGGCGCCGCCGTCACGGTGTCGTCGACTTCGTCGGCGGTGACCGGCTCGGCCCAGCTCGTCAGGCCGATGCCGTCTCGCTCGTACGGGGTCCACCGCAGCGTCTTGGTGATCACCGGTCCGTGTGCCGTGATGAACCTGCGTGCCTCATCCGGGTCGTTGGTCACCAGCGTCGCGGGCACGGTGAGGCCGAGGCGTGCGGCTGCGGCGAGTTGGGCGGGTTTGTGGTCGGCTGCCGCGTTGCGGGCGGGGTGGTTGACCCACAGGGGGCCGTCGAGGGCGTGGAGCGTGCCCGCGAGCCCGTGGCGGACCTGCGCGGCGGCATAGCGTGCGTCGTCCGTGTTCAGGTGCTCGAAGGTGGGCCAGACGGGACGGCGCCAGTACACCGCCCGTACGTGCTCCAAGGCGACGGTCCTCGACGGGGTACGGAGCTGCCCGGCCACCGGGATGGAGGCCGGGCAGCCACCGAACCGAGCCGAGACCGTCAGCTCCGCGACTGGGAGGTCCGCCGGGTTGAAGCGGACCACGGGGACGCCGCGCTCGTTGAGGTGGGTGATCACCATGTCGGCGGTGATGTCGAGCGGTTCCGTGACCACCAGGACCGGTTTCGTGTCGGTCATCGAGGCTGTCAGTCCTGTTGGGAGTCCTGGTCGGAGCCCGCGTCGTTGCGCGAGTCCAGGTTCGTCACGGTCGATGTCGAGGTGGCGGAGCTGGTGCCGTGCCTGCCCATCTCGACCACCAGGCCGTCGCGGTCGCGGAACACGCCGGTCTGGGTGTCCGGGTCGATGGTGACGGTGGTGAAGGGCATCTCCGCCGCCCTGGGGTACGGACCGAGTCGGCGGAGGCCCCAGGGGCGGATCGGGGCGCGGCGGCTGGGAGCGGTGCGGGTCGTGCACTCCGCCCAGACGCCCTTGCCCCATGGCTTGGGGGTGATGCCCCACCGGCAGGAGAGGGCTTCCACCACCGCCATGCCGCGCCCGGACTCGGCGGTGTCGCTCGCCTGAACGATGCGGGGGACGGCCCGGGACCGGTCGAACGTCGTGATGCGTACCAGGTGGTCGCCGGGGCGTTCGACCTTGAGGCGGAAGCTGCCGCACTGCTCGGGGTCGGGGTCGGGGTCGGGGGCGTGGCGGGCAGCGTGCCGGATCGCGTTGGTGGCCAGCTCCGAGGCGATCAGGCGGGCGTCGTCCACCAGGGCCTCCAGCCCCCATGCGCGCAGGGTCGCGGCGACGGATAAGCGCGCGATGCCCACGGACTCGTCGGTGCACGGGAGCGACTGGGAGTACGCCGGGTGGCCTGTGCCGGTGGGGGTGAGTGGTGAGTAGCTGCTGATCATCATCGTGGTCATTTCGTCGGCCTTCTGGTGAGTGGGCCGGGCAGCGTGGAGGTCCCGGGCAATGGGGGTACTCGTGGGCGGCCTGGCTCCGCGTGACAATCAGTCAACGCGCGGGAGCGCTCCGGGTTCAGGGCATACGCGATCCTTCCAGGCCGCACGCACCCGGACTTTTTTGCCCACCCTTGACCCGTTTTCTTGGTGGGTTGTGCCCGCGTGTCTACCGTGGGGGCATGGGGAACCAAGCGCTCCAAACCGCCCTGGACGATGCTGGATTAACGCAGGAGAAATTGGCCGAGGCGCTGAACAAGGCCATCGAGCGGATGACCGGTAGGCCCGGCCGTATCAGTGACCGGGTGGTGCGGCGGTGGCTGAGCGGTCAGACCCGTTGGCCCCATGAACTCCAGCGCCGCGCCCTCACCATGACGCTGGGCCGGGAACCGGTCGAGCTGGGATTCGTTCCCCCGCCGGGTCGTCCCTCTGTCGCCGTTCCGGAGGACAACGTGAACCGTCGCCAAGCCCTCTCCACAGGAGTTGCCCTCGGCGCGGCCGTCGCCGCACCGGTTCCCGCTGCCCCATATCGCGTCGGCATGACCGATGTGCGCGCCCTGCAAGGCCGCTTCGCCAAGCTCGTTGCCGCCGACCACAAGAAGGGCGGGGAACGGCAAACCGAGGCCGCTGCCCTGGCCCTGGCCGATGAAGCCGTTGCCCTGCGGCAGCGCGGTGCGTGCTCCCAGCGCGTCAGGCTTGCCCTCTACGCCACGGCCGCCGCCTGCGTGTCCAGCGCCATGTGGGCCGCCACAGACGGGCGTCGATTCGATGCGGCTCTACGGCATCACGAGCGGGCGGCCAGCCTTGCCCAGGAGTCCGGTGACCAGGCCATCCTGTTCCGCATCTGGTCCCACAAGGGGAGTCTCTACCGCCATCTGGGCAGACCGGCCGACGCCCTCGACGCCAACGATGTTGCCCGCCGCCTGTCCATCACCCGCCGCGACCCGCTGTTCGCTTCCCTGGGCCACGCCCGGCACGCCGCGATCCTCGGTCTGGCACGGGACAAGGCAGGTGTGGACCGTGCCTTGGACTGCGCCCGGGACGCGATGCGCCGGGCTGATCATGGCGAGCGGCGGCCGCTATGGCTGACCGCGTTCTACGACGAAGCCGAGGTGCACAGCCTGGCCGTCACCGCGTATCTGGCCGTCGGCCGACCGGCCGAGGCCGAGGCGCAGGCTCACGCGTCCCTCACCCTGTTCCGCCCCCACCTCGTCCGCTCCCGGGGCATCACGACCGCCCGCCTGGCCCGAGCCCAGCTCGGGCAGGGGGAGGCGGAGCGCGCCGTGGCCACCGCCGTCTCCATCGCGGTGGAGCACCCCCGGGTGCGGTCCATGCTCGACTCGTTCACCCGGGACCTTCGCCGGATCGCTCCCGGGCCTGTCTACGACTCGTGGGAGCAGCAGTGGAAGACGGTGTGAACCTCGTCGGGATCGGCGACGTGGAGTCCGTGTGGGATGACCTGGTGGGCATCTACAAGGAGTGCTGGGCGCACAAGCTCCACCTGCCGCACTACGCCCCCGAGGCGTTCGGGGAGCGGTTGCACCGGCATGCCGCCGAGCCGGGGTGGGAGGCCGTGGTGGCGTACGACTCGGGCGAGCCGGTCGGCTACCTCTACGCCAACCGGCTCACCGGAGCGGACGACCGCTGGTGGCGCCGTACGCGCCCGGAGCCGGAACCGAGGATTGTGGGGGCTTCCACCGTGGCGGTGAAGGAGATGATGGTCCGCCAACAGTGGCGCAGGCGGGGGATCGCCCGCGGGCTGCATGACGTTCTGCTGGCCGGGCGGCCCGAGGCGCAGGCCTCGTTGATGGTGAACCCGCAGAACCAGGACGGGAGGGTGCAGGCCCGCTACGTGGCGTGGGGATACCGGGCGGTGGGCACCGCGCAGTCGTCGCCGGAGGCGCCGGTCCTGACGGTGATGGTGCGGTCTGTGCGTCAGCCGGTCGCGCGGTAGGCGGTGACGCGGCCGTCGTCCTTGGCGATGCCCAGGCCGACGTAGCCGTCCGAGGCGTACGGGGCGATGCCGGGTGCGTCCTCCTTGTCCTGCCCAGTCCGGGCGTCCATGACGACGGGGCCGTTCTTGGTGACGCCGTAGAGCAGTCCGTTGCGGACCAGGGTCACGTGAGGCGGGATCCGGTCGGCGGAGTCATGGGTCAGCTTCCACAGTTGCCTGCCGCTCTTGGCGTCGTACGCGGCGACCGAGCCGTCGCCGCTCAGGCCGTCGCCGGTGCACACGGTGACGGAGGCGCCGTCGTAGCCGCAGTCCATGGCGGGGGATCCCTCGGGGAGCATCTTGCGCACCGAGCCGTCTGTGGCGTCGAGGAGGTAGTGCCGGTTGTCGGTGCCGGTCGCGTACTCGAAGGTCATGACGGTGTCGGGGCCGATCGCGTAGAGACCGTCGGAGGACATCTGCGCGGTCACCCGCGGGGAGACCCAGGACTGCCGGCCGGTGGCGGCGTTGAGTCCCACGACCTTCTTGTCACCCAGGCCGTCCCCGCGCACCGCGACGACGCGGTCCCCGGCGACGACGGCGTTCGTCGCGTACGTGTCGCCCGGCGCGGTCCACACCCGTTTGTGGGTGTTGATGTCCACGCCGAAGAGCTGACCGGCGCCGAGGACGACGACCGTGTCGCCGCTGCGCCCGACCACGGCGGCGTCCGTGCGGCCGTCGGAGAACTCGCCGCCTCCGGACAGCGGGATCTCCGTGAACCAGGGCTTGGTGGCGTTCGCGGTGTCCGTGGCCATCAGTTCCACCAGGTCGTGGCCCTTGCTCGTGCCGGAGCCCGGCACCTCGGTCACCAAGGCGCTGAGCGCCACGGTCTTGCCGCCCGCGGAGGTGATGAACGGTGCCTTGGAGTGGGTGTCGCCCGCCTTCCCGACGGCCCCGTGCTCAGGGGTGATGCGGACCGGGTCGCTGGCGACGTGCCCGCTGGCGACCTCCAGTCCGTCGGGCCGGGCGATGAACGCCGTTCCCTTGTGGAGGGTCACCGGGAGCGTGTTCTGCGCCGCCGCGCCCAGGCCCGTGTCCGTCGAACCCCCCGATTCGGGCAGTGCGATCGGCTTGGCGGTGGAGAACTTCAGCGGTGCCGCGTAGTGCTTGAGGACGGGGCTCTTGTCGCCGCCCGCCGCCTCGCTCGCCTCATCCTTGCCTTTCGGCCCGTCCGCGTCCCCGCCCGAACCGCAGGCGGTCAGCGCCGCTGCGAGAGCGGCGGCTGCCGCGGTGTGCAGGACAGCCCTGTGGAACCCCATGTGGTCCCTCCCCCGTAGATCTACTTGACGGGGGACAGTAAAGCAGCCCGCACCGGGGACCGTTCAGTCAGCCGATCTTCAGGACGGCCTTGCCGTGGAGGCGGCGGTCCAGGAGGGCCGCGATGGCTTCGGCCGCCCGGTCCCAGCCGCCGCGCCAGGCGATCTGTGGGTCCAGGTCGCCCGCCGCGAGGCGGTGGGCGAGCCAGGTCAGGTCCGGGCCGATGTCGGGGCGTTCCAGCAGGTAGAAGGTGACGATCGAACGGTCGTGGCGCCCCGCGTCTCCGTAGAGGGCGCCGAAGGGGAACGTCTCGGGCTGGCCGGTGACATGGCCGACGGAGACCAGGGTGCCGTGCGCGGCGAGGGTGTCGTACGCCGCCACCAGCTGGGGGCCGCCTACGAGGTCCACCACGCCGTGTACCGGTTCGGCGACATCCGCCGGTTCGGTGACCACCTGGTGGGCGCCGAGGGCGCGCAGGTCGTCGCCGTGGGCGCCCGGGTCGCCGGTGGTGGCGATGACGTACGCGCCGCCGAGGCGGGCGAGTTGGACGGCGTACCGGCCGACGCCGCCGGTGGCGCCCGTGACCAGGATGCGGCGGCCGAGGGTGTCGCCGATCCGGCGGAGGGCGCGTAGTGCGCTGGCTCCCGCGACCGGGAGGGTGCTGAGTGCGCCCGGGTCGGCGCCGGTGGGTGGGACGCCGAGCATGCCGGTGTGTACGGCGCGCAGTTCGGCCCATCCGCCGGCTTCGCCGAGCGTGACGACGGGGGTGCCGACGGCGGGACCGGAGCCGTCGGCGGCGGCGCGTTCGATCACCCCGGCGGCGTCCCAGCCGAGCACCGTGCCCTCGGGGGCCTCCTTGCGGTGGGCGACCTCGCCGTAGTTGAGGGACGTGGCGGTCACCCGGACGAGTGCTTCGTGCCGGGCGGGTTCGGGGTCGGCGGTCTCGCCGAGGCGGAGTCCGGAGGGGGTGGAGCTGTCGACGAGCAGGGCGCGCATGGGGGTTGTGCCTTCCGGAAGGGGGTGAGGACTTATTTATGCCACTCAGTGGCAGAAGCGTGCAAGTGGCATTCGCGTTCGCGTAGACTCGTCGTCGTGACTGCCCCCGTCCCCACCCCGTCGCTGCGCGAACGCAAGAAGCGGCGCACCCGTCAGGCGCTGATCGACACCGCGCTGGAGCTGTTCACCGAGCGCGGCTTCGGCGGCGTCACGCTGGATGAGCTGTGCGAGGAGGTGGAGGTCTCCAAGCGCACGTTCTTCCGGTACTTCACCAGCAAGGAAGACGTCGCGATGGCCCCCGAACAGGACCTTTGGCGGGCCTTCCTGGAGGAGCTGGAGACCGTGGCCCCGGGCCAACGGACGCTGGTGGAGCTGGGGCGGGACGCGCTGCTGGCCGCGCTGGGCCGCATGGACGACGAGGGCTGGGCCCGCCGGGTCGTGCTCAGCCGCCGGCTGGCCGAGCGGACGCCCTCGATGGCCGCGCACGGACTGCAGTTCTGCGAGGCCGCGACCCAGGGGGCGCTGGAGATCCTGTGCCGCCGGTTCGGTCTGGGGGGCGAGGGCGACGTACGCCCCCGGCTGGCCGTGGACATGCTGATCGCCGCGCACCACTGCGCGACGGCGGGCTGGGTGGCCCAGGCAGGCGGTGCCGCGTCCCCGGCCACGCCCGACCTGGGCGCCCGCCTCCGCGAGGCCGTCGCCGCCCTGCCGGGCAGCCTCACGATGTCCGTGGAGGGCTGACCGATGCGCGCTTGGACCCTGCCGACGCTGCTGGTGCTCTGCGGCTCCGCGATCGCGACCGGGCTGATCTTCCGGGGGAGCGTCGGCGAGGCCGCCGCGCTCCTGCTGGTGTTCGTGCTGCTCGCTGGCGCCCACTCGCCGCTCGTCTTCCCGAGGTCGATCGGCGCGCTGGAGGCGCAGCGCCGCAGCGCGGCCGACGGCCGGCCCGTCGTCTACTGGCGGCCGGGTTGCGCGTACTGCCTCCGGCTGCGCACCCGGCTGGGCCGTGGCGCCCGCCGGGCGCATTGGGTCGACATCTGGCGCGACCCGGAGGGAGCGGCAGTGGTGAGGGCGGCCAACGACGGCAACGAGACCGTGCCGACGGTCGTCGTGGCGGGCCGGCCGCACACCAACCCGGATCCCGCATGGGTACGCGAACAGCTCTCCGGCGCGGTGTGACGGCGGTCGTCAGCTGAGGACGATCACCAAGCCGAAGCCGAGGAAGAGCGTGCCGCCCAGGGCCAGGCCCGCCATCGGACCCACTATGTGGCGCCGCATCCATACCCGGGCCTTCTGCGACTCGCTCGGGAGGTACATCACGTCCACCGTCCGGCCGGTCGCCAGCCCCAGGCCGACGCCCTGGATCGCGGTCTTGAACTCCACCTCGTAGCCCTGATGGTCGTGGAACCGGATGATCGGCGTCTGGGTCGGATTCCGGTTCTGGGACTGGTGGTCCACGACGTTGGCGACCACCAGCCCCTGCGTACGCACCCCCTCGCGGCGCAGCCGCCGCACCAGACGGGCGTCGCGCAGGGCACAGGCGTAGAGGAACAGGCCGACCGCAACGCACAGCGGTTCGGCTCCGGGCACAGCCATCGGTGGTTCGCCTCTCGTCGTGCTCGATTCCCCCTCCCGGCACAAGGGACGCGGTGATCCGGAGCTTCGGTTGCCGCCCGGAGGCGGTCTGTTGCGCGGCGACCCGGTGCGGGATCCTGCCGTCGCATGAAGAGACCCCTGAACCGTCGTGCGCGCGCCTGGAGCTGGCCCCTCGTCATCGGGCTGGTCTGTACCCTCACCTGGAGTTCACCGGCCGGGGCCGACCCCTCCGCCGCCGGGTTCGGTGAGGCCGTCGACAGGATTCTTGACGACCCCCTGCTGAGGGGCGGGGCGGCCGGGGTGGTGGTGGCGGACGCCGACTCCGGCGCCGTGCTGTACCGGCACCGGGCCGACGACCGGCTGATGCCCGCCTCCAACACCAAGCTGTTCACCTCGGCCGCCGCCATGGGGCTGCTCGGGCCCGACCACACCTTCCGGACCGATGTCCTGGGCGAGGGCACCCGACACGGCCGGACGTTACGCGGCGATCTGTATCTGCGGGGCACCGGCGACCCGACCATGCTCGCCAAGGACTACGACAGCCTGGCGAAGGACGTCGCCGACGCGGGGATCAGCCGGGTCACCGGACGGCTGGTCGCCGACGACACCCGGTTCGACGCGCAGCGCGCGGGCCGCTCCTGGGCCGCCGACGACGAGTCCTCGTACTACGCGGCGCAGATCTCGCCGCTCACCGTCGCCCCCGACACCGACTACGACGCGGGCAGCGTCATCGTCGAGGTCGCGCCCGGAGCGGCGGCGGGGGAGCGGCCGAAGGTCACGGTGACGCCCCGGACCGCGTACGTCCGTATCGACAACCGGGCGACCACCGGAAGCGGCGGCCTCACGGTCGAACGGCAGCACGGCACCAACACCATCACCGTCAGCGGCGCCATCGCGGCCGGGGCCCCGGTGGCCAAGGAGTGGGTCAGCGTCTGGGAGCCCACCGGGTACGCGGCCGCCGTGTTCGCCGATGCGCTCACGAAGCATGGGGTGCGCGTCGCGGGGGCCACGAGGCTCGGCACGGCCACCCCGCCGGACGCCCGTCCGCTCGCCGCGCACCGCTCGATGCCGCTCAAGAAGCTGCTGATCCCGTTCATGAAGCTGTCGAACAACATCCACGCCGAGGTGCTCACCAAGGCCATCGGCTACGAGACGGCGGGGCGCGGGACCTGGGACGCGGGCCTGGCCGCCATCGCCGACCACCTCAAGAAGCTGGGCGTGGACACCGGAGCGGTGCGCCAGGTCGACGGCTCCGGGCTGTCCCGGATGGACAACATCGCGGCCGGGCAGCTCACCGAGCTGCTGCTGGCGGTCCGTCACCAGCCCTGGTACGCGGACTGGTACGCCTCGCTGCCGGTGGCCTGCGCCCCGGACCGCTTCGTCGGCGGCACGCTGCGCTCGCGCATGTGCGGTACCCCGGCCGCGGGCAACGCGCGCGGCAAGACCGGCAGCCTGACCGGCGCCTCCGGGCTCTCCGGGTACGTCACCGACGCGGACGGCCGGGAGCTGGTCTACAGCGTCGTTCTCAACAACTACCTCTCCCCGTCGGTGAAGAGCCTGGAGGACGCGATCGTGGTGACGCTCGCGAAGTCCGGCGAGGGCCGCACCGAAGGGGTGCGGCCCCGGGCCGTACGCGGTGAAACCACAGCGGACCTGGAGTGCTCCTGGATCAAGCCCCGGCGCTGCTGAGCGCCAGGGTGAGGGCGGCCGTCCCCGCCTCCGCGTCGGCGGACGGCCCGCCCACCACCTCCACGCGCCAGGGCGCCGAGGGCCCGCGGCGGGACCGGTCGGCCTCGACGCGCAGGGTCTCCCCGTCCCGTACGACGGTGAACGCGGCGGCCGTCGAGCCGTCCGGGGCCGGGATCCGCACGGTGACCCCGGTGCCGGGCAGGGCGGAGGGTTCGTACACCCGCAGCGTGACGCCGTCCGCCCAGTCGGCGTCCGGCCGGTCGTAGGCCGCGCCGAACGGGATGACCGAGCCCGGCCGGGCCAGCAGCGGCACGCTCAGGAAGCCGTGCCGCTCACGCACCCAGCGCGGGCCGCGCACGGTCCGGCCGCTCAGCACATGCGTCCACACCCCCTCCGGGACGTAGTACGCGACCTCGCCCCCGTCGTCGAAGACCGGCGCGACCAGCAGATCGCCGCCGAGCATGTACTGCCGGTCCAGACCCGCGCACCCCGGGTCGCCGGGGAATTCGAGGACCATGGCGCGCATCACCGGCACGCCCTCGCCGTGCGCCTGCCGCGCCGCCTCGTACAGGTACGGCATCAGCCGCAGCTTGAGCCGGGTGAAGAAGCGTAAGCCCGCGACCGACTCCTCGTCGAAGTGCCACGGAACGCGGTAGGAGGACGAGCCGTGCAGCCTGCTGTGCGAGGACAGCAGCCCGAAGGCGATCCACCGCTTGAAGAGCGCGGGGTCGGGGGTGCCCTCGAAGCCGCCGATGTCATGGCTCCAGAAGCCGAAGCCGGAAAGACCGAGGGAGAGCCCACCGCGCAGCGATTCGGCCATCGCCTCGTACGTGGACTCGCAGTCGCCGCCCCAGTGCACCGGGTACCGCTGGCCGCCCGCGGTCGCGGAGCGCGCGAAGACGACGGCCTCCCGCTCCCCCCGCCGCTCGCGCAGCGCCTCGAAGACGGTGCGGTTGTAGAGGTGGGTGTAGTAGTTGTGCATCCGCTCCGGGTCGGAGCCGTCCGCGTACACCACGTCCAACGGCACGCGCTCGCCGAAGTCGGTCTTGAAGCAGTCCACGCCCATGTCGAGGAGCGCGGTCAGCTTCCCGGCGTACCAGGTCCGGGCGGCGGGGCTGGTGAAGTCGACCAGGGCCATGCCGGGCTGCCACAGGTCCCACTGCCATACGGAGCCGTCCGGCCGCTTCAGCAGATGACCGGCCGCCTTGCCCTCGGCGAAGAGCGGGGAGCGCTGCGCGATGTACGGGTTGATCCACACGCAGACGCGCAGGCCCTTCTCGCGCAGCCGCCGCAGCATGCCCGCCGGGTCGGGGAAGACGCGCGGATCCCAGGTGAAGTCGCACCAGTGGTGCTCGCGCATCCAGAAGCAGTCGAAGTGGAAGACGGACAGCGGCAGCTCGCGCTGTGCCATGCCGTCGACGAAGCCGGTGACCGTCTCCTCGTCGTAGGAGGTGGTAAAGGACGTGGACAGCCACAGCCCGAAGGACCAGGCGGGCGGCAGCGCGGGGCGGCCGGTGAGGGCGGTGTACTTCCGGAGGATCTCCTTGGGCGTGGGCCCGTGGATGACGTAGTACGTCAGTTCCTGGCACTCGGCGCTGAACTGGACGCGGGAGACCGCCTCCGAGCCGACCTCGAAGGAGACCTTGCCGGGGTGGTCGACGAAGACGCCGTAGCCCGCGTCGGTGAGGTAGAAGGGGACGTTCTTGTAGGCCTGTTCGGTGGCGGTGCCGCCGTCGGCGTTCCAGATGTCGACGGTCTGGCCGTTCTTCACCAGCGGGCCGAAGCGCTCGCCGAGGCCGTACGCGGAGGTGCCGACGCGCAGGGTCAGCCGCTCGCGCAGATAGTGGTGGCCGTCGGCGGTCTCCATGATGCCCGCGTCCTTCGGCCCGCTGCTGGTGAGCGTGCGCCCCTCCGCCTCGAAGGCGACGCGCCAGGGGCCGGTGCGGGCGATGCGCACGGTGAGGGCGCCGGAGGTGAGCCGGGCCTCGTCCTCGTCGCAGGACACCTCCCCGTACGAGCCATCGGCCAGCTCGAACGACGGGCCCCGCTCGGCCCCGCCCGCGAAGTGGGCGAGCCGGACCCCGATCACCCCTGGCATCGGCGCGGTGCAGGTCAGGCTGAGGACCGGGCCCTTGAGGAGGTCGCCGCGGTGGCGGACCGGATGGGTGGGGGCGTGCACGGTGAGGCTGCCGGGGCCGGTCTCCACGTCCAGGACGCCGGCCGGATACCCGGCGGTGACGCCCTCGCGCAGCAGCCAGTAGCCGTCGCTGAACTTCATGCGGGGCCCTCCTCGTCACTTGACCGCGCCCGCGGCGATGCCGCGGGTCAGGGTCCGCTGGAAGATCAGGAAGAAGATGATCGCGGGGACCACGCCGAGCAGGGCGGCCGCGTTGGTCATGGTGGCGTCCATCAGCCGCTGGCCCTGGAGGACGCCGAGGGCGACCGACACCGTCTGGTTGTCGTTGGAGATCAGCATCACCAGCGGCAGCAGGAACTCGTTCCAGGTCCAGATGAAGAAGAACACCAGCAGCACCCCGATGGTGGGGCGGCTGACCGGAACCACCACCCGCCACAGCACCTGCCACTTGTTCGCGCCGTCGATCCGGGCCGCCTCGACGATCTCCCGGGGGAAGGCGCCGAGGACGGAGGAGAGCAGATAGGTGCCGAACGCGGCCTGGATGACGATGAAGACGAGGATCACGCTCAGCCGGGTGTCGTACAGCCCCACCTGCTTGGACAGGTAGTAGACGGGGTAGACCAGCGCCTCCTGCGGCAGCATGTTCGCCAGCACGAAGAAGGCCAGCACCCAGGGGCGGCCCTTCACCCGGCCGATGCCGATGGCGTACGCGTTGAGCACGGACAGCACGGCGGCGCCGATCGCCACCGAGCCCGAGATCAGCACGGAGTTGATCAGCTTCTGCCCGAAGTCGACCCGCTCCCAGAAGTCCTCGATCCCGTCCAGGTAGAACCCCTCGGGGAGGCTCAGCGGCCCGTTCGCGGAGTACTCGGCGGGCGACTTGACCGCGTTGAGTGCCACCACCAGGAACGGCAGCACCATGAGGACGGCCGCCACGATCAGCGCGGCCAGCACCGGATAGCGTCTGAGGACCCTCACCGCTCCTGGTCCTCCGCCCTCGTCTGGAGGCGCAGGGCGGCCAGCGCCAGCGCCAGGATGATCACGGTGAGCACGGTCGAGACCGCGGAGCCGTACCCGACCTGCGTCTTCTCGAAGAACGCCTGGAAGGAGAAGTACGAGGGGACATTGGTCGCCCCGCCCGGTCCGCCCTTGGTGAGCACGTACACCGCGCCGAAGACCTTGAGCGCGGCGATCGTGCACCACAGCAGCACCACGGAGATCTCCGGCCGGATCTGCGGCAGCGTCACGTGCCAGAACCGCCGCCACCACGAGGCGCCGTCCAGCTCGGCCGCCTCGTACAGCGCCGGATCGACGCGCTGAAGCCCGGCCATGAACACCACCAGCGGAAAGCCCAGCTGGACCCACACCATCACGCCCATCACGCTGTAGAGCGCGAAGTCCGGGTCGCCCAGCCAGTCGTGGCGCAGCGAGCCGAGGCCCACCGCCTTCAGCAGCTCGTTGAGGGCGCCGTTCTCGGGGGCCAGGATCCAGCTCCAGACGATGCCCGCCACCGCGATCGGCAGCACCTGCGGGAGATAGAAGCAGGCGCGCAGCACGCTCGCGGTGCGGCTGCCGAAGTGCTTGCCGACGAAGTCGAACAGCGCGGCGGCCAGCACAAGACCGAGCGCGGTCGGGATCGCCGCCATCGCCACCACCATGGCGAGGCTGTGCCGGAACGACTCCCAGAAGGCGTCGTCGTCCAGCAGCGTCCGATAGTTGTCCGGACCGGCCCACTTCGGGGTGCCCACCCCCTGCCAGTCGGTGAAGCTGATCCCGGTGTTCATCAGGAACGGAACGACGATGACGGCGAGGAACGCCAGGGCGCCGGGGATCAGGAAGAGCGTGTACGGATACTCGCGCGGCCGGCTCATCCCTTCGGCGCGCCCGCCTCGTACGCCTTCGCCAGCGCGTCCAGATAGGCGCCGGGCTTCGCGCTGCCCGTCATCAGCTTCTGGGTCTCGGAGACGAGGGTGTCGTAGAAGCCGGGCACCGGCCAGTCCGGGTAGAAGGCGAGGCCGCCGCCGTCGGAGTAGGCGGTGAAGTCCTTGATCAGGCTCTTGGCCTTGGGGTCGGTGATCGCGGCCGGATCGGCGGCCACGGGCACGCCGCCCTTGTTGCCCAGGGTGTTCTGGATGCCCTTCTTCATCGTGATGTCGATGAAGTCGTACGCGAGCTGCTTGTTCTTCGCGCCCTTGGGGACGACCCACAGATTGCCGCCGGAGCCGAGCGTCAGCTTCGAGCCGGGGAAGGGGAACGTGCCCCACTCGTCCTTGATCTCCGACTTGAAGCGGCCGAACCACCAGCTGCCGGAGAAGAACATCGGGTACTTCCCCGCGATGAACGCCGCGCCCGCGTCCTCGGCCTTGGTGCCGCTCGAACTCTTCGCGATCCAGCCCTTCTTCACCCAGTCGGCGAAGGTGGTGGCGCCGTAGGTCCAGGCGGCGTCGTGGAAGTCGGGCTTGCCCTTGTACTGCTCGTACGCGTCCACCCAGGAGCGGTCGGCCTTGGTCAGGGCCAGCTGGTAGACGTACTGCTGGGCGGGGTATTCGGCGCCCGCGTTGGCCAGCGGGGTGACGCCCTTGTCCTTGAACGCCTTCAGCGCGGCGGTGAACCCCTCGAAGGTGGTCGGGACCTTCACCTTGTGCTTCGCGAAGAGGGTCTTGTTGTAGAAGACCATCGTGTACTCGGCGTAGTTCGGCACCCCGAACCACTTGCCGGAGCCCATCACGCCGCGTGCGTCGTACCGGCTGGTGGTGCGCACCCCGGGGCTGAGCGGCTTGTCCCAGCCGCGCTTGGCGACCTCGGAGGAGAGGTCGGTGAGCAGCCCCTGCTTGGAGAGCAGCCCGGTGGTGGCGTTGCCCTTGTTGTACTCCATGAGATCGGGCGCGCTGTCCGACCCCAGCACCATCGAGGCGGTCTTCTGGATCTGTTCGAAGCCCTTCTCCTCGAACTTCACCGTCACGCCCGGATGGCTCTTCTTGAACTCCTCGATCGCCTGGCTCCAGGCCGCGCCCATGGCCCCGTTGGGCGCCTCGTAATGCCATAACCGGAGCGTCTTGCCGTCCCCGGCCTCGTCCCCACCGCCCCCGCACCCCGCCAGGACCAGGGCCCCCGCGAGCGCGGCCGCGAGGACGGCCCCCGTTCGTCTCGTCGTTCGTGTCGTCCGTTTCCGTGCCGTCAACATCCACTGCCTCCGGGAGGTTGGGAGGAATGTGCACGTGCAACGTTCGTCGAAGCGCTTCGATGGGCAGAGGTATAGGTGGGCGTGGAGAGGTATGTCAATGGCGTTGACAAAATGCTGGGGGAAGCCCGTGGACCAAGGCGGGGGGAGGCACGCGAAGGGCCCGCCCCCTACCGGGGGGAGGCCCCGGAGCCGTCTAGAGGTCTTCGTACGGCGGAATCACGCGAGTGATGACGAGGAGCCGCAGGCGCGGCATGGCCAGGAAGTACAGCCAGCCGTCGCCGCCGATGCCGAGGCGGCGCAGCCCGCCCGGAGCCCCCGGCCGAGGGCCCTTGCCGAGGTCCGTGACATCGACGCTCATGGTGGCAAGGTCGACCAGCTCGTTCGCGATGCGCTCGACCTCGCTGATCAGGTGGCTGGGCAGCCCGGCGACGACGTGTGCCTCGTCGGGGTCGTACTCCCAGCGCCAGGAGTCGCTCACGCGTCCCCCCGCTTCACCCCGGCCTCGTCGAACGCGGCGTCCAGGATGCGCCCGATCTCCGCGATCGCCTCGCGCGCCTGGACGAGGTCGTCCGTCTCTGCGGCCAGCGCTTCCAGCTCGCGGAGACGGTTGGCACGCGCGGGGTGGCGAGCGATCGCCACGTTGACCGACCACTGCCGGGTGAAGCTGCGCAGCGGGGCCGCGCTCACCTCGGTACGGGCCTGCTGGACGGCTTCCGCGCGCTCGGCGTCGAAGGCAGCCAGAGACCCGGGGGCGACCTGCGCCACCGCCGCGCGCAGCGCCTCGGGTGTGGCGGCCGGTTGCGGGGTCACCGGGTCGTACGAGTGGTCCGGCTGGGTGCTCATGCGGTCCTCCGGCGCGGGCGGGCGGGTGGTGCACTAGGCACGGTACCGGTCGCGCAAGCGGGTGTGCGCGCAACGGCGATTGCGTCGATGACCGGACCCTGGTCGCCCTCACCGCACCCCGCCCCCGCGGGTGAGAGCAAGGTTTCGTGCCGGTCACCTGCCGCCACAGCCCGGTAATCCCGGGTGCCTAGCGTCGGGCAGCGACACCGAGAACTGTGGAGGCGTGATGACTGCCCCGACCACCACCCCCGCCCGCACGGGGGGCCGCTGGATAGAGGAGTGGGATCCGGAGGACGAGACGTTCTGGCGGGAGAAGGGGGAGCGGATCGCGACCCGCAACCTGGTCTTCTCCATCCTCTCCGAACACATCGGCTTCTCCATCTGGAGCCTGTGGTCGGTGATGGTCCTGTTCATGGGGCCGGAGTACGGGGTCGACCCGGCCGGGAAGTTCTTCCTGGTCGCGATGCCCACCCTGGTCGGCGGGATCCTCCGCGTCCCGTACACCTTCGCCGTGGCCCGCTTCGGCGGCCGCAACTGGACGATCATCAGCGCCGCGATGCTGCTGGTGCCCTCCATCACGGCCGCCGCGGTGATGGAGCCCGGCACCTCGTACACCACGTTCATGGTGGTCGCGGCGCTCACCGGGGTCGGCGGCGGGAACTTCGCGTCGTCCATGACCAACATCAACTCCTTCTACCCGCTGCGCAAGAAGGGCTGGGCGCTCGGGCTCAACGCGGGCGGCGGCAACATCGGCGTGCCGGTCATCCAGCTGATCGGGCTGCTCGTCATCGGCACGGCCGGGGCCTCCCACCCGCGGCTCGTGCTGGCCGTCTACCTCCCGCTGATCGTGATCGCGGCGGCCCTCTCGGCGCTCTTCATGGACAACCTGGCGCCGGTGAAGAACGACACCGGGGCGGCCAAGGAGGCGGCCCGCGACGCCCACACCTGGATCATGTCGCTGCTCTACATCGGCACCTTCGGCTCGTTCATCGGCTACAGCTTCGCCTTCGGGCTCGTGCTCCAGAACCAGTTCGACCGCACCCCGCTGCAGGCCGCGTCGCTCACCTTCATCGGCCCGCTGCTCGGTTCCCTCATCCGCCCCGTCGGCGGGCGGCTGGCCGACGCCTACGGCGGCGCGCGGATCACGCTGTGGAACTTCGCCGGGATGGCCGCCGCGACGCTCGTGGTCGTCTACGCCTCCGCGCAGAAGTCGCTGCCGGTCTTCCTCGTCGGTTTCATCGCCCTCTTCGTCCTCAGCGGACTCGGCAATGGCTCCACGTTCAAGATGATCCCCGGCATCTTCCAGGCCAAGGCCCACGCCCGCGGGCTCACCGGGGAGGAGGCCGCGGCCTACGGGCGGCGGCTGTCCGGCGCGGCGATGGGGCTGATCGGAGCGGTCGGCGCGCTCGGCGGCCTCGGTATCAACCTGGCCTTCCGGGAGTCCTTCGGCAGCGCCCACTCCGGCACCCCCGCCTTCGTCTCCTTCCTCGCCTTCTATGCCCTGTGCTCGGCGGTCACCTGGGCCGTATACCTCCGCCGCAGCCCGGCGGCGGCCCGGCCCGCGGGAGCCGGTGTGGAGGAGGCGCAGACGGCGCCGCAGCCCGCCTACGCGGAGGTGTGAGCCCACAGTCCCAGTCCCCGGGGGCGTACGGTCGTAAGTCGTGCCCGTGACCGTACGCCCCGTTACATCCGGGAAACGTGCCGGAACCGCGTCCGTCACGGGGCGGCGCCAAGATGACGCCTTCACCCCAAGGCGCGCATACGACAGTGAACCGGGACGAGAGCCGAGAGTCAGAGCCACATGCAGCGAGACCACCACCAGGCCGCCCCGACGGCCGTCGGCCCCCTCGCGGGGTTCACCGTCGGCGTCACCGCCGCGCGCCGCGCCGATGAACTCGGCGCCCTGCTGCTGCGGCGCGGCGCGGCCGTCCTGCACGCGCCCGCGCTGCGGATCGTACCGCTCTCGGACGACTCGGAACTGCTCACCGCCACCAAGCAGTTGATCGACCACGCCCCCGATGTGGTGGTCGCCACCACCGCCATCGGCTTCCGCGGCTGGGTCGAAGCCGCCGACGGCTGGGGGCTTGGCGACGCCCTGCTGAACCGGCTGCGCGATGTCGAACTGCTGGCCCGCGGGCCCAAGGTGCGCGGCGCCGTACGGGCCGCCGGGCTCACCGAGAAGTGGTCCCCGGCCTCCGAGTCGATGGCCGAGGTGCTCGACCGGCTGCTGGAGGAGGGCGTCGACGGCCGCCGCATCGCGGTCCAGCTGCACGGCGAGCCGCTGCCCGGCTTCGTCGAGTCGCTGCGCGCCGGGGGCGCGGAGGTGGTCGGCGTGCCGGTCTACCGGTGGATGCCGCCGGATGATCTCGGCCCGGTGGACCGGCTGCTGGACGCGACGGTCGCGCGGGGCGTGGACGCCATCACCTTCACCAGCGCCCCCGCCGCCGCGAGCCTGCTGGACCGCGCCGCGCGGCGCGGCATGCGCGAGGAGCTGCTCGACGCGCTGCGCCACGATGTGCTGCCCGCGTGCGTCGGTCCGGTCACCGCGCTGCCGCTGGAGGCCCAGGACGTCACCACCAGCCAGCCCGAACGCTTCCGGCTCGGCCCCCTCGTCCAGCTGCTGACCAGCGAACTCCCCGGCCGGGTCCGCCCGTTGCCGGTCGCAGGCCGACGGCTGGAGATCCGCGGCCACGCGGTCGTCGTGGACGGCGAGCTGCGCACCGTCCCGCCTGCCGGAATGGCCCTGCTGCGGGCCCTGGCCCGCCACCCGGGCTGGGTCGTGGCCCGCGCCGAACTGCTGAAGGTCCTCCCGGGCGCGGGGCGCGACGAGCACGCCGTGGAGACGGCGATGGCCCGCCTCCGCACCGCCCTGGGCTCGCCCAAGCTGATCCAGACGGTGGTGAAGCGGGGCTATCGGCTGGCGCTGGATCCGGTGGCCGACACCAAGTACGGCGACGTGTAGCCGCACCGCCCCACCGGGCGTTTCGTTCCCGGGTGCGGGCCGGTGGGCGGGTTGTGCCCACCCGTCCCTCCCCGGCTACCGCTGGGAGGTGCCCCGCAGCGGGACGATTGCCCATAACCGGGCACGATCCTTCCGGCGTGTGCGGGGGCCGGGGTGGAGCCCCGATTCGGGAAGGGGCGGGGTGGGGAAGCAGCCGCGGCCACCAGCGACGGCGGGGTACCGGGTCCGGGCCCGGGCGGGCACCCTGGAGGGGAGCCTGCCCCTGGAGGTGACAGGAACATGGCGGCGGACGCCTTCGACCTGCGGTTCGACGCCGGGCGCATCTGCCTGGACCTGGTGGCCACCGTCGACGGACGCCTCAGCGAGACCCCCGTGGAACGCCTCGACGGCGTCGAACCCCTCCGCGCCTGGCTGCTCGGCACCGGCCTCATCCCCCACGGCACCGCCCGCGAGGCCCTCGACGCCGTCGACACCGCCTGGCTCACCCGCTTCCGCGCCGCCCGCGACCTCCTCCACCGCATCGTGCACACGGAAGTGGAGGGCAGGGCCGCGGGCCCGGATCTGGAGCGGGTGAACGCGCTCGCCGCCACCGCCCCGCCCGCCGTACGGGCCGTACGCGCCACCGACGGCACCCTCGTCGCCCGGCTCGCCGCCGCCCCCGACTGCGGGGCGCTGCTCGCCCAGATCGCCCGCGACGCCGTCGCGCTGCTCACCGACCCGGTGGCGCGCGGGCAGCTGCGGCGCTGCGAGGGGGAGAGCTGCTCGCTGGTGTACCTGGACACCTCGCGGGGCCGGCGCCGCCGCTGGTGCTCCAGCGAGCTGTGCGGCAATCGAGAGCGCGTGGCACGGCATCGACGGCGTTCAAACCCCCAACGCGAGCAAAACATGAACGAGTTTCAGACATGACGCAGGCCCCGGATGGGGGGACCGGGGCCTGCGGGGCGGTGTTTGGGGAGGGAGCCCTTTATGGTGGCCGACGCCCGCCCGGCGCCGGGTTCTCGGCCTCAAGTACGTGTCGTGGCCCGGGAAATGTTCACTCCGGAAGTGGGAGGAATGTCACAGGGTTGTGAATGAACTGAGGATCATTCCAGCCCGTACGCCCCTCGACCCAGAGCCTTGCGTACGCAAAGATGCCCTCGTGACCGAGAGGACGACACCGGACGACGCGCTGATGCGCGCGCTCTATGCGGAGCATGCGGGCCCGCTTCTCGCCTTCGTCCTGCGCCTGGTCGCAGGCGACCGGCACCGCGCCGAGGACGTGGTTCAGGAGACGCTTTTACGGGCTTGGCGCAACGCCGACCAGCTGCAGCGCAGCGGTGGTTCCGTACGCCCGTGGCTGGTAACCGTGGCTCGCCGCATCGTCATCGACGGCCACCGAAGCCGCCGTGCCCGCCCCCAAGAGGTCGACGCGGCTCCCCTGCATGTCATGCCCGCAGCGGATGACATCGACCGGGCTCTCCGCCAGATGACCATTTCCGATGCACTGAATGACCTGTCCGATGCGCACAGAGAGGCGCTCGTCGAGACATACTTCAAGGGACGGACGGTGAGTGAGGCTGCGGAAGTGCTGCGCGTGCCGCCCGGGACCGTACGATCCCGGGTCTACTACGCGATGCGTGCCCTCAAGCTCTCACTTGAGGAACGGGGGGTCACGGCATGATGCCGACAGCGGACGACCAGCAGCACACCGCCGTCGGCGCCTATGCGCTCGGTGTCCTCGACGCGGCCGACGCGGCGCGCTTCGAGGAGCATCTGATCGGGTGCGATCGGTGCGCGGAAGAGCTGGACGGGCTGATGGGCATCCCACCACTGCTCGCGGACTACGCGACCAACGCGGACGGCACGGCCGTCCACGACGCCGCCACCCTCACCGCCCGCCCCGGGCCCGAGATGCTGGGCCGGCTGCTCGACGAGGTGACGGTCAGCCGCCGCGCCAAGAGCCGCAGGCGGCTCTTCCTCGTCGCCGCGGCGGGCCTCCTGATCGTCGGCGGCCCGCTCGCGGGCGCGGCGGTCAACTCCGGATCCGACGAGGGCGGTGGCGGCACGACGCCCCCGGCCGCCGCGGCCAACCCGGCGCAGGCGGCGTACGACCAGGGCAAGAAGTACAGCTCGGTGGACCCCGAGACCAAGGTGGACGCCTCGGTCTCGCTCACCCAGAAGGGCTGGGGCACCTCCATCGCGGTCAAGCTGGGCAACCTCAAGGGGCCCAAGGCTTGCGATCTGATCGCCATCGGCAAGGACGGCCACGAGGAGACCGTCACGACCTGGGCCGTGCCCAGCGCGGGCTACGGGATCAAGGACGGCGACGGCTCCCGCTGGAACAAGGAGCCGCTGTACGCGCAGGGCGGCGCGGCGATGAACGAGAGCGACATCGCCCGCTTCGAGGTCCGCACCCTCGACGGCCAGCGGCTGGCCGAGGTCAATATCTGAGGGTCGATACCCGAGTGGCGCGCAGGGGTGGGTGTACGGTTGACGGCTGCCCTATGTACACAGAAGGGGGCTTGGGTGGCCGCGCAGAACGCCACGCAGAACGCCACGCGGAACGTCACGCACGAAAGCCGGACGGCCCCGCCGCGTGACGGTGGGGACGGGATCCGGGACGGCGAGATCCGGGTCGAGCAGACCCATCTGGACCGCGTGTACCGCCGCCTCGAGGAGAAGATCCACGAGGCGGAGTTCCTCATGGACGACGCCGCCAAGCGCGGCCAGGTCGGCACCCCGGGCGCACTCGCCGAGCGCGACGCCCAGGTGTTCCGGGCCGGGGTGCACCTCAACCGGCTGAACAGCGAGTTCGAGGACTTCCTCTTCGGCCGCATCGATCTGCTCCTCGGCAAGGACGGCGAGCGCGGCCCGGACGGTGCGTACACCTCCGTGGAACCCGCCGACGACGCCATCCGGCCGGGTACGGACGGGGAGGGTGACCGCGCGGAGATCGCGGAGACCCTGCACATCGGCCGCATCGGGGTGCTGGACGCCGACTACTCCCCGCTGGTGATCGACTGGCGGGCCCCCGCCGCCGCCCCCTTCTACCGCTCCACCCCGGTCGCCCCCGGCCGGGTCGTGCGCCGCCGCGTGATCCGGAGCAAGGGCCGCCGGGTGCTCGGCGTCGAGGACGACCTGATGCGCCCCGAGCTGACCGCGACTCTCGGCGGCGAGGTGCTGCCGGTGGTCGGCGACGGCGCTCTGATGGCCGCGCTCGGCCAGGCCCGCGGCCACACCATGCGCGACATCGTCGCCTCCATCCAGGCCGAGCAGGACTTGGTGATCCGCGCCCCCGCCGCCTCCGTCACCGAGGTCGAGGGCGGCCCCGGCACCGGCAAGACCGCGGTCGCGCTGCACCGCGCGGCGTATCTGCTCTACCAGGACCGCAGACGCTACGCGGGCGGCATCCTGGTGGTCAGCCCCACCCCGCTGCTCGTCGCGTACACCGAGGGCGTGCTGCCCTCGCTGGGCGAGGAGGGCCAGGTGGCGATCCGCGCGGTCGGCTCCCTGGTCGACGGCGCCGAGGCCACCACGTACGACGAACCGGCCGTGGCCCGGATCAAGGGCTCCTCGCGCATGATGAAGGTCCTGCGCAAGGCGGCCCGCGGCGCCCTGGAGCTGCCGCCCGCGGGCGCGGCGCCCGCCGACGGCGGCGGCCAGCTGTCCCTGGACGACGTCACCGAAGGGCCCGGCAGGGGCGAGAGACCCGGCGGGCCGCCCGAGCGGCTGCGGGTCGTCGCCTTCGGCGCGCGCGTCGAGCTGGACGCCGAGGAGCTGCGCCGCATCCGGCAGAGCGCGCTGGGCGGCACCGCGCCCGTCAACCTGCTGCGCCCGCGCGCCCGCCGGCTGCTGCTGGACGCGCTGTGGGCCCGTACGGGCGGCCCGCGGCGCTACACGGACCCGGAACTGGCCGCCGAGGCGCGCGAGGGCTTCGACGAGGACATCTCCGGCGAGGACGCGTTCACCGACTTCCTGGACGCCTGGTGGCCCGAGCTGACCCCGCGCTCCGTGCTCGCCGCGATGGCCGACGAGAAGCGGCTCGGCCGCTGGTCGCGGCGGGTGCTGAACCCGCGCGAGGCCCGTCAGGTGGCCCGCTCCCTGGCCCGCCTCGGCCCGGCCGGGCAGGGCCCGCTGTCGGTGCACGACGTGGCGCTGCTGGACGAGCTGCACACCATCCTGGGTGCCCCGGCTCGCCCGGCGAAACCCCGCGAGGTCGATCCGCTGGACCAGCTCACCGGTCTTGACGAGCTGACCACCTTCGCCGACCGCTCCGCCCCCCGGCGCGCCCGCGCGGAGCAGGAGCGCACCGACTACGCGCACATCATCGTCGACGAGGCCCAGGACCTGACGCCCATGCAGTGGCGGATGGTGGGGCGGCGCGGCCGCCACGCCACCTGGACGGTGGTCGGCGACCCGGCCCAGTCCTCCTGGTCCGCCCCGGACGAGGCGGCCGCGGCCCGTGACGAGGCGCTGGGCACCCGTCCGCGCCGCCGCTTCACCCTCACCGTCAACTACCGCAACCCGGCGGAGATCGCCGAGCTGGCCGCCAAGGTGCTCGCGCTCGCGATGCCCGGCACCCCCTCGCCCCGCGCGGTCCGCTCGACCGGCGCCGTACCGCGGTTCGCGCCGCTCCCGGCGCACCCGGACGGCGACCTGGGGACCCACGTCCGTAGCGAGGCGGCCCGGCTGCTGGACGAGGTGGACGGCACGGTCGGCGTCGTCGTCGCCATGAGCCGCCGCGAACAGGCCCGCCGCTGGCTCGCCGGGCTCGGCGAGCGGGCGGTCGCGCTGGGCAGCCTGGAGGCCAAGGGGCTGGAGTACGACGCGACGGTGGTGGTCTCGCCCGCCGAGATCGCCGATGAGTCACCGGCCGGGCTGCGGGTGCTGTACGTGGCGCTCACCCGGGCGACCCAGCGGCTGACGGTCGTCCCGGGGGAGCGCGACGACCCGGACCGGGACGGCGTCCCGGACCTGCTGAGGGCCGACTGACCACTGACCGACGGCCGACCGGGGGATGCGGCGAAGCCGACCGGGGGACGGAGTGAAATCGGCCCGTCCGGTGGGGAATCGCTTCCGGGGATGGTTTGTTAGCCTTGCTGTGGCACCGGCTCGATCCAAGCCCCCGGGCCCAACCATCGTCGCTGCGAGCGACCACTTGCCGCGAGGCGAGCATGGCGGGTCGGTGCCACCTACAACGTCATAGTGACGAGGTCCGCGTTCTCACCCGAGGACGCGGACTTCTTCGGCTTGCGGCCCCTTGCGGCCCTGCACGATCTGGAATTCGACCCGCTGGTCGTCCGCAAGGCTGCGGTAGCCGTTGCCGTTGATCGAGCTGTAGTGGACGAAGACGTCCGGCCCGCCGCCCTCCTGGGCGATGAAGCCGTAGCCCTTCTCGGCGTTGAACCATTTGACGGTGCCCTGAGCCATGCCCGCTGCTCCTCGTGTTCCTCGACGCCGGTGGACGTCGTTCGGCGCTGTGCGCGCCAGAGCCTAGGGGCGTGGGCTGCGGGGACGGCCCGCCTCGCCCGGCGTTCCCGCGAAGGAGTGGGGCTTTCCACTCGGCTGACCCCACCCTCGTATGTCAGAACAATATGTCCGAAAGTCGGGCCGGGTTACCTCGTACCAGAAGGTAGGTGCAACCATCTGAGGACGTGGCCCGGTGACAGCGGGCCCCGCAAGACCTGGCACAAGGGAAAGCAGAGGAAGACGGTCATGGCAACGGCGCCCAGCGTCTCGTACTCGATGACGGTCCGGCTGGAGGTGCCCGCGAGCGGTACCGCGGTGAGCCAGCTGA
>NZ_JBIRPZ010000026.1:0-77134 GCF_044332925.1 Streptomyces sp. NPDC021212
TGCAGGGGGGACCCTGTGGGAGAGTAGGACGCCGCCGAACAATCTTTGGAAAAGGCCCTGTGGAGAGCTGATAGCTCCCCACAGGGCCTTTTCGCATATGTACCACCACCTCCCCGGTGAGGGGCCCTGGTGGCACTACCGGTAGAGTCATGGGGCATCATCGACTGATTCCCTCACAGGAGGCCCCCGGGTGGAGGTTCAGGAGACACGGGTCCAGACGGATCGTGTACTCACCATCCCGAACATCCTCAGCACCGCGCGCCTCTTCGGCGTACCGCTTTTCCTGTGGCTGATCCTCCGGCCCGAGTTCGGCGGGCCCAAGAGTGACCTCTGGGCCCTGCTGGTGCTGGCGCTCAGCGGGGTGAGCGACTATCTGGACGGCATGCTGGCCCGCCGCTGGAACCAGATCAGCAGCCTTGGCCGGCTCCTCGACCCCGCCGCCGACCGGCTCTACATTCTGTCCACGCTCATCGGCCTCACCTGGCGGGACATCCTGCCGCTCTGGCTGCCCATCGTTCTCCTCGCCCGCGAGGTCGTGCTCGTGGTGATGGTGTGGATCCTCCGGCGTCATGGCTATCCGCCGCCGCAGGTGAACTTCCTCGGCAAGGCGGCGACGTTCAACCTCATGTACGCCTTCCCCTTGCTCCTTCTGAGTGATGGAAGTGGCCCACTTCACACGACCGCCGCTATTTTCGGATGGGCGTTCGCCGGATGGGGTACAACACTCTATTGGTGGGCAGGAGTCCTCTACGTGGTTCAGGTCCGCCGACTGGTGAAGGCGGACGCCGCGGCCGACTGAGTTCGCCGTCGTGGGCAACCCAGGACCGGGTGCCCGTAGCAATCACGGGCCATCGGGCGTGCGCGGTCGGCGTGACTGTCTCTTTCGAGGAGGACGCTTCCGACATGAAGGCCGTCGTAATGGCAGGGGGCGAGGGTACTCGTCTGCGCCCGATGACCGCGACCATGCCCAAACCGCTGCTTCCCGTGGCCAACAGGCCGATCATGGAACATGTGTTGCGGTTGCTCAAGCGGCATGGCCTGTCCGAGACCGTGGTGACCGTGCAGTTCCTCGCGTCCCTGGTCAAGAACTACTTCGGGGACGGCGAGGAGCTCGGCATGGAGCTCACGTACGCCAACGAGGAGAAGCCGCTCGGTACCGCGGGCAGCGTCAAGAACGCGGAAGAGGCGCTCAAGGACGATGCCTTTCTGGTGATTTCGGGCGATGCCCTGACCGATTTCGACCTGACCGAGCTGATCAATTTTCATAAGGAAAAGGGTGCGCTGGTCACGGTGTGCCTGACCCGTGTCCCCAATCCGCTTGAATTCGGAATCACCATCGTCGACGAGGCGGGTCAGGTCGAGCGCTTCCTCGAAAAGCCCACCTGGGGCCAGGTCTTCTCGGACACGGTCAACACCGGCATCTATGTCATGGAGCCCGAAGTCTTCGACTACGTCGATCCGGACGTTCCCGTCGACTGGTCCGGTGATGTGTTCCCGCAGCTCATGAAGGAGGGCAAGCCCATCTTCGGCTACATCGCCGAGGGCTACTGGGAGGACGTCGGCACGCATGAGAGCTATGTGAAGGCCCAAGCCGATGTGCTGGAGGGGAAGGTCGACGTCGAACTCGACGGCTTCGAGATCTCGCCCGGCGTCTGGGTCGCCGAAGGCGCGGAGGTGCATCCCGAGTCCGTGCTCCGCGGGCCGCTCTACATCGGTGACTACGCCAAGGTGGAAGCGGGCGCAGAAATCCGGGAGCACACCGTCGTCGGCTCCAACGTCGTCGTGAAGACCGGCGCCTTCCTGCACAAGGCCGTCGTCCATGACAATGTCTACGTGGGCCAGCAGAGCAATCTGCGCGGCTGCGTGATCGGCAAGAACACCGACATCATGCGCGCCTCCCGCATCGAGGACGGGGCGGTGATCGGTGACGAGTGTCTGATCGGTGAAGAATCGATCGTCCAGGGGAATGTCCGGGTCTATCCGTTCAAGACCATCGAGGCGGGCGCGTTCGTCAACACCTCGGTCATCTGGGAGTCCCGGGGACAGGCCAATCTCTTCGGGACCCGGGGCGTGTCCGGGATCCTCAACGTGGAGATCACCCCCGAGCTGGCGGTGCGGCTGGCCGGGGCGTATGCCACGACCCTCAAGAAGGGCTCCACGGTCACCACGGCGCGCGACCACTCCCGTGGCGCCCGCGCCCTGAAGCGGGCCATGATCTCCGCCCTGCAGACCAGCGCCATCGACGTCCGGGACCTGGAGAACGTGCCACTGCCCGTGGCCCGCCAGCAGACGGCCCGGGGCAGCGCCGGCGGCATCATGATCCGTACGTCCCCCGGTGTTCCCGACTCCGTCGACATCATGTTCTTCGACGAGCGCGGCGCCGATCTGTCCGCGGGCGGCCAGCGCAAGCTGGACCGCGTCTACGCGCGCCAGGAGTACCGCCGCGCGTTCCCCGGGGAGATCGGTGACCTGAGCTTCCCGTCGAGCGTCTTCGACTCGTACACCGGCTCGCTGCTGCGGGCCCAGGACGTCAGCGGCATCGCCGAGTCCGGTCTCAAGGTCGTCGTGGACGCCGCGAACGGCAGCGCGGGGCTCGTTCTCCCCAGCCTCCTGGGACGGCTCGGAGTGGACGCGCTGACGATCAACCCGGGGCTGAACGAGTCGCGCCCCACCGAGACCGCCGACGGCCGCCGCTCCGGGCTCGCCCGGCTCGGGGAGATCGTCGCTTCGGCCCGCGCGGCCTTCGGCGTCCGGTTCGACCCCGTCGGCGAGCGGTTCTCGCTCGTGGACGAGCGCGGCCGCATCGTGGAGGACGACCGGGCGCTGCTGGTGATGCTGGACCTGGTGGCCGCGGAGCGGCGGAGCGGGCGGGTGGCGCTCCCGGTGACCACAACCCGTATCGCCGAGCAGGTCGCGGCGTACCACGGCACCCAGGTGGAGTGGACGACGACCGCGGCGGACGATCTGACCCGGGTCGCCCGATCGGAGACGACGATCTTCGGCGGCGATGGCCGCGGTGGCTTCATCGTCCCCGAGTTCAGCAGCGTCTTCGACGGTACGGCCGCCTTCGTCAGGCTCATCGGACTGGTGGCGCGCACCCAGCTCACGCTCAGCCAGATCGATGCGCGGATTCCGCGGGCCCATGTGCAGCGGCGTGATCTGGCCACCCCCTGGGCGGTCAAGGGCCTGGTCATGCGGCACGTGGTGGAGGCCGCCGGCGACCGGTCCGTGGACACCACCGACGGCGTGCGGGTGGTGGAGGCCGACGGCCGCTGGGTGATGGTGCTGCCGGACCCGGCCGAGGCCGTCACACATCTATGGGCGGAGGGCCCGGACGACGCCTCCGCACAGGCGCTGCTCGACGAGTGGGCCGGTGTCGTGGACAGCGCCGGGCGCTGATCCGGAGGGTCTTCCGTGGGCTCTTGAACCCGTTTGGACACGTTGGGGCGCCGTCTCCCGACCCCGGATCCGGCACGCCGGTGGGGCCATTGGGAGGCGGCGCCCCCGACGTGCGACGATGTGCGGCATGTCGCAGCAGCCCCCCGTTCGGAGTACAGAAACGTCGAGCCCGCGCCCGCGCCTCGACGCGTCCATGTCGCTGCTGACCAACGTGATGGACCACAGCCTCGACGACGGCTACGCCGAGGCGGCCGCGCGGCGGGGCGAGACCGGGCGGTCCCGTATGCCGCGCACCCTGCGCGGCCGGCTGACGGTGGCCTTCGGCCTGGTGATGGTGGCGGTCGTGGTCACCATCGGGGCGGCCGAGGCCCGGATATCGGCGCCGACGCTGGCCAAGGAGCGGGGAGAACTGATCGACCGCATCGAGTCGGGGAACGAGAAGGCGGACCAGCTCGCCAAGAGCGTGGACAAGCTCCGCGGCGAGGTGGGCGAGAAGCAGCGGCAGGCGCTGGAGAAGCACGGGGGAGCCAAGGGCGACCTGGTGGCGCTGCTCTCGGGAGCCACCCCGGTGTCCGGCCCCGGCGTCAAACTGACGGTCAACGACGCGAAGCAGTCCACGTCGGGGAGCGGCGGGGGTCCCAGGGAGAGCAACGACTTCTCCGATACGGGGCGGGTACGCGACCACGACATGCAGCGGGTCGTCAACGGCCTGTGGGAGTCGGGCGCGGAGGCTGTCTCGATCAACGGACAGCGGCTGACGGCGCTGTCGGCGATCAGGGCCGCGGGAGACGCCATACTGGTCGACAACAAGCCGCTGGCGCCGCCGTACACGGTGCTCGCGGTGGGGGACGGGCAGCGGCTGAGCACCGCTTTCCAGGACAGTGCCGATGGGCAGTACCTGCACGTGTTGCAGGAGAACTACGACATCCGCACCAGCATTTCCGCCCAGGACACGGTCCGGCTGCCTGCCGCGCCGAGCCTGATCGTACGTAGCGCAGAACCCATGGTCGGCGGTGCCGGCAAGGGTGGCACCGAAACAGGGAAGGGCACATCGTGATCGCCGTATTGGGCCTCATCGTGGGAGTCGTGGTCGGACTGGTGGTCCGACCCGTGGTGCCGACGGTGGTCGAGCCCTATCTGCCGATCGCCGTCGTCGCGGCGCTCGATGCCGTGTTCGGTGGCTTCCGGGCGATGCTGGACGGGATCTTCGACGACAAGGTCTTCGTCGTATCGTTCCTTTCCAACGTGGTGGTGGCCGCACTGATCGTCTTCCTCGGCGACAAGCTCGGCGTCGGCGCCCAGCTGTCCACCGGGGTCGTGGTCGTCCTCGGCATCCGTATCTTCTCCAACGCCGCCGCGATCCGTCGGCACGTGTTCCGGGCGTGAGGCCGATGACCACCGACGACACCCCCGAGAAGCCGGAGCGGCCCGAGATGCCGCGTGAGCCGGAACGGCCGGAGCAGGCCGAGCAGGACGGGAAGCCCGAGCAGCTCGGGGGTTCCCGGCAGGCCCCGAGCGCCGAGCGGCCCGCAGCGCCGCGCGAGTCGGAGCGGCTCGAACAGGCCGAGAAGCCCCGGTCGGCCGAGTCGCCCGAGAAGCGGGACACGGCGGAGCCGCGCAACACGGCGGAAGAACCGCGAGACTCCCAGCGCGCGCCCGAGCGGCCCGGTGCAGCCGAGCGGCCCGGTGAATCCGCGCAGCAGGGCGCGCCCGAGCCGCCTGCCCCGCCCGGGCGGTCCGCGAAGCCTCGGCAGCAGGACGAACCGGAGCGATCCGGGGCCTCCGAGCAGCCGCCGAAGCCGCGACAGCAGGGCGCGCCCGAGCGGCCCGCCGCTTCCGAGTCGTCCGGGAAGCCGGGCGCGAAGGGCGCGTCGGAGCAGCGGGCGGTCCCGCCGCGGTCGTCGTTGCCCAAGCCGCCGGAGAAGCGCGCGGAGGCGAGCGGTAAGCCCGAGCACCCCGAGGGGGACGAGCGGCGCAAGGCCGCCCCGCTGAAGCCCCCGGCGCCCCAGGCGGCGCGCCCCGGGCCTGGCGGGCCGGGCGGTCCCCGCCCAGCCCTCAGGGCTCCGCTGCCACAGAGCACCCCGCCCCGCGGCCCGGCCCCCAAGGGCCAGGCTCCCCAGGGCCCGGCCCCCAAGGGCCGGGGGCCCCAAGGCGTTCGGGGACCGGCCCCTCAGGGCGGTCGGGGCCCGGCGCCCAAGGGCGTGCCGCCTCGGGGCCCGGGTGCGGCGGGTCTTCCCTCGGCCTCGGTGCCGAACGGGCGGCGCCCGGCCGAAGGCGCGGGCAGCGGCGGTGGGCCGTCGAACGGGACCGCGCCGCGCGCCGCGTTCACGCCCGGAAACGGGAAGCCCGAGGGCGCGGAGGAGGAGACCGGCAGGCAGCGCCTGCTGAAGGGCGTGTGGCCGCCCCGGGTGACCCGGGCGCAGATGATCGTCGCCGTGCTGCTGTTCGGGCTGGGCCTGGGCCTGGCCATCCAGGTGCGTTCGACCAACGAGAACAGCGTGCTGCGCGGGGCCCGCCAGGAGGACCTGGTGCGGATCCTGGACGAGCTGGACTCGCGCACCCAGCGGCTGCAGGACGAGAAGCGCCGTCTGGAGAATCAGCGCACCGAGCTGGAGAACAGCTCGGACCAGGCGGAGGAGGCCCGTAAGCAGACGCTCCAGAAGGAGCAGCAGCTGGGCGTGCTCGCGGGCACGGTCGCCGCGCAGGGACCGGGGATCACGATCACCATCCACGACGCCCAGGGCTCCGTGGAGGCCGACATGCTGCTGGACACGGTGCAGGAGCTGCGGGCGGCGGGCGCCGAGGCGATCCAGATCGGCTCCGTGCGGGTGGTCGCCGACTCCTACTTCTCGGACTCCGGCGGTTCGGTGGAGATCGATGGACGGAAAGTGACGCAGCCGTACGTCGTGAAGGTGATCGGCAAGCCGGAGGATCTGGAGCCGGCGCTGAACATTCCGGGCGGAGTGGTGCAGAGTCTGGAGAAGGAGCAGGCCACCGTGTCCGTTCGGCGGGAGAAGAAGATCGTTGTGGACGCCTTGCGGTCGGGGAAGCGCCCTGACTACGCTCGGTCGTCATCACGGTGAGGCGGTTCGATATGTGGGTCTCTCGGCGAGACCATGTGGATGCGGGGGGTCGGCGCACCAGAAGAGTCGCGCGTGATGGAAACTGTCTGGTGGTCACGGACGTTGTGAGGATGTCCGGACCGTCTGCTGGTGTGTGCATCGAGGGTTTGTCCTGCCCCACGGGCGGGTCTGTTTCAGTCAAGGGGAATCGCCCGTGAAGTTGTTCGGGAAGTTGTTCGGGAAGAGTGCACGCCAGGACGGCGGCAGCGGCACCGCTCGCCACCGCGCGGGGCGTGGTGCGGACGAGAGCGGAGGGGGAAGCGAGGAGCGCCCGCTGTTCCGGGATCAGGTCGGCGGCCAGGGCGGTGACATTTCGGGCGGCCAGGGCGCGTCTTCTGTTGACCCCTCGGCGGCCGGGCGCATAGGTTTCGAGGACTCATCGGCCTCGCGTAGTGGTGGAGGTCCCGGAATGCCTGTTTGTACGAGGTGCGGGCATCGGAACGCGGAGGACAGCCGGTTCTGCTCCAACTGCGGCGCGCCGCTGCGGGGCCAGGCGCCCTCCGAGCGTGCCTCGGAGACCACGTCGACGATCTCCATCTCCGGTATCGAGGCGTACGACTCCGAGGTGACCGGGCAGAACCCGCTGCCGTCGCTGAGCCCGGAGGCCCAGGCCGCCGTGGAGGCGCTGCCGCTGGGTTCCGCGCTGCTGGTGGTCCGCCGCGGGCCGAACTCGGGCAGTCGCTTCCTGCTGGACAGCGATCTGACCACGGCCGGCCGTCACCCGCAGAGCGACATCTTCCTGGATGACGTGACGGTCTCCCGCCGCCATGTGGAGTTCCGGCGCGGCCAGGACGGCAGCTTCACCGTCGCCGACGTCGGCAGCCTCAACGGGACGTACGTCAACCGGGAGCAGATCGACGCGCCGGTGGTCGTGGCCAGCGGCGATGAGGTGCAGATCGGTAAGTACCGGCTGGTCTTCTACCCGAGCCAGCGGGGCGTCGGCATCTGACCCGTCCGGGGAGGTCCGTCCATGCTTCAGACACCGTCGGGCGGTGCCGATACCGGCACCGCCCCCGCGGGCGGCCCGGGCGGCCGGTCGATGAGTATCGGCACCGTGCTGAAGCTGCTGCGGGACGAGTTCCCCGAGGTCACCATCTCCAAGATCCGCTTCTTGGAGGCCGAAGGGCTGGTGGAGCCGCGGCGTACGCCGTCGGGCTACCGCAAATTCGGTCAGGAGGATGTGGAGCGGCTCGCTCTCATCCTCCGCATGCAGCGTGACCACTACCTGCCACTCAAGGTCATCCGGGAGCACCTGGAGGCCCTGGAGCGGGGTGAGCGGCCGCAGCTTCCTGCCGTTTCGCAGGGGCCGCAGCCGCGCGAGCTGCTGGAGCCGGGGGCCGACGACCAGGGGGCCGCGCCCCCGGAAGGCCCGACCGTGGCCCGCGTGGGCCGGGCCGAGCTGCTGGCATCCGCGCAGGTCAGCGAGGCGGAGCTGGCCGACTGGGAGTCGTACGGCCTGATCGCGCACGACGCGGACGGCGGATACGACGTCGAGGCGGTGACGGTCGCCCGGCTGATCGCCGAGCTGGGCCGCTTCGGTCTGGAGCCACGCCATTTGCGGATCATGAAAGCGGCCGCCGAGCGCGAGGCCGGACTGGTCGAGCAGGTGGTCGCACCGCTGCGGCTGCATCGAAATCCGCAGACCAGAGCGCATGCGGAGGCCAGCGCGCGCGAGCTGGCGACGCTCTCCGTCCGGCTGCACGCGGCCCTGCTGCAGTCGGCGCTGCGGGCCGCCGCACACTGACCGATCCGGCCCCGACTATCCAAACCGGCCGGGCACGTCCTAGGGTTGCTGTGTGAACGAGCTCGACGTCGTGGGTGTCCGGGTGGAAATGCCCTCCAACCAACCGATCGTGCTCCTGCGTGAAGTGGGAGGCGACCGCTACCTCCCCATCTGGATCGGACCAGGGGAGGCGACCGCGATCGCCTTCGCACAGCAGGGCATGGCTCCGGCACGCCCGCTGACCCACGACCTTTTCAAAGACGTACTCGAAGCGGTCGGCCAGACGCTCACGGAGGTCCGGATCACGGATCTGCGGGAGGGGGTCTTCTACGCCGAGCTGGTCTTCGCCAGCGGTGTGGAGGTCAGCGCACGGCCGTCCGACGCCATAGCGCTCGCGCTGCGCACCGGGACGCCGATCTACGGCAGCGACGGCGTGCTGGACGACGCCGGTATCGCCATCCCGGACGAGCAGGAGGACGAGGTGGAGAAGTTCCGCGAGTTCCTCGACCAGATCTCGCCCGAGGACTTCGGAAGCAGCAGCCAGTGAAGCGGTCTGCCGGACCTCGCTAGCGCATTCGAGTAGCCTTTCCCGGACGAGGGACACGGGAAACCACTCTCAGGGTGATTATCACTCGGCGTGCCGAGTGTGGCGATCGTTGACGCACCCCGGGTGACTGCCTACCTTCGAGGAGGCAGGTCGAGGACGGAGGTCGGCGTGAGAAGCACCGGCGACGGCACGGCAGCCGGCGGTCCGTATACGCTCCAGGGGGGCGCACCGGCCGATCCGGCACTGAAGGCTCGGGTCGCGGCACAGCCCACGGCACCACGCGAGCCCGCCACGGGGGGCGCGGGGGGTGCGGAGACGGTCGGCTACCGCGGACCCACCGCGTGCGCCGCCGCGGGCATCACCTACCGCCAGCTGGACTACTGGGCGCGCACCGGCCTGGTGGAGCCGAGCGTACGGCCCGCGTACGGGTCGGGCAGCCAGCGGCTGTACAGCTTCCGGGACGTGGTCGTCCTCAAGATCGTCAAGCGACTGCTGGACACCGGTGTGTCACTGCAGAACATCCGGGCCGCCGTGCAGCACCTGCGCACCCGGGGTCTCGACGATCTGGCCCAGATGACGCTGATGAGCGACGGCGCGACGGTGTACGAGTGCACCTCGCCGGACGAGGTCGTGGACCTCCTCCAGGGCGGCCAGGGCGTCTTCGGGATCGCCGTGGGCGTGGTGTGGCGGGACGTGGAGAGCGCGCTGTCCCAGCTGCACGGGGAGCGGGTGGACACCGGCGAGACCCTGGTGGGGCACAACCCCGCCGACGAGCTCGCCCGGCGCCGCAACCGGGCGGGCTGAGAGCGCTCCCTCCGGGCGCCGGCATCACCGATTGTCAGTGGTGTGCGGCAGCATCGGACGTGTGAGGGGTGCGCCGACGATTCTCCATCTGGACATGGACGCCTTCTACGCTTCGGCGGAGCAGGCGGCCAAGCCCAGCCTGCGCGGAAAGCCGGTGATCGTGGGGGGCCTCGGTCCGCGCGGGGTGGTGGCCACGGCGTCGTACGAGGCGCGGGTGTTCGGGGTGCACTCGGCCATGGCGATGGCGCAGGCCCGCAGGCTCTGTCCGAACGCGGCCTACCTCACCCCCCGCTTCTCGCTCTACCGCGAGGTCAGCGACCAGGTCATGGGGCTGCTGCGGGCGCTGTCGCCGCTGGTGGAGCCGCTGAGCCTGGACGAGGCGTTCGTGGACCTGGAGGCGGGCGGCACCGAGTCGCGGGTGGCGGCGGCACGGGCGGTGGGGGAGCGGCTGCGGGCCGACATCCGCGCCGTGACCGGGCTGACCGGCTCGGTGGGTCTGGCCGGTTCCAAGATGCTCGCCAAGATCGCCTCCGAGCAGGCCAAGCCGGACGGGCTGGCGGTCATCGAGCCCGGCACGGAGCGGGAGCTGCTGGATCCGATGCCGGTGCGCACCCTGCCGGGTGTCGGCCCGGCCACCGCGGAGGCGCTGCGCCGGGTCGGTATCCACACCGTGGCCGAGACGCGGGAGGCGGGCGAGGCGGAGCTGGTCCGGCTGCTGGGCCGGGCCCACGGGGCGTCGCTGTACCTGATGGCCGATGGGCGGGACGAGCGGCCGGTGGTCGCCGAGCGGGACGCCAAGTCCGTCTCGGTGGAGGACACCTTCGACGTCGACCTGACCGACCGCACCCGGGTGCAGCTGGAGGTGGCGCGGCTGGCCGACCGCTGCGTGCGGCGGCTGCGGGAGGCGGGCCGTTCGGGGCGCACGGTCGTGATCAAGGTGCGGCGGTACGACTTCTCGACGCTGACCCGTTCGGAGACCCTGCGCGGGCCGACCGACGACCCCGGCGTGGTCAAGGAGGCCGCGGCGCGGCTGATCGACGGGGTGGACACCACGGCGGGTGTGCGGCTGCTGGGCGTGGGCGTGTCGGGTCTCACGGACTACACGCAGGAGGATCTGTTCGCCCAGGCCGCGCAGTCCGCCCACGAGGCCCTGGAGGAGCCGGAGAGGGCCTCGGGGCCGGAGACGGCCGAGCCGGGAGGCCCGGGCGCCTCAGAGGCCCCTGAGGGCGCTGGGAGGCCGCGTACCTGGCTGCCGGGGCTCGATGTGCGGCACGTCGAGTACGGGGCGGGCTGGGTGCAGGGCAGCGGGGTGGGCCGGGTGACCGTGCGGTTCGAGATGCCCTGGTCGGAGCCCGGGCGGGTGCGCACGTTCGCCGTGGACGACCCGGACCTGGAGCCGAGCGACCCCCTGCCCCTGGTACGACCCCCCGAGCCCACCGAGCCCCCACCCGCCCCGCCGGGCGATGGGCCGGGCGGGCCGGACGGGCGGGGCGATGCGCCGATTGGCGGTGAAGGGCGCGGCGGCGAGCTGGGCGGGAGCGAAGAGCCGCGCGACGCGCCGGGCGGGGGTGAGGGGCCCGGCGGCGAGCCGGGTGGGGACGTTGTGCGCGGCGACGTGCCGGGCAGGGGCCGGGGGCAGGATGGCGAGGCAGGCGGGAGCCAAGGGGCGGGCGATGCGCTGGGCGGAGGCGGGCACGATGAGTGCGGCGACGCGCTGGGTGGGAGCCAGGGGCAGGGCGGCGAGTCGGGTGGGAGCGATGGGCCGGGCGGGGGCCGGGAGTTGGGCGGGGAGCGGTGGGGTCAGCCGGTGACGTCCAGGCCGTAGTGGTGGTACAGCTGCAGCTCCTGCTCCGGGGAGAGGTGGCGGCCGACTCCGAGGTCCGGGGCGTCTTTGATCAGCGCACGGTCGTACGGGACCCGCAGCGAGTCGCCGACGACCTCGCTCGGTTCGAGCGGCACGAAGACGTCCCGGCTGAACAGGCCGGTGCGTACCGCCGCCCACTCGGGCTCGCCGGTCGCGTCGTCGAGGTAGACCTCGTCCACGGTGCCGATCTTGGCGCCCTCGCGGTCGAATGCCTTGCGGCCGATCAGGGTCCGCGGGTCGATGTCCGTCTGCACGCTCTCTCCCACAGGTGGCGATGGTCCAGTGATACCTACCAAAAGCCACATCCCCGCATGCGGCCACTCGAGCACCCGGCGGCCCACTACCCGGCGACAGACGCGCTGGTACCCTGGCTGTGGCTGCAGACCCCGTGCGGGAGAGTCCACCGACAATGGCGTCGGGGGCGCCGAAGGAGCAAATCCTCCCCGGAATCTCTCAGGCACACGTACCGTGCGGGCGAGGTCACTCTGGAAAGCAGGGCGGGCCACGGGGAGCACAGCTCCGGAACCCCTCCTCACCGACGGTGAAAGCCGGTCAGACGCTCGTGGACCGGTGAAGCTCTCAGGTTGCGATGACAGAGGGGGAGGCCGTCCGGGCACCCGCACCGCGGTGCCCCTCGCCGGTCGATCGAGACCAGGAGGCCCCCGCAGATGACCACTCATCGCATCTCGCTCGCCGAACTGGAGCGCGGTACTCCATTCGAGCAGCGCCATATCGGCCCCGACGCCGGAGCGCAGGCCAAGATGCTGGCGCAGGTGGGCTTCGGCTCCCTCGACGAGCTGACCGCCGCCGCCGTACCGGAGGTCATAAAGAGCGCCGAGGCGCTGCAGTTGCCGTCGGCCCGCAGCGAGGCGGAGGTCCTCGCCGAGCTGCGCGCGCTCGCCGACCGCAACCAGGTGCTGCCGTCCATGATCGGCCTCGGCTACTACGGCACCTTCACCCCGCCGGTGATCCTGCGCAACGTCCTCGAGAACCCGGCCTGGTACACCGCCTACACCCCGTACCAGCCGGAGATCTCCCAGGGCCGGCTGGAGGCGCTGCTCAACTTCCAGACCGTCGTCGCCGACCTGACCGGCCTGGACACCGCCGGTTCCTCGCTGCTGGACGAGGCCACGGCCGCCGCCGAGGCCATGGCGCTGTCGCGCCGCGTCGGCAAGGTCAAGGGGGGCGTCTTCCTGGTCGACGCCGACTGTCTGCCGCAGACCATCGCGGTCATCGAGACCCGCGCCGAGCCGACCGGCGTCGAGGTCGTCGTCGCCGATCTGACCGACGGCATCCCGGACGAGCTCGCCGAGCGCGGCGTCTTCGGCGTGTTGCTCCAGTACCCGGGCGCCTCCGGCGCGGTCCGCGATCCGCGGCCGGTCATCGAGCGGGCCCATGAGCTGGGCGCGATCGTCACCGTCGCCGCCGACCTGCTCGCGCTCACCCTGCTCACCTCGCCCGGCGAGCTGGGCGCGGACATCGCGGTCGGCAGCACCCAGCGGTTCGGTGTGCCCATGGGCTTCGGCGGCCCGCACGCCGGGTTCATGGCCGTGCGCGCCGCTCACGCCCGCAGCCTGCCCGGCCGCCTCGTCGGGGTCTCGGTCGACGCCGACGGCGACAAGGCGTACCGGCTCGCGCTGCAGACCCGGGAGCAGCACATCCGCCGGGAGAAGGCCACCAGCAACATCTGCACCGCTCAGGTCCTGCTCGCGGTGATGGCCGGGATGTACGCGGTCTACCACGGCCCGGACGGGCTCGCGGCCATCGCCCGTCGCACCCACCGCTACGCCGCCGTCCTCGCCGAGGGGCTGCGGGCGGGCGGCGTCGAGGTGGTGCACGGCGCCTTCTTCGACACCCTCACCGCGCACGTCCCCGGCAAGGCCGCCGACGTCGTCGCCGCCGCCCGGGAGGCGGGGGTCAACCTCCGGCTGACCGACGCCGACCACGTGGGCATCGCGTGCGACGAGACCACCGGGCGCGCCCAGCTGGCCGCCGTATGGTCCGCCTTCGGCGTCGAGGGCGGGGACGGCAGCGGCGCCCCCGGCATCGACGAGCTGGACGCCGCGGCGGCCGACGCGCTGCCCGCGGAGCTGCTGCGCTCGGGCACGTACCTGACCCATCCGGTCTTCCACCAGTACCGCTCCGAGACCGCGATGCTGCGCTACCTGCGGCGGCTGGCGGACCGGGACTACGCCCTGGACCGGGGCATGATCCCGCTCGGCTCCTGCACCATGAAGCTCAACGCGACCACCGAGATGGAGCCGGTCACCTGGCCGGAATTCGGCGCGCTGCACCCCTTCGCACCGGTCGAGCAGGCCCACGGCTATCTGACGCTGATCCGGGAGCTGGAGGAGCGGCTGGCCGACGTCACCGGCTACGACAAGGTCTCCCTCCAGCCGAACGCCGGATCGCAGGGCGAGCTGTCCGGGCTGCTGGCCGTGCGGGCGTACCACCGGGCCAACGGCGAGCCCCAGCGCACGGTGTGCCTGATCCCGTCCTCCGCGCACGGCACCAACGCGGCCAGCGCCGTCATGGCGGGCTTGAAGGTCGTCGTCGTCAAGACCGGCGAGGACGGTGAGGTGGACGCCGCCGACCTGCGCGCCAAGATCGAGCAGTACGGCGAGCAGCTGGCCGTCCTCATGGTCACCTACCCGTCCACCCACGGCGTGTTCGAGGAGCACATCACCGAGATCTGCGCGGCCGTGCACGACGCGGGCGGCCAGGTGTACGTGGACGGTGCCAACCTCAACGCGCTGGTCGGGCTGGCCGAGCCCGGCCGGTTCGGCGGCGACGTCTCCCATCTGAACCTGCACAAGACGTTCTGCATCCCGCACGGCGGCGGCGGCCCGGGTGTCGGCCCGGTCGCGGTGCGCGCACACCTCGCGCCGTACCTGCCCAACCACCCGCTCCAGCCCGCCGCGGGCCCGGCCACCGGCGTCGGCCCGGTCTCGGCCGCGCCGTGGGGATCGGCGGGCATCCTGCCGATCTCCTGGGCGTACATCCGGCTGATGGGCGCCGAGGGGCTGCGCCGCGCGACCCAGGCCGCGGTGCTCGGCGCCAACTACATCGCCAAGCGGCTGGAGCCGCACTACGAGGTGCTCTACACCGGCCCCGGCGGGCTGGTGGCGCACGAGTGCGTGGTGGATCTGCGGCCGCTCACCAAGGCCACCGGGGTCACGGTCGACGATGTGGCCAAGCGCCTGATCGACTACGGATTCCACGCGCCGACGATGTCGTTCCCGGTCGCCGGGACGCTGATGATCGAGCCGACGGAGAGCGAGGACCTGGCGGAGCTGGACCGGTTCTGCGAGGCGATGATCGCGATCCGTGCGGAGATCGAGAAGGTCGGCTCGGGGGAGTGGACCAAGGAGGACAACCCGCTGCGGAACGCACCGCACACGGCCGCGACGCTGAGCGGGGAGTGGGACCACCCGTACAGCAGGGACGAGGCGGTCTTCCCGGGCGGGGTCTCGGCCGCCGACAAGTACTGGCCGCCGGTGCGGCGGGTCGACGGGGCGTTCGGGGACCGCAACCTCGTCTGCTCGTGCCCGCCGATGGAGTCGTACGAGAGCTGAGCACAACGATGGGGCCGGTTCGGCGGGTGCTCGCCGGGCCGGCCCCTGGTGATGCCAACGTCGCCTGGGTGGTCGGCCTAGGCGGCGGTCACGACGTGCTCGGTGGCGAGCGGTCGGCACGGGGCGATGACGCGCCCGTCCGGCAGCAGCTCACCGGTGTCCTCGAAGAGCAGGACACCGTTGCACAGCAGGCTCCAGCCCTGCTCCGGGTGGTGTGCCACGAGATGGGCGGCCTCCCGGTCGGCGGAGTCGGCTGACGGGCACGGTGGTTGATGCTGGCACATGGCGAGGTTCTTTCGCTGCGGTGAGGTGTATGTCCTGCTGCTCGCTGCGGCGTTCACGTTGGCCGCCCCCCGGTTGTGTGTCGGTCGGATGCTCCCAGTGTTGCCCTGCGGCACGGATTCCGCAGGGATTTCGCGGCACCGGTCTTGCTAGATAATGACGCATCACCCGACCGGACGGTTCACCGTGGCGGGACTGTTACCCGTCCGCTGCACGGCGCCCCGTGGCCCGGCGGGCAACGGGGCGCTCCGTCCGTCGCGGAAGGGACAGGTCAGGCAGGGGAGCCCAGCAGCGGGGCCGGGGTCAGCCGATGCGTGAGGACGGGCAGCAGATCGGCCGCGCGGTGCGGGCGGTGGGCGGCGATGCCGGGCGGTGCCGGGGCGAGCGGCACCAGCAGGTCCCCGGCGCCGAGGCCGCCCTCGGCGGCGTCCGCTGCGGGGTCGCCGTGCAGCCACAGCGCGACCATGTACAGCTCGGGAATGGACAGCAGCCGCGGCTGGTACGCCGAGGGCAGTGACTCGGCCTGGAGCAGGGCGAGTTCGGCCGAGGCCACGTACGGCCCCTCGGAGAAGTGCGAGAAGGCCCAGCCGTCGGCGGTGAGCATGGCCTCCGCCGCGGCCACCGTGCGGTCGCCGTCGCGGAGCATGAAGCGCCAGCCGGTCAGCCTGACCCGGGGCGGGCCGGCGTGGGTGGTGATGTCGTCCAAGACGTGGACGGGCAGCGGGAGTTCGGGTTCGAAGGGGCCGGACAGGGAGCTGAGTGCCGGGGTGCGAACCTCATGGACAGCGGTGGGGGAACCAAGGGCCGTGAGGACGCTGCGCAGGGCGGGCGCGGGGGCCGGGGGCACGAGCAGCGGCATGGTGGGTCGCCTCTCACTTCGGAGACACGGTGGAGCGATAGCGGGCCGGGGTAGGGGCGCGCGCTGTCGGTGTACGTAGCTCGGTACGCGGGTCAGAGGGGGCCGGGACGAACTTGTCCGGGCGTTATCTCTCCGCCTCGTAAAGCGAGTTTATACGACTCATGTTCCGGGCGTGTTTCGGCTAGCTGTCCCCGATATTGCACACAAGGTGATTTCAGGTCCGTGTGTGCGCGGGGATTTCTCCCGATTCGATGCCGGATGCACGGATATGACCTGGCGGTTTACGTCCGCCGCGGTAGGCTGGATCCCATCGGTCCATTTTCATGGAGCAATGCGTCACTGTTGAGAGCCTACCGGCTGGGCGGGCCGCATGGGGCGTTATCGATCACATTGGCGGGCATCATCGAGCGTGGTGTGCGCGCCCCGGGCGCCCGGTGATCCACTCGAGGAGGTAGCTCCGATGGGGGAGAAGGTCGTAGCCGGTGAGTTCGATCCGTCGGGTCGGCAGCGGCAGCGCGGACGGTTGCGGCAGGGCCTGGAGGCGCTGTCCCGGCTCCTGGCCGACAAGCGATTCGACCGCCCGAAGAATCTCATGGGGCTGGAGATCGAGCTGAATCTCGCAGGCGCCGACGGGCTGCCGAGGATGATGAACACAGAGGTTCTGGAGCGCATCGCGAGTCACGATTTCCAGACCGAACTCGGACAGTGCAATCTTGAAGTAAACATCGTGCCGCACCGATTGCACGGGAGGGTTCTCGACCAGCTCTCGGAAGAGCTGCGAACGGGACTGTCATATGCCGACCGCAAGGCGCGAGAGGTGTCCTCCGAGATCGTGATGATCGGTATTCTGCCGACGCTGGCCGCCCGGGATCTCGGATCCGCCAACCTGTCCTACGACGACCGTTACAAACTTCTCAACGAACAGATGCTGGCCGCCCGCGGCGAGGATTTCCTCATCGATATCGAGGGCCGCGAGCGCATCAGCTACGCCAGCGCCACCATCGCCCCCGAGGCCGCCTGCACCTCCGTCCAACTGCATCTCCAGGTCACTCCCGGGCGCTTCGCCGCCGTGTGGAACGCGGCGCAGGCCGTGGCCGCCGTGCAGATCGCCATCGGTGCCAACTCCCCCTTCGTGTTCGGCCGCGAAGTGTGGCGCGAATCCCGCCCGCCGCTGTTTTTGCAGGCCACCGATGTGCGTGCACCGGAATACGCGACGCAGGGGGTGCGGCCGCGCACCTGGTTCGGCGAGCGCTGGATCACCGACGCGTACGAGCTCTTCGAGGAGAACCTGCGCTATTTCCCCCCGCTGCTGTCCACCGGTGCCGACGAGGAGCCGCTGCGGACCCTGGACGAGGGCGGCGTGCCCGACCTCCAGGAGCTGGTGCTGCACAACGGCACGATCTACCGCTGGAACCGGCCCGTCTACCAGGTCGTGGACGGCGTGCCGCATCTGCGCGTGGAGAACCGGGTGCTGCCCGCGGGGCCCACCGTCACCGACGTCATCGCCAACGCCGCCTTCTACTACGGGCTGGTCAGGGCGCTCGCCGAGGAGCCCCGCCCGGTGTGGACCCGGCTGCCGTTCGGCGCCGCCGCGGCCAACTTCGACGCCGCGTGCCGCCATGGCATCGACACGGTCCTGCAATGGCCGAAGCCCGGCCGTTCCTCGTCCCTGGCGCGCACCCCCGCCGTCCGGCTGGTCCGCGAGGAACTGCTGCCGCTGGCCGCCGCCGGACTGGACGCCTGGGGCGTCGAGCCCGCAGACCGCGACCGCTACCTCGGGGTGATCGAGCAGCGCTGCGCCCTGCGTGTCAACGGCGCGTCCTGGCAGGCCGCGACCTATCACCGGGCACGGGACAGCGGGCTGGGGCGGGACGCCGCGCTCGCCGCCATGACCCGCCGCTACTGCGCCCTGATGCGGACGGACGCCCCGGTCCACACCTGGCCCGCCGACCTCTCGGCCTGAGGGTCCGCCTTCGGCGCTCGGGCAGCCCGCCTGACCGGCAGGGGGGGGCACCTCCCAGCGGAGGCCGGGGGAGAACCGAGCCCTTTAAGACGGGGGCGCGCCGGCCTCGCCCGCGGCCACGATGGCCTTGAGCATGGCGGTGTTGATCTGCGCGGGGTCGTTCACCCGCTGTGCCGATCCGCCGGTCGCCCGGGCGATCTCGCGGCACGCGGCCAGGTCGGCGTCCGGGCCGACCGCGATGGCGATGAGCGGCACCGGGCGGTCCGGGTCGACCAGCCCTTTCAGCTCCTTCACCAGCGCGGCGCGCGAGATGCCGTCCGGATCCTGGTTGGCGCCGTCGGTGAGGAGCACCACCGCGTTGAACTTGCCGCGCACGAAGGTCTCCTGGGCCTTTTCGTAGGCGGCCAGCGTGGTGTCGTACAGCCCGGTCGAGCCCTCGGGGAGCGGCTCCAGCGCGTCGAAGGCGGCCGCCAGCTCGTCGCGCTGGCCGGTTCCGTCCGGGGTGCGCGCCCCGAGCCGGCGGGCCGCGACCAGTTCCCGGTAGTCCCGGTCGCCGTCCAGCTCGGTCGAGAACTCCCACAGCCCGATCTCGTCCCCCGTGTTGAACCGCGAGAGGGCCTGCCGCAGCGACGCCTTGGTGACGTCCATCCGGCTCTGCCCGGAACGGCCCGGCACCGGATCGCCCATCGAGGCCGAGGCGTCGACGACCGTGTTCAGCCGGGCGCTCTGCACGGTGATCGTCCACATGCCCAGGGCCGCCTCCACCTCCCGGGCGGAGGGCCCGGGGGAGGGCGTCACCGCGTACGGCTGTGGGGTGCGGCCGCCCGCGGCCTGCGCCACCGGCTCGCTGACCTTGCCGTCCGCCGTCCGGAAGCCGTCCTTCGTCAGGGTCCGGCGGCCGCGGGCGTCGGTGAGCAGCGTCAGGAAGCGGGTGGCGGCGCGCGCCCGTACGGTGGTCAGCTCGCGGTCGTTGAGCACCGTGTACGGGTAGTCCAGCTCGGCCGTGTCGTCCTTCGGATAGAACAGGTCGAGGCGGGACGCCTCGTCGGCCTCCGCGTTGTGGGCGAAGGCGGCCTGTTCGGACAGGACCACCGCCTGGTCGCGCTGGGGCAGCGTCTTCAGCAGGGCGGCGTCGGTCGTAGCGGTCCGCCGGGAGAGCAGTTTGGCGTGGGCCGCGGCGCGCGTGTCGGTCGCGGCCTTTCCGTCGGCCGCCCCCGCCTTCGCGATGGACCCGTTGATCCGGGCGAGGGCCAGCAGCCCGGTGGCGCTGCGCGCCGGGTCGGCGGTGCGCAGCCGCAGGGAGTCACCGCCGGTTCCGGCCTCGGCGAGTCGCGCCCAGTCGTAGGTCTTCTCCGGCCAGCCAAGACGGCCGGCCGTGGTGGACGTGGCGGCGACCGTGACCGGGGAGGACGCGACCCCGCCGAGCGTGTCCAGGGGCGCGGCGCTGACCGGGGAGGTGGTGGTGCGCTCGACCCAGACGCTGGAGTCCGGCACCCACACCTGGAACCCCGGGCTGCGGTTCGCGTTGCCGAGCGCGTGCGCGACCTCGTACGCCGGGCGACTGGCGATCCTCACGTCCAGACAGCGGCCATCGGACCGGATGCCCGCCCTCCGGGCGTGGTCGGCCACGGTGCGCAAGCTCGGGGCGATGTCCGGCGACGCGGCCACCGTGAGCCGCACCGCATTGCTCCGGCAGGACTCGGCGGACGGCAGCAGCCCGCCGCGTAAGACCACGACGGCACCGGTCGCGACGGCGAGCACCAGCGCTGTGGAGATCGCCACGGTCCGGCGTCGGGAGGACGCGCCGGGTCTGGACCCCGTATTGTCCGGTGCGGAGTGATCAGTGTGATCGGCGCGGTCCATGGCATCGAATATGCCGGAGTAGTCGGGACCGTCGGATTCGTCGGGCTGGCTGTGGCGTCCCATGGCGATCTGTCTCTCCTGGAAGATGACGCTGTCAGGAGGGACGGAGCGCCAGCGGATGGCGCCCGGCCCGGCCTGCTCGTGCGCGATCTCGGATGTTTTTTCGAGACCTTAGCGGGGCGGGCGCGCCGATGAGGTATGAAGAGCGGAAGTGGAGGCAGGAGTGCATTCAGAGGCGCGTGGGGCGGAGCTGCCCGCGATCGAGGGTGACCTGCCGCGACGGATCCTGCGCAACGAGACGCTGCTGGTACTGGCGCTGTCGCTCGGCGCGAGCGCCCTGTCCGCGCTGATCAGCTTCATCGGCTCGGTGACCAAGCCCGGCGGACTCAAGGACCAGGCGGCCACCCTCAACGCCTCCCAGGCGCCCGGCCGCCCCTGGCTGGACCTCGCCTGGCAGCTGTTCGGGATCGCGACCGCTCTGGTGCCGGTCGCGCTCGTGGCCCATCTGCTGCTGCGGGAGGGCGTCGGGCTGCGCGTGATCGGCTTCGACCGCACCCGGCCGCGCTCGGACCTGGCGTGGGGCGCCGCGGTGGCGGCGGGCATCGGCGGCACCGGGCTGCTGCTCTACCTGGGCGCGCGGGCGGCCGGCGGCAATCTGACGGTGGTGCCCGAGGCGCTGCCCGACGTGTGGTGGAAGCTGCCCGTGCTCATCGTCTCCGCCGTGCAGAACTCCGTGCTGGAGGAGGTGGTCGTGGTCGGCTATCTGCTCCGCAGGCTCGGGCAGTTGGGCTGGACGCCGATGGCCGCGCTGGTGGCCAGCGCGGTGCTGCGCGGTTCGTACCACCTGTACCAGGGGATCGGCGGCTTCTTCGGCAACATGGCGATGGGCGTCGTCTTCGTCCTGCTCTACCGCAGGTGGGGGCGGGTCGGGCCGCTGGTCGCCGCGCATGCGCTGATCGACATCGTGGCGTTCGTCGGCTATTCCCTGCTGGCGGGCAAGGTGGGCTGGCTGCCCACCGCCTGACCCGGCCCACCGCCTGACCCGCGCCCCCGGCGGGACGTTCAGACCAGCAGCTCCCCGTCGATGACCGTGACGGCCCGGCCGGTCAGCAGCGTACGGTCGCCGCGCAGCGTGGTGCGGACCAGCCCGGTGCGGGCGGAGGCCTGGAGTCCGGTCAGCTCGTCGCGGCCGAGCCGGGCGGACCAGAAGGGTGCGAGCGCGGTGTGCGCGCTGCCGGTCACCGGGTCCTCGTCGATGCCGACGCCGGGCGCGAAGACGCGCGAGACGAAGTCATAGCCGCAGGCGGGTTCGTCGGGGAGCGCGGTCGCGATGACGGCCCGCTTGACGAGCCGCCCCAGCGCCGCGAGGTCGGGGGTGAGGGCCCGTACGGCCTTCTCGTCGGCCAGCTCCACCAGCAGATCGCCGACCTGGGGGCCGGTGTCCCTGGCGGACAGGACCGTGGCGCCGAGCGCGTCGGTGACCTCGCTCGCGACGGTGGTCTCGGCCAGCGGGGCGGTGGGGAAGTCCAGGGTGATCGTGCCGCCGGGGTCGCCGGTCGCGGACAGCACCCCGCTGAGCGTGGCGAACCGTACGGTGCCGGTCGCGGCGCCCGTCGTACGCAGCACATGAGCGGTCGCGAGCGTGGCGTGGCCGCACATGCTGACCTCGGTGGCCGGGGTGAGCCAGCGCAGCGCCCAGTCGGCCTCGGCTCCTTCGGGAAGCGGATGGGCGAAGGCGGTCTCGGAGAGGTTGACCTCGGCGGCGACCTCCTGGAGCCAGGTGTCGTCCGGGAAGGCGTCGTCGTCCAGGAGGACGACTCCCGCCGGGTTGCCGGCGAACGGGCGGTCGGTGAAGGCGTCGACGATTCGTATCCGCATGGTCCCGACCGTAGGCGGCGGGTGGAGCGCCGAGCCATGGCCAATCCCCGAACGGTGGACCTCGTCCAGGCATTGCCATCCGATCGGTTCCGATATATCGTTGAGCTATCGTGATGGATCGATGATGAAAGGAGTGTCACGATGAGGCACCACCGTGGACATGAACACTGCGGACCCGGTCGGCGCGACCGGGGTGACTTCGAGGAGCGGCGCGCGGCTTTCGGGCCGTTCGGCCCCGGACCCGGCGGCTTCGGCGGACCCCCCTTCGGCGGGCCTCCGTTCGGCGGCCGTGGGCGCGGCGGCGGCGGTCGCCGCGGCCGGGCGCGGCGCGGGGATGTGCGCGCCTCGATCCTGGCGCTGCTCAAGGACCGCCCGATGCACGGCTACGAGATGATCCAGGAGATCGCCGAGCGCAGCGGGGGAGCGTGGAAGCCGAGCCCCGGTTCGGTGTATCCGACCCTGCAACTCCTCGAGGACGAGGGGATGATCAGCAGCGAGAGCGACGGCGGCAAGAAGCTGTACGCGCTCACCGAGGCCGGGAGCGCCGAGGCCGAGGCGGGGCCGCAGGCGCCGTGGGAAGAGGCCGGGCGCGGCATCGACTGGGAGGCCATGCAGGAGGTCAGGCAGGCCGGATTCGGCCTGATGGAGGCGTTCGCGCAGGTCTGGAAGACGGGCAGTCCCGAGCAGCGGCAGAAGGCGCTGTCCGTCATCAACGAGTCGCGCAAGCGGCTGTATCTGATTCTCGCCGAGCAGGAAGACGAGGACGCCGGCGACGCCGAGGGCTGAGTGGCTATGTCGTCAGGGCGGCGAGCCTGCGCAGTGACTCGTTGAGGGCCGCGGTCGCCGAGTCCTTGAGCTTTCCGGCCATCAGGGACACCGCCGCCCCCGTGAAGTCGCCGTCGACGCGGACCGTCGTCGCGTCCCCGTCCGGCGTCAGTGCGTAGCGCATGCCGAGGTTCACGCCCATCGGGCCCTTGCCCCGGGTGCCGAGCACCCGTCCGGGTTCGTACTCCTCGACGGTCCAGGTCACTTCGGCCGGGAAGCCCATGAGTCTCATGTTCTCCTGGTAGGTCGCCGCGGCTTCGAGAGGGGCCGGGGCGCCCTGCGGGAACCCGGTGTGGGTGACGTTCCAGTCGCCGTACGAGGAGAAGTCCGTGAGCCGGGCCCACACCCTCTCGGCCGGTGCGTCGATGCGTAACTGAGCGCTGACCTCGGCCATGGGGTCATGTCCCTTCCGGGTGTCCGGCGGCGGGGCTCCGCACCGTAGCCCCGCCGCCTGGAACATTCAATACTGACAGCCCGTCAGTTCGTTGCCTCCGGGCGGATCGTGGGCGCGGCCGCTGCAGGCGGCGCGCCCGGGGCGGGTGCCGCAGCAGCCGGTCGACGTGTTCCCGGCGCAGCCCGTGCGCCGGGTCGACCGGGAGCAGCAGCCGGTCGCGCCGCAGCCGGGACCGGGTGACCAGCCGCTGCGGCATCACATCGTCCAGCCAGGCGAACGGGCGGCCCGCGGCGTACCGCACGATCGGCGCCCACTTGTGGCCGGTGAGGAGGTCGAGGATCGGCAGCTTCGGATCGTCCGGCCGCGGCTCGTAGCCGGTGAACTCCACGACCGGGAGCCGGGGCAGTTCGAGGAGTGGCGCGATATGGCGGTTGGCTTCGTGCTCCCAGGTGGTGGCCCAGACCAGTTCGTAGGTGGAGGACAGCTCGCGCAGCCAGTCGGCGTGGGCGACGGAGAGGAGGACGGTGAAGTCGAGTACGTCGTGGGCGGTGAACCCGTCGGTCGGCAGGACCGGGTTGAGGACACCGTCGATATCCAGGAAGAGCAGCGGCCGGGCGGTCATCGGACTCCTTGGCGGCACTGTGCGGGACGGTGCGGCGGAAAGACGCGGTTGTGAGAGGGGGGACGGCGCCCGGGCTGCGGTGGTTGCGTACCGCGGGAGTTTCGAGGGGTTTCGGAGTCGGGAGGAAGGCCGGGTTCTCTCCTCCCCGAGGATGATTTCCGGTCATCCGCGCCCAACTACCGTGGGATGCGCACATGCTTCCCGCTGAGGACGCTTCGGCCTCAAGGGACTGATGGGGTGAGAGCGTGCGAAGTCCTACCCTTTCCGCTTCCGCCGGCCCGGCCGGTGCCGGGTTCGAGGACCGGCTGAGCGAGCCGCTGACCGCCGTGGTCGCGGGAGCCCGTCGGCGTGCCGTACGCGACGCGGACAGACAGCTCGACACGGCCCATCTGCTGCACACCTTGGTGGAGAACGACCCGCGGGTGTGGGGCGCGTTCGCCGGTGGGCCTCCCCAAGTGGTGCGGCTGCTGGGCTATCTGGTGCAGCGCACCATCGGCTACGGCCTCCGGTGGAGCGGCACGGTCGAGACCTCCCCGGCCGCCGCCGGTGACGGGGTGCCCGGCTGGTCCCCGGCGGCCGCGGCCGCGATGGCGGCGGCGGTCGAGCGCGCCGCGGCACGGGGCGCGCTCCTCGCCGAGGGCCCCGACCTCCTCGCCGCGCTGACCTACGACCGTGAGTGCCGGGCCGCCGAGGTGATGCGGCGGGTCGGGGTGGATGTGGATCTGCTGGTCACTGCGCTGGACGGCGAACCGTGCCAGTGGTAAACGGGGTGACGGTCCTGACATCGGGCTGACATGATGGCCCGATGCACAGCACCCAAGGCCGGCGCCGCGATCAGGGAAAGGGTGTCGGTCTGGGGCTCGCCCTGGTCTCGGCGCTCGCGTTCGGCGGCTCGGGCGTCGCCGCCAAACCGCTGATCGGGGCGGGGCTCGAACCGTTGCAGGTCACCTGGTTGCGGGTCGCGGGCGCGGCCTTCGTCATGCTGCCCCTGGTCTGGCGCCACCGCCGGCTCCCGTTGCGGCGCCCGGGGCTGCTCCTGGGTTTCGGCCTGCTGGCCGTGGCGGGCGTTCAGGCCTTCTACTTCGCCGCGCTCTCGCGCATCCCGGTCGGGGTCGCACTGCTCGTCGAGTACCTCGCGCCCGCGCTGGTGCTGGGCTGGGTCCGGTTCGTCCAGCGGCGGCCGGTGAGCCGCGCGGCCGCGGTCGGCGTCGTCCTCGCCGTGGGCGGGCTCGCGTGTGTGGTGGAGGTGTGGTCCGGGCTGAGCTTCGACGCGCTGGGACTGGCGCTCGCGCTCGGCGCCGCCTGCTGCCAGGTCGGCTACTTCGTCCTGTCCGACCACGGCAGTGAGGGGCAGGACGCGGCCGATCCGCTCGGCGTCATCGCCTACGGGCTGCTGATCGGCGCCGCGACGCTGACGGTCATCGCCCGGCCGTGGGAGATGGACTGGCCGGTGCTCGCGGGACAGGCCGATCTCGCGGGCGCGCGGGTGCCCGCGGTGCTGCTGCTGGGCTGGATCGTGCTGGTCGCCACGGTGGTCGCGTATCTGACCGGAGTGCTCTCGGTGCGCCGGCTGTCGCCGCAGGTGGCCGGGGTGGTGGCCTGTCTGGAGGCCGTCGTCGCGACGGTGCTGGCCTGGGTGCTGCTGGACGAACACCTGGGCGCGGCCCAGGTCGTGGGTGGTGCGGTCGTCCTGGGTGGGGCGCTCATCGCGCAGACGTCGGCGCCGAAGGCGGCGGGGGCGGAGCCGGTGGCGGCGGGGCCGTCCCCCGCCGCGCCCGCTCCCGCCGCGTCCGAGCCGGGCCGCCGCCGCGCGGCGGCGGACGAGCCCCCGGAGGGCCGTCCCGAGGGCCCGGTATAGCGCTTCGCGCAGGGCACTAGCCCAGCGACGCGAGATAGCCGGGTACGGGCGTGTCCGGCGCGAGGTCGTCCGAGGGGATGAGCGCGCCGTATGTCCGGGCGACCGGGACCACGCCGCTCCAGTACGGAAGCGCCATGTCCTCCGCGTCGTCGTTGGGACCCCCGGTGCGCATCTTGGCGGAGACCTCGTCGAGGTCGAGGCGGAGCACGGCGGTCGCGGCCAGCTCCTTCGCGTTCGCGCGGCGGGAGTCGTCGGCCCGGCCCGGGATCACATGGTTCACGATCGCGTCGAGTGCCGCCGCGCGCTCGGCCTCGTCCCGTACCTGATGGGCGGTGCCGTGCACCACCACCGAGCGGTAGTTGACCGAGTGGTGGAACGCCGAGCGGGCGAGCACCAGGCCGTCGAGGTGGGTGACCGTGAGGCACACCGGCAGCCCCGGATCCTCGGCGCCCGCCATCCGCAACGGGCGTGAGCCGGTCGAGCCGTGGACGTAGAGGCGGGTCCCGGACCGGGCGTAGAGGGTCGGCAGGACGACCGGCGCGCCGTCGCGTATGAAGCCCAGGTGGCAGAGGTATCCCTCGTCGAGGATCGCGTGCACCACGTCCTCGTCGTACGAGGCGCGTTCCCGGGCGCGGGTCGGGGTGGTGCGGTCGGTCGCGGCGTAGACGGTGCCGCCCGACTCGGCGGTCGCACTCATTTGCGTTCTCCATTGCACTAGTGCAAACTGTGTTTTGTGCTAGGAGAATATCCGATCGAAGGGCGTGGCGCAGCGGAGATCGCGGCCAGTGTGGAGCGGGCGGTCGGCGGCGGGGCGCTGTCGCCCGGCCAACCGCTGCCGCCGCAGCGTGAGTTGGCCACACGGCTGGGCGTCAATCCGAACACCGTCGCGGCCGCGTATCGCGTCCTGCGCGAGCGCGGGGTCATCGAGACAGCGGGCCGCCGGGGCACCCGGGTGCGGGCGCGCCCCGCGAGCACGCCCCGCGAGTGGATCCGGGTCGAAGCTCCGGGCGCGCGCGACCTCGCGAGCGGCAACCCCGACCCCGCCCTGCTGCCGCCGCTCGGCGCGGCCCTCGCGGAGGCCGCGGTGCGCGCCGCCGACCGCCCCACGCTGTACGGCGCACCGGGGGTCGCCCCCGGTCTCGGCGAGTCGGCGCGCGCCGCCTTCGACGCGGACGGCGTGCCGGACGGGCCCGTCGCCGTCACCTCCGGCTCGCTGGATGCCATCGAGCGCGTCCTCGCCGCCCATCTGCGGCCCGGCGACGCGGTCGCCGTCGAGGACCCCGGCTGGGGGAGTGTGCTCGACCTGATCCCGGCGCTCGGGCTGCGCACGGTGCCCGTCGGGGTCGACGACGACGGGCCGCTGCCGGAGGAGGTGGAGCGGGCGCTGCGGCAGGGGGCGCGGGCGCTCGTCGTCACCGACCGGGCGCAGAACCCGACGGGCGCGGCGGTGAGCGCGGCGCGCGCCCGCGAGCTGCGCGCCGTCCTCGTCGGTCATCCCGGCGTGGTGCTCATCGAGGACGACCACGGCCACGGCATCGTGGATCTGCCCCTGCATCCGCTCGCGGGCGGCACGGACCACTGGATCCTGGTCCGCTCCACCGCCAAGGCGTACGGCCCCGACCTGCGCCTCGCGGTGCTCACCGGCGACGCCGTCACCCTGGACCGCCTGCGCGGACGGCAGCGCCTCGGTCCCGGCTGGGTCAGCCATCTGCTCCAGGACACCGTGACGCATCTGTGGCGCACCGGCGCGGTGGACGCCGCCGTGGTCGCGGCTGCGTACGACGCGCGCCGCGACGCCCTGGTGAGGGCCCTGCGGGAGCGGGGAGTCGCCGCGCACGGGCGCAGCGGGATGAACGTCTGGGTCCCGGTGCCCGACGAGACGGGCGCGGTGGCCCGCCTGCTGTCCTCGGGCTGGGCGGTCGCCCCGGGCGCCCGGTTCCGGGTGGCCTCGGGGCCGGGGCTGCGGCTGACGGTCTCTCCGCTGCGTACCGACGAGGTGGCCCGGCTCGCCGACGCGGTGGCGTCGGCGGTGGCGAGGGGGCCGGTGCCGGCGGGGCGGATGGATTGATGAGGCGTACCGGGGACTTATCGGCGCTGGGTGAGAGCCGCGCCGACGAGGATGATGAGGGCGCCCACGGGCGTGTTCCAGCTGAGGTGTTCGCCGAGGAGGAGCACGCCCGCCGCCGTGGCGATCACCGGGACGAAGTACGTCACCATCATCGCCGTCGTCGGGCCGACCTCGTCCACCAGGCCGTACTGGATCAGGAAGGCGACGCCCGTGCCCAGGGCGCCGAGGGCGAGCACCGACAGCAGGGGAAGGAGAGGGAACGAGCCGGGAGCCGGGGCGGCGAGCGGGGCGGCGACCGCGAGCTGGACCGTGCCGAGCAGCAACTGGCCGGAGGACATGGTCAGATGGGAGTTCCCGGTGCCGGAGAGCGTACGGCGGACGTAGGCCCAGCCGATCGCGTAGCTGAGCGAGGCGGTGAGCGCGAGTGCCGTGCCCAGCGGATCCTGGCCGGAGAAGCCCTGCCACGCGCCCAGCACGATCAGCACGCCCGTGAAGCCGAGGCCCAGGCCCGCGACGCGCCGCCTGCTCGGGCGGTCGTCGGAGAGGACGGCCACCGCGACGACCATGCCCCACAGGGGCGAGGCGGCGTTGCAGATGCCGGCCAGGGTGGAGGGGATGGTCGTCTCCGCGTAGGCGTAGAGCGAGAACGGGAGGGCGTTGAGGAAGAAGGCGGCCACGGCCAGGTGGCCCCACACCCGGGCCCCGCGCGGCAGCCGCTCCCGCTTCGCCAGCAGGACCGCGAGGAGGACGGCCGTGCCGAACAGCATCCGCCCGAGCGTGACGTACAGCGGCGCGAACGCCTCGGTGCCCACCTTGATGAGCAGGAAGCTGAAACCCCAGACCAGGGCGAGCACGCCGAAGCGGATCCGCCAGTCGAGCAGCCGACGTGGGCGGGCGGCGGAGGCGGGCGGCTGGTCGGTGGCAGGGGAGGACGCCGTGGTGGTCGCTGAGGTCATGGCATCCAGAGTGGGAGCTACAACTTCTTAGAACAAGCGAGAATTCATATGCATTATCGCGTAGCATTGCTTACATGAATCTGGATCGCCTGCGCACTTTGTACGCCGTGGCCCGGCACGGTTCCGTGAGCGGCGCGGCCGAGGGGCTGCATGTCACCACCTCGGCCGTTTCCCAGCAGCTCTCCAAGCTGGAGCGGGAGACCGGGCAGCAGCTGCTCGCCAAGAACGGCCGCGGAGTGCGGCTCACCGACGCCGGGCGGCTGCTCTCCGACCACGCGGCGCGGATCCTGTCCCAAGTGGAGCTGGCTCAGGCCGACTTGGAGGCCCAGCGCGGACACGCCGTCGGCGAGCTGCTGCTGGGTGCCTTCCCGACCGCCGTCCGCGGCCTCTTCCCCGCCGCGCTGGAGCGGATGCGGTCCGACCATCCGCAGCTGCGCGCCCGGTTGCAGGAGATGGAGCCGGACGAGTCGGTGCCCGCGGTGGTGCGCGGCGACATCGACCTGGCCGTCGTCCTCGACTGGTACAACAAGCCGCTTCCGGTGCCCGGCGGGCTGGTCAAGGCGGCGCTGCTGGACGACCTGGTGGACGTGGCGATGCCCGCGGACCACCCCTTCGCCGACCGCTGCGCGGTCGAGCCGGAGGACTTCGTGGACGACGAGTGGGTGTCCTGGCCCGAGGGCGGGTTCTGCTACGACTGGCTGATGGTGACCCTGCGCGGCAAGGGCATCGAGCCGCACATCCGGCACACCGCGCGGGAGCACCAGACCCAGCTCGCGCTGATCGCCTCCGGGCTCGGGATCGGCGTCATCCCGCGGCTCGGCCGGGGCCCGGTGCCCGAGGGCGTGCGGATGGTGCCGGTGAGCCCGCCCACGATGCGCCGGCACGTCTACGCGATCTGGCGCGCCGACGCCGACCGCAGGCCCTCCATCCGCGCGGCGGTGGATGTGCTGCGGGCGGTGGGGGAGAAGGTCGTCGACTGACCGGCAGGCCCGGCGTACGGGGCCCGGCCGGTCAGGCCCGCTCAGCCCTGGGGCAGCTTGCGGAAGTCCCAGGAGCTGACCGTGTCCGGGGTCAGCCGCAGCCACGCATGGCGCCCGTCGTGCGGCATGGCGTCCAGACCGAAGTACTTCGCCGCGAACATCCGCTCCGGCGCGTCGAGTTCGGGGCACGGCGCGCCCGAGCGCGGCGCCTCGCCGACGAAGACGGCCTCGCCGCTCAGCTCGGCGCCGCGCAGCTCGCCGTAGTCGTGCCCGTCGTCGACGATCACCGCGATCCGCGGATCGCGGCGCAGCTCGGCCCAGCGGCGGCTGCGGGTCAGGGAGTAGAGCCAGAGGGCCGTGCCGTCCCAGGCGAACCACAGCGCGCTGAGGTGCGGCCGCCCGTCCGCGGCCACGGTCGCGACCCGGCAGGTGCGCTGCTCGGTGAGGAACGCGTCCAGCTCGGCCGGGGTCATCATGATGCGGCGTCCCCGCCGCTGGGTGACGGTCATCCGCACAGAATCGCGACTCTTCCCTCCACACGCAATGGCCGTTAGCCTCCCGCCGCGAGACCAGGAGGCCGCCGTGTCGCTGTCCGAACTGCTCCGGCCCGAGGGCTGTGCCCTGCTCACCGTGGAGTGCCAGCGCGGCGTCGTGGGTCCGGGCAGCGCACTGCCCGAACTCGCCGCCGAGGCCCGGGAGTCCGGCGCACTCGGGCGTGTCGCCCGGCTGGTGTCGGCCGCCCACGACACGCGCGTAACCGTGCTGCACGCGGTGGCCGAGCGGCGCGCCGACGGGCGTGGCGCGAACCGCAACGCGCCGCTGTTCCGGGCCGCCGAGCGGCTGCCGGTGCGGCAGCTCACCGGGAGCGACGCGGTACGGATCGCCGAACCGGTCCCGGTCGGCGCGGAGGATCTGCTGGTGCGGCGGCTGCATGGCCTGTCGCCGCTCGCCGGGACCGGCGTGGACGCGCTGCTGCGCAATCTGGGCTGCCGCACCCTGGTCATCGTCGGCGTGTCGGCCAATGTGGCGATACCCAACGCCGTCTTCGACGCGGTCAACCTCGGCTATACGGCCGTGGTGCCCGCGGACGCCATCGCCGGGGTGCCCGCCTCGTACACCCCGGCAATGGTCCGTCACACCCTCGCCCTCGTCGCGACCGTCACCACGACCGAGGACGTCCTCGCCCGCTGGCAGGCGGTCAGGCCATCTTGATCGAGCTTCCCTCCACCTTGATCTTGGCGCCGGGCAGCGGCTTCGTGGCCGGTCCGCCCTTCGGGCTGCCGTCGTTGATGTCGAACTTGCTCTGATGACACGGGCAGTTGATGGTGCCGTCCGACACGTCGCCGACCGAGCACCCCTGGTGGGTGCAGATCGAGGAGAACGCCTTGAACTGCCCCGAGGACGGCTGGGTCACGACGACCTTGTGATCCTTGAAGACCATGCCGCCGCCCTCCGGTATCTGGGAGGTCTTGGCCAGCTCCATCCCGCCCCCGCCGCCGCCCGACGTGTCGCCTCCCGATCCCGCCGCGCCCGACTGCCCGGACCCGGCCGACTCCTGGGCGGAACCGGCGTTCTGTGAGTCGCCCGACCCGCCGCCGTCGTCCTTGCCGCAGGCCGTGAGGGCGGCGGCCAGCCCGGCCGCTCCGGCAGCGGAGACGACGGCGCGACGGGTGGTGCCCCATCCGGTGGTTTCCGGCTGCGTCATGGTGGTGCCTCCTGATCCAGGGACGTTTCGCTTCCATACGCAGCCCGGCGCTCAAGCGTTCAACCGACGAGTTGTCGATCCGGGCAGGGTCGAAAACGAGGAGATCCGGGCACCGATGGATGGACAGGCACGAAGCGCCGGGCGGACAGGCCCGGGGCCCGGGCGTCAACGGCGAGAGAGGAAGACGATGGTCGAACCGGAACCTGAGCCGGAAGCGGAGCGGATCGGCGTGCCCGCCGAGTCCACCGCGGGCGAGACCAGGGTGGCGGCGACACCGGCCACCGTGGGCCGGCTGGTCGAGCTGGGGTACCACGTGGTCGTCGAACCGGGGGCGGGAGAGTCGTCCCGCTTCTCCGACGCGGCCTACGAGGAGGCGGGGGCCCGCCTCGGAGACCCCTGGTCGGCCTCGATCATACTGAAGGTCAACGCCCCCTCCGGCGAGGAGATCGGGCGGCTGCGCGACGGGACGACACTGATCGCGCTCATCGGCCCCGCGCTCCACCCGGAGCTGGTCGAGGAGCTGGCCCGGCGGCCGATCACCGTGCTGGCCATGGACGCCGTCCCGCGCATCTCGCGCGCCCAGTCCCTGGACGTCCTGAGTTCGATGGCGAACATCGCCGGATACCGGGCCGTGGTCGAGGCCGCGCACGCCTTCGGCCGCTTCTTCACCGGTCAGGTCACCGCCGCCGGCAAGGTGCCGCCGGCCAGGGTGCTGGTGGCCGGTGCCGGGGTGGCCGGACTCGCGGCGATCGGCGCGGCGCGCAGCCTCGGCGCCGTGGTCCGCGCCACCGACCCCCGGCCCGAGGTCGCCGAACAGGTGCGCTCGCTGGGCGGGGAGTTCCTGGAGGTGCGGCCTGAACGGGCCGAACAGTCCGGGCATTCCGAACAGGGGGTCAGCACCGACGGTTACGCGAAGGCCACCTCGGACGACTACAACCGGCTCGCCGCGCGGCTGTACGCCGAGCAGGCCGCCGACGTCGACATCATCATCACCACCGCACTCGTCCCCGGCAGACCGGCGCCGAAGCTGATCACCGCCGAGGACGTGGCGCGCATGAAGCCCGGCAGCGTGATCGTCGACATGGCCGCGGCCCAGGGCGGCAACGTCGAGGGAACGGTCGCCGGGAGGGCGGTCGTCACCGGCAACAACGTGACGATCATCGGCTACACCGACCTGCCCGGCAGGCTCCCGGCCCAGGCGTCGCAGCTGTACGGCACCAACCTCGTCAACCTGATGAAGCTGCTCACCCCCGGCAAGGACGGCCGGCTCGTCCTCGACTTCGACGACGTGGTGCAGCGGTCGATGACCGTGGTCCGCGAAGGCGAGAAGACCTGGCCGCCGCCACCGGTGCAGGTGTCCGCCGCGCCCACGCCCGCCGGGGCCCCGCAACCCGCCACGCCTCCCGGCCCACCGGCCGGGGCCGCGCGCTCCCCGCGGTCCGGCTACGCTCTCGTCGGTGCCGGAGCGCTCGCCCTCTTCCTGGTGACCGCCTTCTCACCGCACCAGCTCATCGGCCACTTCCTGGTCTTCGTCCTGTCGATCGTCATCGGCTTCTACGTCATCGGCAATGTGCACCACGCGCTGCACACTCCGCTGATGTCGGTCACCAACGCGATCTCCGGGATCGTCGTGGTCGGCGCGCTGCTCCAGATCGGGCGCACGGACACCGCGGTCACCGTGCTGTCGTTCGCCGCGATCCTGCTGGCGAGCATCAACATATTCGGCGGATTCGCCGTCACCCGCCGCATGCTCGGCATGTTCTCGAAAGGCTGATCGCGGATGACCACCACCACGGCCGCACAGGCCGCCTACCTCGTCGCCGCCCTGCTGTTCATCCTCAGCCTCGCCGGACTCTCGCAGCACCGGACCTCCCGCTCCGGAGTGGTCTGGGGCATCGCGGGCATGGGTCTGGCGCTGACCGCCACCATCGCTCTGGCCTCCCGGAGCATCACCGCCACCGGTCTGGTGCTGATCGCCGTCGCCACGGCCGCCGGCGCGGGCATCGGGCTGTGGCGGGCTCGTGTGGTCGAGATGACGGGCATGCCGGAACTGATCGCCGTCATGCACAGCTTCGTCGGTCTCGCCGCCGCGCTCGTCGGCTGGAACGGCTACCTCGACGCCGACTCCGGGCTGACCGGCTCGCTGCTGCGCATCCACCACGCCGAGGTCTTCATCGGCGTGTTCATCGGCGCCGTCACCTTCACCGGCTCGGTCGTCGCCTATCTGAAGCTGTCGGCGCGGATCAAGTCCCGGCCGCTCATGCTCCCCGGCAGACACGCCCTCAACCTCGGCGCGCTCGCCGCGTTCACCGTGCTCACCGCGGTGTTCGTCGCGCGCCCCCACATGGGCCTGCTCATCGCGGTCACCGTGCTGGCCCTCGCCCTCGGCGCGCATCTGGTCGCCTCCATCGGCGGCGGTGACATGCCGGTGGTCGTCTCGATGCTCAACAGCTATTCCGGCTGGGCCGCGGCGGCCTCGGGCTTCCTGCTCGCCAACGACCTGCTGATCGTCACCGGCGCGCTGGTCGGCTCCTCCGGCGCCTACCTCTCGTACATCATGTGCAAGGCGATGAACCGCTCCTTCCTCTCGGTGATCGCGGGCGGCTTCGGGGACCAGCCGGTGACGAGCGACGACGGCGCCCACGGGGAGCACCGGGAGATCAGCGCGGAGGACACCGCGGAACTGCTGCGCGACGCCTCCTCGGTGATCATCACTCCGGGCTACGGCATGGCGGTCGCCCAGGCCCAGTACCCGGTCGCGGAGCTGGCGCGCAAGTTGCGGGAGCGCGGCGTCGAGGTGCGCTTCGGCATCCACCCGGTCGCCGGCCGGCTGCCCGGTCACATGAACGTGCTGCTGGCCGAGGCCAACGTGCCCTACGACATCGTCCTGGAAATGGACGAGATCAACGCCGACTTCGCCGGCACCTCGGTCGTCCTGGTCATCGGCGCCAACGACACCGTCAACCCGGCCGCCACCGACGACCCGGGCAGCCCCATCGCCGGGATGCCGGTGCTGCACGTGTGGGAGGCGGCCGATGTCGTCGTCTTCAAACGCTCCCTGGCCACCGGGTACGCGGGTGTGCAGAATCCGCTGTTCTTCCGGGAGAACAGTCAGATGCTCTTCGGCGACGCCAAGCAGCGGGTGGAGGACATCCTGCGCAGCCTCGACGCCACCGACGGGTCGGCCGTGGCCATGGTGGGCACGGCGAACTGATCAGCCGCCCTGCTGCGGGCGCGCCCGGACGAGCCTTGACGGGTAGGCGATCACGACCAGTTGGGCCCGGTCGCGGACGCCGAGTTCGGACATGGCGCGCTGGATGTGGCTGTGTACGGTCCGACAGGGAAGCGGGTGATGAGGGTCCGGGTCGCGGTGGGGGAGAGGTGGGAGTCCCCCGCCGCGACGGTGCGGATGCCCGACAGGAGGAGTTCCGGGCCGACGTCCTTGCCGAGGAATCCGCTCGCGCCGGCGCGCAGGGCGACGGCGGAACCCGCGGTGCCGGCCGCGATTCCGGCCGCCTCACCCGGGTTGTGCCCGCGTCCGCGTTCCGCCCGGTAGCGGGAGACCACGATCAGGGAGTAGTCGATGCCGACCGCGAGCCCGAGCATCGAGGCGAGCGTGCCGGTGGTCATGTTCAGCCCGAAGGTGCTGCCCAGGGCCAGGATCGCGCCCCATGCTGATCCCGACGCCGACGACCGCGGTGAGCAGCGGAAGGCCGGCGGCCGCCAGGGAGCCGAAGGTGACCAGCGGCACGACGGCGGCCAGGGCGATGCCGATGCCCTCGGCCGGTCCTCCGGCAGCCGGTTGCGTGGCGAGCGCGCTGCCGCCCGCCTCGACCGTGAGCCCGGCGTCGCGGGCCGCGTCGATGGCCTTCTCCAGGGCAGCCTTGCGCACGTCGCTGAGGTCGTCGGCCTTGGTCTTGCAGGTGACCGTGGCGTACGCCGTGGAGGCGTCCCCGCTCACGGCGTTCGGCTTGAAGGGGTTCACGGCACCGGCGATTTGGGGCCCGTCGGCGGCCGTGGCCACCAGCTTGCCGATGGCGGCGTGGAACCGGGCGTACAGCGGTCACCTTCTCCCCGTCCGGGGCGATGAAGACGATCCGCGCGTCGGCACCGTTGGCGTCCGGCTCGGTTGTTGCTTGCCCGGTCGTTCCGAGCTGCCGCGTGCGCTGGGATCAGCGCGCGCGACGGCTCGACGCGCTCTCCACTCTCGGGTTCATCCGGCGGGCCCGTACCAGTGCCGAGGAGGGGGACTGGACGACCGACACAGGCGGCACGGACTGCACCGGCTGCGGCATGTGCTGCGGCACCGGTTGCACCGGCTGTTCCGCGCAGGGCTCGGGGAAGGCCCGGCGGGCGGGCTGCGGGGCGGCGGCTTCGGCCTCCGTCCCGCTCTCCTGCGGCACATTCCCCTGAAGCTCGTCGGCGTAGGCCGCGAGGCCGGGGCGGCCCGTGATCGAGAGCTTGCGGTAGGCGTTGCTCAGATGGAGTTCCACGGTGCGCTGGGCGACGAAGAGGCTCGCCGCGATCTGCCGGTTGGTGTGCTTTCGGGCGGCCAGCAACGCCACCCTCCGTTCGGTGGGCGTCAGAGCGTCCACCCCCACCTCGGTGGCCCGGCGCGGCCTGGCGCCCGAGACGAGGAGTTCCTCCCGCACCGTCTGCTCCAGCTTCGCCGCCCCGCACACCTCCGCCATCGAGAGCGCACGGCGGAGGAGGTCACGGGCGTCGCGCAACCGGCTGGAACGCCGGGTCTGGATGCCGAGGTCGGCGAGGACCCGGGCCAGTTCGAGCCGTGCGGGCGAGGACTCCAGGACCTGTACCGCGTCGCCCAGCATCGCCTCGCCCTTGTGGCCCTCCGCCAGCAGTCCGGCCGCGCGCAGCGCTCGGCCGATGGCGCGGGGCGCACCCCAGCGGCGGGCCCGCGACAACTCGGCGTCGACGAGCCGCCGCGCCTCCTGCCGGTCGCCCCGCGCGGCGTACACCAGCGCCGCTTCGGAGCGCCATGCCAGCACGGCCGGGTTGAACGTCCCCGCCCGCTCCAGCCTGACGCCGGACTCCAGAAGGTCGGCCAGACCGCCCTCCTGGTCCCCGTCCGCCAGCCGCAGCCGTCCCCGGTGGAAGAACAGCGGGCCGAAGCTGCTGCGTTCGGGGATCCGCCGGTCGAGCCGGAACCGCTCCAGCACGTGGTACGCCTCTTCCGTCCTGGCCGTCTCCACCAGCGCGCCCACGCCGGCCGCGACCGCCTGGCCCGTACACACCCAGTAGTGCGGGGAGGTCAGCGGCATCAATTCCAGGGCCTGGTAGGAGTCTTCCAGCGCGCGGGAGAGGTTGCCGATGTGCAGGTTGACCTCGGCGCGCATGCTGTACGCCAGCGCGCCCAGCGTCCGCGAGCAGGAGGCGGTCGCCTGGTCGACCAGGCGGTCGGCCTCGGCGAGCGCGCTGTCGAGCTTGTCGGCGGTGGCCAGCACCTGGATGGGGACGGTGCGGGCCGCCAGCCGCTCGTTGAGTCCGGTGTACGGCCTGCGAAGGGCCCGCTCGGCCTGCCGGACCGCTTCCAGCCGGTCCTTGCCCCGGCAGCACGAGAGCAGGCTGGCGAGGTCGAGCCGGAGCCGCTGGTCGAGAAGGTCGGCCGAGTGGAGCCGGAAGAACTCGGCGGCGCTGTCGTCCGGCGGTTCGCTCTCCGACAGCACGGCGCCGGTCTGCGCCGACGCCACGGCGGCCTGCCCCGGCTCGGGGTGCGGACGCAGTGGGCCGAGCCCGCCGAGGACGAACTGCTCGCCCCGCAGCGTGGGGACGTCCTGCGGGTCGACGCCACCGTCGGCGATGCCCTCGTCCAGTACCGTCCGGGCGTCCTGGGGCCGGTCGAGCAGGTAGAGCGAATGCGCCAGGTCGATGCGGATGCCGGTGCGCTCCGCGGGGTCCGGGCTCAGGGTGAGGGCCCGGCGCAGGTACTCGGCGGCTGCCGCCGGGTCCTGGGACAGCTCGATCTGCCCGAGGACGCGCAGCAGTTTGCCCTGGCACTGTCCCTCGCACTCCTGGAGTCCGCGCCTCAAGTAGTCGCGGGCCACGTCGTACGCGCCGCGCTCCACCGCCTCGCGGGCGGCGTCGCTGAGCACCGTGCACGTCCAGTGCTGCGCGGGCTCGTTGTGACTGCCCAGTATCTGGACGGCGATCTGCTCGCGGGGCGCGTCGCTCTCGTACAGCATGTGCGCGGCCCGTACGTGGAGGGCGTTGCGCCTGCTGGGCGGCACCCGGGTGAGGGTCGCGGTCCGTACCAGCGGCTGGGCGAAGCGCACCGCCGGTCGGTCCTGGGCCAGCAGGCCGGCGCGGGTGAGGGAGGCGACGGTGTCCGCGACCGCGAGTTCGTCCGCCTCGACGAGGCGGGCGAGCGCGGGCACGGTCGCCGCTTCGCCGAGCACCGCGACGGCCTCGGCGATCGGCTCGGCGCCGGGCCAGGTGCGGTCGTACCGGCTGAGCAGCATCTCCGCCACCTCCACCGGCCCGTGCTTCACGATGTCGCGCGGGGCGAGGGTGGCCGGGCCGGGGCCGCTGAGCCGCAGGTCGCGGAAGAGGGCGTCCAGCAGGTAGGGGTTGCCCCCGGTCACGGCGAGGGCGGACTCGACGGTGTCGGCGCGCACGGGCGCGCCGAGGATCTCCGCGGCGAGGACTGCGGTTTGCTCCCGGGACAGTCCGGTCAGCACCAACCGGTGCTGGAATCCGGCGAGCACCTCCGCCATCATGAAGTTCCGCGGGGCCTCGCCGGGGGCGAGGGTGGCCACGAGCGCCACCGGAGCGTTTTCCAGCCGGGCCATCAGATAACCGAGGCACTTCAGCGAGGATTGGTCCATCCACTGGAGGTCGTCGATGGCGAGAAGCACCGGGGTGTCGTTGGCGAGAACGCGCAGCAGAGGGTGCAGATCTGCTTCGACCGGCAGGAGCGGGCTGCCCCGGGGGGAGGGGCAGTAAGGATCCTTCTCCTCGGTTTCGTATTCCATTCCGAGCACGTCGGACGCCCGGGACACCAGCTGCTGGGCGACGCCGTAATCGGAGTCCGATTCGGAAGCACGGGCGCGCGCGCTGAGTACGCGCAACCCGTATATTGGGGCTGCTGCAACCGCACTGCGCAGCTCCGTGGTGCGCCCCATGCCTGCGGTGGCCTCAATCAGTAGTCCCTGGCCCTCGCCGTCCCTGACTCGGGAAAAGAAATCCCACATCATTCCCCCGCACATCATAGGATGTCATTGCATTACGGGAATTGAGCATATTCTCTCAAGTTAAGGTAAGTCAGCCGCTGCACACCGGTCAAGAAGTTTATTGCCCGGTTGGCGATCTTGTCCGGACCCGCGCCCTCAGGGTGGTCGTACGGGGAACGGTACCCAGGCACCTCAATGATATCCAGCAAGAGACTGGCCTCCGCGTTTCGCTTGGGCTTTGGTCCGGATTGTGAGCGAGAACCCAAAAGTGCCTTCTTGACTGGGACTATGCACCTTGCCGAGGGGGTCTGTCGGTCCAGGTGGGAAGGCGCTTTCTGCGTGCCGGGTATCGGTTTCTCGTCCCAGGCTTCATGTCTCCGCCGACGGTGCGGGGTGCACTGGCCATGCCCCTGGCCGGATCGCTGCCGACCTCGTGGTGACGGTGACTGACGGCGGTCGGACCTGCACGGATCCGGCCGTGCTGCGCGACCGGGGTGAGGCGTTCGGCCCGGTCGCCTGTCACCGACCGCCTGGCGGCTGCCGGTCGCTGTCGAGGACCACATCCGGTGCGGCAAGACCACAGGCCTCGGCCGCTCCCCTCCCGCCGCTTCCCGGTCAACGCCGTCCGGCTCGAACTCGGCTTCGCGGCGATCGACCTCCTCGCCCGGACCCGTGTCCTCCTGCTGGACAGCGATCCGGCCGCTGCCGAACCCAGGAAACCGCGCCACCGGATCCCGTACGTCGCCGTCCGGATCACCCGGGGCGGCCGCCGCCCGCGCTTACGAATATCGACCACCTGGCCCTGGAGACATGAACTCGCGGCCGCATTTCACCGAATGGCCGCAGTGCCCCGCCCCGCCATCCGACTCGCGGGCCCCGCCCACCTCGACTCAAGGGCCTTGGGGAACCCGGCCCCGCGTCGGCCCCACCACATGCCCACCTGCCGACGCGGCCTCAAAGAACCACGCTCAGCCGCCGAGCAGGCCCAGCCGAAACAGCGAAGCCAGAAAAGTATTACGTTACTTTTCGGGTAATGGGCAGACATGTCCGCCCCGCGCCGGGCTAATCCTGCGGTAGGTCCCGCATAACCCTTCGGTGGCATTGCGGCGCCGCACCGGACTGAGGACGGCGGCTCGGGAAAGGATCGGGGACGCATGCGCAAGAAAAGCAGGTCGCCGAAACTGAGGACGCGCCGTGACTGACGCCTATTCATTTGTCAAAGCCCAGTACGATTGCATAGGTGAAACTTACGAAAAATCCAAGCAGCTGCCACTGGCCCGTTTCGTGGAGCGCCCGAGTGTTTCTCGACTATTGGGCGATATTCAAGGCAGAAACGTCCTCGATCTTGCCTGCGGAAGCGGCTTCTACACCCGGCTCGCACGCCGAATGGGCGCATCACGGGTGACCGGTGTGGATGTTTCCGCCGAAATGGTGGGCGTGGCGGAGAGGATCGAGGAACAGGAACCCCTGGGCATCGGATACCGGGTCGGGGACGCCATGGCTCTGCCATCCCTGGGCGCCTTCGACACTGTGATGGCGATCTATCTGCTCAATTACGCGGATTCCCAGGAGGCAATGCAGGCGATGGCCAGGACCGCCGCGGCGAACCTGCGGCCCGGCGGCACGTTCCTCTCCTTCAACGCCCGCCCCGACCTGGACCTCGACGGCGCCAGCCTGTCCCGGTACGGCTTCTCCTTCGACCGGGCCGAGCCGCTGCGCACCGGCACCCGGATCAGGGTCTCGGTGGCCACCGTCCCGCCGTTCGACTTCCATGCCTGCCTCCAGCACGCGTCGGTGTACGAGGAGGCGTTCACCGCGGCGGGCTTCGAGGACTTCGTGTGGACGCCGACCGAGCTCTCTTTTGACGGAATCCTGGAGTTCGGCACGCCCTACTGGCAGAGCTACTTCGACAACCCGCCCTGGGTCTCCTTCCGTTGCCGCCGCTCGGCCGAGGTCGGCTGACCACAGGAAGGCGTGCCGACGATGGAGTACCTGCTGCCGCGCGACCACGAGGACGCGCTCACCGCCCTCGCGGAGCGGCCCGGCGCCGTGCCCGTGGCGGGCGGCACCGAACTGATGCTGCGGTTGAACGCGGGCGGCGAGCCGCCGGCCGCACTGCTGGATCTATCCCGGCTGGCTGGGCTCTGCGCCTGGTCGCCGGTCGAGGAGGACGCCGGCACCGACGCTGACGGGAGCGGGGAGTGGAACGGCATCCGCTCCGCCGGGCGCCCGATCCGGCTCGGCGCGACCCTGACGTACGCCCGGCTGATCGGAGAGCTGAGCGGTCCGTTGCCCGGCCTCGCCGAGGCCGCCGCCGCCGTGGGCTCCCGGCAGATCCGCAACCGGGGCACCCTCGGCGGCGCCCTGGGATCCGCCTCGCCCGCGGGGGACCTGCATCCCATGCTCCTCGCCTGCCGGGCGGACGTCGTCCTGGACTCGGCGCGCGGCCGGCGGCGCGTACCGGCCCGTGCCCTCTACACCGGGCCTGGCCGCACAGTGCGGGAGCCCGACGAGCTCTTCACCGCGATCGAAGTGCCGAGGGCCGGCGGCCCGCAGTGCTTCACCGCGCTCGGTCGCCGCAGTTCCCTGACGGTCTCCACGGCGTCCTTCGCGGTGGCCCTGTGGCCGGACCCCGGGTGGGTGGGCACCGGCATGGGCGGCATCGCCGGCACGCCCCGGCCCGCGTCGGCCGCGGAGGAGTTCGTATCCGCTGAACTGGCCCGGCGCGGGGCCTGGGAGTCCGCCGCGCCCCTGCCCGACGGCCTGCTGCGGCACTTCGGAGAGCTGGCCGCCGCAGAGACCGCCCCCGTCGACGACGTACGGGCGAGCGCCTCCTACAGGCAGCACGCGGTCGCAGTCCTGGCCCGCCGGGTTCTCTCCCGGGCCTGGCAGCACCGACACCACCGCAGGATGGAGCGGCAACCATGCGCCTGACCCTCACCGTGAACGGCGAGCAACACGTCCTGGACGACGTGCGTGAGACCGAGAACCTCCTGTACGTGCTGCGCGAGCGCGTCGGCCTGACCGGCACCAAGAACGCCTGCGAGGAAGGGCGTTGCGGTTCCTGTTCGGTACACCTGGAGGGGCTGCTCTGCTGCGCCTGCCTGGTGCCCGCGGCGCAGGCCGACGGGCAGAAGGTACGGACCGTCGAAGGCCTCACCGACCCGGACACCCCCGGCAGGCAGCACCCGGTGCGGCGCGCGTTCCTGGAGGCGGGGGCTGTGCAGTGCGGGTTCTGCACCGCGGGGATGCTGATGGCCACCGAGGACCTGCTGAGCCGGGAGCCCAATCCGGACGAGGCCGGAGTGCGGTCCGCCATGTCGGGCAACGTCTGCCGGTGCACCGGCTACCAGCACATCGTGGACGCGGTGCTGCGGGCCGCCGAGTACCGGCGCGACGCTGCGGCCGGCGCCCCTGAGCCCCACGGCCCGCACGTCGCCCGGGAGCTGCGGTGAACGCGTCCGCCGGTTACCCGACCGGCCGCGCCGGCGGCCCGCTCGGCGAGAGCGTGCCGCGCCCCGACGGCCCAGCGAAGACCGACGGCACCTTCGTCTACTCCTCCGACCTGCGGGCCCCGGAGATGCTGTGGGGGGCCACCACCCGCAGCCCGCACCCGCACGCCCGCATCCTGCGCATCGACACCGAGGAGGCGCGCGCCCTGCCCGGGGTGCACGCCGTCCTCACCCACCGGGACGTGCCGGGGCGGAACCTGCAGGGCTCGATGGTCGTCGACAAGCCGGTGCTGGCCGTGGACGTCGTGCGGTACGAGGGCGAGGCCGTCGCCCTGGTGGCCGCCGACCACCGGGAGACAGCGCGCCGGGCCGCCGCCCTGGTGCGCGTCGAGTACGAGGTGCTGCACCCGCTCACCGACCCGGCCGCCGCGCTCGACGAGGACGCGGTACGGGTGCATCCGGAGGGGAACCTGGTGCGCCGGGTGCCGCTGCTCCGGGGCGCGGCGCAGCATGGCCGGCTGCCTCGCGCGGAGGTGGTGGTGCGCGGCGAGTACGAGATCGGCATGCAGGACCAGGCATTCCTCAGCCCGGAGTCGGGGCTCGCGGTGCCGACCGCGGACGGTGGGGTGGACCTGCACGTCGCGAGCCAGTGGATCCATGAGGACCATGCCCAGGTGGCGGCCTCCCTGGGGCTGCCGGGTGAGCGGGTGCGGGTGCTGCTGGCCGGTGTGGGCGGCGCGTTCGGCGGACGCGAGGACCTGTCGATGCACGTGCACGCGAGCATGCTGGCGCTGCGCACCGGACGACCCGTGAAGATGTGCTACTCCCGCGAGGAGTCCTTCTTCGGCCATGTGCACCGGCACCCGGCCCGGATGGCCTACGAGCACGGCGCTACCCGCGACGGCAAGCTCGTCTACGTCAAGGCGTCGATCCTACTGGACGGCGGTGCGTACGCGTCCACTTCGACCGCGATCACGAGCACTGTCGCCATGTGCGCGGCCGGACCGTACGAGGTGGAGCACGTCGATGTGGAAGTGCGCTCGGTGTACACCCACAATCCGCCGTGCGGCGCGATGCGCGGCTTCGGCGCGGTGCAGGCATGCTACGGCTACGAGTCCCAGATGGACCTGCTCGCCGCGAAGTTGGGCCTGGACCCGGTGGAGCTGCGGCTGCGCAACGCGGTCGCGGAGGGCTCCACGGTGGCGAACGGGCAGGTACTGGACCAGCCGGCGCCGATCGCCGAACTGCTCCACCGGCTGCGGGCCGTCCCCCTCCCCGGTCCCGCGCAGCCTCCGCACCCCCACGTGCAACGGGGTGTGGGGTACGCGGTGGGGCTGAAGAACGTGGGCTTCATCGAGGGCTTCGACGACTACTCCACCGCCCGGGTACGGCTGGAGCTCCATGGCGGGGTGCCGCGGGCCCGGGTCACCACCGCCGCCGCCGAGGTCGGACAGGGGCTGGTCACCGTGCAGTCCCAGATCGTCACCGCCGAACTGGGTGTGTCCGAGGTACTGGTGGAACTGGGCGACACCGCCTTCGGCGACGCGGGCCCCACGTCATCCGCTCGGCAGAGCTACGTCACGGGCGGCGCGGTCAAGGCGGCGGCCGAGGCGGTGCGCGCCCTCGTGCTCGCCCGTACGGACCGGCTGCTCGGCACACCGGGCGCCGCGGCGGGTCTTGAGCGGGCCACAGTGGTCGACGCCGCCGGCCGGCCGCTGGCCAAGCTCGCGGACATACTGGCGGAAGGGCCGGTGGAGGAGACCCGGGAGTTTCACCACCGGCCGACCCGTCCGCTGGACCCGGTCACCGGGCAGGGCGACGCGATTTTCCAATTCGCCTTCGCCGCGCACCGGGCGGTGGTGGACGTGGACATGGAGCTGGGCACCGTCGAGGTGGTCGCCCTCGACACCACCCAGGACGTGGGGCTGGCCCTCAACCCCCTGGCCCTGCGTGGACAGTTGCACGGCGGCAGCTGCCAGGGACTCGGCCTCGCCCTGATGGAGGAGATTCAGGTGTCCGGAGGCCGCATCTCCAACCCCTCCTTCACCGACTACCTGATCCCCACCATGACCGACATACCCCGGATGCGGCTGGAGATCCTGGAGCACTCCGACCCGCACGCCCCGTACGGGCTGCGGGGCGCGGGCGAGATGCCGACCGTCACCTCCACCTCGGCGGTCGCCGCCGCCGTGCGCGCCGCGACCGGGCGCACCCTTCCGCGCATCCCCATCGGCCCCGAGGACATCCTCGGGCTCTCCTGAAAGGCCTTACGCATGACGGAAACACCCGACATCCGCACCCGGACGGCGGCGGCCGCTACGCAGCAGTATGACGCGATCGGCGCGCAGTGGGAGAACGCCCGGGAACTGCCCACGGTCTACCCGGAACGCTCCAGTTTCCGGCGCCTGCTCGGCGACGTCCGCGGGGCCGAGGTCCTCGACCTGGCCTGCGGCGACGGGTTCTACACCCGGCAGGTCAAGCAGTGGGGGGCGCGCCGCGCGCTGGGCGTGGACATCTCCCCCGCGATGGTCGACTCGGCCCGGGCGATCGAGCAGCGCGCGCCGCTGGGCGTGGAGTACCTGGTCGCGGACGCGGCACAGCCCGACCTCTCGGAGCTGGGCAGCCACGATCTGGTGCTGGCCGCGTACCTGGTCAACTACGCGCGGTCCGAGGAGGAGTTGACGGACATGTGCCGGGCAGCGCTGAGCGCACTGGCCCCCGGTGGTCGGTTCGTCGGGGTGACCCAGCGCCCCGGCTTCTCCTTCCGGGGGCCGCGCCCCGACCCGTACGGATTCACCTTCACGCGGCAGCGGGAGTCGAAGCTCGGCACCCACATCAAGGTCACCGCGGCCCTCCAGCCGCCGATCAGCTTCGAGACCTGCCTGATCCGGCCCGAGGTGTACGAACGCGCCTTTGCGGCAGCCGGATTCGGGGAACTGACGTGGGTGGCGATGACGGTCGGCGAGGAGGGCGAGCAGCGGTTCGGCACAGCCTTCTGGGAGGGGTTCCTGGCGAACCCGCCCATCGTGATGTTCGAGGCGCGCCGCTGAGCCGACATACGGGGGGTATATCGGGGAGCACCCCGCTCGGCCGACGCGAGGATGTGCCCCGCCGAACCGGCAAGCGGGGCGCGTCTCTGGGCCTGCGAACAGAGGTGCCCCAAGCCGGCTCAGACCGTCTCGGCCAGATTCGGCGCGCGCAAGGTGTCCACCAGTTCCTGCAGGACGGGGACCACTTCGGGCCGCACCGAGTAGCAGATCTGGACGCCGCGCCTGCGGGTGCTCACCAACCCCGCCTCGCGCAGCACCTTCAGATGCTGGCTGACGGTGGGTTGCGAGACGCCGAAGACGTCGGCGAAGTCGCAGGCGCAGGTCTCCGGCTCGGCGGCGAGAGCACGGACGATCCCCAGCCGCAGTGGGTGGCCGAGCGCCTTGAACATCTGGGCAGTCGATACGAAGTCGGTCACGCTTGACAGCATATCGACCTTCGCCTATATGGTGGATCCACTATATAAGGAAACTGACATATAGCTGAGATGGGGAACCGATGACCACGTCCGCTCCTGGGAGCACCGAAGAGGGGATCTGGGCCCCCCGTTACCGGGCCCTGACCATCGGGCTGATCCTGTCCGTCACGCTGGTGGCGTTCTTATGGCTCGGAGTGGCGACCGTGCTGCCATCGGTCGCCAAGGAACTCGACGGTCTGGGCCTGTTCGGCTGGGCGTTCACCGCGTTCATGCTGGCCAACATCTTCGGCACGGTGCTCACCGGCAAGGGCGCCGACCAGCGCGGCCCGGCCGCACCGTACCTCCAGGCATTCCTGTTCTTCGTGGTCGGCTGCGGCATCTCCGCGATCGCGAACAACTGGTACGTCTTCCTGCTCGGCCGCACCCTCCAAGGCGCCGGCGTCGGAGGCGTGCTCGCCATCGCCTACCTGGCCGTCGGGCGGGCCTACCCGGACGCACTGCGTGCCCGGATGCTCGCCATGGTGGCCTCGGCATGGACGCTGCCCGCACTGTTGGGCCCAGCCATCGCGGCGGGGATCGCCGAGGCGACCAACTGGCGGGTGGTGTTCATCATCCTGGTGCCGCTGGTACTGATCGGGGTGCTGCTCACCCTGCCCGCCCTGCGCAAGCTCGGCGCCCCCGAGGCGTCCGCCCCCGACAAGGGGCGCATCCCGTACACCCTGCTGCTGGTGATCGGCACGGGTGCGGTGCTGGCCGGGCTCGAGGAGCACAACCTCGCCATCACGATCCCCGTGGTCCTCGCGGGCGCGGCCCTCGCCCTGCCCATGCTCCGCAAGCTGCTGCCGCCCGGCACACTCACCGTGCAGCGCGGAATGCCCGCCGGAATGATCGTCCGCGGACTCGTCAGCACCGCCTACTACGGGGCGGAGTCGTTCTTCCCGTTGAGTATGACGCTGGTCCTGGGCCTGAGCACCCTGGAGTCGGGCCTCGCACTGTCCACGGGGGCGCTCACCTGGGTCACCGGTGCGTGGATCCAGGCGAAGCTGGACGCCCGCAGCGAGGGCAAGAGGCGGCACAGTCGGGTGGTGGCGGGCTTCGTCCTGCTGGTCATCGGCGACGCGATGATTGCCCTGGCCATCGGCACTGACCTCAAGAGCGTCACGCTCGCCGTGGTCGGCTGGGCGATCGCGGGCTTCGGCATGGGCCTGGTGTACCCGGCGGTCACCACCATCGTGCTGTCGATCGCCCCCAAGGGGCAGGAAGGCGCGGCCAGTTCCAACCTCCAGCTGTCCGAGACCATGTCCGTCGCCGTCATGACGGGCCTGGGCACCGCGGTCAGCGCCTACGGAGCCACTCAGGGCTGGGCGAAGAACGGAGCGCTCGGCGTCGTCTTCGCCATCACCACGCTGGCGGCCCTGGCGGGCATCGGCGCAGGTCTGCGCACCCGGGTCAAGGACGTTCCGGGCACCGGCGCAGACGCACCCGTGCCAGTCGGGAAACCGGACCGGCACGACGCGGGGCGCACCGCCTGACCGACGCGCATCCGCACTTTCCGGCCGGCCGACCGCGGCCCGTCGCACACCTCGCTGTGTGCGACGGGCCGCTTTCGTGCGTCCGGAGGTCCCCGGGCCCCTCGCGCGGCCGGCCGCTGTCGTACGGTCGGGCGCCCCGCCCCGTGCTCCCGTGTGAACGGCCGGCAACTCCGGTGCGGCCCCAGCGCGTTTACTGCCTCGGCCGGTCCTTCGGTACACCTGCGGTTCCCTCGGTACCGGAACATGCGCCGCCGGAAAATGCTTCGGGCGTATCTCGGTGCGCACCGCATGTCCCTCGCGCGCCGCACCGTGAAGACTCCAGTTGATCCACGGGAAAGGCCCACGTGGATCTTCTCCCCTGGAGGACCAGTGACCGACGCACGCAACGGTGGGACGACGGCCTCTTCCACCGCGCAGAAGAGCCAGGTACAAGATGCGGTGACCGTCCGGAGCACAGTAGAGGTTCCGGTGCGACTCACCGACGGCTTCACCACGTCCGCGCAGGTGACCACCTTTCGCGGCCTCAGCGACGGCGAGGAGCACCTGGCCCTCGCCTTCGGACCCACGCCGGACACCCCCCTGGTCCGACTCCACTCCGAGTGCCTCACCGGTGACGTCTTCGGCTCCGCACGCTGCGACTGCGGCCCGCAGCTGACGGAGTCGCTGAAGCTGCTGTCCGCGTCCGGCGGGCTGCTGCTGTACCTGCGCCAGGAAGGGCGCGGCATCGGGCTGTACAACAAGCTCGACGCCTACGACGTACAGGACCGGCTGGGGCTCGACACCTTCGCCGCCAACCGGCACCTGAACTTCTCCGACGACCTGCGGGACTACCGGTCCGCAGCGCAGATGCTGCACGTGCTCGGCGTCTCCCGGCTGCGCCTACTGAGCAACAACCCCGACAAGACGGCGCAGCTGCGCGAGTACGGCATCGAGATTGTCGACCAGGTGGCCACCGGCGCCTTCCTCAACGAACGGAACCTTCACTACCTCCGCGCGAAGGCGGAACTGCACGGCCACTGCATCGAGATCACGCAGGAGATCGCATGATTCAGCACCGCGGCCCCATCAGTGGAATCGCCGCCTGGCAGGACCGCTACGTAGCGACGGCGGGCTACGACAACCAAGTCATCTGCTGGGACCAGCGGACCGGGGAGTCGCTCGCCCGCTCCCTGCACGACCACCTCGCCAACCAGTGCTCCTTCTCCCTCGACGGACGCTTCCTGCTGACCTCCTCCAGCGACCACTCGGCCCGCCTGTGGACCGTGCCCGACCTGCGTCTGGCCGCTGTCTTCGACGCCCAGGAGGACGATGTCGAGATGTCGGTGTTCCATCCGACGAAGGAGCTGGTGGCGACGGCCTCGCGCGACCACCGGGTGCGGGTGTACGCCTTCGACGGCCGGCTGGAGCGGACCTTCACGGGGCACACCGCCGACGTGATCTCCGTGGAGTGGAGCCACAGCGCCGACGAACTGATCTCCTCCAGCGACGACGGCACCATCAAGCGGTGGTCGCTGGCGACCGGGGAACTGCTCGCGGACCTCGACATGGACGGGGTGGAGACCGACACAATCGCCATCGCCACCAGCGGCGTCATCTTCGCGGGCAACGACGAGGGCCAGATCATCGTGGTCGACGACGACGGCCGCGAGGTGCTCCCGGCCCACGAGGCGGGCATCAAGCGCCTGGTCCTGGACAGCGAGCGGGACCTGCTGGTCAGCTTGAGCTACGACCGCACGATGCGGCTGTGGAACGTGGCCTCCCTGCGCCCCGAGCCGATGGGCACCACCGCGCTGCCCGACGACGTGTGGCCGCGCTCCTGCGCCTTCGCGGGCGGCTCCCGGCTCGTGTTCGCCACCTTCGGCGCCACCTACCGCGGCTACGACTACGAGACACAGACCTGGGACACCACCCCGGTTCCGCCCACCGGCGGCGTCAACGCGGTCCTGCCGTTGCCCTCGGGGCTGCTGCTCACCGTGGGCGACTCGGGCACGGTGCACCGCGACGGCAAGGCGGTCGCCGACACCGGCAGTCTGTGCAACTTCTTGGCACCACTGGGTGACCTGGTGCTGACCGGAGGCCAGTTGGGCAAGGTATTCGACGCGTCCACCGGCGGGGAGCTGTACCAGCACCGCTCCCCGCTGAACTGTGCCGCCTCCTTCGAGCACGACGGCGCGCAGCACGCGGTGGTCGGCGCGTACACCGGCGAGGGGCTCGTACTGCGTCTTGACGCCCGGGGGCGGGCCGAGCACGTGCGCGATCTGCCGCTGCACACCAACGCGGTGAAGGGCGTCGCCGTCTCGGGTGACCTGATCTTCTCGGTGGCGGCGGACGCGTCGGCGACCTGGTACCGGGCCTCCACGCTGGAGAAGGTGGCCACGATCGAGGACGCCCACGACAGGATCGCCAATGGGTGCGCGGGGCTCGCCGACGGCTGGTTCGCCAGTGTGAGCCGGGACCTCAAGCTCCGGCTGTGGGACCCCGAGCAGCGGGTGCGGGTGCTGGACACCCCGCACACGCACTCCATCAAGTGCGTGGCCGCCTCCGACGACGGCCGGCTCATCGCCACCGGCGGTTACCACGGGCAAGTCGCGATCTACGACCGCGCGACGTCCTCGTGGAGCCGTGACACGCGTCCGACCGCGGCGGGCATCTCCGCGCTCGCCTACGACGCGGAGCGCAAGCTCTTCCTCGCCGCGTCCTACGACGGGCAGGTCTACCCGCTCGCCGGGTGAACCCCCACAGACAGCGGTCCGGGAGGCGTGGCACGTCCCGCCTCCCGGACCGCCCCAATGCTCCGGAGGCACAGACATGACCAGCACTCCGACGATCGGCACCCCCATCGACGCCACGACGCCCGGCGCCCGCCCGCCCGTCGTCATGGCCAACCCCAACACCCTGACCGACCGAGCGGCCATGGGGCTGCCGGAGACCTTCGTGGCGCGCGGCCCCTCCTGGGCACTGCGCGACCATCAGGACCTCCTGGGCAGGACCCCCGAGGAACTCGTCACGGTGGCCGAGGACCCGCGGCAGGAGTTCACCACCCGGTATGCGGCCGGCACCGTGCTCGGCCTGATCGGGGACCCCAGGGTGCGTTCGTACTCCCCGCCGATGGCCGAAGTGCCCGCCGCACGTGTGGTGTTGGGGCTCGCTCCCGGTGCGGTGGACTCCGTGCTGGAGCAGTGGCGGCACGCCGGGGTGGAGCGGGAGTGGATCGCCAAGGAGTGCCCGCAGTACGAGGCGGACCTCGCCGCGTTCCGGATCGCCCTGCACCCGGTGACGAACGCCGAGTACCGGCTGTTCCTGGAGGAGACGGGCGCACACTGGCTGCCCAGCTCCTGGCGGTTCGGGGTGTATCCGGAACTGCTCGCCAACCACCCGGTGTGGACCGTCCCCGCCGAGGCCGCCGACGCGTACGCCGAGTGGCTGGCCGGGGCCACCGGGCGGGCGTTCCGGCTGCCGTCCGAGGCCGAGTGGGAGTACGCGGCCTCCGGCGGCGAAGGGCGCGCCTACCCGTGGGGCGCCTCCTTCCGTCCCCAGTGCACGAACACCGTGGAGGGCGGCCCGCTGCAAACAGTCCCGATCGGCGTCCATCCCGGCGGGTGTTCGCCGTTCGGGGTGCACGACATGGCGGGGAACGTGGAGGAGTACGTGAGCGACCTGTACCGCCCCTACGACGGCGGCGACCGCGTCGACGACGACCTGGCCGTGACCCGGGGCAGTTACCGGATCGCGCGCGGCGGGAGCTTCACCCGGTTCGGCGACCTGGCGCGCTGCCGACGCCGGCACGGCTGGTATGAACGGGACATCTACGCCATGGGCTTCCGACTCGCGGAGTCCCTGTGAGCGGGACGGACGGGTGGCAGGTGCCCACCCTCGCCGCAGGCCCGGCCGGTGCGTCCGCTCCGGCTGCCACCCCCGCCGAGCACGCCGCGATGGACCGGGCCGTCGCCCTCGCCCGGTCCCACCTGGGGCGCACCAGCCCCAACCCGGTCGTCGGCTGCGTCCTCCTGGACGCCCGCGGCACGATCCTCGGCGAGGGCGTCCACCGGGGTGCGGGCAACCCGCACGCGGAGGTGGAGGCGCTGCGGGCTGCGGGCGCGCGGGCGCGCGGGGCGACCGCTGTGGTCACCCTGGAACCGTGCACGCACACCGGTCGCACCGGCCCCTGCACCGGCGCGCTGCTGGCCGCCGGGGTGGCCCGGGTGCTGTACGCGGTGCCCGACCCCACCCCCCGGGCCGGCGGGGGCGCCGCGCTGCTGCGCGCCGCCGGGGTGCAGGTGGTCGGAGACGTCCGGCGCGAGGCGGCGGAGCACGCCAACGAGCTGTGGCTGACCTCGGTACGCAGGGAACGCCCCTGCGTCACCTGGAAGTTCGGCGGCACCCTGGACGGCAGGAGCGGCGCGGCCGACGGCACTTCCCGCTGGATCACCGGCAGCGAGGCCCGTGCGGATGCCCACCGGCTGCGCGCCGAGCACGACGCGGTGCTGGTCGGTGCGGGCACCCTGCGCGCCGACGACCCGCACCTGGGGCTGCGGCACGGCGTCCTGGGCAAGCCGCCGTTGCGGATCGTACTGAGCCGTGACGGGGTGCTCCGCCCGGACGCCAGGGTGCTGGACGCCGCCGCGCCGACGCTGGTGGTGACCGCCGAGAACGCCGTGGCGGCGCGGCTTCCGCACGGGCACGAGACGGTAGCCCTGCCGTACGACACGGAGGGCCTGGACCTCACGGCGCTGAGCCGTGAGCTCTACCGGCGGGGGCTGCGCTCGGTGCTGCTGGAAGGCGGGGCGGCGCTCGCCGCGGGGTTCGCGCGCCGCGGAATGCTGGACCGGGCGGTCTGCTACCTGGCGCCCTTGTTCCTGGGGGCGAACGGCCGCCCGGTGCTGGACGAATTCGGCGCCGACCGCCTCGCGGACGGCCTGCGCTTCGAGTTCGGCGAGATCGACCGGCTGGGCGAGGACCTGCGCTGCGTACTGCGCACGCGCACCGCGGCGGAGCTGCGTCCTGAGCCGCGTCCGGACTCCGGGTGACGGCCGCCGGCGGGCCCGGGGCGGCAGCCGCTGGAGTTGAGGGCCATCACCTCCTTCGCCAGGGTGTGCACCATCTTCGCGATGGCCGTCTCGCCCGCGACGCCGGGGCCGCCGCCTGCCATGTCCAGCGCCCAGGTGACATCCCTGCCTTCGGCGAGGTCCAGGACGTCTCCGACGAGCTTCAGCAGCTCGAGTTCGTCGTTGGCCACCCGCCGCGACAGCGTGCGTGCAGTGCGTACCACGGACGACCTCGCAGGCATTGCTGTACACAGCGACCTGTTCGCATTTCCCCATCGGCGGCCGAGACGTCATGGGGGGCCGGGCGGCCAAGCCTCCCGAGCCACAGCCGGCAGCCGCATGAAAGCCACACCCGGCTCCCCTGGGTGACACAACCCTGCGAATGGCTGGGGCAGAACCAGGAAGAAGGTAGAGCCGCATGACGAGCACCCGGCGCCACCCCGCCACCATGCCGAGGGTCGCCGTGATCTACCACAGCCGCCGGGGCACCATGCTCCGGCTGGCCGTCGCCGCCGCCGAGGGGGCCGCCGCACGCGGGGCCCGGGTGCGGCTGCTTCGGGTCGTGGACGACGGGCCGGGCCCGTCGCAGCGGCGGCGGCACGCCGCGGTCGACACGGAGCATTCCGTGGCCTCGCCGGAGGACGTGCGCTGGGCGGACGGCCTGGTTCTGGCGACGCCGACATACTTCGGGAACGTCTCCGCCCCCTTCAAACGCTTCCTGGACTCCACCGCCCGGCTGTGGGCGCGCGGTCTGCTGGCCGACCGGGTGGTGACCGCGATGACCTCCGCCGAGTGCGACTACGGCGGACGGGAAGCCACCCTGCTGAGCCTGTACCAGACCGCCTGGCACTGGGGTTCCTGGGTGCTCGGCGCGGACCTCACGGACCCGGGGCACGCCCGGGCGAGCAGCAATCCCTACGGACTCTCGGTCAACTACCGCAGCGAGGAGCAGGAATCGGCCCTGGACGTGGACACCGCCCGGGCACAGGGCGCACGACTCGCGGAGTTCGCCGCGCGCACCCCGCGCCCGCGCTGCCTCTCCTCACCCCGGCCGATGCGCGGCCCCGCCCGCGTCACCGTCGTGCACCATGCCCTCCACGACACGGTCCGGGTAATGGCCCAGGAGTGCGCGGCCGGCGCCAGGGAGCTGGGGGCGGAGGTCAGACTGCGCCGGGTGCCGGACGGCGCGACCGTCCCCGGCGGGGCGCGCTCCACCGTCAAGGGTCCGCCCAGTGCGCTCCCGGCGACGAAGCGGGACCTGGAGTGGGCGGACGCGGTGGTGTTCGGCTCGCTCGCCCGGCTCGGCGCGCCGGCCGCCCCGCTGGTGGACTTCCTGCAGCAGCTGCCGGAGGGGGCCGGGCCGCTGACCGACAAGGCGGCGAGTTCCTTCGTGGTCACCCCGCAGCCCCATGCGGGAAGCGAGTCGGCACTGCTCGCCATCCACCACCTGCTGTTCCACGGCGGGGCGGTGGTGGCCCCGCCCGGTTACACCGACCCGGCGTCCTTCGCGGCGGGCGGCAATCCGTACGGCAGCGCCCATGCCCTCTCGCACGGGGCCCTGCCGAGCCCCGCGGCCCTGGAGGCGGTCCGGTACCAGGGGCAGCGGGCCGCCGTGGTCGGCGACCTGCTGCGCCGCACGGACCGGGCCCCCTGCCGGCTGCCGGTCTCCGGCACCCGGGAGGATCCCCACATCGAGCACACCCGGCGCACCGACCGCACCCATCACATCGCGGGAAAGGCGACGTCATGACCGTGCAGCAGTACGACGAGATCGGCGAGGCGTACGAGGGGTTCAAGACCCTGCCGCTCGCCCGGTATTCCGAAGTGCCCAGCTTCCTGGGCATGCTGGGCCCCCTGGCCGGGCGCAGCGTGCTGGACCTGGCGTGCGGCACCGGCTTCTACAGCCGGTCGATCAAGCGGCTGGGCGCGGCCGACGTGCTGGGCGTCGACATCTCCGGGGAAATGGTCGCCGCCGCACGGGACATCGAGGAGCGGGACCCGCTGGGCATCCGGTACGAGGTCTTGGACGCAGCGCAACTCCCGCTCCCCGAGCAGGCGTTCGACGCTGCCACCGCCGTCTACCTGCTGAACTACGCGGACGACGAGGAGACGTTGTTCCGGATGTGCCGCGGGGTGCACCGGAGCCTCGCGGACGCGCTGGGCAGGGCCGGCTTCCGGGACGTCGCATGGGTGCCGCTGGAGGTGCCGGACGCGTCGGCTGCCGCATTCGCACCCGGTTTCTGGGACGACTACCTCGCCAATCAGCCGCTGACGATGCTGCGCTGCACCGCTTGGAAGTCCGCCGACGACGCAGGTTCACCGCCCCCAGCCTGAGGAGTGTTTCCATGCCCAGCCGTCGACGCCATGCCGGCTCGACGTTCCGAGCCGTACCAGGACGCCGGGTGGCGGTCGCCCTCCAGGGTGAGCGAGGATTGGCAACCCGAGCTGGACGGGTCTGGACCCGGACGACGTGGACGCCGCGGTCGTCCTCCCCGGGGCCGAGATGCCTGAGGCTGGCAGCAAGGGGCGCACTGTGATGGACCGGCTGCGTAGCTTCCCCGGCTTGTGTGCCTAGGGAGCCAATTGTGGATTGTAAGGCCAGTACGTCCGCTAGCCTGGGAAAATGCTGACCGAAGTCACGGCCACCCGCTATGTCACGCCCTTGCGTGAGGGCGGGTCGCTCCCCGGCATCGTCGAGGCCGACGATCTCGGCACGTACGTCATGAAGTTCATCGGCGCGGGCCAGGGCCGGAAGACCCTCGTCGCCGAGGTCATCTGCGGACAGCTGGGCCGTCGGCTGGGGCTGCGCGTCCCGGAGCTGGCGCGGATCCGGCTCGACCCGGTGATCGGGCTGAGTGAGCCGGACGAGGAGGTGCAGGCGCTGCTCAAGGCCAGCGGCGGGCTCAATCTGGGCATGGACTATCTGCCCGGTTCGCTCGGCTTCGATCCGCTGGCCTTCGAGGTGGGCGCGGCGGAGGCCGGGCGGGTGGTGTGGTTCGACGCGCTCGTCGGCAATGTGGACCGCTCCTGGCGCAACCCCAACCTGCTGGTGTGGCACGGCAAGCTGTGGCTCATCGACCATGGCGCCACGATGATCTGGCACCACAGCTGGCGCGGTCTGGACGTGGCCGCCACCAAGCCGTACGACGCCTCCGACCACGTACTCGCGTCCTTCGCCCCGGACGTGGCCGCGGCCGCGGCCACGCTCGCGCCGCGGATCACCGAGGAGTTGCTGACCGAGGTCACCGCCGACGTGCCCGACGAGTGGCTGGCCGACGAGCCCGGCTTCGACAGCCCGGACGCCGTGCGGCGCGCCTATGTGCGTGTGCTGGGCGAGCGGGCCGCGGCCGTGGGTGAAATGATCACGATCGGGGAGCGCTCCGGTGACGGGCCGTCGAAGGCTCCCGACTGGCTGCGCGTATGGGTCGACGGAAAGGCAGCGAAGTGAGCGGGCTGCACCAGGGCCGGGAAGTCTTCGAGTACGCGGTGGTGCGCGTCGTTCCCCGGGTGGAGCGCGGTGAGCTGATCAACGCGGGCGTCGTCGTCTACTGCCGTGCGACGTCCTTCGTGGCGGCCCGCACCCATCTGGACGAGACGCGGCTGCTCGCGCTCGACCCGTCGGCGGACGTGGCGGGCGTACGGGCCGCGCTGCACGCGGTGGAGGGCGTCTGCCGCGGCGGAGAGCAGGCAGGACAGGCGGCCGGTGATGCCCCGGGGCGGCGGTTCCGCTGGCTGGTCGCGCCGCGCTCCACGGTCGTCCAGCCGGGCCCGGTGCACACCGGGCTGACGACGGACGCGGAGGCGGAGGTCGAGCGGCTGCTCGACCTTCTGGTGCGCTGACGGGCGAGGGTGAGCAAGGGCATCACAGCGGGTCGTTGACAGGGGGCGGCGGGCCTCATAGCGTCTCGTCCACTGAAGAGACTAAGCGGTTGCTCACTGCCCGGTACCGGAACGGTGAGCCGCTACCCGAGGCGAGGAGAACCCGCATGTCCACCAACGAGCAGCGTGTCGCCATCGTGACGGGCGGGGCCCGCGGCATCGGCGCGGCGACCGCCGCGCGGCTGGCCGAGGAGGGCCGCGCCGTCGCCGTGCTCGACATCGACGAGGCGTCCTGCGCGGAGACCGTGGAGAAGATCACCGCGGCGGGTGGCAAGGCCATCGCCGTGGGCTGCGACGTGTCCGACGCGGGGCAGGTGGAGGCCGCGGTCGGGCGGGTCGCCGAGGAGCTGGGCGCGCCGACGATCCTGGTGAACAACGCCGGTGTGCTCCGCGACAATCTGCTCTTCAAGATGAGCGAGTCCGACTGGGACACCGTGATGAACGTGCATCTGCGGGGCGCGTTCCTGATGTCGCGCGCCTGTCAGAAGCACATGGTGGACGCCGGATTCGGACGGATCGTCAACCTCTCCAGCAGCTCGGCCCTCGGCAACCGCGGCCAGGTCAACTACTCCGCCGCCAAGGCCGGTATGCAGGGCTTCACCAAGACCCTCGCCATCGAGCTGGGCAAGTTCGGCGTCACCGCCAACGCCGTGGCGCCCGGCTTCATCGCCACCGACATGACCGCCGCCACCGCCGAGCGCGTCGGCATGGGCTTCGAGGACTTCCAGAAGGCGGCCGCGAGCCAGATCCCGGTGCAGCGCGTCGGCCAGCCGGACGACATCGCGAACGCCGTCGCCTTCTTCACCGGGGACGCCGCCGGGTTCGTCTCCGGCCAGGTGATGTACGTGGCCGGCGGACCGCTCAACTGATCAGGAGCTTGACGAACCCCATGACCAAAGAGATCGCATCGGACAGCGGGAAGGCCGCGCTCGTCACCGGGGCGAGCCGCGGCATAGGCTACGGAATCGCCGAGGCCATGGTGGCGCGCGGCGACCGGGTGTGCATCACCGGCCGCAACGAGGACGCCCTGAAGGAGGCCGTGGAGCGACTGGGTGCCGACCGCGTGATCGGCGTCCCCGGCAAGGCGCACGACGAGGCGCACCAGGCGGTCGCCGTCGAGCGCGCGATGGAGGCGTTCGGGCGCGTCGACTACCTCGTCAACAACGCCGGTACGAACCCGGTCTACTCGCCCATCGCCGACCTCGACCTCGCGGTGATGCGCAAGGTCTTCGAGACCAACGTCGTCTCGGCGCTCGGCTTCGCCCAGCAGACGTGGAAGGCGTGGCAGAAGGAGAACGGCGGCGCCATCGTCAACATCGCCTCGGTCGCCGGGATGTCCCCCTCGCCGTTCATCGCCGCGTACGGCGTGTCCAAGGCCGCGATGATCAACCTCACGGCGCAGCTCGCCCACGAGTTCGCGCCGGGCGTGCGGGTCAACGCGATCGCCCCCGCCGTGGTGAAGACGAAGTTCGCCACCGTCCTGTACGAGGGGCGGGAGGCGGAGGCCGCCGCCGCGTATCCGCTGGGGCGGCTCGGCGTGCCGGAGGACGTCGGGGGCGCGGCCGCGTTCCTCACCTCCGAGCAGGCCGCGTGGATCACCGGCCAGACGCTCGTCCTCGACGGCGGTATCTTCCTCAACGCGGGCGTCGGCTGACCGACCGCCACGGATCGGCGCCGCCACGGCTCGGCGCCGATCCGCATGAGGCGTTGTCAGTGGCCGCCGGTAGGTTCGTGCCCGTAAACGGAACACGACCGGAGGTTGTTGACGTGGCCTACGAGCTGCCCGAGTCCTGGCGCGGTGTCCTCGGCGAGGAGCTGGAGAAGCCCTATTTCAAGGAGCTCACCGAGTTCGTCGAGGAGGAGCGGGCGAAGGGGCCGGTGTACCCGCCGCGCGACGAGGTCTTCGCCGCCCTGGAGGCCACGCCCTACGACCAGGTGAAGGTGCTGGTCCTCGGGCAGGACCCGTACCACGGCGAGGGCCAGGGGCACGGGCTGTGCTTCTCGGTGCGGCCGGGCGTCAAAACCCCGCCGTCGCTGCGGAACATCTACAAGGAGATGAAGGAGGAGCTGGGCCACCCCGTCCCGGACAACGGCTATCTGATGCCGTGGGCCCGGCAGGGCGTCCTGCTGCTCAACGCGGTGCTGACGGTCCGGGGCGGCGAGGCCAACTCCCACAAGAGCAAGGGGTGGGAGAAGTTCACCGACGCGGTGATCCGCGCGGTCGCCGCCCGCCCCGACCCGGCCGTCTTCGTCCTGTGGGGGAACTACGCCCAGAAGAAGCTGCCGCTGATCGACGAGGAGCGGCACGCGGTGGTGAAGGGGGCGCACCCCTCGCCGCTGTCGGCGAAGAAGTTCTTCGGGTCGCGCCCCTTCACCCAGATCGACGACGCGGTGAAGGCCCAGGGCCACACGCCCATCGACTGGCGGATCCCCGACCTCGGACCGTCTCAGCCCAGCTCGTAGTCGAGGGCGTAACGGACGGCCTCGATGCCCTTCGGAGCGGTGAAGGAGCCCGCACCGGTGAGCCCTGCCAGCTCGCCGGTGCCCGAGCCCGGCACCACCTCGATGGTGCACTGCACGGTGCCGTCCTCGCCGAAGGTGCCGTGCTGAGCGAGGACGAAGCTGCCCCGGCGCCCGTCGAGCCGCCCGTCCACCAGCTCATGGCCCGAGAAGCCACCGGTGTTGTCGGCGAGGTAGACGATGGCGTACTGACAGGAGGTGCCGGACGCCGTGATCGCGCCCGAGTAGCCGTTGGTCACGGTGGCGTGGGCGAGCTTCGCTCCGCCCGCGGCCTCCCCGACCGGCTTCTCCTGCCAGTCGGCGAAGGTGAAGGTACCGGTGGCGTGCGTGGTCATGGCGGGTCCTTTCGATCAGGCCGTGCGCGGGTGCCCGTGCGCTGGTGAGAAGGATTCTGTCCGCCGTACCTGACATCTTCTGTCAGGTACGGGCGCACAATGGACCGCATGCGCGCCGACCGTCTGCTCTCCCTGCTCCTCCTTCTCCAGAACCGGGGCCGGATGACCGCGCCGGAGATCGCCGCGGAGCTGGAGGTGTCGGTCCGTACCGTCTACCGCGACATCGACGCCCTGAGCGCGTCCGGCGTGCCGGTGTACGCCGACCGCGGCCCGGCCGGCGGCTACCGGCTGCTGGACGGCTACCGCACCCGGCTGACCGGGCTCACCGGCGACGAGGCCGACTCGCTCTTCCTCGCCGGGATGCCAGGACCGGCCGCCGAACTGGGCCTCGGCGCGGACCTCACCACCGCCCAGCTCAAGCTGCGGGCCGCGCTGCCGCCCGAGCTGGACGAGCGGTCGCGCCGCATCCAGGAGCGCTTCCACCTCGACGCGCCCGGCTGGTTCCGGGACGCCGAGCCGGTGCCGTACCTCGCGGCGGCGGCCGAGGCCGCATGGCGGTGCCGGGTGCTGCGGGTGCACTACCGGCGCTGGCGCGGCGAGGTGCACCGCGATCTGCACGCGCTCGGCCTCGTCCTCAAGGGCGGTATCTGGTACCTGGTGGCCAGAGTGGAGGACACCATCCGCAGCTACCGGGTGGCGCGGATCCTGGCCGCCGAGGTGCTCCAGGACGTCTTCGAGCGCCCCGCCGGGTTCGATCTCGCCGCCTACTGGCAGGAGTCGGCGCGCGCCATGGAGGCCGCGCGTTTCCAGGGCGAGGCCGAACTGCTGCTGACCGAGCGGGGCCTGCGGCTGCTGCCGATGAAGTTCGGCGCGGTCGGCGCGGTGGCGGCCGACGGGGCGGGCCCGCCCGACGATCGGGGGAGGGCGCGGGTGGTGCTGCCGGTGGAGTCGCTGCCCGTCGCGGTCGACGACATGCTGCGGCTCGGCACCGACGCCGAGGTGCTGGGTCCGCCCGAGCTGCGGGCGGCCGTCGCCCGCGCCGTCACCGAACTGGCCGAGCGGTACTGGCCGCCGGACTGACCCGCCGGACTGACCCGATGGACCCGCCTGACGGGGGATGTACGGCTCCCCGGCTACCGTCGGCCGCAGGTACCGGCGGCGGGGCGCAGGCGGGAGGACCGGATGGGCGACGTACGGCGGGAGGCGCCGGAGGACGACGCCGTGCTGACCCGGATCGGGCAGGCGGTCATGCTGCACCGGGGCGGTGACCGCGAGGAGGCACGCAACCGGCTGGCCGCGCTGTGGCGGGAGATCGAGGGCGACGGTGACCCGTTCCACCGCTGCGCCCTCGCCCACTATCTCGCCGACACCCAGGACGATCCGGCCGATGAGCTCCTGTGGGACCTGCTGGCCCTGGCCGCGGCCGACGGGCCCGGCGCCCGCACCGCCGCCCCCCGGCTGCGCGCCCTCTACCCGGCCCTCCACCTCAACCTGGCCGCCGACTACGCGAAGCTCGGCCAGGAGGCGGCGGCGCGCAGCCAGCTGGCGCTGGCCCGGGGATACGCGGGCACGCTGGGCGACGATCCGTACGGGGACCGGGTGCGGGCCGGGATCGCGCGGCTGGCGCAGCGGCTCGCGATGTGAGCCCCGGTCGGTCGCCGGCCCCTGTCAGTCGCCCGTCACGCCGTCGATGCGCTCGCGGATGAGGTCGGCGTGGCCGTTGTGGCGGGCGTACTCCTCGATCATGTGGAGGTAGATCCAGCGCAGGTTGAAGTCCTCGCGGCGGTGGTCGCGCCGGGCGACGACCTCGTCCAGGGAGTGGCGGGCAGCGGCCGCGCGGGCCTCGGTGACCTCCTCCCGCCAGATCGCGAAGGCGGCCTCGCCGGTGTCCGCCTCGGTGACCCGGAAGTCGCCGTCCTGATCCTCCTCGCTGTACCAGATGGGCGGGGCGTCCTGGCCCTCCAGCACCCGCCGGAACCAGCTGCGCTCGACCTCGGCCATGTGCCGTACGAGCCCCAGCAGGCTGAGCCCGGACGGCGGCGCGGACGCCTCGCGCAGCTGCTTGTCGTCGAGTCCCTCGCATTTGAGGGCCAGGGTCGCGCGGTGGAAGTCCAGCCATCCTTCCAGGCTGGTGCGTTCATCGCCGGTGGTGGGCGCCTCTTGGCGTTCGGCAGTCGTCATGGGGAGCATCATGACGACCGGGCCACCGTCGCGCGACGGGTTATTGGCCCAGCATCCCGCGCAGAAGCTCCTCGAACCCGGCGCGCAGCGCGGCTCGTTCGGGGAGCGCGGCATGGTCGGCCCCGGCCGCGCAACTGAACATCTGCCCCTCGGACCAGGCGACGAGCGACTGGGCGTGCCGCCGCGGTTCGCCGGAGCCCACGGAGATCATCAGCGCCTCCAGCGGCTCGCGGAAGCCGCGTCCCGTCGCGTCGTAGAACTCCCGCAGCTCGGGCCGGCGGGTCGCCTCCAGCGCCAGTTCGTACCGAGCGATGAGCAGATCGCGCTGCTGGACGAGCGAGCGGTGCAGCGCGAGGGCGAGCGCGTCGGCCAGCGGGGGAATCGGATCGGCGGCGCCGCCGCCGAGCCCGCCGGGGCCGTCGCCCGGATGGGTCATCTCGCCGGGCCGCAGCACCTGTGCCTCCCGCTCGGCCAGCCGCCGGACGGCTGCCTTGAGCAGGGCGGCGCGGGTGCGGGCGTGGTTCGAGGTCGAGCCCGGCGGGAGCCCGGCCGCCTCGTCCACCGCCCGGTGCGTCAGCCCGCGCATGCCCCGCTCGGCCAGCAGGGCCAGGGCGCTGTCGGCGATCAGCTCGGCGCGGGATCCGCCCGGTGCGGGGGTGCGGGCGGGGGTGTGATCAACGGTCATACGCCAAACCTACCCTCCGTACTACAGGTGTAGTAGCCTCGGTGTCACTACACCTGTAGTGGACCCGGGAGGAATCATGGAACAGCCCCGTGCCGTCGTCATCGGTGCCGGAGTCGGCGGGCTCACCGCCGCCGCGGCCCTGCACCGCGGCGGCTGGTCCGTCACCGTCCTGGAGCGCGCCGCCACCCTCGACCCCGTGGGCGCCGGGATAGCGCTCGCCCCCAACGCCCAGCGCGCCCTCGACATCCTCGGCCTCGGCGACGACGTCCGGGCGCTGGCCGCCTGGCAGGGCGGCGGCGGGCTGCGCACCCCCGGCGGGCGGTGGCTGGCCCGCATGGACAGCGCGGCGGCGGCCGAGCGGTTCGGCGGCCCGGTGGTCCTGCTCCACCGCGCCACCCTCGTCGCGTTGCTCGCCTCCCGGCTGCCCGAGGGATGCGTACGCACCGGCGCCGCCGCCGAACTGGCCGACCCCGGCGACGCCCGCCGCCCGGCCCGGGTGGTCACGGCGGACGGGGAGCGCGAGGCCGACCTCGTGGTCGGCGCCGACGGCGTCCATTCGGCGGTCCGCCGCGCGCTCTTCCCCGGCCACCCCGGGCCCCGCTACGCCGGATTCACCACCTGGCGCGTCGTCGTCCCCGCCCCGGAGCGCCCCTTCGCACCCCATGAGACCTGGGGCCGGGGGCGGCTCTGGGGCAGTCAGCCGCTGCGGGACGGCCGGGTCTACGCGTACGCGGCGGCCTTCACCGCCCCCGGCGGGCGCGCCCCCGACGACGAGAAGGCCGAACTGCTCCGGCTCTTCGGCGACTGGCACCGGCCGGTCCCCGACATCCTCGCCGCCACCGAACCCGGCGCCGTCCTGCGCCACGACGTCCGGGCCATGACCGAACCGCTGCCCGCCCACCACCGGGGCCGGACCGCCCTCCTCGGCGACGCGGCCCACGCCATGGCCCCCACCCTGGGGCAGGGCGGCAACCAGGCCATCGAGGACGCCGTCGTCCTCGCCCACCATCTGTCACCGCACGTCGCCGACCCGGCGGCCGACCCGTCCGGTGCCCTTGCCGCGTACACCCGCGACCGGCTGCCGCGCACCACGGACGTCGTACGCCGTGCCGCGCGCGCCGCCCGCGCGATCTCCCTGACCAGCGCCCCCGCGGTCGCCCTCCGCAACACCGCCGTCGCGGCCGCCACCCGCCTCGCCCCCGGTCTGCTGCTGCGCGGCTTCGACGGCATCGCCGACTGGCGCCCCCCGGAACCGCAGGCCCCGGCGCTCCGGCGGCCGTCCTGAGTAGGGTGGACGCGGCCACCGGGCCCGGCGAGTGGAACACCAGGAGGCATCGTGAGGGTCGGCTGCATCGGTCTGGGCGACATCGCGCAGAAGGCCTATCTGCCCGTGCTCATGGCGCGGCCCGGTCTTGAGCCGCATCTGCACACCCGCACCCCCGCCACCCTCCAGCGGGTCGCCGACACCCACCGGGTGCCCGAGGCCCAGCGCCACGCCACCCTCGACTCGCTGCTCGCGGCGGACCTGGACGCCGCGTTCGTGCACGCCCCGACAGCCGAGCACGCCGGGCTCGTCACCCGGCTCCTCGACGCCGGGGTGCCCACCTACGTCGACAAGCCGCTCGCGTACGAACTCGGCCACAGCGAGCGGCTGGTGCGGCTGGCCGAGGACCGCGGCGTCAGCCTGATGGTCGGCTTCAACCGGCGCTACGCCCCCGGGTACGCGCAGTGCCTGGACCATCCGCGCGATCTGATCCTGATGCAGAAGAACCGCGTCGGCCTCCCGGAGGTCCCGCGCACCCTCGTCCTGGACGACTTCATCCACGTCGTCGACACCCTGCGCTTCCTCGTTCCCGGCCCGGTGGACCACATCGACGTGACGGCCAGGAGCCGCGACGGGCTGCTGCACCACGTCGTCCTCCAGCTGGCCGGCGACGGGTTCACCGCGCTCGGCGTGATGAACCGGATGAGCGGCTCCACCGAGGAGATCCTGGAGGTCTCCGGCCAGGACACCAAGCGGCAGGTGACCAACCTCGCCGAGATCGTGGACCACAAGGGGCAGCCGAGCGTGCGCCGCCGCGGCGACTGGGTGCCGGTCGCCCGGCAGCGCGGCATCGAGCAGATCACCGACGCCTTCCTCGACGCCGTGCGCACCGGCAGGCGCCTCGGCGCCGAGGACGCGCTGCGCACCCATGAACTGTGCGAGCGGGTGATCAGGGACGCCGAGGGCTTCGGGAACGGCGCCTGACCGCCTCAGGTCCCTTACGACAGCGGCGCGCCCCTTCGGCTCACTCGCCGCGCCCCCTCCACCACGCCGTAAGCGGCGAGCGCGGCCAGCGCCGCGTACACCGTCAGCGGCCCGGTCCGCACGTACGGGCTGGTGCCCTTCGCCAGCGGCACCGAGTACACCGTCGCCGCGCTCGCGTCGGTGCCCATCCGCCCGCCCACCGGCTCGCCCCGCGGGCCGAAGACCGCGCTGACCCCGGTCAGCGTCGCGTGGACCATCGGCCGCCCGGTCTCGGCGGCGCGCAGCGCGGCCAGCGTGGCGTGCTGCTCGGGCGCCCAGCTCTGCTGGAACGTCGAGGTCGCCGACTGGACGACCAGCACCTGCGCCCCGCGCCGCGCCAGATTGCGGCTCATGTCCGGGAACGCCGACTCGAAGCAGACCTCCGGCCCGATCCGCAGGCCCCCCGGCAGCCGCATCACGGTCTGCTCGGTGCCGCGATGCCGGTCCTCACCGGCCGCCTTGCCCACCGAGGTGGCCCAGCCCAGCAGCGGCCGGGCCGGGATGTACTCGCCGAACGGGACCAGCCGCATCTTGTCGTAGCGCTGCCCGGTCGGACCGTTCGGCCCGATCAGCACCGAACTCTTGTAGATCCCCGGCCGGTCGCTGCGCCGCGCGTCCACGTTGACCAGCAGGTCGGCGCCCACCGAACGGGACAGCGCGCCCAGCCGCTTCCCCAGCTCCGGCCGGTTGCCGAGATCCGTGCCGACGCTGCTCTCGCCCCACACCACGAGGTCCGGATGGCGGCCGGCCAGCTGCCGGGTCAGCTCGACGCTGCGCTCGAGACGCGGCGTCGGCCCCTTGATCACCCCGGGCTGCACCACCGCGATCCGCGTGGTCCCGGTCGCCTGCGGCACCGGCGCCCACGCCCACACCCCGGCCGCCGCGGCGCCGCACGCGGTGAGCCCGGCCGCCGCGACGGTACGGGCCCGGGGCAGCGCGATCAGCAGGGTGAGCGCGACGTTCACCATGACCAGCAGGAAGCCGATCAGCCACACCCCGCCCACCGACGCCAGCCGCAGCGCCACCGGCACCTGCCACTGGCTCGCCCCCAGCAGCGCCCAGGGCCCGCCGAGGTACTGCCAAGACCGTACGAGCTCGGCCAGCAGCCACGCCGACGGCAGCAGCACCAGCGCGGCGCCCGCCCGGCCGGGTCCCGGATGGCCGTGCAGCAGCCGGTGCGTCAGCGCGCCGAACGGCATCCACAACAGTCCCAGCAGCAGCGCCAGCAGCACGATGAAGACGTGCAGGCTCGGCAGCAGCCAGTGGTGTGCCGCGAGCAGGAACCCGGCCCCGCCCAGCCAGCCGTCGTACGCCGCTCGCCGGACCGTGGGCGCGGAGCGCGTCAGCAGCAGCCAGGGCACCAGGGCGACGTACGCGAACCACCACAGCGACGGCGCGGGAAACGACAGCGCGGGCAGCGCGCCCGCGAACACCGCGGCGCCGCCGCGCATCCACCGGGAGGCGAGCCGCCGCCTCCACCGGCCCCCTTCGCCGTCCTCGTCGCCGTCCCCTTCGCGCACGCCGAATGCCCCCCTCCCGTTGGCACAGGACCAGTGTGCGGGAGGGAAGGGATCATGGATAGGGCGGGTATGCGCCGGAGTGTGCCTCATGCCCGGCCCGGAAGGTCTTGTTCGGCCCAGATGAGCTTGCCGCCCTCGGTGTAGCGGGTGCCCCAGCGGCGGGTCATCTGCGCGACGAGGAACAGGCCGCGGCCGCCCTCGTCGGTGGTACGGGCGTGGCGCAGCCGCGGGGAGGTGTTGCTGGCGTCCGCGACCTCGCAGATCAGCACCTCGTGCCGGATCAGCCGCAGCCGGATGGGGCCGGTGCCGTGCCGTATGGCGTTGGTGACCAGCTCACTCACGATCAGCTCGGTGGTCATCACCAGCTCCTCCAGGCCCCATTCGGCGAGCTGGTGGAGGGCGAGGGAGCGGGCGTTCGCGACCACGGCAGGATCGGAGGGCAGGTCCCAGGAGACGACGTGGCCCGCGCCGAGGGTGTTGGTACGAGCCAGCAGCAGCGCCACGTCGTCCGACTGCGGACGGGTCAGCAGGGTGTCGATGACCGTCGAGCACAGCTCCTCCAGCGGCAGCCCGGGCTGGGCCAGGGCGTTGCTCAGCCGGCCGAGCCCGACGTCGATGTCCTGGTCGCAGGTCTCGATGAGGCCATCTGTGAACAGCGCGATCAGACTGCCCGCGGGCAGCTCCAGCTCCGCCGACTCGAACGGCAGCGAACCGAGCCCCAGCGGGGGACCGGCGGGCAGCGGCGGGTAGGAGACCGCGCCGCCGGGGTCCACCACCGCGGGCATGGGATGGCCGGCCCTGGCCATCGTGCAGCGCCGGGTGACCGGGTCGTACACCGCGTACAGACACGTGGCGCCCAGCACCGCCGCGCCCACCCCCTCCTGGGCGGACTCCTCCTCGGTGAGCCGGATGACCAGGTCGTCCAGATGGGCCAGCAGCTCCTCGGGTGGCAGGTCCATGTCGGCGAGGGTGTGCACGGCCGTGCGCAGTCGGCCCATGGTGGCCGCCGCGGTGATGCCGTGCCCGACCACGTCCCCGACCACCAGCGCCACCCGGGCCCCGGACAGCGGGATGACGTCGAACCAGTCGCCGCCGACCCCGTTGCGCGCGTCGGTCGGCAGATAGCGCGAGGCCACCTCGAGGGCCTGGCCGCCGGACAGGGCGTGCGGCAGCAGACTGCGCTGCAGCGCGAGGGCCGCGGTGTGCTCGCGGCTGTAGCGGCGGGCGTTGTCCACGCACAGCGCGGCGCGCGTCACCAGCTCCTCGGCGAGCACCAGATCGTCCGCCTCGAAGGGGTCCGGATGCCGGGTGCGGACGAACGAGGCCACGCCCAGGATGGTGCCGCGCGCGCAGATCGGGACCACCATCAGGGAGCCCATCCCGAACTCGCGGACCTTCCGCGTCCGGGCCGGGTCGTCGTCGGCCCACGCGCCCAGCGAGGCGTCCAGCTCCGGGTCCAGGATGGCCTCCCCCTCCAGGAAGCTGCACGCGAACGGCGACTCGGGGGAGATGGCGACCGCGTCCCCGGGTGCCGCGATCGACTCCGGACAGCCCTCGTGGATGGAGGCCTGACCCGCCCGCCGGAACGGGGGCAGGACCCGGGCCCGCTGGGCCGAGGGCTCCTCGCCGCGCAGCACGGAGTCCAGCAGGTCGACGGTGACGAAGTCGGCGAGCCGGGGCACCGCGAACTCGGCCAGCTCCTGCGCGGTGCGCATCACGTCCAGGGTGCTGCCGATGTGCTCGCTGGCCTCGCTGAGCAGGGCCAGCCGCTCCCGGGCGCGCCAGCGGTCGGTGACGTCGATGCCCATGTAGCAGACGCCGACCGGATGGCCGTCCGCGTCGTCGAGGCGGAAGAAGGAGGTCGAGTACGCGTGCTCGTGGTGCGGCTCGGCCATGGTCCAGCCGCGGTACTCGTAGTCGATCACCGGGACGCCGGTCTCCAGCACCTGGCGCATCTTCGCCTCCAGGGCCGCGGTGTCCAGGCCCGGCAGCGAGTCCGCCATCCGGCGGCCCAGCCGCTGGTCGCGCGGGACGCCGCCGTAGCGCTCCAGGGTGTCGTTCATCCACACGTACCGCAGGTCCGGGCTGAGCACGGCCATGCCGATGGGGGAGCGGGTCAGGAACGCCTGGAGCAGCGATCCGCTGACCGCCCAGGTCGGGATCGTCGCCACGTCGATCGCCGAGATCAGCCAGCAGGTGCCGTCGCCCAGCCCGGTGACCGGGGAGACCCGCAGGCCGACCGCGAGCCGGTGGCCGGCCTGGTGCCGGACCTCCAGCAGCCCGCCCCAGCCGCCGTGCTCGGCGCACTGCTCGGCGATGGACACCGCCTTCGCGGCGTCCTCCGGGGCCGCCAGCAGCATCGTGGCGGGCCGCTTCAGCACCTCCGGCGCCGGATAGCCGAGCAGCCGTTCCGCCGCCGTGGTCCAGCCGACGACGGTCCCCGTGGCATCGAGCAGGGCCGTCGCCGCATCGGCCATGTCGAACGGGACATGCGCTTCGGTCGGCGCGATTCCCTCGGGAATGGCCATCGCACCCGTCCCATCTACGCAGATATTTCCCTTAATACTATGACTCCTGGGCCTCCCCGGTGGTCAATCGTGCGACGACCAGGGCGAGCAGGATGATCCCGCCGTAGATCGCCTGGATCCAGAAGGACGACACCTGGGCGAGGGTGAGCAGGTTCTCCAGCATGCCCAGCAACAGGGTCCCCAGCAGCGCCCCCAGCAGGGAGCCCCGGCCGCCGCGGAGGCTGATGCCGCCGATCACCGCGGCCGCGAACACCGTGAAGATCAGCCCGCTGCCCTGGTTGGCGCCCACCGCGCCGACCCGCCCCGCGATGACCAGACCGGCCAGCCCCGCCAGCGCACCGCCGACCATCAGCACCGTCCAGCCCACCCGCGCGGTACGGATGCCCGCAGCCCGGGCGGCCGGGGTGCTGCCGCCGATCGCGTACACCGCGCGGCCCAGCCGGTGGTAGCGCAGCACGAACCCGGCCAGCGCGAAGCACAGCGCGGTCACCCACACCGAGACCGGCACCCCCAGCCACTCCCGCGAGCCGAGGAAGAAGAACGCGTCCGGCGCGTTGAACAGCGTCTTGCCGGAGACCAGGCCGATCAGCACGCCGCGCAGCACGATGTTCATCGCCAGCGTCACGATGAACCCGTTGAGCCCGAGCCCCACGATCAGCGCCCCGTTGACCGCCCCGATCCCCGCGCCCGCCAGCGGGATGACCAGCAGCCCCACCCAGGTGGGCAGCTCGGTGCCGAAGCCGGAGGAGGAGGCCGGGATGACGACCAGGAAGCCGAGGGCGGGGGCCAGGCCCGCGATCGACTCCAGGGAGAGATCCATCCTGCCGCTGATCAGGATCATCGCCTCGGCGAGCACCAGAAGCCCGAGCGCCGAGGACGCCCCGAGGATGTTCACCAGGTTGTCCCGGTCGAGGAAGTCGGGGTTGCCGACCGCGCCGATGACCAGCAGCAGGACCACCGCGGGCAGCAGCGCCAGATCGCGGATCCGGCCCGGGGCCAGGCGCCGGGCGCGGCCGGCCCGCGGCGCGGCGAGGTCATTCATGGGCATCGTCCGAGGGCGTCATTCATGGGCGTCATCCATGGCCGAGTGCGACCCCTTCGATCGAGGCGACGAGTTCCCGGTCGGTCCAGCCCGCCCGGTGGGTGACGGTGACGAAGCCGCCCACCATCACCAGCACCCGGTCACAGGCCCGCAGATCCCCCAGCTGGTCGGAGACGATCAGCACCGCGCGCCCCTCGGTTCGGGCCCGCAGCGCGGTCTCCAGCAGATCGCGCTGGGACCGTACGTCCACCCCCGCCGTCGGGTCGATCAGCACCAGCACCCGGGGATCCGTGGCCAGCGCCCGGGCCATGACGACCTTCTGCTGGTTGCCGCCGGACAGCGCGGTCACCGGCTGGGCCGGGCCCCGGGTGGTGATGCCGAGCCGTTCGATGGCGCGGCGCGCCACCGCGTCCCGGGCGGACGGCCGGATCAGTCCCCGGGGGCCGAGCCGGTCGCCGATGGGCAGCGTGATGTTGTCGGCCACCGACAGCTGCGGGATCAGTCCCTGCGTCCGCCGGTCGCGCGGCACACAGCCGACCCCGGCGGCGAGCGCCGCGGTCACGCTGCCGGTCCGCAGCGGACGGCCGAAGATCTCGATCCGGCCGGCGGTCGGCCGGTGCAGCCCGGCCAGCGCCTCGCCCAGCTGATGGCTGCCCGAGCCGGCGAGCCCGGCAAGGCCCACCACCTCACCGGCCCCGACGGTGAGGCCGACATCGTGGAAGGCCGCGCTGCTGAGCCGCTCGACCCGCACCGCCACCGGCCCCGAGGGGCCCGGCCGGGGCGCCGCGCCGGGCCGGGCGGGGGCGGCCGGTTCGCCGGTCATCTCCTCGATCAGGGCCCGGGTGGGCAGTTCGCCGACGGGCGCGGTGACGATCCTGCGGGCGTCCCGGAGGACGGTGACGGCCTGGCAGACCTCGTACACCTCGCGCAGATGGTGCGAGATGTGCAGAAACGTGACCCCGGAGTCCTGGAGCCGCCGCATGTGCGCGAACAGCCGCGCCGTCGCCCGGCTGTCGAGCTGCGCCGTGGGCTCGTCCAGGATGACGAAGCGGGTGCCCCGGGAGAGCGCCCGCGCGATCTCCACCATCTTGGCGTCCTCGACGCTCAGATCCCCGGCCCGCGCGCCCTCGTGCACGGGGACGCCCCACGCGTCCAGCAGCGCGCGGGCCCGGCGGCGGGTCCCCCGCCAGCTGATCACCGAGGTGCGGGGGAGGACCGGCTGATGGCCCAGGAACAGGTTCTCCGCCACCGTCAGATCGTTGATGATCATGGACTGCTGGTAGACGCAGGCCACCCGGCGGCGCCAGGCCGCCCGGTCCGCGGCGGCGGGGGCGGGCCGTCCCTCGAACCACACCGTGCCCGCGTCCGGCCGCTCCAGCCCCGTGAGTACGGCCACCAGCGTGGACTTGCCCGCGCCGTTGCGCCCGACCAGGGCGTGGGTCTCGCCCGTCCGGACGGTGATCCCCGCCTCCCGCAGGGCCACCGTCGGCCCGTACCGCTTGGTGATCCCGCGCGCCTCGCACAGCGGTGGCCGCCCGGTGGCCATCCCCTCCGTGCTCATCCGCGGTTGCCCCACAGGGCGGGGTCGTTCACATTGGCCCGGGTCACCAGCGGGGCCGGAAGCTGATCCTCCAGGATGCCTCCGCGCACTTCGACGATCGTGCTGTGGTGATCGGTCCGGCCCTTCCGGAACGGCCTCCCGGCCATGGCCCGCTTGATGTAGGCCATGGCGTACCGGGCGTACAGATCGACGGGCTGGGAGACGGTCGCGTCGATCCACCCCTTGCGGATCGCGTCCAGCTCCTGCGGGATCCCGTCGTTGGAGACGATCGCGATGTGGCCGCGACGGCCCCGGGGGCGCAGCGCCCCATGGCGTTGCAGCGTCCGCAGCGTGGGCGCGAGGTACACGCCGCCGGCCTGCAGATAGATGCCCTTGATGTCCGGATTGGCGCTGTAGAGCGCCTCCAGCCCGGCCGCCGCCTGGTCCGCCTGCCACCCGGCGGCGATGTCGAGGACCCTGATGTGCGGGTAGTGGCGCCGCATGCACGCGCTGAACGCGGCGGTGCGGTCGCGCCCGTTGACCGACGCCAGGTCGCCCTCGATCTGCACCACCTTGCCGCGCCCCCGCACGGCCCGCCCGAGGCTCCGGCACGCCTTCTCGCCGTACGCCCGGTTGTCGGCCCGGACCACGATCGCCACCTTGCCCCGGTCGGGTGCCACGTCGACCGCCACGACCGGGACGTGCCGCCGCTGCGCGGCCTGCAACGCGGTGACGATGGCGGCCGAGTCGATGGGGGAGACGACCAGGCCGTCGACGTTCTGGGCGAGCAGATTGCGGACGTCGCTGACCTGCCGGCTCGCGTCGTTGTTGGAGTTCACCGTCGGCAGCGCCCGGACGCCCTCCTTGGCGGCCTGCCGCGGGATGTCGTGGTCGTACGCCTCCCAGAACGGCGAGGTGAGGAACGGCACCACCACGCCCACCCGCCGCCCGCCGCCGGCCCCCTCGGAGCAGCCCGCGGCGGCCGGGCCGCAGACCAGCGCGAGGGCCGCGGCGGCGGTGGCGAGGCGGTGGCGCGTCGTGCGCATCGTGCTCCCGGCTCCAGGTCACGGAACGGCTGTGGCGACCATAAGCCCGCCCGCCGCCCGTCCCCCGGGGGGCGCGCCGCGCCGACCCCAACCAAGGGGCTCTGCCCCCTGGGCCCCCGGACGCCCTTCGGGCGTGTCCTCAAGCTCCCCCAGCTACCGCTGGGAGGTGCCCCCTGGACGGGCTGGTTTCCAGCCCGTCCGGCGCTTGAGGACCGGGGCCCGGGGCGGAGCCCCGGTTGTGGGGAGGGGCGGGCAGGGGAACAACCCGCGGCAGCCGAGCCGCACGCCGCCCTCACGACCACGCGGCCCCGTCGGGGTAGGCGTACGCCCGCAGGGCCTCCGGCCGCAGGGCCGAGCTGAAGCCGGGGGCGGTGGGGGCGCGGTAGCGGCCGTCGGTGACGATCGCCGGGTCGAGGAAGTGCTCGTGCAAATGGTCGACGTATTCGACGGCCCGGTCCCGCCGGGTGCCCGAGACCGCGACGTAGTCGAACATGGCCAGGTGCCGGACCAGCTCGCACAGCCCGGCACCGCCCGCGTGCGGCCACACCGGAATCCCGAACTCGGCGGCCAGCAACAGGATCGCGAGGTTCTCGTTGACCCCGCCGACCCGGCACGCGTCCAGCTGCAGCACATCGAGGGCACCCGCTTGCAGCAGCTGCTTGAAGACGACCCGGTTGGCGGCGTGCTCGCCCGCCGCGACCTTCACGGGTGCGACGGCGCGACGGATCGCCGCCAGCCCGATGATCTCGTCGGGACTGGTGGGCTCCTCGATCCAGTACGGGGCGAACCGGGCCAGCGCCCGGGTGCGCTCGACCGCCTCGTCGACCTCCCAGCGCTGGTTGGCGTCGAGCGCCAGCCGGATGTCCGGGCCGATGGCCTCGCGTGCGATCCGGCAGCGCCGGATGTCGTCGCCGGGGTCGGCGCCGACCTTGAGCTTGATCTGGGTGAAGCCGTCGGCGACGGCCGCCCGCGCGGTCCGGGCGAGCCGGTCGTCGTCGTAGCCGAGCCAGCCGCAGGAGGTGAGGTACGCCGGGTAGCCCTCGGCCCGCAGCCGGGCCTCGCGCGCGGCCTTGCCGGGGGCGGCGCGGCGCAGGATCCGCAGGGCGTCGTCCGGGGTCAGCGCGTCGGCGAGGTAGCGGAAGTCGGTCAGCGCGACCAACTCCTCCGGGCTCAGGTCGGACAGCAGCTTCCACAGCGGTTTGCCCGCCCGCTTGGCGGCGAGGTCCCACAGGGCGTTCATCACCGCGGCGACGGCCATGTGGGTGACGCCCTTCTCGGGGCCCAGCCAGCGCAGCTGCCCGTCGTCGGCGAGGGTCCGGTAGAGGTGGGCCAGACCGGCGGGCAGGCCGGGCAGTTCGGCGCCGATCAGCAGCGGGCGCAGCGCGTCGATCGCCGCGACCTCGACCTCGTTGCCGCGGCCGATGGTGAAGCAGAAGCCGTGGCCCTCCAGGCCGTCCCCGGCGTCGGTGCGGACGATCACGTACGCGGTCGAGTAGTCCGGGTCGGGGTGGGTGGCGTCCGAGCCGTGGTGCCCGCGTGAGGTGGGGAAGCGGATGTCGTGGGTGTCGAGCGCCGTGATCCGCGTCCTCGTCGCCCCCACCGCCCTCGTGGCGGGTCCTCGTACCGTCGCCATCGCGCGTCACACCTCGTCCCTTCGCCCCTCAGTCGCAGTCTCCGGCCTGGACGGTGAAAAGTCCATATGCCCATAAAACGGGCGTCTGCTGGCCGGTTTCCTTCGCTGCGTCGGCCGAATCATTCGCCGCGTCAAACCCTTGACAACGCTTTGGTGCCCGGCTCAGGATCCTCGGGTGAACTTGTCAGACAGCCAGACAGGCGCTGAATCGTTTCCTCGCCGAGTGAGCGCCATGGAAGCGGTACTCGGCCACCTTCGGAACGCCATCGAGCGCGGCGACTACGCGGTGGGGGACAAACTCCCCTCCGAGGCCGAGCTGTGCCGTCGCCTGGAGGTGAGCCGGCCGGTGCTCCGTGAGGCTCTGCGGGCCTTGCAGACCATGGGGCTCACCGCCTCGCGCACCGGCAAGGGCACGTTCGTCATCTCCAGCGGTCCGGTGGAAGATCCTACCTTCGGCGACTACGCCGCGAGCGACCTGCTGGAAGTGCGTCGGCACATTGAGATCCCCGTCGCGGGGTACGCGGCCCTGCGCCGCTCCGCCGAGGACCTCGATCACCTGGCCCATCTGCTGAACCGGATGGAGCAGGAGACCGACACCACCGCCTGGGTGGCGATGGACACCACGTTCCATCTCGCCGTCGCCCAGGCGGCGCAGAACCCGGTCTTCCGCAAGGTCATCGAGGAGATCCGCGATGCCCTGGCACGGCAGTCGGCATTTCTCAACGAACTCGGCGGCCGCCGGGAGCAGTCCAACCGAGAACACCGGGCGATCGTCGAGGCGCTCGCCGACGGGTCCGAACCCGACGCGGTGGCGGCGATGACCCACCACCTCGAACGGGTCGAGACCACCCTGACCTCTATCGTGCGCCCCGCTTCGGCGGACGACGGCGTGTGACACGAACCAACGGAAGGCGGACAGCAGGCGTGAGCGAGCAGTCCCTCCGGCAGGAAGAACGCCGCGACCACGGGCCCGATCAGCCCCAGCATGTCGACGCCGGCGACGCCGGTTACAGCAAGTCCCTCAAGGCCCGGCATGTCAACATGATCGCCATCGGCGGTGCCATCGGCACCGGGCTGTTTCTCGGCGCCGGAGGGCGCCTGAAGGACGCCGGGCCCTCGCTGGCCCTGGCGTACGCGCTCTGCGGCCTCTTCGCCTTCCTGGTGGTGCGGGCCCTCGGCGAGCTGGTGCTGCACCGGCCGTCCTCGGGCGCGTTCGTCTCCTACGCCCGGGAGTTCCTCGGCGAGAAGGGCGCCTACGTCGCCGGGTGGATGTACTTCCTCAACTGGTCCACCACCGGCATCGCCGACATCACCGCCGTCGCGACCTACACCCACTACTGGGGCATGTTCACCGACGTCCCGCAGTGGGTGGTCGCGCTCATCGCGCTCGCCGTCGTGCTGTCGGTGAACCTCATCTCCGTGAAGATCTTCGGTGAGCTGGAGTTCTGGTTCGCCATCATCAAGGTCGGCGCGCTCGTCGTCTTCATGGCGATCGGCATCTTCCTGCTGGTCAGCCGCCACCCGGTGGACGGCCACACCACCGGCCCCAGCCTGATCACCGAGCACGGCGGCCTGTTCCCGCACGGCGCGCTGCCCATGCTGCTGGTCATCCAGGGCGTCGTCTTCGCCTACGCCTCCGTCGAGCTCGTCGGCGTCACCGCGGGCGAGACCCTGGAGCCCGAGAAGATCATGCCCAAGGCGATCAACTCCATCATGTGGCGCGTCGCCGTCTTCTACGTCGGCTCCGTGGTGCTGCTCTCCATGCTGATGCCCTCCGGCGCCTTCTCCGCCGAGCAGAGCCCGTTCGTCACCGTGCTCTCCAAGCTCGGCGTGCCCGCGGCCGGCGGCGTGATGAACCTCGTCGTCCTCACCGCCGCGATGTCCAGCCTCAACTCCGGCCTCTACTCCACCGGCCGGATCCTGCGCTCGATGGCCATGGCGGGCTCCGCGCCCAAGTTCACCGGCGCGATGAGCCGCACCCAGGTCCCGTACGGAGGCATCCTCCTCACCTCCGGCATCTGTGTGCTGGGCGTCGGCCTCAACTACGTCGTGCCCAGCGAGGCGTTCGAGATCGTGCTCAACTTCGCGGCGCTCGGTATCCTCTCCACCTGGGCGATGATCATGATCTGTCATCTGCTCTTCTGGCGCCGCGCCCAGGCCGGCCACCTCACCCGGCCCGGCTACCGGCTGCCCGGCTCGCCGTACACCGAAATCGTCACCCTCGGCTTCCTCGCCTCCGTCCTGGTCCTGATGTGGGCCGACGGCGGACCCAGCCGGCTCACCGTCATGGCCTTCCCGGCGATCGGGCTGGTGCTGGTCATCGGCTGGTTCTTCACCAGGAGCCGGGCGGCCGCCCGCGACGGCGCGGCGACGGCCGGGCAATAGCCGCGGCGACGGCCGGGCAGTTGAGCGGCCCGGCCGGCCAGCCGTCCCGACCAGGCGGACGCACCACCCCCTGAACCACCCCCGACGACCGGAGCATCACCACCACCATGAACCACACCACCGGGCAGCACACCGACGACGCTCGCCACACCCCGGCCGGGCCCCCCGTCATCCGCGAACCCCGCCATGTGCCGCTCGCCCATGTCGTACGTGCCGGTGTGATCGAGGGCGTGCACCACGGGTCGGCGGTCGTCCTGGCCGCCGACGGCCGGGTCGCGTTCCAGGCCGGCGACATCGACGCGGCGTTCTACCCGCGGTCCGCGCTCAAGCCCGTACAGGCCGTCGCCCTGCTGCGCGCCGGGCTGCCGCTGGACGGCGAGCTGCTCTCGCTCACCGCCGCCAGCCACTCCGGGCAGGACAACCATCTGGCCGGTTCCCGGCGCATCCTGCAGCAGGCCGGCCTCTCCGAGGACCAGCTGCGCAACACCCCCGACCTGCCGTACGGCTCCGCCATGCGCGAGCGGTGGCTGCGGGCCGACCGCCAACCCTCCCGGCTGGCCCAGAACTGCTCCGGCAAGCACGCCGCGATGCTCTACACGGCGAAGCTGCGCGGCTGGTCGCTGGAGGACTACCTCGACCCCGCCCACCCGCTCCAGCAGGTGATAGCCGAGACCGTGGAGGAGCTGACCGGACAGCGCGTCGCCCAGGTGACCGTCGACGGCTGCGGCGCGCCGCTGTTCTCCGTCTCCCCGCTCGGTCTCGCCCGCGCCGCCGCCGCCCTCGCCTCGGCCGCCCCGGACACCCCCGAGGGCCGGGTCGCGGACGCCATGCGCACCTACCCCGAGATGGCGTCCGGCGACGACCGGGACGTCGCCCGGCTGATGCGCAAGGTCCCCGGACTGCTCGCCAAGGACGGCTTCGAAGGCGTGCAGATGGCCGGGCTGTCCGACGGCCGGGCCCTCGTCGTCAAGATCGCCGACGGGGCCGACCGTGCCCGGATGCCGGTCACCGCGGCAGCCCTCGCCCACTGCGGCATCGACCCCGAGATCCTCACCGAATTCGCCACCACCCCGGTCCACGGCGGCGGCACCACGGTCGGCCGCCTCCACGCCACCGACGCCCTCGCCCTGCCCGCCGTCTGATCCGCCACCCACCGTGACCCAAGGAATGCAAGCCAGCCATGACCGCTGACTCAGGCCACCGCCGCGAACACGACCTGCTCGGCGACCGGGACGTGCCCGCCGACGCCTACTGGGGCATCCACACCCTGCGCGCCTCCGAGAACTTCCCCATCACCGGCACCTCCATCGCCGCCTACCCGCACCTCATCAACGCCCTGGCCGCCGTCAAGGAGGCCGCGGCCCGCGCCAACGAGGACCTGGGCCTGCTCTCCTCGCTCAAGGCCGACGCCATCGCCGCCGCCTGCCAGGAGATACGCCACGGTGAACTGCACGACCAGTTCGTCGTGGACGTGATCCAGGGCGGCGCCGGGACCTCGACGAACATGAACGCCAACGAGGTCATCGCCAACCGGGCGCTGGAGATCCTGGGCCACGGAAAGGGCGAGTACGGGATCCTCCA
>NZ_JBIRPZ010000027.1:0-72122 GCF_044332925.1 Streptomyces sp. NPDC021212
ACCGCGCTCGCTCGCCTGCACGTGACCGGCATCGCCGTCGACTGGCGGGCGTTCTACACCGGCACCGGCGCGCGGCAGGTCGAACTGCCCACCTACGCCTTCCAACGGCAGCGGTACTGGCCCGAGGCGGCTCGGAGCGCGGGGACCGAGGCCGGGATGGCCGTGGACGGGGTCGACGCGGAGTTCTGGGCCGCGGTCGAGAGTCAGGACCTGGAGGCCCTGGCGGCCCGCCTGGAGATCGACACGGACGCGTTGGACGGCGTGGTGTCCGCGCTGTCGGCTTGGCGTAACCGGAGCCGGACCCGGTCGGCGGTGGATTCGTTGCGGTACCGGGAGACATGGCAGGCGTTGAGCGGCACGCTGCCGACGGCGTTGTCCGGGACCTGGTTGGCCGTGGTCCCGGCAGACGAGGCCGAGCACGAATGGGTCCGGTTCGTGCTTGCCGCGCTGGGCGGGGACGTGGTGCGGGTGCTGGTCGAAGACGCCGAGCGCGCGCCGTTGGCCGAGCAACTGGCCCGGCAACTGGCCGAGTTGACCGCGCAGGGTGTGGCAGAGCCCTCGGGCGTGGTGTCTCTGCTCGCGGCTGACGAATGGGCTCGTTGGTCGGGGGTGCCCGCCGGTGCGATGGACACGGCGGTTCTGGTGCAGGCGCTGGAGGATGCCGGGATCGGGGCGCCCGTGTGGGCGGTGACTCGCGGCGCGGTGTCGGTGGAGCCCGCCGATCCGGTGAGCCACCCATTGCAGGCCGCGGTGTGGGGACTGGGCCGGGTCGCCGCGCTGGAGTACCCGGAGCGTTGGGGCGGACTGCTCGATCTGCCGCAGGAACTCGACGACCTGGTCGTGCGACGGTTGGTCGGGGTGCTGGCCGGGCCGGGTGATGAGGACCAGGTCGCGGTTCGCGCCTCGGGCGTCTACGGCCGTCGGTTGGTGTCCGCTCCCGCGCCCACCCCGTCCGTCGATCCCACGCTCACCCCCACCGTCGAGGGTGAGGGCGCGACGTGCTGGGACCCGTCGGGCACGGTGCTGATCACCGGTGGTACCGGCGCGCTGGGTGCGCACGTGGCCCGGTGGCTGGCCGAACGCGGCACGGAACACCTGCTGTTGGTGAGCCGCCGTGGACCGGGCGCGCCGGGCGCACCGGAACTGGAGGCGGAGCTGACCGCACTGGGCGCCCGGGTCACGGTCGTGGCCTGCGATGCCGCCGATCGGGCCGAACTGGAAGCCGTACTGGCCGCCGTCCCCGCCGAGTTCCCGCTGACCGGTGTGGTGCACGCGGCCGGGGTGCTGGACGACGTGATGCTGGACGGTCTGACCCCGGAGCGGTTCGAGGGAGTGTTCCAGTCCAAGGTCGCTCCGGCGCTGCTGCTGGACGAGCTGACGGCCGACCGCGATCTGTCCGTGTTCGCGCTGTTCTCATCGGTGGCCGGCGCCCTGGGCAACCTCGGCCAGGCGAACTACGCGGCCGCCAACGCGGTGCTGGACGCGCTGGCCCTGCGGCGCCGGTCGCGAGGTCTGCCCGCGACCTCGATCGCCTGGGGCGCCTGGAGCGGCGACGGCATGGCCGCGCGGGCGCGGCACGCGGGGACTACGGCGCTGGAACCGCGGCTCGCGCTGGAGGCCCTGTCCGAGCTGGTGGCCGAGCCGTACGCGACCACGGTGGTCGCTGATCTGGGCGACAAGCAGGTGCTGGAGGCGCTGTTCAGCCTGCGGTCCATCGCGTCGCTCACGACGCTGCCCGGCGCGCATGAGGCCGCGGAGACGGTCAGGGAAGCGCGGCGCGAGAGCGAAACGGCGGCATCGGCACTGCGCGAGCGTTTGCACGCGGCCCCGGAGAGCGGACGGCTGCCGGTGCTGCTCGACCTGGTCCGTACCCATGCGGCCGCCGTGCTCGGGCACCCCGGCCCGGATGCCATCAAGCCGGACAGGGCCTTCCAGGACCACGGGTTCGACTCGCTGACCGCCGTGGAACTGCGCAAGCGGCTCGGCCTGGTCACCGACTTGACCCTGCCCAGCACCATGGTCTTCGACTATCCGACCCCCATCGCGCTGGCCCGATATCTGCGGGCGGAGCTGCTGAGCGACGCCGCCGACGGCACCGACACCACCGATACGTACGGCACGGGTGCCGCACCGGCCGCGCCCACCGACGACGAGCCGATCGCGATCATCGGGATGAGCTGCCGCTTCCCCGGTGGCGTCAACTCGCCCGAGCGGTTCTGGGACCTTGTCTCCTCCGGGGTGGACGCGGTCTCGGAGTTCCCGGTCAACCGTGGCTGGGACACCACCGGCCTGTACGACCCGGATCCGGACCGCAGTGGCACGACCTACTCCACACAGGGCGGGTTCCTGCACGACGCGGGCGCGTTCGACCCGGTCTTCTTCGGCATCTCGCCGCGCGAGGCGCTGGTGATGGACCCGCAGCAGCGGCTGCTGCTGGAGACCGCGTGGGAGGCCGTCGAACGGGCCGGGATCGACCCGGCCGCCCTGCACTCCACCCTGACCGGCGCGTTCATCGGCTCCAGTTACCAGGACTACGGCCGTGGCGCGGGCGACGGCACCGAGGGCCACATGGTCACCGGGTCCATCCCGAGCGTGCTGTCGGGCCGCGTGGCGTACGCGCTCGGTCTCGAAGGCCCGGCCGTCACGGTCGACACAGCCTGCTCCTCGTCGCTGGTCGCCCTCCACCTGGCCTGCCAGAGTCTGCGCGACGGCGAGAGCTCGCTCGCGCTGGCCGGGGGCGCCACGGTAATGACGACGCCGGACGCGTTCGTGGCGTTCAGTCGCCAGCGCGCGCTCGCCGCCGACGGCCGTTGCAAGGCGTTCTCCGACGGTGCGGACGGCATGGCGCTGGCCGAGGGCGTCGGGCTGCTGCTGGTCGAGCGGCTGTCGGACGCGCGGCGCAACGGGCATCCGGTGCTCGCCGTCATCCGCGGCAGCGCGATCAACCAGGACGGCGCCTCGAACGGACTGACCGCGCCCAACGGCCCCTCCCAGCAGCGGGTGATCCGCAAGGCACTGGCCACCGCGCGGATCTCGCCCGCCGAGATCGACGCGGTGGAGGCACACGGCACCGGCACGCCGCTCGGCGACCCGATCGAGGTGCAGGCGCTGCTGGCGACCTACGGCCGTGACCGGGATCCGGAGCGGCCGGTGTGGCTGGGGTCCGTGAAGTCGAACATCGGCCACACCCAGTCGGCGGCGGGTGTGGCGAGTGTGATCAAGATGGTGATGGCGCTGCGGCTCGGCGTTCTGCCGCAGACTCTGCATGTTGACACGCCTTCGTCGCATGTGGACTGGTCCTCGGGGGCGCTCCGGTTGCTGGCCGAGCCGGTGCCGTGGCCGGAGACCGGGCAGCCGCGCCGGTGCGCGGTGTCGTCTTTCGGGATCAGCGGTACGAACGCGCACGCGGTGCTGGAACAGGCACCGGTCGAACCGGACCCCGAACGCGAACCCACCCCGGCTCCGTTGCCGTCCGAGCAGGCTCGGGAACTGGTGCCATGGGTGCTGTCGGCCCGGGACGGAGCCTCGCTGCGCGACCGGGCGGCAGACCTGGTATCGCACGTCGAAGCCGCTCCGGTGGACGTCGCCGATGTCGGCTTCTCCTTGGTGACATCGCGGTCGGTGTTCGAGCGGCGCGCGGTGGCCGTGGGCGCGGACCGCGCCGAATTGGTGGCCGCACTGGGCGGGTTCGCCGATGAGGACCTGTCGGCTCCCGTGGTCCGGGGCGAGGCCGATGTCGAGGGGAAGACGGTGTTCGTCTTCCCCGGGCAGGGCACGCAGTGGGCTGGAATGGGCGCCGCTCTGCTGGAGCGGTCACCGGTGTTCGCCGAGCGGCTCCGCGAGTGCGCGACGGCCCTGGGCCGGTTCGTGGAGTGGTCGCTGGAGGACGTACTGCGGCAGGAGCCCGGTGCGCCGTCGTTGGAGCGCGTCGACGTCGTGCAGCCGGTGTCGTTCGCGGTGATGGTGTCGCTGGCGTCGGTGTGGGAGTCGTACGGCGTCATCCCGGACGCGGTCGTCGGCCATTCGCAGGGCGAGATCGCGGCGGCCGTGGTCGCGGGCGCGCTGTCCGTCGAGGACGGTGCCCGCGTGGTGGCGTTGCGCAGCCAGGCGATCGGCCGGCGCCTCGCGGGGCGCGGCGGCATGATGTCGGTGGCGCTGTCCGCCGACGAGGCCCGGTCCCGGCTGGAGGCTTGGGACGAGCGGTTGTCGATCGCGGCCGTGAACGGCCCCGGTGCCGTGGTGGTGTGCGGCGATCCGGAAGCGCTGGACGAACTGTCCGCCCGCCTGACCGAGGAGGGCGTACGGGCGCGGAAGATCGCTGTGGACTACGCCTCGCACTCGGCGCACGTCGAGGATCTGCGCGACGAACTGCTCACCGAGCTGGCGCCGATCACCCCGCGCGCCTCGCTCGTCCCCCTGCTGTCCACCGTGACCGGTGACTGGCTCGACACGAGCGGCATGGACGCCGAGTACTGGTACCGCAACCTCCGCCGGACCGTGCGCTTCGCGCCCGCGGTCGCGCAGCTGCTGGAAGAGCAGCACCGCGCGTTCATCGAGGTCAGCGCCCACCCGGTGCTGACCATGGGGGTGCAGGCCCTGATCGACGAGGCCGCGGTGCCGGCCGTGGCCGTCGGCACCCTGCGCCGTGGCGAGGACGGGCCGCGACGCGTGCTGACGTCCCTGGCGGAGGCGTACGTACGGGGCGTACGCGTCGACTGGACCGCCGCCTTCGGGACGGCGGCCAAGCGGGTCGACCTGCCCACGTACCCTTTCCAGCACCAGCAGTTGTGGGTACCGCCGGTCGAGGCCGAGCGGGTCGAGGCGGCCGACCCGGCGGACGCCGCCTTCTGGGCCGCCGTCGAGCGCGCGGACCTCGCGGGTCTGACCGAGAGCCTGGACGTCGACGAGGAGGCCCTCGCGGCGATCCTGCCGGGACTGACCGCCTGGCGCCGTCGCAAGCACGAGCAGTCCACCGTGGACGACTGGCGCTACCAGGTCACCTGGACGCCGCTGCCCGCCCTGCCCCGGGCGACGCTCTCGGGCACCTGGCTGGTCGTCACCGCCGAAGGCGAAGGCCGTACGGGCGAGGGTGGTATCGGCGACGACGTGGTGGCCGCGTTGCGGGCCCACGGCGCACGCGTACGCCGGGTGGCGCTGGACGAGTCCTGCCTGGACCGTGCCGTGCTGGCGTCCCGACTGGCCGACGCGGTCGAGACGGATGAGGCGGACGGGGCAGACGAGACCAACGGCATCGCCGGGTTCGTGTCCCTGCTGGCCGCCGCCGAGGAGCCGTGCCGGGCGTATCCCGAGCTGGCCGCCGGCACGGCCCTGGGCGTTGCCCTCGTACAGGCCCTGGAGGACACCGGTGCCGAGGCACCCCTGTGGTGCCTGACCCGGGGCGCGGTCGCCACCGGGCGTTCCGACCAGGTCACCCGCCCGGTCCAGGCGCAGACGCTCGGCGTGGGCTGGACCGCCGCGCTGGAACACCCGCGCTTCTACGGCGGAGCGGTGGACCTGCCGGAGACCCTGGACGAGCGGGGCGGGCAGCGGCTGGCGGCCATACTGGCCGGAGCCGGGCCCGGGGCCGGACCGGAGACCACGGGCGGCGAGGACCAGCTCGCCCTACGCACCTCCGGTGTGCTGGCCCGGCGCATCGTGCGCGCCCCGGCCGGCGACCGCGAGCCGCGCCGGACCTGGGAACCGCGCGGCACGGTGCTGGTCACCGGCGGCACCGGCACGCTGGGCCCGCATGTCGCGCGCTGGCTGGCGAACCAGGGCGCCGAACGGATCGTCCTGGTCAGCCGCCGGGGCATGGCCGCGCCCGGCGCCGCCGAGCTGGTGGATGAATTGGCCGGGCAGGGCACCGAAGCCACCGTCGTCCCCTGCGACATCACCGACCGCGAGGCGCTCGCCGCGCTGCTGGACCGGCTGACGGCCGAAGGCCACACCCCGCGCACCGTCATTCACGCCGCCGCCGTCATCGAGCTGCACACGCTGGCGGAGACGGACATGGCGGCGTTCGCGAGGGTCATGCACGCCAAGGTCGCCGGTGCGCGGAACCTGGACGAGCTGCTGGCGGACACCGAACTCGACGCCTTCGTGCTGTTCTCGTCCGTCGCCGGCATGTGGGGAAGCGGTCAGCACGCCGCGTACGTGGCGGGCAACGCCTACCTCAGCGCGCTGGCCGCCCACCGGCGCGCCCGCGGCCTGACCGCGACGTCCGTCCACTGGGGCATCTGGGCCAACGAACTCGGCATCGGCCGGGTCGCCCCGGACCAGATCCGGCGCACCGGCCTGGAGTTCATGGACGCGGGCCTCGCGCTGACCGGGATGCGGCGCGCGATGGACGACGACGAGACCGTGCTCGCGATCGCCGATGTCGACTGGGACCGCTACTACCCGGTGTTCGGCTCGGTCCGCCCGACGCCGCTGTTCGACGAGGTGCCCGAGGTGCGGCGGCTGGTCGAGGCCGCCGAAGCGCAGGCCGGGCAGGCGGGCAGCGGCGAGTTCGCGGCGAAGCTGGCCGCTCTGCCGCCCGCCGAGGCGGACCGGCTGCTGCTGGACACCGTACGAGGCCAGGCCGCTGCCGTGCTCGGCCATGGATCCGTCGAGACGGTGGCCGAGCGGCGCGCCTTCCGGGAGGTCGGCTTCGACTCCCTGACCGCGGTCGACCTGCGTAACCGGCTCGCCGCGATCACCGGGCTCAGCCTGCCCGCGACCATGGTGTTCGACTACCCGACCCCGGTGGCGCTGGCCGAGTTCCTGCGTAGCGGGATCACCGGCGACCAGCAGCGGACCGCGGCCCCGGCCGTGTCCGCCACCACCGACGAGCCGATCGCCATCATCGGCATGAGCTGCCGCTACCCGGGCGAGGCCAATTCGCCGGAAGAGCTGTGGGAACTGGTCATGGGGGGCGCGGACGCGATCTCCGGATTCCCGGCCGACCGCGGCTGGCCCACCGACACCCTGTACGACCCGGACCCGGACACCCCGGGGCGTACGTACTGCGCGCAAGGCGGTTTCCTGCACCACGCCGCCGACTTCGACCCCGCCTTCTTCGGCATCTCGCCGCGCGAGGCGATGACCATGGACCCGCAGCAGCGACTCCTGCTGGAGACCGCGTGGGAGGCGTTCGAACGCGCCGGGATCGTCCCCGACACCGTGCGTTCCACCCTCACCGGCGCGTTCATCGGGGCCAGCTACCAGGACTACCAGGCAGGGGGCCCGCCCAGCGGCGACGGCGCGGACGGCTCGGAGGGCCCGGACGGGCACGCGGTCACCGGCACGCTGTCCAGCGTGCTGTCGGGCCGGGTCTCCTACCTGCTGGGCCTGGAGGGCCCCGCGGTCACCCTCGACACCGCCTGTTCCTCCTCGCTGACGGCGTTGCACCTGGCCTGCCAGTCGCTGCGCAACGGCGAGAGCACGCTCGCGCTCGCCGGTGGCGTGAGCCTCATGTCCACGCCGAACACCTTCATCGGCTTCAGCCGCCAGCGGGCGCTGGCCCCCGACGGACGCTGCAAGGCGTACGCGGACTCCGCCGACGGCATGGCGCTCGCCGAGGGCGTGGGCATGGTGCTCGTGGAGCGGCTGTCGGACGCCCGGCGCAACGGGCACCCGGTCCTCGCGGTGGTCCGTGGCAGCGCGGTCAACCAGGACGGCGCGTCCAACGGCCTGACCGCCCCCAACGGGCCGTCCCAGCAGCGCGTGATCCGGCAGGCCCTGGCCAACTCGGGGCTGTCCGCGGCGGACATCGACGCGATCGAAGGCCACGGCACGGGTACCGCGCTCGGCGACCCGATCGAGGCGCAGGCGCTGCTGGCGGCCTACGGACAGGACCGGACGCGGCCGCTGCTGCTGGGCTCGGTCAAGTCCAACATCGGACACACCCAGGCCGCCTCCGGCGCGGCGAGTGTGATCAAGATGGTGATGGCGCTGCGCCACGGCGTCCTCCCCCCGACCCTGCACGCCGACACCCCGTCGTCCCACGTGGACTGGTCGGCGGGCGCGGTGGAACTGCTGACCGAGCCCACCGACTGGCCGCAGACCGGGCGGCCGCGCCGGGCCGGCGTGTCCTCGTTCGGTATCAGCGGTACCAATGTGCACACCGTTCTCGAACAGGCACCGCTCGTCGAGGAACCCGCCGAGCCCGCGGCCGGGCCTCGCGCGGAGATCGTTCCCGTCGTGCTGTCCGGCCGTACCGACGACGCGCTGCGGGCGCAGGCCGGCCGGCTGCTGTCCCTGGTCGAGGACCGGCCCGGAACGCACCTCACGGACCTGGCGTACTCACAGGCGCTGTGCCGGTCGAGCTTCGAACGCCGCGCGGCCGTCATCACCCGCGACCAGGACGGTCTGCGCCGCGGCCTGCTGGCGCTGCGGGACGGCCTGAGCGACGCGAGCGTGGTGCACGGCGGCGGGGCCGGCACGGGCCGGGCCCGGCTCGCCTACCTGTTCACCGGGCAGGGCGGCCAGCGTCCCGGCATGGGACGGGAGCTGTACGAGCGGTTCCCGGTGTTCGCCGACGCGCTGGACGCCGTACTGGCGCACCTCGACACCGAGCTGGCCCGCCCGCTGCGCGAGGTCATGTTCGCGGACGACGGCACACCCGAGGCCGCGCTGCTCGACCGGACCGGCTACACCCAGCCCGCACTGTTCGCGATCGAGGTGGCGCTGTTCCGGCTGCTCGAATCCTGGGGCATCGCACCCGACTACCTCGCCGGGCACTCCGTCGGTGAACTGGCCGCGGCACACGTCGCGGGCGTGTTCTCGCTGGAGGACGCGTGCACGCTGGTGGCCGCACGCGGGCGGCTGATGGAGGACCTGCCCGCCGGAGGGGCCATGGTCGCCGTCGAGTCCACCGAGGACGAGGTCGCTCCGCTGCTCACCGACCGCGTGTCCATCGCCGCCGTCAATGGCCCGGCCTCGCTGGTGATCGCCGGGGACGAGGACGCCGTCGAGGCGATGGCGGCCGGCCTGGCGGCGCGCGGCAGGCGGACCAAGCGGCTCCGGGTGAGCCACGCCTTCCACTCGCCGCGCATGGACGCCATGCTCGACGACTTCGCCGCCGTCGCCGCGCGCGTGACCTACCACGCCGCGGCGATCCCCCTCGTGTCCACCGTCACCGGCGAACTCGCCACCGATGAGGAGCTGGGCTCCGCGGACTACTGGGTGCGGCACGTCCGCCGCACCGTCCGCTTCGCCGACGGCATGGCCACCCTCGCCGGGCGGGGCGTACGCACCTTCCTCGAGCTCGGCCCGGACGGGGTGCTCAGCGCCATGGCCCAGGACTGCCTGGACGACGAGGCACGGGCACGCACCGCAGTGATCCCGGCACTGCGCCGTGACCGCGACGAGGTGCCCGCCATCACCGCCGCGCTGGCGGGCGCGCACGTGGACGGCGTGCCCGTGGACTGGTCCGGCTTCTTCGCCGGAATGGGCGCACGGCGCATCGAACTGCCCACCTACGCCTTCCAGCGCCGGCGGTTCTGGGCGGAGCCCGCACTTCCGGCGGCGCCCGCCGCCGGGGACGGAGCGGACGCCGACTTCTGGTCCGCGGTGGAGCGCGAGGACACGGACTCGCTGGCCGCCACCCTCGACCTCGACGCCGAGGCGGTGAGCGTGCTGGCCCCGGCGCTGTCGTCGTGGCGCCGTCGCCGCCGTGACAGGTCCAGCGTCGACGCACTGCGCTACCAGGCGATCTGGAAGCCGGCGAGCGCCACGCCGACGTCGCAGGCCCTGCCCGGCCGGTGGCTCGTGCTCACCCCGGCCGGGTCCGGCGACGACACGTGGCAGACCGCTGTGATCGACGGCCTCGGCGCGCCGACCGTACGCGTCGAGGTCACCGCGGCCGACCGCGGATCGCTCACCGAGTGGCTGCCCGAGGGCGAGTTCGCCGGGGTGCTCTCCCTCCTCGCGCTCGATGACGACGACGCGTTGGACGGTGGCGGGGGCTCTGCCCGCACGGCCACCGCGTTCCAGGCGCTCGGCGACGCCGGGATCGACGCCCCCCTGTGGTGCGTCACCCGGGGCGCGGTGTCCGTCGGCCGCTCCGAGCCGGTGCACAGCCCGGCCCAGGCCGCCGTGTGGGGCCTCGGCCGCGTCGTCGCACTCGAACACCCCCGGCGCTGGGGCGGGCTGATCGACCTGCCCGAGCGGATCGACCCGGCCACGGTGCGCCGGCTCCGGAGCGTCCTCGCGGACGCCGGCACGGACGCCGAGGACCAGGTCGCCGTACGCGCCTCCGGCGTGTTCGCGCGCAGGCTCGCACACAGCCCGGTGACGACGGACGACAGGGCCGGGCGCGAGTTCACACCGCGCGGCACCGTCCTGGTCACCGGCGGCACCGGCGGCCTCGGCGGACACGTCGCCCGCTGGCTGGCCCGCGAGGGCGCGGACCATCTGCTGCTGATCAGCCGACGCGGACCGGAGGCGCCGGGCGCCGACGGTCTGCGGCGGGAACTCACCGAACTCGGCGCCCGGGTCACCATCACGGCCTGCGACGCCGCTGACCGGGACGGACTCGCCGCGGTCCTCGCGGACATTCCCGAGGACTGCCCGCTCACCGCGGTCATGCACACCGCGGGCGTGATCGAGGACCGCGTCGTGGACGACCTGACGCCGGATGATTTCGCGGCCGTACTGCGCGCCAAGGCGGTGTCCGCGCGGAACCTGGACGAACTGACCCAGGACGCCGAGCTGTCGGCATTCGTGCTGTTCTCCTCGACGGCCGGCGTCATCGGCGCCGCCGGGCAGGGCAACTACGCCGCCGCGAACGCCTACCTGGACGCCCTCGCGGAACACCGCAGGACCCGGGGCCGCGCCGCCGTGTCGATCGCCTGGGGCCCGTGGGCCGGATCGGGCATGGTCGGCGGCAGCGCCGTGGGCGGCGGCATGGACGCCGACCACGACAGCGGCGAGATCGAACGGCGGGTACGGCGTGGCGGATTCACGCCCCTCGCACCGGACCTGGCCATCTCCGCGCTGCGCGCCGCCGTCGAGCACGACGACACCGCCCTCACCGTCGCCGACATCGACTGGGGCCGCTTCGTCCTCGCGCACACCTCCGCCAGGCCCGCCCCGCTCGTCGGCGACCTGCCCGAGGTGCGGCAGGCCCTCGTGACCGACGGCGGCGCCGCCGCGGCCCGTATGCCCGGCGAGTCGGAGCTACGGCAGCGGCTGGCGGGCATGCCCGACGCCGAGCGCGGCAGGTTCCTGCTGGATCTGCTGCGCACCCAGGTGGCCGCGGTGCTCGGCCACGCCGACGCAACCACCGTCGAGGCCGACTGGACCTTCCGGGACCTGGGCTTCGATTCGCTGACCACGCTGGAACTGCGCAACGGGATCGCCACGGCCACCGGGCTGACCCTGCCCGCCTCGCTGGTGTACGACTACCCGACCCCGCAGGAACTGGCGGAGTTCCTGCTCGCCGAGTTGCTCGGATCGCTGCCGGAGCGGGCGGACCCCGCCACCCGGCCGGCGGACCCCGCCACCCGGCCCACGGCCGACGACCCGATCGCGATCGTCGGCATCGGCTGCCGCTTCCCCGGCGGCGTGACCTCGCCCGAGGACTTCTGGCAGCTGCTCTCGGAGGGGCGCGACGCGATCTCGCCGTTCCCGACCGACCGGCACTGGGACCTGGACGCGCTGGCGGCCGGGTCGTCCATCACCCGCGAGGGCGGATTCCTCAGCGGCGTGGCCGAGTTCGACGCCGGGTTCTTCGGGATCTCGCCCCGCGAGGCGCTTGCCATGGACCCGCAGCAGCGGTTGCTGCTGGAGACCTCGTGGGAGGCGCTGGAACGGGCCGCCATCGACCCCGGCGCGCTGCGCGGCAGTCAGACGGGCGTCTTCGTCGGCACCAACGGCCAGGACTACACCACCGTGCTGCGGGCCGGTTCCGAGGACGTACAGGGGTACGCGGCCACCGGCAACACCGCGAGCGTGCTGTCGGGACGCGTGTCGTACGTGCTCGGCCTCGAAGGCCCGGCGGTCACCGTCGACACCGCCTGCTCGGCCTCGCTGGTCGCCCTGCACTGGGCCACCCGGGCGCTGCGCGGCGGCGAGTGCTCGCTGGCGCTCGCCGGTGGCGTGTCGGTGATGTCGGGCCCGGACGCCTTCGTGGAGTTCAGCGCCCAGGGCGGGCTGGCCCCGGACGGCCGCTGCAAGGCGTTCTCGGCCGACGCGGACGGCACCTCCTGGTCGGAGGGCGTCGGCGTGCTCGTACTGGAACGGCTTTCCGACGCGATACGCAACGGGCACGAGGTCCGCGGCATCGTGCGCGGTACCGCCGTCAACCAGGACGGCGCGTCCAACGGCCTCACCGCCCCCAACGGCCCCTCCCAGCAACGCGTCATCCGGCAGGCGCTGGCCGACGCGGGGCTGGCGTACACCGACGTCGACGCCGTCGACGCACACGGCACGGGCACCACGCTGGGCGATCCGATCGAGGCGCAGGCGCTGCTGGCGACCTACGGCCAGGACCGCGAGCGCCCCCTGCTCCTGGGCACGGTCAAGTCGAACCTCGGTCACACCCAGGCAGCGGCCGGTGTCGCGGGTGTGATCAAGATGGTCCTGGCGATGCAGTGGGGCACGCTGCCCGAAACACTGCACGCGGACGCCCCGTCCCCGCACATCGCCTGGGCCTCGGGGGAACTCGCGCTGCTCAGCCGTCCCACCGCCTGGCCCGAGACCGGCGGACCTCGCCGGGCGGGCGTGTCGGCGTTCGGCATGAGCGGCACGAACGCCCACGCCATCATCGAACAGGCACCGGCGGACACGCGGCGACCGGAAACCGAACCCGCCCGGACCGTACCCGCGGTAGTGCCGTGGCTCGTCTCCGGCAAGACCGCGGAGGCGCTGCGCGCCCAGCTCACGCGGCTCACGTCCTTCACCGAGCACCACCCCGAGCTGCCCGCCGTCGACGTGGCCTACTCGCTGGCGACGGCCCGCTCCGCCTTCGCGCACCGCGCGGTGCTGCTCGCCACCGAGGACGGAGTGACGGAGGTCGCGCGCGGCGTGGCACGCGGCGCGCGCGGACCGGTCGCCTTCCTGTTCTCGGGGCAGGGGAGTCAGCGGCTGGGTATGGGGCGGGAGCTGTACGGGCGTTTCCCGGTGTTCGCGGAGGCGCTGGACGCCGTGCTGGCGCAGTTCGATCCTTCGCTGCGGGAGGTGCTGTGGGGCGGGGCGCCGGAGGTGCTGGATCGGACCGGGTTTGCGCAGCCCGCGTTGTTCGCGGTGGAGGTGGCGTTGTTCCGGCTGGTCGAGTCGTGGGGTGTGGTGCCGGATTATGTGGCCGGGCATTCGATCGGTGAGGTCGCGGCGGCGCATGTGGCGGGGGTGTTCTCGCTGGAGGATGCCTGCCGTCTGGTGGCGGCTCGGGCGCGGTTGATGGATGAGTTGCCGGCCGGTGGGGCGATGGTGGCGGTTGAGGCGGCCGAGGATGAGGTGGTGCCGCTGCTGACCGACGGGGTGTCGGTGGCGGCGGTGAACGGTGTGGGGTCGGTGGTGGTGTCCGGTGAGGAGGGCGCGGTCCTGGCGATCGGGGCCCACTTCGAGGGTGAGGGGCGCAGGACGAGCCGTTTGCGTGTCTCGCACGCGTTCCACTCGCCGTTGATGGACCCGATGCTGGAGGAGTTCGGCCGGGTGGCCGGGGAGTTGGAGTTCCGTGAGCCGCGGCTGGCGGTGGTGTCGAACCTGACCGGCACGGTCGCCACCGCCGGTGAGCTGTGCTCGCCGGAGTACTGGGTCCGGCACGTCCGGGGGACGGTCCGCTTCGCCGACGGCATCCAAGCCCTGCGCGAGGCGGGCGTGGGCGCGTACGTCGAACTCGGCCCGGACGGGCAGCTGTCCGCCGCGACGGGGCAGCTGGTCGAAGGCCCGCTGGTGGTGCCGGTGCTGCGCCGCGACCACGGTGAGGAAACCGCGCTGGTGACCGCGTTGTCCCGGCTGCATGTGCACGGCACTTCCCTCGACTGGCGCGCCTTCTTCGCCGGGACGGGCGCGGGATGCGTCAGCCTGCCGACGTACGCCTTCCAGCGTCGGCACTTCTGGCCCGAACCGGCGACGCCGAGCGCGTCGGCCGACCCGGTCGACGCCGAGTTCTGGTCGGCGGTGGAGCGCGAGGATCCGGCGGCACTGGCCGAGACGCTCGGCCTCGACGGCGACGCGGCGAGCGCGATGGCCCCGGCACTGTCGGCGCTCTCGTCGTGGAACCGCCGCAGGCGCGAGGTCGCAGTCGCCGATGGCTGGCAGTATCGGGTGAGCTGGGTGCCGGTGCCGGTGCCGGACGTGGTCGCCGAGCAGCCGGGTCGGTGGCTCGTGCTCGCGGAGGCGGATGACCCTTGGGCTTCCGCCGCCGTCGATGCCCTGGGTGGTGACGCGCCGGATGCTGAGGCCGTCTGCGTGGTCCGCCGGGTGTCCGACGCCGACCGTACCGACTTCACCGGCGTGGTCTCGCTGCTTTCGTCCGAACCCGGTCCGCTGGAGCTGCTGGAGGCGCTGGCGGAGGCCGGGATCGCCGCGCCGCTGTGGTGCGTTACGCGGGGCGCCGTGAAGACGGGGCCCGGTGACCGTGTCGATGACGCCCGTCAGGCGGCGGTGTGGGGTGCGGGGCGGGTGGCCGCGCTCGAACGGCCCGAACGCTGGGGTGGCGTGATCGACTTGGTCGAGGCGCCGGACGCGCGGTTCGCCGCGCTGCTCGGCTACGCCTCCGATGGGCCTCTTCCGCTGCCCGCCCCGGAGGACGAGCTCGCGGTGCGGCCCTCCGGGGTGTTCGCGCGGCGCCTCGTCCGGGCCACGGCGCCCGCCGGGAGCTGGACCCCGTCCGGCACCGCGCTCGTCGTCGGCACCGGACCGATGGGCGTCCGGGTCGCCCGCTGGCTGGCCCGGGAGGGCGCCGGGCATCTCGTCCTCATCGGGCGCGACACAGCCGGCCTGACGGATGCGGATCTCGCTGCCGAGTGGGGAACCCCGGTCACCGTACTGGCCTGCGACACCGCTGATCGCGACGAGCTGGAGGCCGTACTGGACGCCCTCCCGTCCGGTGAGCTGACCGCCGTCGTGCACGCCGAAGAGCTCGTCGGCGCCACGTTCTCCGAAGCGCTCGGCGGAGTGACGAACCTCGACGATCTGCTCGCCGACCGTGAGTTGGACGCGTTCGTCCTGTTCAGCTCGGTCGCCGGAGTGTGGGGGGTACGAGGCCGAGGCGCCGAGGCGGCCACGGGGGCCGTTCTGGAAGCCATGGCGCAGCGGCGCCGCGACCGTGGCATGGCCGCGCTGTGCGTCGCGTGGGGTGCGTGGGCGGAGGTCACCGAGCGGTCGACGACCGGCCACCTCCGGGCGAGCGGGCTGCCCGTGCTGGACACGGAGGTGGCGCTCGCGGCCCTCGGCCGTGCGGTCGCGAGTGGCGAGGCATCGCTGACCGTGGCCGACGTGGAGTGGGACAGCTTCGCGCCCGCCTTCACCGCGGCTCGGCCCGGCGCGCTCCTGGCCGACCTGCCGGAGGCTCGCGCGGCGCTCGACGCCGCGCTACGGGACGGCGAGACCGCCGGCATCGCAGGGATCGCGGGCACCGAGGGACCTGCGGCGACCGAGCTTCGGGACAGGCTGCTCGGCCTGCCCGAAACCGAGCGATTCGGCGAACTGCTCGCCGTGGTGCGGGAGAAGAGCGCCCTGGTGCTGGGGCACACCGACGCCGGTGCCGTCGAGGCCGATCTGCCCTTCCGGGACCTCGGGTTCGACTCCCTGACCGCCGTCGACCTGCGCGACCAGCTCACCAGGGCGACCGGACTGAGCGTGCCCGCCACCGCCGTATTCGACTTCCCGACCCCGAACGAACTGGCCGACCACCTGCTGACCGCCCTGCTCGGCGAGCGGACCGCCCCGGCCGCCCCGGCCGCCCCGGCGGCGCTGTCCGCCCGTACGGCCGACGACCCGATCGCGATCGTCGGCATGAGCTGCCGCTTCCCCGGCGGGGTGCGGTCGCCGGAAGACCTCTGGGAACTCGTCCTGGCCGGCACCGACGCCGTCGGTGACATGCCGGTGGACCGAGGCTGGGACTTCGACGCCCTTCTGAACGGCGACACGGGAGGCAACGGCGCAAGCGTCACCCGCAGCGGCGGCTTCCTGCACGACGCGGCCGACTTCGACCCCGGCTTCTTCGGGATCTCTCCGCATGAGGCCCTGGTGATGGACCCGCAGCAGCGCCTCGTACTCGAATCGGCCTGGGAAGCCCTGGAGCGGGCGGGAATCGACCCGGCCGCGCTGCGCGGGACCGACACCGGAGCGTTCGTCGGCGGCGGCAGCGGCGACTACCGCCTGCCCGAGCACCTCGGCCGGTGGGAGACCGCGCAGTCGGCGAGCCTTCTCTCCGGCAGGCTGGCGTACACCTTCGGGCTCCAAGGCCCCACCGTCTCGGTGGACACCGCCTGCTCGTCGTCGCTGGTCGCTCTCCACCTGGCCGCGCAGGCGCTGCGGTCGGGGGAGTGCTCGGTGGCGCTGGCGGGCGGCGTGACCGTGATGGCGACCCCGGTCGGCTTCGTGGAGTTCAGCGCACAGGGCGCGCTCTCGCCGGACGGCCGTTGCAAGGCGTTCTCCGAGGACGCGGACGGCACGGGCTGGGCCGAGGGCGTGGGCATGCTGGTGATCGAACGCCTCTCGGACGCGCGCCGCAGCGGTCACCCCGTGCTCGCCGTACTCCGCGGCTCGGCGATCAACCAGGACGGCGCCTCCAACGGTCTCACCGCGCCGAACGGACCGTCGCAGCAGCGGGTGATCGAGCGCGCGCTGGCCGCCGCCGGACTCTCGCCCGCCGACATCGACGCGGTGGAGGCGCACGGCACGGGCACCACGCTGGGCGATCCGATCGAGGCACAGGCCCTGCTGGCGACCTACGGGCAGGACCGGACGCGTCCGCTGCTGCTCGGCTCCCTGAAGTCCAACATCGGGCACACCCAGGCCGCCTCGGGCGCGGCGGGGGTGATCAAGATGGTGCAGGCGATGCGGCACGGCTTGCTGCCGAAGACTCTGCACGCGGACACGCCTTCGTCCCATGTGGACTGGAACGCCGGTGCGGTCCGGCTGCTGACCGAACCGGCCCAGTGGCCGGACCCCGGCCGCCCGCGCCGGGTGGGCATCTCCTCGTTCGGCGCCAGCGGGACGAACGCGCACGTGATCCTGGAGCAGGCACCGCCGACCGAGGAACCCGCGCGACTGTCTCCCGCCGACGGTGAGACCGTTCCGGTCCTGTTGTCCGCCAGGACGCCGGACGCCTTGCGGGCGCAGGCACGACGCCTGTTCGCCCACGCCGACGCGCGGCCCGGGCTCGAGTGCGCCGACGTGGCGTACTCCCTGGCCACCACCCGCTCGCTGTTCGAGCACCGGGCCGCGCTGCTGGCCACCGACCGAAGCGAGCTGCTGGCCGCACTGGCCGCCCTCGCCGACGGCGAAGACGGCCCGCACATCCTCCGCGCGGATGCGCCACGCCCCGGGAAGCTGGCCTTCCTGTTCTCGGGGCAGGGGAGTCAGCGGCTGGGTATGGGGCGGGAGCTGTACGGGCGTTTCCCGGTGTTCGCGGAGGCGCTGGACGCCGTGCTGGCGCAGTTCGATCCCTCGCTGCGGGAGGTGATGTGGGGCGGGGCGCCGGAGGTGCTGGATCGGACCGGGTTTGCGCAGCCCGCGTTGTTCGCGGTGGAGGTGGCGTTGTTCCGGCTGGTCGAGTCGTGGGGTGTGGTGCCGGATTATGTGGCCGGGCATTCGATCGGTGAGGTCGCGGCGGCGCATGTGGCGGGGGTGTTCTCGCTGGAGGATGCCTGCCGTCTGGTGGCGGCTCGGGCGCGGTTGATGGATGAGTTGCCGGCCGGTGGAGCGATGCTGGCGGTTGAGGCGGCCGAGGATGAGGTGGTGCCGCTGCTGACCGATGGGGTGTCGGTGGCGGCGGTGAACGGTCCGGGATCGGTGGTGGTGTCCGGTGACGAGGATGCCGTTCTGGCGATCGGGGCCCACTTCGAGGGTGAGGGGCGCAGGACGAGCCGTTTGCGTGTCTCGCACGCGTTCCACTCGCCGTTGATGGATCCGATGCTGGAGGAGTTCGGCCGGGTGGCCGGGGAGTTGGAGTTCCGTGAGCCGCGGCTGGCGGTGGTGTCGAACCTGACCGGCACGGTCGCCACCGCCGGTGAGCTGTGCTCGCCGGAGTACTGGGTCCGGCACGTCCGGGAGACGGTCCGGTTCGCCGACGGGGTCCGCGCCCTGGCGGACCGCAAGGTCACGGCGCTACTGGAACTCGGCCCGGGCAACGTACTGCTGGGCATGGCCCGCACCACCCTGCCCGACGACGCTGCCGCGGTGCCGACGCTGCACCCGGAGCGGCCGGAGCAGGCGTCCGTCGCGGCGGCCCTGGCCCGGCTGCGGCTGCGCGGTGTCACCGTCGACTGGCAGTCGTACTTCGCGGGAACCGCGCGGCAGGTGGACCTGCCGACCTACGCCTTCCAGCACGAACGGTTCTGGCCGGACGCCACGCCCGCGCCCGCGTCCCGTACGAGCGAAAGGGACGGGGCAGGCCAGGCGGACGACGCCTTCTGGTCCGCCGTCGAGGGCGCGGACTTCGCCTCGCTCGGAGCGGCGCTGAACGTCGAGGACGACGCGCTGTCGCGGGTGCTGCCCGCGCTGCTGGACTGGCGCAGGCAGCGCCAGGAGGAGTCCACGCTGGACGGCTGGCGCCACCGCATCGTCTGGAAGCCGGTCTCCGGTGCTCCCGCCGACACCCCGACGGGGACGTGGCTCGCCGTCCTCCCCGCCGCGTACGCCGACGACCCGTGGGCCACCGCGGCCCTGGACGCGCTGGGCACCGATGTGGTGTGCGTGCCGGTCACTGCGTACGACCGCCAGAAGCTGGCGGCCGGCCTCCGCGACCACGCCGACGCCCATTCCGGTGCCTACGCCGGTGTGCTCTCCCTGCTGGCACTGGACGAAGCGGATTCCGGCACCGGTGCCCCCTCCGGCACGGTCGGCACCGCCACGCTCGTGCAAGCGCTGAGTGACGCCGGGATCACCGCCCCGCTGTGGTGCGTGACGCGCGGTGCGGTGTCGGTCGGGCGCTCGGATGCGGTGACCGGGCCGGTGCAGGCGGCCGTCTGGGGCCTGGGCCGGGTCGTCGCGCTGGAGTACCCGGACCGCTGGGGTGGTCTGATCGACCTCCCGGGCGAACTCGACGAGCGGGTCGCCGCCGGATTCGCCGCCGTGCTGGCCGGATGGGACGGCGAGGATCAGGTAGCGGTCCGCAAGAGCGCGGTATTCGGCCGACGGCTGATCCCGTCCCCCGCCGACCGGCCCACCGAACGGCCCGACCGGCACGCCGCCGCGCCCACCGGCGCGGGGGCCTGGGAGCCGACCGGAACGGTCCTCATCACCGGTGGCACCGGTGCGCTCGGCGGACAGGTCGCCCGGTGTCTCGCCCGCGCGGGTGCGCCGCATCTGTTGCTCGCCGGGCGACGGGGCTCCCAAGCGCCGGGAATCGGCGCGTTGTCCGAGGAACTGGCCGCGCTCGGGACGCGGGTCACCGTCGCCGCGTGCGATGTCGCCGACCGGGCGCAGCTGACCGCGCTGCTGGAGGGCGTTCCGGCCGAACACCCCCTGACCGGGGTGGTGCACACCGCTGGTGTGCTGGACGACGGCGTGCTCGACCGGTTGACCCCGGAGCGGTTCGGGACCGTGTTCCGGTCCAAGGTCACCTCCGCGCTTCTGCTCGACGAGCTGACGCGCGGGGCGGACCTGTCGGTGTTCGCGCTCTTCTCCTCCGCGTCCGCCGTCGTGGGCAACCCCGGTCAGGCGAACTACGCGGCGGCGAACGCCGTGCTGGACGCCCTGGCCGAGCAGCGGCGGGCGCATGGCCTGCCCGCGACCTCGATCGCCTGGGGTGCCTGGGGCGGTGGCGGCACGGCGGGGAAGGCCGAGGCCGAAGAGGCGGCCCGCCGGGCGGGGGTCCACGCGATGGACCCGGAGCTGGCGAGCGAGGCGCTGCGCCGGCTGGTGACGGAAGCGGATCCCACCGCGCTGGTCGCCGAGATCGCCCCGGAACGGTTCGCCCAGGCGTACGGCGCGGCCCGGCCGAGCCCGTTGCTCCGCGAACTGCCGGGCTACCAGGAGCTGGTGGCCGCACGCGGCGAACCGGCGGACTCCGCGGGCGACGTGCTGCGGGAGCGGCTGGTGAGGCTCCCCGCGGGCAGGCGTCTGGAGGCCGTGCTCGACCTGGTCCGCACCCGGTCCGCGTACGTACTCGGCTACCGCACCGCGGACGCGGTCGGCGCCGAGCGGCCGTTCCGGGACCTGGGGGTGGATTCCCTCGGCGCCGTCGAACTGCGCAACCAGCTCGGCGCCGCGACCGGCCTGAGCCTGGCGGCGACGCTGGTGTTCGACTACCCGACGCCCCTGGCACTGGCCGAGCACATCGCCGGACGGCTGGCGCCCGACGGCTCCGGGGCCGGGGCCCAGGACGCCGAGGTCGCCGAATCGGCCGAGGACGCGGAGATCCGGTCGTTGCTCGCCTCGGTGCCGGTCGGCCGACTCCGCGAGATCGGCCTGCTGGAGCCGCTGCTCCAACTGGCGGGCGACGGGACCGGGACCGGGGCCCCCGCATCGGACGCCGAACCGGACGAGGAGTCCATCGACGCCATGGCACTGGAGGACCTGGTACGCGCCGCCCTCCAAGGACAACCCGACGGTGAGTCACGCCGAGGACCCGACGACGACACGTTCCCCGACGACGAGTCACCCGAACGACGGAGGCAGTCATGAGCACGTCCGGCGAGCAGGTCGCCCAGGCACTGCGCGCGGCGATGAAGGAGACCGAGCGCCTCCGGAGGCAGAACCGGCATCTGATCGCCGCGGCCACCGAACCGGTCGCCGTCGTCGGCATGGGCTGCCGCTACCCCGGCGGCGTACGCTCCCCGGAGGACCTGTGGCGGCTGGTGGCGGCCGGCACCGACGCGATCTCCGGATTTCCCGTCGACCGTGGCTGGAACCTGAGCGCACTGCGCGGCGCCCAGGTCGACGAGCGCGGCAACGAGGTCAGCCGGCAGGGCGGATTCCTCGACTGCGCCACGGAGTTCGACCCCGGCTTCTTCGGCATCTCGCCGCGTGAGGCGCTGCGGATGGATCCGCAGCAGCGGCTGCTGCTGGAGACCTCGTGGGAGGCGATCGAACGGGCGGGCATCGACGCGAACCGCCTGCGCTCCAGCCGGACCGGCGTGTTCATGGGCACGAACGGCCAGGACTACGCGTACCTGATGGTGCGCTCGCTGGACGACGCGACCGGCGAGGTCGGCACCGGGATCGCGGCGAGCGCGGTGTCCGGGCGGCTGTCGTACACCCTGGGGCTGGAGGGGCCCGCGCTGACCGTCGACACGGCGTGCTCGTCCTCGCTGGTCGCCCTGCACCTCGCCACGCAGGCGCTGCGCGGCGGCGAGTGCTCGCTGGCGCTCGTCGGCGGGGTCAACGTGATGTCCACGCCGGGGCCGCTCATCGAGTTCAGCCGTCAGGGCGGCCTCGCCCGTGACGGGCGGTGCAAGGCGTTCGCCGACTCCGCCGACGGCACCGGCTGGTCCGAGGGTGTCGGCGTGCTGGTGCTGGAGAAGCTGTCCGACGCGCGGCGCAACGGGCATCCGGTGCTCGCCGTGGTGCGCGGCAGCGCGGTCAACCAGGACGGCGCGTCGAACGGGTTCACCGCGCCCAACGGCCCGGCGCAGCGGCGCGTCATCCGGCAGGCGCTGGCCGCCGCCGGACTCGCCCCGGCCGACGTGGACGTGGTGGAGGCGCACGGCACCGGCACGCCGCTGGGCGACCCGATCGAGGCGCAGAGCCTCCTGGAGACCTACGGCCAGGAACGGGATACGCCGCTGCTGCTGGGGTCGGTCAAGTCGAACCTCGGGCACGCCCAGGCCGCGGCCGGGGTCGCCGGGGTGATCAAGACGGTCATGGCGATGCGTCACGGCACCGTGCCGAAGACCCTCCACGCCGACACGCCGTCATCTCGTGTGGACTGGTCCGCCGGAGCGGTGGACCTGCTGAGGGAGTCGCGCGAGTGGCCGGACACCGGCCGCCCTCGGCGCGCGGGCGTGTCGTCGTTCGGCGTGAGCGGCACCAACGCGCACGTCATCCTCGAACAGGCGCCGGACACCCCCGCCGAGGAGACCCCCGGGGCCCCCGGGACCTCCACGACGGCGGAGCGGCGGCCGACCGCGCTGCCCTGGGTGCTGTCCGGAGCCACCGAGGCCGCCCTGCGGGACCAGGTCACCGCCGCGCTCTCCCTACTGGACGAGGAATCCGGACCGCGCCCGCTCGACGTGGCGTTCTCCCTGGCGACGTCCCGGACGAGTCTCGAACACCGGGTGGCCGTCGTCGCGGACGGCCGCGAAGCGCTCCGGGACGGGCTGGTGGCCTGGGCCGAGAACGGCGCGGCGCCCTCCGTGGTGGACGGCACCGTCCCCGACCGCACGAAGCTGGCCATGCTGTTCTCCGGGCAGGGGGCGCAGCGGCTCGGCATGGGGCGGGAACTGTACGACCGGTTCCCGGCGTTCGCCGAGGCGCTGGACGCCGTCCGGGCCGCACTCGATCCGGGTCTGGACCGCCCGCTGCGTGATGTCATGTGGGGCAAACACGCCGACGAACTCGACCGGACCGGATACGCCCAGCCCGCGCTGTTCGCCATCGAGGTGGCGCTGTTCCGGCTGCTCGAATCGTGGGGCGTGCGGCCTGATGTCGTCGCCGGGCACTCCATCGGTGAGGTCGCGGCCGCGCACGTCGCAGGCGTGCTGTCGCTGACCGACGCGTGCACGCTGGTGAACGCGCGGGCGCGGCTCATGGAGGATCTGCCCGCCGGCGGGGCGATGGTCGCGGTACGGGCCACCGAGGACGACATCACGCCCCTGCTGACCGAGCGGGTGTCGGTCGCCGCGGTGAACGGGCCGTCCTCGGTGGTCGTGTCCGGCGACGAGGAGGCCGTACGGGAGATCGCGGCGCGGCTGGAGGCGCGGGGCCGCCGTACCAGCCGGCTGCGGGTGTCGCACGGCTTCCACTCGCCGCTGATGGACCCGATGCTCGCTGCCTTCCGTCAGGCCCTCGCCGGGCTGGAGTTCCACGAGCCGCGGATCGCGGTGGTGTCGAACCTGACCGGCCAGGTGGCCGACGCGGGTGAACTGTGCTCACCGGAGTACTGGGTGCGGCACGTACGGGAGACCGTGCGCTTCGCCGACGGGGTACGGGCGCTGGCCGACGCCGGGGCCCACGTGTTCGCGGAGCTCGGGCCCGACGGGGTGCTCTCGGCGGCGGCCCGCGAGTCGGTGCCGGAGAAGGCCGCGGTGCTTCCCCTGCTCCGCAAGGACCGCGGTGAAGAGGCCGCGCTGGTGACCGGGGTCGCAGGGCTGCACGTGGGCGGGGTCGCGGTGGACTGGGCGGCGTTCTTCGCGGGCACCGGGGCCCGCCGAGTCGACTTGCCGACCTACGCCTTCCAGCACGAGCGGTTCTGGCCCTCCGGGGCCGACCTGTCCACGGACCTGTCCGGGACGGGGCTGGAGCCCACCGGGCACCCGCTGCTCGGCGCGGTGATGGTCGTGGCCGGTGCGGACGAACTGGCGCTGACCGGCGTGCTGTCCCCGGCGGCGCAGCCCTGGCTCGCCGACCACAGGGTCGGCGGTGTGATCCTTTTCCCCGGCACCGGATTCCTGGAACTGGCCGTCCGGGCTGGTGACCAGGCGGGCTGCGACCGGGTCGAGGAACTCACCATGGTCGTACCGCTCGCGCTGGCCGAGGACGGCGGGACCCAGGTCCAGGTGCGGGTGGGCGAACCCGACGACGAGGGCGGCCGGGAGATACGGTTCTTCGCGCGCCCCGCGGAGGAGCCCGGGGCGGCCTGGACGCTGCACGCCGTCGGACGGCTCGCCCCGGGCGAGCGGGTGGCCGAATTCGACGCCACGCGATGGCCGCCGCCGGGCGCGAAAACCATGGACATCGACGGGTTCTACGACCGGTACGCGGAATCCGGCCTGGACTTGGGGCCGACGTTCCGCTGCCTGCGGGCGGCCTGGCGCCGGGGCGACGAACTCTTCGCCGAGGTGGCCCTGCCGCAGACGGCACGCGACGCCGGCGATTTCGGCATCCACCCCGGACTGCTGGACTCGGTGCTGCACGTCGCGGCGGACTCCGGCGACGGCGAGCGGTTGGTGCCCTTCGAGTGGACCGGGGTCTCGCTGCACGCCTCCGGCGCCGACGTGCTGCGGGCCAGGGTGCTCAGGACCGGCCCCGACACCGTCGTCGTCGCCGCGGCCGACGTACACGGCGCGCCCGTGATCTCGGTGGACTCGCTGTTCCTGCGGGCGCCGTCGGCCGCGCCCGCCACCACGCCCGCGGGCCCGGACCCGGCCGACTCGCTGTTCCGCCTGGACTGGGTCCCGCAGACCACCCCGGACGCCGTGGACGGGACCTGGGCCGTGATCGGCGCGGACGACTTCGGACTGGGCGCGGCGCTGGACTCGACGGGTACCGTCTGCCAAGGTGCGCCGTCCCTGGCCGAGTTGGCCGAGTCGGCCGAGGTGCCGCAGGTCGTCGCCGTAACGCCGGCGGGGGGCTGCGGTCCCGAGGCCGTGCACGCGCTCACGTGCCGTGTGCTGGGCCTGATCCAGGAGTGGCTGGCCGAGGAACGCTTCACCCGCTCCCGCCTGGTGTTCGTGACCCGGGGTGCGATCGCGTCGGACGGCGAGGACGTCACCGACACGGCCGCCGCGGCGGTGTGGGGCCTGGTGCGGTCCGCGCAGTCCGAGAACCCGGGCCGGTTCCTGCTGGTGGACCTCGACGACGCGGCGGCGGCAGGCCCCGTACTGCCGGGCGTGCCCGGGTTGCTGGACCTCGACGAGCCGCAGGCGCTGATCCGGGCCGGGCAGCTGCGGGTCGGCCGGCTGGCGCGTGTGGCGTCGGGCGGCGGGCTGGTGCCGCCGGCGAACCGGCCGTGGCGACTGGACAGCCGGGCGAAGGGCAGCCTCGACGCGCTGGCCCTGACGGAGTGCCCCGAGGTTCTCGAGCCGCTGACCGGGCGCCAGGTGCGGGTGGCCGTGCGGGCGGCCGGGATCAACTTCCGCGACGTGCTGAACGCCCTGGGCATGTACCCCGGCGAGGCCGGGCTGTTCGGTTCCGAGGCGGCGGGCGTGGTCGTGGCGGTCGGCCCGGAGGTGAGCGGCCTGCGGCCCGGCGACCGGGTGCTGGGCATGGTCTCCGGTGGGTTCGGCCCGGCCGTCGTGGTGGACGAGCGGCAGCTGACGGCCGTGCCGGAGGGCTGGTCGTGGGAGACGGCCGGGTCGGTGCCGCTGGTGTTCCTCACGGCGTACCACGCGCTGGTGGACCTCGCCGCGGTACGGCCGGGCGACAAGGTGCTCGTGCACGCGGGCGCGGGCGGTGTCGGCATGGCGGCGATCCAGCTGGCGCGCCAGCTCGGCGCGGAGGTGTTCGCCACCGCGAGCGAGGGCAAATGGGACACCCTGCGTGGACTGGGTGTCGCCGAGGACCATATCGCCTCCTCCCGCAGCACCGGCTTCGAGGCGGCCTTCGCCGCCGTCGCGGGTGACGGCGGGATCGACGTCGTACTCAACGCGCTGTCCGGCGAGTTCGTGGATGCGTCGCTGCGGCTGCTGGGTCCCGGCGGCCGGTTCCTGGAGATGGGCAAGACCGACGTACGGGACCCGGACAGTGTGCCCGAGGGTGTGCGTTATCACGCTTTCGACCTGGGCTGGGTCGCCCCCGACGGCATCCAGCGGATGCTCGCCGCGCTGATGGAGCTGTTCGGGGTGGGCGCGCTGGAGCCGCTGCCCGTGCGTGCCTGGGACGTGCGGCGGGCGCCGGACGCGTTCCGCCACATGAGTCTGGCGCGGCACGTCGGCAAGCTCGTCCTGACTCTGCCGCCCGCGTGGGACCCCGAAGGCACCGTCCTGATCACCGGCGGTACCGGCGGTCTGGGTGGGGAACTCGCCCGCCATCTGGTCGCCGAGCGCGGGATGCGGCACCTGGTGCTGGCCGCGCGCCGCGGGCCGGACGCGCCCGGCGTGCACGACCTGCGGGCGGAACTGTCCGAGTACGGCGCCGAGGTCTTGGTGGTTGCCTGCGATGTGGCCGACCCGGACGCCGTACGGGCACTGGTGGCCGCGATCCCCGGCGAGCATCCGCTGACCGCGGTGGTGCACACGGCGGGCGTGCTCGACGACGGCGTCGTCGGCTCGCTCACCCCCGAGCGCGTGGACACGGTGCTGCGGCCCAAGGTGGACGCGGCCTGGCACCTGCACGAGGCCACCCGCGAACTCGACCTGGCCGCCTTCGTCCTGTACTCCTCGACCGCCGGTGTGATGGGCGCCCCGGGGCAGGCGAACTACGCGGCGGGCAACGCGTTCCTGGACGCCCTCGCGCACCACCGCAGGGCCGCCGGGCTGCCCGCCGTGTCGCTGGCCTGGCCCGCGTGGGAGCAGGGCGTCGGCATGACCAGCGGCCTGGAGAACCAGGACCTGCGCCGCGCCGCCGCCCTCGGCCTGCCGCTGCTCTCGACGGCGCGCGGACTGGCCCTGTTCGACGCCGCCACCGCCGGCGACGACGCGCTGGTGGTCCCGCTGCCGGTCACCGGGGGCACGGGCGGGGGAGCACTCCCCGCGCGGGCAGCGGTCCCGGCGCTGCTGCGCGGACTGGTCCGCACCGGCCGCCGCGCCGCGACCAGCGGCGGAGCCGGCGCGTCGCGAGCTGCCCTCGCCGAGCACCTGCGCGGGCTGCGGCCCGAGGAGCGGGCGCGCCATCTGGTGAACCTGGTGCGCGACGAAGCCGCGCGCGTGCTCGGGCACACGTCGCCGGACTCCGGCCCGGGCGGCTCGGCCGTTTCCGCGGACAAGGACTTCCGTCGGCTCGGGATCGACTCGCTGACCGCGATCGAGCTGCGCAACCGGCTGTCCTCGGTCACCGGGCTCACCCTGCCCGCGACGCTGGTCTTCGACTACCCCACGCCGCGTGGGCTCGCCGGGTTCCTGCTGGGGGAGCTGGTGGAGGAAGGCCAGAACGCGGACGCCCCGGCCTCGCTCACGCCGGTCGCGGTGGCCGATGACCCCATGGTCATCGTCGGAATGAGCTGCCGGTTCCCGGGCGGGCTGGACTCGCCGGAGGATCTGTGGCGGTTCGTCGAATCGGGCGGCGATGCCATCTCCGGCTTCCCCGAGGACCGGGGCTGGGAAGGGAACGCGGAGGGCGACGGCGCCGCGGGCGGGTTCCTGCGCGGCGCGGCCGACTTCGACGCGGGCTTCTTCGGGATCAGCCCGCGTGAGGCGCTGGCCATGGATCCGCAGCAGCGGCTGCTGCTCGAAGTGTCCTGGGAGGCCGTCGAGCGGGCGGGCATCGATCCGGTGGCGCTGCGGGGCAGCAGGACCGGAGTGTTCGTCGGACTCAGCGGCTATGACTACTCCACGCTGGTCATGCAGTCCTCCGCGGACGTCGAAGGCCATGCGACCACGGGCCTGTCGGGGAGTGTGGCGTCAGGTCGGCTGGCCTACGTCCTCGGGCTGGAAGGCCCGGCGGTCACGGTGGACACGGCGTGCTCGTCGTCGCTGGTGTCGCTGCACCTCGCCACGCAGGCCCTGCGTGCAGGGGAGTGCTCGCTGGCCCTCGTGGGGGCGGTGATGGTCATGGCCACCCCGGTGACCTTCGCGGGATTCTCCCGGGTCGGCGGCCTGGCGCCGGACGGCCGCTGCAAGGCGTTCGCCGAGGCCGCGGACGGCACCGGCTGGTCCGAGGGCGTGGCGACGCTGGTAGTGGAACGGATGTCCGACGCGGTGCGCAACGGACACGACATCCTCGCAGTGGTGCGGTCCTCGGCGGTGAACCAGGACGGTGCCTCGAACGGTCTGACCGCGCCGAACGGCCCCTCCCAGCAGCGGGTGATCCGCCAGGCGCTGGCCGGTGCCGGGCTGAACCCGGCGGAGGTCGACGCGGTGGAGGCGCACGGCACCGGCACCACCCTCGGCGATCCGATCGAGGCACAGGCGCTGCTGGCGACGTACGGGCAGGACCGGGAGCACCCGCTGTACCTGGGCTCGGTGAAGTCGAACCTCGGCCACGGGCAGGCGGCGGCAGGCGCCGCCGGACTGATCAAGACGGTCATGGCGATGCGGCATGGGGTGCTGCCGCGGACGTTGCACGTGGACGAGCCGTCGTCCCATGTGGACTGGTCGGCAGGGGCCGTTGAGCTGTTGACGGAGAACGTGGCGTGGCCGGAGACGGACCACCCGCGCCGGGTGGGAGTGTCCTCGTTCGGGATCAGTGGTACGAACGCGCATGTGATCCTCGAGCAGGGTCCCGAGCCGGTGGTGGAGGCCGGTGGGGAGCCGGAGGTCAGGCCGGCGGTGGTGCCGTGGCCGGTGTCGGCCGTGAGCGATGCGGCGCTCGATGCGCAGGTGGAGCGGATCACGTCGTTCGCGGACGGGCGGCTGCCGTTGGACGTCGGGTTCTCGTTGGTGACGGGCCGGTCGGTGTTCGATCATCGGGCGGTGTTGCTGTCGTCGGCGGATGGTGTGGTCGAGGTGGCCCGGGGTGTGGCTGCCGAGGGCCCGCTTGCTGTGGTGTTCTCGGGGCAGGGTGCGCAGCGGATCGGGATGGGGCGGGAGTTGTACGGCCGGTTCCCGGTGTTCGCGCGGGCCTTGGACGCGGTGCTGGCCGAGTTCGATCCAGCGGTGCGTGAGGTGATGTGGGGTGAGGATGCCGGGGCGCTGAATGCGACGGGGTGTGCTCAGCCGGCGCTGTTCGCGGTCGAGGTGGCGCTGTTCCGGCTGGTGGAGTCGTTCGGTGTCGTGCCGAGGTTCGTGGGTGGGCATTCGATCGGTGAGGTGGCCGCGGCGCATGTGGCGGGTGTGCTGTCGTTGGAGGACGCGTGTGCTTTGGTGTCCGCGCGTGCTCGGTTGATGCAGGCGCTGCCGACCGGTGGTGCGATGGTGGCGGTCGAGGCTACCGAGGACGAGGTGCGGCCGTTGCTGTGCGACCGGGTGTCGGTCGCGGCGGTGAACGGGCCGTCGTCGGTGGTGCTGTCCGGTGAGGAATCGGCGGTCGCGAAGATCGTCGCGCGGTTGGAGGGGCGTCGTAGGAGCGAACTGGCGGTCAGCCACGCGTTCCATTCGCCGCTGATGGATCCGATGCTGGACGAGTTCCGTACGGTGGTCGGGGAACTCACCTTCCACGAGCCCACGATGCCGGTCGTGTCGAACCTGACCGGTGCGCTCGCGACGGCCGGCGAGCTCTGCTCACCGGAGTACTGGGTACGCCACGTCCGCGAGACCGTACGGTTCGCAGACGGGATGCGGACGCTGTCCGGCGCGGGCGCGGCGGTGTTCCTGGAACTGGGCCCGGACGGTGTGCTCTCGCCGGTGATCCACGAGTCGGTGGCCGACGGGACCACGGTCGTCCCGGTCCTGCGCAAGGACCGGGACGAGGAGACCGCAGCCCTGACCGCCCTCGCGCGCCTGCACGTGGCCGGGGTGGACGTGGACTGGCCTGCCTTCTTCGCCGGGACCGGTGCGCGCCGGACCGACCTGCCGACGTACGCGTTCCAGCGCGAGCGGTTCTGGCCGGAGGCGGCCGAACCCGTGGCAGCGGGCGACGGCATCGACGCGGAGTTCTGGTCGGCGGTGGAGCGGGAGGACCTGGATTCCCTCGCGTCGAGCCTCGATGTGGACCCCGACACCCTCGGCGCCATCGTGCCCGCGCTGTCGTCCTGGCGCGGCCGGCGCCGGACGAGGTCGACGGTCGACTCCTGGCGCTACCGGGAGAAGTGGCGGCCCCTGGAGGATTCCTTCCCGGCCGTACTGCCGGGCACCTGGCTGGCGGTGCTCCCCGCCGAGGGCGACGGCTGGGCGCGTGACGTCGTGGACGCGCTGGGTCCCGCCGTGATCCGCTTCGCACCGGCGGATGGAGACCGTACGGTGCTCACCGCGCGGTTGGCCGAACTCACCGCCGACGGAACCGAGTTCGCAGGCGTGGTATCACTCCTCGCCGCGTCGCCGGACGGCCTCGCGGACACGGCGGCGCTGCTGCGGGCCCTGGGCGACGCGGACATCGCGGCGCCCGTGTGGGCGGTGACCCGCGGTGCGGTGTCCGCGGATCCCGGCGGCCCGGCGATCGATCCGGGACAGGCCGCGTTCTGGGGACTGGGCCGGGTCGCGGCACTGGAGTACTCGGACCGCTGGGGCGGCCTGGTCGACGTACCGGGCGTGGACGCGCTGAACGCGGACGTCGCGCGGCGGCTGATCGGCGTGCTCTCGGGATCACTCCCCGGCGCCGGTGACGAGGACCAGGTCGCGGTGCGGGCCTCGGGGGTCTTCGGCCGACGTCTGGTGCCCGCGCCCGCAGGGAACGCGGCACGGCGGTGGCAGCCGACCGGCACGGTGCTGATCACCGAGGGCACCGGGACGGTGGGCGCGCACGTGGCGCGGTGGCTGGCCGGGCACGGCGCGGAACACCTGCTGCTGCTCGCCCGTCCGGGGCCGGACGCGTCCGGTGCGGCGGAGCTGGAGGCCGAACTGACCGCGCTCGGCACGCGGGTCACGATCGCGGCTTGCGACGCGACGGACCGGGCCGGACTGGAAGCGGTGCTGGCGGCGATCGGGCCGGAGTCCCCGCTGACCGGTGTCGTGCACGCGGCCGGTCACCTGGAAGAGCCCACCGCGCTCGACGGTCTGCCCGCGCGGCGTTTCGAGGACGTGTTCCGGGCCAAGGTCGAGCCCGCCCTGCTGCTGGACGAGCTGACCCGCGACCTCGACTTGTCGGTGTTCGCGCTGTTCTCCTCGGTGGCCGCCGCCGTCGGCAGCCCTGGCCGGGCGGACTACGCCGCCGGGAACGCGGTGCTGGACGCGCTCGCCGAGCGCCGCCGGGCACAGGGCCTCCCGGCGACATCGATCGCCTGGGGCGCCTGGCGAGGGGCCGGAGCGCCGGAGGCGGCCGGATCCACCGTCCTCGATCCACGGCTCGCGATGGAGGCGATGGCCGAGCTGGTGGCCGAACCGGACGCGACCGCGGTCGTCGCCGACCTCCGGCAGCCGCAGTTGCTGAAGGCTCTGCTCAGCCTCCGTACCAGTGCCGCGTTCACCGGACTGCCTGGCGCCCGCGCGGCCGCACGGGCGGCGCGGAAAGCCCGGCGCGACGGCGAGTCCACAGTGTCGGAGCTGCGTGAGCGCCTGCTCGCCACCCCGGCGACCGAGCGGGGGGCGGTGCTGCTGGACGTCGTACGGACCCATGCCGCCGCCGTACTCGGACACGCCGACCCGGAGGCCATCGGCGCGGACCGGGCGTTCCAGGACCACGGGTTCGACTCGCTGACCTCGATGGAACTGCGCAACCAACTGGCCCACGCCACCGGCCTGGCGCTGCCCGCGAGTCTGCTGTTCGACTACCCGAGGCCACGGGTGCTGGCCGAACACCTCGTCGCCGAGCTGCTGGGGCGGGGGGAGCGGGCCGATGCGCCGGTCCTCACCCCGGTTTCGCCCGGCCCCGCGGACGACCCGGTGGTGATCGTCGGCATGGCCTGCCGGTTCCCCGGCCGGGTGCGTACCCCGGAGGAGTACTGGGACCTCGTCGCGTCCGGCCGGGACGGCATCGCCGGGTTTCCCACCGATCGCGGCTGGGACCTGGAGACCCTCGCCGGGAATCAGCCCGGCTCCAGCGCGACCCTCGAGGGCGGTTTTCTCTACGACGCGGCCGACTTCGATCCGGGCTTCTTCGGGATCAGCCCGCGTGAGGCGCTGGCCATGGATCCGCAGCAGCGGCTGCTGCTCGAAGTGTCCTGGGAGGCGATCGAGCGGGCGGGCATCGATCTGGAGGGCCTGCGCTCCAGCCGGACCGGGGTGTTCGTGGGCACCAACGGCCAGGACTACGTGCACCTGGTGACCCGCGCGCGCGAAGACCTCGGCGGTCACATCGGCACCGGGCTGGCGGCGAGTGTGCTCTCCGGTCGGCTGTCCTACGTCTTCGGACTGGAAGGCCCGGCGTCCACCGTCGACACGGCGTGCTCGTCGTCGCTGGTGTCACTGCACCTGGCCGCGCAGGCCCTGCGTGCCGGGGAGTGCTCGCTGGCCCTGGCCGGTGGCGTCACCGTGATGACGACCTCCGTGAGCTTCGAGGGGTTCAGCATCCAGGGCGGGCTGGCGCCCGACGGACGGTGCAAGCCGTTCGCCGAGGCCGCCAACGGAACCAGTTGGTCCGAGGGCATCGGCATGCTGGTGGTCGAGCGGCAGTCCGACGCGGTGCGCAACGGGCATCACATCCTCGCCGTGCTGCGGGGCTCCGCCGTGAACCAGGACGGTGCCTCGAACGGTCTGAGCGCGCCGAACGGCCCCTCGCAGCAGCGGGTGATCCGCCAGGCGCTGGCCGGTGCCGGGCTGAACCCGGCGGAGGTCGACGCGGTGGAGGCGCACGGCACCGGCACCATGCTCGGCGATCCGATCGAGGCGCAGGCGCTGCTGGCGACGTACGGGCAGGACCGGGAGTATCCGCTGCTGCTGGGCTCGGTGAAGTCCAACATCGGCCACACGCAGGCCGCGGCGGGCGTCGCCGGTGTCATCAAGTCCGTACTGGCGATGCGGCATGGGGTGCTGCCGCGGACGTTGCACGTGGACGAGCCGTCGTCCCATGTGGACTGGTCGGCGGGGGCCGTTGAGCTGCTGTTGGAGAACGTGGCGTGGCCGGAGACGGACCACCCGCGCCGGGTGGGAGTGTCCTCGTTCGGGATCAGTGGTACGAACGCGCATGTGATCCTCGAGCAGGGTCCCGAGCCGGTGGTGGAGGCCGGTGGGGAGCCGGAGGTCAGGCCGGCGGTGGTGCCGTGGCCGGTGTCGGCCGTGAGCGATGCGGCGCTCGATGCGCAGGTGGAGCGGATCACGTCGTTCGCGGACGGGCGGCTGCCGTTGGACGTGGGGTTCTCGTTGGTGACGGGCCGGTCGGTGTTCGATCATCGGGCGGTGTTGCTGTCGTCGGCGGATGGTGTGGTCGAGGTGGCCCGGGGTGTGGCTGCTGAAGGTCCGCTTGCTGTGGTGTTCTCGGGGCAGGGTGCGCAGCGGATCGGGATGGGGCGGGAGTTGTACGGCCGGTTCCCGGTGTTCGCGCGGGCCTTGGACGGGGTGCTGGCCGAGTTCGATCCCGCGCTGTGTGAGGTGATGTGGGGTGAGGATGCGGAGGCGCTGAATGCGACGGGGTGTGCTCAGCCGGCGCTGTTCGCGGTCGAGGTGGCCTTGTTCCGGCTGGTGGAGTCGTTCGGTGTCGTGCCGAGGTTCGTGGGTGGGCATTCGATCGGTGAGGTGGCGGCGGCGCATGTGGCGGGTGTGCTGTCGTTGGAGGACGCGTGCCGGCTGGTGTCGGCGCGGGCCCGGTTGATGCAGGCGTTGCCGGTCGGCGGGGCGATGGTGGCGGTGCAGGCGACGGAGGACGAGGTGCGGCCGTTGCTGTCCGACCGGGTGTCGGTCGCGGCGGTGAACGGGCCGTCGTCGGTGGTGTTGTCCGGTGAGGAATCGGCGGTGCTGGAGGTCGCCGGGCGTTTCGAGGATCGTAGGACGAGCCGTTTGCGGGTCTCGCACGCGTTCCATTCGCCGCTGATGGATCCGATGCTGGACGAATTCCGTACGGTGGTCGGGGATCTCACCTTCCACGAGCCCACGATGCCGGTCGTGTCGAACCTGACCGGTGCGCTCGCGACGGCCGCCGAGCTCTGCTCACCGGAGTACTGGGTACGCCACGTCCGCGAGACCGTACGGTTCGCAGACGGGGTACGGACCCTCTCCGAGAGCGGCGTGAAGACCTTCCTCGAACTCGGGCCCGACGGCGTGCTCTCGGCCATGATCCAGGGTTCGGCGCCGAACGGGACCACCGTCGTTCCCGCGCTGCGCAAGGACCGGTCCGAGGAAGCCGCCATGGCCACCGCGCTCGCGCGCCTGCACGTCACCGGCGCTCCGGTGGACTGGCGGGTGTTCTACGCGGGCACCGGTGCGCGCCGGACCGACCTGCCGACGTACGCGTTCCAGCGCGAGCGGTTCTGGCCGACGGCATCGCTGCGCTCCGCGGACGCGGCCGGCCTCGGTCTGGCCGCGACCGAACACCCCATGCTCGGCGCCGTGATGGCCGTCGCGGGCTCGGCGGAGGTGGTCCTCACCGGCACCCTGTCGCTCACCCTGCACCCCTGGCTCGCCGACTACACCGTCGACGGTGCGGTCATCCTGCCGGGCACGGCCTTTCTGGAGGCCGCGATCCGAGCGGGCGACCAGGTCGAGTGCGAGCGGGTGGCGGAACTGACCCTGACCGAGCCGCTGGTGGTGCCGGAGCGGGGCGCGGTGCGGATTCAGACGCGGGTCGGCGAACCCGACGACGCCGGGCGCCGGGAGCTGTGGTTCCACGCGCGTTCCACCGACGACCCCGACGCCCCGTGGACGCCGCACGCCCACGGGTGGCTCGAACCGGGGGAGCGGGGGGCCGGCTTCGACGCGGCACAGTGGCCGCCGGCCGGCGCGACCGGGATCGGGCTGGACGACCTCTACGAGCGCTTCGCCGACGTAGGTCTGGCCTACGGGTCCGCGTTCCAGGGACTGCGGGGGGTCTGGCGGCGCGGCAAGGACCTCTATGCCGAGGTCGCGCTGCCCGACGAGGTGCGCGACGCCGACGGCTTCGGCCTGCACCCGGCACTGCTGGACTCCGTGCTGCACGCGGCTGTGTTCACCGGCGGCGAGGAGGACGGTGAACGGCTGCTCCCGGCCGAGTGGCGCGGGGTGTCGCTGCACGCCGCGTCCGCGCGGGTGCTGCGGGCCCGGCTGACCCGCGAAGCGGACAGGCTCGTCCTGGCCGCGGCCGATGCGCAGGGCGCGCCGGTCCTCTCGGCGGACTCGGTGGTGCTGCGGCCGCCGGCGGCCCGGCCGGACGCACCGGCCGGCCCGGACCACCGGAAGTCCCTGTTCCATCTCGAGTGGGTGGAACGGCCGGAGCCCGGGACAGCCGCCGACGACTCCGCCTGGTTCGTCCTCGGGCCCGACGAGCTCGGGCTGGCCGACGCGCTCGGTCAGGACGCGGAACCAGTGAAGTCCCTAGCCGAAGTGCGCGATCGTGGCGGCGCGGTGGCACCGCGGATTCTCGCGGTACCCGTCGCGGGCCATATGAATGGCGGCCCGGAGACGGTGCACGAGGTGACGCATCGGGTGCTGGCGCTGATGCAGGAGTGCCTGGCCGAGGACCGGCTGGCCCGCACCCGCCTGGTGTTCGTCACCAGGGGAGCGGTCGCGCCGGAGGGCGAGGACGTACCGGGCCTGGCCGCCGCGGCGGTGTGGGGCCTGGTGCGGTCCGCGCAGATGGAGAACCCCGGCCGGTTCCTGCTCGCCGATCTCGACGGCTCGGCCGCCTCCGCGGCCGTGCTGCCGAGCCTGCCGGGTACGGACGAGGAGCAGTTCATGGTGCGGGAAGGGACCGTTCGGGTCGCGCGCATGATGCGTGCGCCCGAACCGTCCGCGCCCGCCCGGGACGGCTCCCCCTGGGGGCCGGAGGGCACGGTGCTGATCACCGGTGGCACCGGCGGCCTGGGTCGCGAGCTGGCCCGGCACCTGGTGACCGAGCGTGGGGCCCGGCATCTGGTGCTGGCGAGCCGCCGAGGCGCCGAGGCGCCGGACGCGGCGGAGCTGCGCGACGAGCTGACCGCCCACGGCGCGGAGGTGTCCCTCGCCGCCTGCGACTTCGCCGACCCCGTCGCCGTACGGGAAGTCCTGGCCGCGGTCCCCTCCGCACACCCGCTGACCGCGGTGGTGCACACGGCCGGTGTGCTCGACGACGGAGTGCTCGACGCGCTGACCCCGGAGCGGGTGGACGCGGTGCTGCGGCCGAAAGTCGACGCCGCGTGGTATCTGCACGAGGAGACGCGGACGGCGGACCTCGCGGCGTTCGTCGTCTACTCCTCGGTGGCGGGCGTGATGGGCAGCCCCGGGCAGGCGAACTACGCCGCCGCCAACGCCTTCCTCGACGCGCTGGCCCAGCACCGCAGGAGCGCGGGGCTGGCCGCGACATCGCTGGCGTGGGGCCCCTGGGCGCAGGGCACCGGCATGACCAGCGGGCTGAGCGATGCCCACATCGAGCGCATGAACCAGTCCGGAACGCCACCGCTGACCCTGGAACAGGGCCTCGCCCTCTTCGATGCCGCCACCGGCCGCGACGAGGCGAACCTGATCGTGATGCGTACGGCGGGCAAGGCCGGCCCCAGCGCGACGATGTTCGCCGGCGCCGTGCCTCCGATCCTGCGCGGCCTGGTCCGCGCCGGTCGCCGGACCGCCGCCGCCGAGAACCGGGCGGCCGACCTCGCGGCGCGGCTCGCGGATACCCGCGAGCACGAGCGGGTGCGCTTCCTCACCGATCTGGTGCGGGGCGAGGCCGCGGCCGTACTGGGGCACGGTTCGCCGGACCAGGTGAGTGCCGAGCGGGAGTTCGACCGGCTCGGGTTCGACTCGCTCACCGCGCTCGAGCTGCGCAACCGGCTCACCGCCACGACAGGGCTGCGGATGACCGCGACCCTGATCTTCGACTACCCGACACCGGCCGCTGTCGCCGGCCTCCTGGCGACCCGCCTCGGCGAGCCCGCCCCGGCGGACGCGGGCCCCGCCCTGCCCGCCGAACTCGACCGACTGGAAACGGCGCTGTCCGCAGCGCTGTCGGCGAAAGACCTCGGCGAGGCCGTCAGGGCCGGGGCCGCGGCGCGGCTCCGGAAGATGCTCGCACGGGTGACCGGCACCGGCACCGAGACCGGCGAACAGGACGTACAGCAGCGGATCGAGGCGGCGAGCGCCGACGAGGTCCTGGCCTTCATCGACAGTGAGCTCGGCCGACCGACGGACCACTGATCCCCGATCCCCGGTCGATCTCTCAAGCGGAAGCAGAAAGGCGCCTTGACCATGGCGGACGAAGAGAAGCTCGTCGAATACCTGAAGCGGGTCACCGCGGATCTGCACCAGACGCGGCGGCGGCTTGAGAAGGCCGAGTCCGGCAGGCACGAGCCGGTGGCGATCGTCGGCATGGCATGCCGGTTCCCCGGCGGGGTGCGCTCGCCGGAGCAGCTGTGGGACCTGGTGGCCTCGGGCGATGACGCGATCTCCGGCTTCCCGACCGATCGCGGCTGGGATGCCGAAGTACTCGGCGGGGACGGCCGCGGCCGCAGCGCCGCCGGCGAAGGCGGATTCCTCTACGACGCGGCCGACTTCGACCCCGGCTTCTTCGGCATCAGCCCGCGCGAAGCCCTCGCCATGGACCCGCAGCAGCGGCTGCTGCTCGAAGTGTCCTGGGAAGCGATCGAACGCACCGGGATCGACCCGCTCTCGCTGCGCGGCAGCCAGACCGGCGTGTTCGTCGGCACCAACGGCCAGGACTACATCCGGCTGGTGGCCGAGGCACGGGAGGACATGGACGGCCACGGCGGGACCGGGCTCGCGGCAAGCGTGATCTCCGGGCGGCTTTCCTACGTGTTCGGCCTCGTGGGCCCCGCCGTCACCGTGGACACGGCGTGCTCGTCGTCGCTGGTGTCGCTGCACCTGGCCGCGCACGCGCTGCGCAGCGGGGAGTGTTCCCTGGCGCTCGCGGGCGGAGTCACCGTGATGGCGACCCCCGCCAGCTTCGCCGGGTTCAGCCTGCAGGGCGGACTGGCGCCCGACGGCCGCTGCAAGCCCTTCGCCGAAGCCGCGGACGGCACCGGCTGGTCCGAGGGCGTCGGCGTGCTCATGGTGGAACGGCTGTCCGACGCGATACGCAACGGGCACGAGATCCTCGCCGTGATACGGGGATCCGCCGTCAACCAGGACGGCGCGTCCAACGGTCTCACCGCGCCCAACGGCCCCTCCCAACAGCGGGTGATCCGCCAGGCCCTCGCCAGTGCCGGGCTCTCCCCGGCGGACGTGGACGCGGTGGAGGCGCACGGCACCGGCACCACCCTCGGCGACCCGATCGAGGCCCAGGCCCTGCTCGCGACGTACGGGCAGGACCGGGAGCAGCCGCTGTACCTGGGCTCGGTGAAGTCGAACCTCGGACACACGCAGGCCGCGGCGGGCGCCGCCGGACTCATCAAGACGGTCATGGCCATGCGGCACGGAGTGCTGCCGCGCACGCTGCACGTCGACACCCCCTCGTCCCATGTGGACTGGACCGAGGGCGCGGCCGAACTGCTCACCGCCAACACCGACTGGCCCCGGACCGACCGCCCGCGACGGGCGGGCGTGTCCTCGTTCGGGATCAGCGGCACCAACGCCCATGTCATCCTCGAACAGCACACGCCGGACGAACCGGATGCCGCCGAGAGCCTCTCCCCGGTGCCCGGCGCGGTGCCCTGGCCCGTCGCGGGCAGGACCGAGGCCGCGCTGGCCGCGCAGGTGGAGAGCCTGAAGCAGTTCGCGGCACAGAACCCCAAGTGCTCGCCGCTCGACGTCGGTTTCTCCCTCGCCACCGCCCGGTCGGCGTTCGAGCACCGCGCCGTGCTCCTGGCCTCCGACGAGGGGCTCCTCGAAGTCGCCCGGGGAGAGGCCGGGGACGCGCCGGTGGCCGTCGTCTTCTCCGGGCAGGGCGCACAGCGCCTCGGCATGGGACGCGGCCTCTACGACCGCTTCCCGGCCTTCGCGGAAGCGTTGGACGCCGTGCTCGCGGAGTTCTCCCCGCCCCCGTCCACGGCGTCGGAAAGCCTCGCCGGGTCGGGGCCGGAACGGTTGCGTGATGTGATCTGGGGCGAGGACGCCGACGCGCTGAACGACACCGGCCACGCTCAGCCCGCCCTGTTCGCGATCGACGTGGCGCTGTTCCGCCTGGTCGAATCGCTGGGCGTGCGCCCGCGGTTCGTGGCCGGGCACTCGATCGGCGAGGTGGCGGCCGCACACGTCGCGGGCGTACTGTCCCTCCCCGACGCCTGCCGCCTGGTCGCGGCACGCGCCCGTCTGATGCAGAAGCTCCCCGCCGGCGGCTCCATGGTGGCCATCGAGGCCACCGAGGACGAGGTCCGGCCGCTGCTCACCGACCAGGTGTCGATCGCGGCCGTCAACGGTCCCTCGTCGCTGGTGCTGTCCGGCGAGGAGGACGCCGTCTCCGAGGCGATCGCCCACCTGGAGGGGCGCCGCACGAGCAGGCTGTCGGTCAGCCACGCCTTCCACTCGCCGCTGATGGACCCGATGCTGGAAGAGTTCCGCTCCGTCGTCGAGCGACTGACCTTCGACAAGCCCGAGATCGACATCGTCTCCAACCTGACCGGCGCGCTCGCCACGCCCGACGAGCTGCGCTCGCCCGACTACTGGGTGCGGCACGTCCGCGAGACCGTACGGTTCGCCGACGGCGTACGGGCGCTGGCCGCCGCCGGTGCCGGTGTGCTGCTCGAGCTTGGCCCGGACGGGGTGCTCGCGCCGCTGATGCGCGAGTCCGTGCCGGAGCGCATCGCCGTCGTTCCCCTGCTGCGCAAGGACCGCGACGAGGAATCAGCGGCCGTCACCGGCCTGGCCAGGCTGCACGTGGCCGGGGCCGGTGTGGACTGGCGGGCGTTCTTCGCGGGCACCGGCGCCCACCGGACCGACCTTCCGACGTACGCCTTCCAGCGCGAGCGGTACTGGCCGGAAGCGGCCGGGTCCGTCCCGCTCTCCGGCTCGGTGGACGGGGCGGATGCCGAGTTCTGGGCCGCGGTGGAGCGCGAGGACCTGCCGTCCCTGGCGGCCCGCCTGGACATCGACACCGACGCGCTGGGCGGCGTGGTGCCCGCGCTGTCGGCCTGGCGCGCCAAGCGACGGGCCCGTTCGCTCGCCGACTCGCTGCGGTTCCGGGAGAGCTGGCAGCCGCTGCGCGGCGCGTCCGCGGCCGCCCTGCCGGGCGTATGGCTGGTGGCGCTGCCCCCCGACGGGTCGGAAACCGACACCCCGTGGGTGCGGTCGGTGCTGGACGGGCTCGGCCCGGACGTGGTCCCGGTGACGCTGGAGAAGCGGCCCGACCGTTCCGAACTCGCCCAGCAGCTTGGCGAGTTGGCGGCGGGCGGCACAAGGTTCGCCGGAGTGGTCTCGCTGCTTGCGGCGAACGAGGCACGCCGCTGGTCGAGCGTGCCGGTGGGTCTGGTCGACACCGCCGTACTCGTGCAGGCCCTCGACGACGCCGGGATCCACAGCCGGGTCTGGGCGCTGACCCGCGGCGCCGTGTCGGTGGACGAGAACGACCCCGTCACCAGCCCGCGGCAGGCCGCCCTCTGGGGACTCGGCCGGGTCGCCGCCCTGGAGTACCCGGACCGCTGGGGTGGCGTGATCGACCTGCCGCCGGAGCCGGACGACCGTACGCTCCGGCGGCTCATCGGCATCCTCGGCGGGCCCGGCGACGAGGACCAGGTCGCCATCCGCGCCTCCGGCGTGTTCGGCAGGCGGCTGCTGCCCGCTCCCTCCCGCGACCCGGCGCCGGCCTGGCAGCCCGCCGGCACGGTGCTCATCACCGGCGGCACCGGCGCGCTCGGTGCGCACCTGGCCCGCTGGCTGGCCGAGCACGGCGCGGAACACCTGCTGCTGCTCAGCCGCCGCGGCCCCCAGTCGCCGGGCGCGGCGGACCTGGAGGCGGAACTGACCGCGCTCGGCGCGCGCGTCACCATCGCCGCCTGCGACACCGCGAACCGCGCCGAGCTGGAGGCCGCTCTGGCGGACATCCCCGAGGAATTCCCGCTGACCGGGGTCGTGCACGCCGCCGGCGTGCTGGACGACGCCGTGCTCGACGGGCTGACCCCGCAGCGGTTCGGCGCGGTGTTCCGGGCGAAGGTCTCCCCGGCGATGCTGCTCGACGAGCTCACCCGCGACCGGGACCTGTCGGTATTCGCCCTGTTCTCCTCGGTGGCCGGTGCCGTCGGCAACCCTGGCCAGGCGAACTACGCCGCGGCCAACACGGTGCTCGACGCGCTGGCCCAGCAGCGCCGGGCGCAGGGCCTGCCCGCGACCTCCGTCGCCTGGGGCGCCTGGCAGGGCGGCGGGATGGCCGCCGGCATCGAGGACGTGCTGCACGAGACCGGTACCACGGTGCTGGAACCCGGGCTGGCCCTCGGCGTGCTGGCCGAACTGGTCGCCGCGCCCGACCCGGTCACGGTCGTCGCCGACCTGGGGCAGCAGGACGTCCTGGAGGCGCTGTTCAGCCTGCGGCCCAGCGCGTCGCTGAGTGCGCTGCCCGCCGCCCGCGCGGCGCAGCGGTCGGCCCGCGACGTCCGGCGCGACAGCGAGTCGGCGGCCTCCGCCCTGCGGCGGCGGCTGTACGCGGTGCCGGAGTCCGAGCGTACGGCGCAGCTGCTTGACCTGATCCGGACGCACGCTGCCGGGGTCCTCGGGCACGCCGGCCCGGACGCCATCAGCGTGGAGCGGGTCTTCCAGGACCACGGGTTCGACTCGCTGACCTCGATGGAGCTGCGCAACCAGCTGGCCCGCGCCACCGGCCTCGCGCTGCCCGCGAGCCTGCTCTTCGACTACCCGAGGCCCCAGGCACTGGCCGAGCACCTCGCGGCCGAACTGATGGGCCACGGGACCGAGGGTGACGAAGCGGCGCTCGTCGTGGCACCCGCCGGTGTCCCCGACGGCGCCGACGACCCGGTCGTGATCGTCGGTATGGCCTGCCGCTTCCCCGGCGGCGTCGACTCGCCCGATCAGCTGTGGGACCTGGTCTCCTCCGGCCGCGACGCCATCTCGGACTTCCCCACCGACCGCGGCTGGGACCTGCGGGGCGAGGGCGGATTCCTCTACGACGCCGCCGACTTCGACCCGGACTTCTTCGGCATCTCGCCGCGTGAGGCACTGGGCATGGACCCGCAGCAGCGGCTGCTGCTGGAGACCGCGTGGGAGGCGATCGAGCGGTCCGGCATCGACCCCGTCGGGCTGCGGGGCAGCAGGACCGGCGTTTTCGTCGGCAGCAACGGCGTGGACTACATGCATGTGATCGCCCGCGCCCGGGACATGGAGGGCCGGGGCGTCATGCTCGGCCCCAGCGTGATGTCGGGTCGGGTGTCCTACGTCTTCGGCCTGGAAGGACCGGCGGTCACCGTCGACACGGCCTGCTCGTCGTCGCTGGTGTCGCTGCACATGGCCGCCCAGGCTCTGCGGGGCGGTGAGTGCTCGCTGGCGCTGGCCGGTGGCGTGACGGTCATGACCACCTCGGCCAGCTTCGCGGGGTTCAAGCACCATGGCGGGCTCGCCCCGGACGGGCGGTGCAAGGCGTTCGGGGACTCCGCCGACGGGACCGGCTGGTCCGAGGGGGTCGGCGTGCTCGTCGTGGAGCGGCTGTCCGACGCGCGGCGCAACGGCCACCCCGTCCTCGCGGTCGTGCGGGGCAGCGCGCTCAACCAGGACGGCGCGTCCAACGGACTGACGGCGCCCAACGGCCCCTCCCAGCAGCGCGTGATCCGGCAGGCCCTGGCGAGCGCCGGCCTGACCCCGGCGGACGTGGACGCGGTGGAGGCGCACGGCACCGGCACCACCCTCGGCGACCCGATCGAGGCGCAGGCCCTGCTGGCGACCTACGGCCAGGACCGGACGCGCCCGCTGCTGCTGGGCACGGTGAAGTCCAACATCGGCCACACCCAGGCCGCCGCCGGCGCGGCCGGCCTGATCAAAACGGTCATGGCGATACGCCACGGCGTGCTGCCACGGACGCTGCACGTGGACGAGCCGTCGTCCCACGTGGACTGGTCGGCGGGAGCCGTTGAGCTGCTGACCGAGAATGCCGCATGGCCGGAGGCGGGGCGCCCCCGCCGCGCCGGGGTGTCCTCGTTCGGCATCAGCGGCACCAACGCCCACGTGATCCTCGAACAGGCCCCACAGGAGCCGGTGGAGGATGCCGAACCGCCCACCGTCACGCCCGGCGTCGTGCCGTGGGTGGTGTCGGCCAAGAGCGAGACGGCCCTCGAAGCCCAGGTGGACCGGGTGCGGTCCCTCGCGGCCGGGACCGCGGAACGCGCTCCGCTGGACATCGGGCTCTCGCTCGCCACGGAACGGTCGGCGTTCGACCACCGGGCGGTGCTGCTGGCCTCCGAGGGCGGAGTGGCCGAGGCCGCCCGGGGCGTGGCCGGCCAGGGCGCGCCGGCGGTGCTGTTCTCCGGTCAGGGTGCGCAGCGGCTCGGCATGGGACGGGAGTTGTACGCCCGGTTCCCGGCATTCGCCGAGGCCCTGGACACGGTGCTGGCAGGGCTCGATCCCGCGCTGCGCGAGGTGATGTGGGGCGAGGACGCCGAGGCGCTGAACCGGACCGGGGCCGCTCAGCCCGCCCTGTTCGCCGTCGAGGTGGCGCTGTTCCGGCTGGCCGAATCCCTCGGCATCGCGCCGAAGTTCGTGGCCGGCCACTCGGTCGGTGAGATCACCGCCGCTCACGTCGCGGGAGTGCTGTCCCTCGCCGACGCCTGCGCACTGGTGTCGGCGAGGGCCCGGCTGATGCAGGGCCTGCCCGGTGGCGGGGCGATGGTGGCGGTCGAGGCGACCGAGGACGAGGTGCGGCCGCTGCTGTCCGACCGGGTGTCGGTCGCGGCGGTGAACGGGCCGTCGTCGGTGGTGCTGTCCGGAGAGGAGACAGCGGTCGCGGAGATCGTGGCAGGGTTCGAGGACCGCCGGACGACCGGGCTGGCGGTCAGCCACGCGTTCCACTCGCCGCTGATGGACCCGATGCTGGACGATTTCCGTGCGGCAATCGGCGGGCTCACCTTCCACGAGCCGCGCATCCCGGTCGTCTCGAACCTGACCGGGCGGCTCGCCACGGCCGACGAGCTGCGCTCGCCCGACTACTGGGTGCGCCACGTCCGCGAGACCGTACGGTTCGCCGACGGCGTCCGCACACTGGCCGACGCGGACGTGCGAACGTTCCTCGAACTGGGCCCGGACGGCGTACTGTCGGCCATGGTCCAGGAGTCCTCACCGGACGAGGCCGTGGCCGTGCCGATGCTGCGCGCGGACCGTCCGGAGGAGACAGCGGCCGTCACCGCGCTCGCGCGGCTTCACGTGACCGGTGTGCCCGTGGACTGGCAGGCGTTCTTCGCGGGCACCGGCGCCCGCCGGGTGGACCTGCCGACGTACGCCTTCCAGCGCGAGCGGTTCTGGCCGTCGGGCTCGACCGTCCCGACGGACCTGTCCGGCGTGGGCCTCGCCCCGACCGGGCACCCGCTGCTCGGCGCGGTGATGGTCGTGGCCGGTGCGGACGAACTGGCGCTGACCGGCGTGCTGTCCCCGGCGGCGCAGCCCTGGCTCGCCGACCACAGGGTCGGCGGTGTGATCCTTTTCCCCGGCACCGGGTTCCTGGAACTGGCCGTCCGGGCTGGCGACCAGGCGGGCTGCGACCGGGTCGAGGAACTCACCATGGTCGTACCGCTCGCGCTGGCCGAGGACGGCGGGACCCAGGTCCAGGTGCGGGTGGGCGAACCCGACGACGAGGGCCGCCGGGAGATACGGTTCTTCGCGCGCCCCGCGGAGGCGCCCGAGGCGGACTGGACGCTGCATGCCGTCGGACGGCTCGCCCCGGGCGAGCGGGTGGCCGAGTTCGACGCCACGCGGTGGCCGCCGCCCGAGTCGACCCCGGTCGACCTCGACGGGCTCTACGAGCGCTACGCCCGGGCGGGCCTGGAGTACGGACCGGCCTTCCGCGGCCTGCGGGCCGTCTGGCGCCGTGGCGAGGAGGCGTTCGCCGAAGTCGTCCTGCCGGACGAGGCACCGGACGCGGACGGCTTCGGGATTCACCCGGCGCTGCTCGACGCGGTGCTGCACGCCGCCGCGTTCGCCGGGGAGGAACCCGAGTATGCCCTGCCCTTCTCGTGGAACGGCGCCGTACAGCACGCTTCCGGCGCGTCCGTCCTGCGCGTTCGGCTGGTGCGCACCGGCCCGGGCACCGTCACCCTGGCCGCGACCGACGTCGAGGGCACACCGGTGATCTCGGTGGACTCGCTGACACTTCGGCCACCGTCCGCCCAGCCGGATACGCTCGCCGGGCGGGACCCGCTCGACTCGCTCTACCGGGTCGAATGGGTTCCCGCCCCGACCGAGCCCGCACCCCTCGCCGGGGCACGGTGGGCCGTCATCGGAGACGACCAGCACGACCTGGGCAACGCGATGGCCCTGGGCGGCGAGACCATCGCGGCCTACACCGCGACCCTGGCCGGGGCGATCGGCGAGGGCGGCGACAACGGACCCGTGCCGAACGGCTTCGTGGTCTCGGTCGCGGGAGGACCCGGCCCCGAGGCCGTACACGAAGCCACTCACCGTGTGCTGGGCCTGATCCAGGAGTGGCTGGCCGAGGAACGCTTCACCCGCTCCCGCCTGGTGTTCGTGACCCGGGGTGCGATCGCGGCGGACGGCGAGGACGTGACCGACCCGGCCGCGGCGGCGGTGTGGGGCCTGGTGCGGTCCGCGCAGTCGGAGAACCCGGGGCGGTTCCTGTTGGTGGACCTCGACGACGCGCACATATCGGCCGGGGCGCTGTCCGGTCTGCTGGCCACCGACGAGGAGCAGTGGGTGCTGCGGGAACGGACCGCGCGGGTCGGTCGGTTGGCGCGTGTGGTGTCGGGTGGGGGGCTGGTGCCGCCGGTGAACCGGCCGTGGCGACTGGACAGCCGGGCGAAGGGCAGCCTCGACGCGCTGGCCCTGACGGAGTGTCCCGAGGTTCTCGAGCCGCTGACCGGGCGCCAGGTGCGGGTGGCCGTGCGGGCGGCCGGGATCAACTTCCGCGATGTGCTGAATGCTCTGGGTATGTACCCGGGTGAGGCCGGGTTGTTCGGTTCCGAGGCGGCGGGCGTGGTCGTGGCGGTCGGGCCGGAGGTGAGCGGCCTGCGGCCCGGCGACCGGGTGCTGGGCATGGTCTCCGGTGGGTTCGGCCCGGCCGTCGTGGTGGACGAGCGGCAGCTGACGGCCGTGCCGGAGGGCTGGTCGTGGGAGACGGCCGGGTCGGTGCCGCTGGTGTTCCTCACGGCGTACCACGCGCTGGTGGACCTCGCCGCGGTACGGCCGGGTGAGAGGGTGCTCGTGCATGCGGGCGCGGGCGGTGTCGGCATGGCGGCGATCCAGTTGGCGCGCCATCTCGGCGCGGAGGTGTTCGCCACCGCGAGTGAGGGCAAATGGGACATCCTGCGTGGACTTGGTGTCGCCGAGGACCATATCGCCTCCTCCCGCAGCACCGGCTTCGAGGCGGCCTTCGCCGCCGTCGCGGGTGACGGCGGGATCGACGTCGTACTCAACGCGCTGTCCGGTGAGTTCGTGGATGCGTCGCTGCGGTTGCTGGGTCCCGGTGGCCGGTTCCTGGAGATGGGCAAGACCGACGTTCGGGACCCGGACAGTGTGCCGGGGGGTGTGCGTTATCACGCTTTCGACCTGGGCTGGGTCGCCCCCGACGGCATCCAGCGGATGCTCACTGCGCTGATGGAGCTGTTCGGGGTGGGGGCGCTGGAGCCGCTGCCCGTGCGTGCCTGGGACGTGCGGCGGGCGCCGGAGGCGTTCCGCCACATGAGTCTGGCGCGGCACGTCGGCAAGCTCGTCCTGACTCTGCCGCCCGCGTGGGATCCCGAAGGCACCGTCCTGATCACCGGCGGTACCGGCGGTCTGGGTGGGGAACTCGCCCGCCATCTGGTCGCCGAGCGCGGGATGCGGCACCTGGTGCTGGCCGCGCGCCGCGGGCCGGACGCGCCCGGCGCGCAGGACCTGCGGGCGGAACTGTCCGCGTACGGCGCCGAGGTCTTGGTGGTTGCCTGCGATGTCGCCGACCCGGACGCCGTACGGGCCCTGGTGGCCGCGATTCCCGGCGAGCATCCGCTGACCGCGGTGGTGCACACGGCGGGCGTGCTCGACGACGGCGTCGTCGGCTCGCTGACCCCCGAGCGTGTGGACGCGGTGCTGCGGCCCAAGGTGGACGCGGCCTGGCACCTGCACGAGGCCACCCGCGAACTCGACCTGGCCGCCTTCGTCCTGTACTCCTCGGTGTCCGGGGTGATGGGCAGTCAGGCCCAGGCGAGCTACGCCGCGGGCAACGCCTACCTCGACGCCCTCGCGGCGTACCGGCGCGGCCAGGGGCTGCCCGCCACCTCGCTGGCGTGGGGCTTCTGGGGCCGCCGCACGGGAATGACCGGCCACCTCACCGAGACCGACATCCAGCGTATGAGCCGGTCCGGCACGCCGCCGCTGACCCCGGAGCTGGGCCTGACCCTCTTCGACGCGGCCATCACGTGCGACGAGGCCCAGCTGGTCCCGCTCCGGGTGGACCGGTCGCGGGCGCTCCAGCAGGTGCACCCGCTGCTGCGCGACCTCATCCCCAGCTCCCGGCCCACGGCGGCCGGGACGGCGAGGTCGCTGGCCACCGTACGGGACCGGCTCCGCGGCCTCGACCCGGACGAGCAGCAGAAACTGCTGGTGGACCTGGTGGTCGGCACCTCGGCCGTACTGCTCGGCCGGCGCGACGCGGACGCGATCGATCCGCAGGACGCGTTCCTCACCATGGGCTTCGACTCGCTGACCGCGCTCGAATTGCGCAACCAGCTCGGTGAGGCGCTCGGCACGCGGGTGCCGACCTCGGTGGTGTTCGAGACCCGGACGCCCGCCGGGCTCGCCCAGTGGCTGCGCGACCGGCTCGCGCACCAGGGCGGCATGAGCGCGGCCGCCGAACCCGGAGCGCTCACCACCGTCCGGGAGAACGCCCAGGACTCGCTGGTCGGCATGTTCTTCGACACCGTGAACTCCGGCAGGCAGCTGGAGGCGATGCGGCTGCTGATGGCCGTCGCCGCCACCCGGCCGTCCTGCGAGGTGTCCGCCGAGGTCGAAGAGCTGCCGCAGCCGGTGACCCTGGCCACGGGCCCGGGCAAGCCCCGGCTGATCTGTATCAGCGCCCCCGGCGCGAACGGAGGCGTCCACCAGTACGCCCGGATCGCCTCCCGGTTCCGCGGCGACCGACACGTCTCCGCGCTGCCGCTGCTCGGCTTCGCCGAGGGCGAGCCGCTGCCCGCCACCAGCGAGACCGCGGCCCGGCTGATCGCGGAGAGCGCGCTGCTGGCCAGTGACGGCGAGCCGTTCGTCCTCGTCGGCTACTCCACCGGCGGCACCTTCGCCTACCGGGCCGCGGGCGTGCTGGAGGAGGTCTGGGGCATTCGCCCCGAGGGCGTCATCATGCTCGACACCCTCAGCCTCCAGTACGAGGCCGGGGAGCAGGTCGACTGGGACGTGGTCCAGAACGACTACCTCGCCGGCATCGACTCCCCGTCGGTGAAGCTGAACAGCGCCCGGCTGTCGGCGATGGCGTACTGGTTCATACGGATGACCACCGGAGGCGCGGAGCGATACACGACCTCGGTGCCGAGCCTGCTCATCCGGTGCGCGGAGTCGCTGCCCGGGGTCGGGCACGGGGATACGGTGCCCACGGTCCCGGCCTCCACCACGCGCCTGATCGACACCGACCACCGGACGCTGATCGCCGACGCCTCCCAGGAGACCGCACGGCTGATGGAGGAATGGCTCACCACCCTGGAATCCGACGGTGGCGCGTAGTGCCATCCGCCGCAAGGACTAAGGGAATGTAAAGATCCCGCGGCCTTAGCCTCCGGGCTGAACTCCACTCGTCCGACTTTCTCAAAGGCGGTACGGCGTCATGACGGTCAGGCCCGGCACCGAGCCCTCCGGCGATCCCGTAGTGATCGTCGGAATGGCGTGCCGATACCCAGGCGGGATCGATACTCCCGAAGACCTGTGGAACCTCGTCGTGTCGGGGCAGGACGCGACCGGCGGCCTCCCCGCCGACCGCGGCTGGGACCTGGCCGCCCTCGCCGGCGACGGCCCGGGCCGCAGCGCGTCCCAGCGGGGCGGCTTCCTGCGCGGGGCCGCGGAGTTCGACCCCGGCTTCTTCGGGATCAGCCCGCGCGAGGCCCTGGCCATGGACCCGCAGCAGCGGTTGCTGCTCGAGGTGTCCTGGGAGGCGGTCGAGCGGGCGGGAATCGACCCGCTGTCCCTGCGCGGGAGCCGCTCGGGTGCGTTCATCGGCACCAGCGGCGAGGACTACGCACTGGTCGTTCAGCGGGCGGAGGAGGACCTGGCCGGGCACGCCGTCACCGGCACCTCGCCGGGCGTGGCGACCGGCCGGCTCGCCTACTTCCTCGGCCTGGAGGGCCCGGCGATCACGGTGGACACCGCGTCGTCGTCCTCGCTGGTGGCGCTGCACTGCGCGGTGCGGGCGCTGCGGGCGGGAGAGTGCTCGCTGGCGCTGACCGGCGGCGCGACCGTCATGTCCACCCCGCGGGGTCTCGTCGGCTACTCCCGGCAGGGCGGGCTCGCGCCGGACGGCCGGTGCCGGGCCTTCTCCGACGACGCGAACGGCACCGTGTGGGCCGAAGGCGTGGGCGTACTGCTGCTGGAGCGGCTGTCCGACGCGCGGCGCCACGGCCACCCGGCGCTCGCCGTCGTGCGCGGCAGCGCGGTGAACTCCGACGGCGCCTCACGCGGGTTGACCGCGCCGAACGGCGCCTCCCAGGAACAGGTGATCCGGCAGGCACTCGAGGACGCCGCGCTGGGCACCTTCGAGGTGGACGCGGTGGAGGCGCACGGCACCGGCACCCGAGTGGGCGACCCGGTCGAGGCGCGGGCCCTGCTCGCCACGTACGGCCAGGGCCGGAGCCGCCCGCTGTATCTCGGCTCGCTGAAGCCGAACCTCGGCCACGCGCAGGCGGCGGCGGGCGTGGCGGGCGTGATCAAGACGGTGCTGGCGCTGCGGCACGGGACCCTCCCGCGCACCCTGCACCTGAACGTGCCCACGTCCCAGGTGGACTGGGCGGCGGGGGCGGTCGAACCGCTGCGTGAGAACACCGCGTGGCCGGATACCGGTCGGCCGCGCCGCGCCGGGGTGTCCTCGTTCGGCATCAGCGGAACCAACGCGCACGTCATCCTCGAACAGGCGCCGCCGGTCGCACCGGCCGACGAGCCCGAGCGGAACCCGGAGAACCCTCCGGCCGTGGTGCCCTGGGTGGTGTCGGCCAGGACCGAGGCCGCGCTGGACGCCCAGTTGGACCGGATCCGGTCCACTCCGGTGTCCGCAACGGATCCCCACGCCGCCGTCGATGTCGGATTCTCCTTGGCCACCGGCCGTTCGGCGTTCGATCACCGGGCGGTCCTGCTCGCCGCCGGCGAGAGCCGGTCCGAAGCGGCGCGCGGCGTCGCCGGGAAGAGCCGGACGGCGGTGGTGTTCTCGGGGCAGGGCACCCAGCGACTCGGCATGGGACGGGAGTTGTACGGCCGTTTCCCGGTGTTCGCCGAGCGGCTGGACGCGGTGCTGGCGGAGTTCGACCGCCATACGGACCTGCTGCGGACGAACGTGCCGCTGCGGGACGTGCTGTGGGGCGAGGACCCGGACCTGCTCGACCGGACCGGGTTCGCCCAACCCGCGCTGTTCGCCGTCGAGGTGGCCCTGTACGGGCTCGTGGAGTCGCTGGGCGTGACGCCGGACCTCCTGGCCGGGCATTCGATCGGCGAGGTGACGGCGGCACACGTGGCCGGGGTGTTCTCGCTCGCCGACGCGTGCCGCCTGGTGGCCGCGCGGGCCGGGCTGATGCAGGCGCTGCCGGACGGCGGAGCCATGGTCGCGGTGCGGGCCACCGAGAACGAAGTGCGGCCGCTGCTGACCGACCGCGTATCGATCGCGGCGGTCAACGGCCCGTCGCGGGTGGTGCTCGCCGGAGCGGAGCGCGAGGTTGTGCGGATCGCCGAGACGCTGGCGGCCGAAGGCCGCAGGACCACCCGGCTTTCCGTGTCGCACGCCTTCCACTCGCCGCTGATGGAACCGATGCTCGCGGAGTTCCGGCGCACAGTGGAGCGCCTGGAGTTCCAGGAGCCGCGCGTCCCCGTGGTGTCGAACCTGACCGGGCGGCTCGCGACGGGCGGGGAGCTGTGCTCGCCGGAGTACTGGGTGCGCCACGTCCGCGACACCGTCCGCTTCGGCGACGGCCTCGCCACCCTCCGCGAGGCGGGCGCCACCGTCCTGTTGGAACTCGGCCCGGACGGCACGCTGTCCGCCATGGCGGGGGACAGCCTGGCCGATACGCGGGTGACCGCGGTGCCCGCCCTGCGCGAGGACCGGGGTGAGGAGACCGCGTTGGTGACCGCACTGAGCCGGCTGTACGTGGCCGGGGTGCCGGTGGCGTGGCGCGCGTTCTTCGCGGGCACGGGCGCACGCCGGGTGGACCTTCCGACCTACGCCTTCCAGCACGAACGCTTCTGGCCGACCGTCCCGGCGGGCGGCAGCGGCGCGTACCCGCCCGGCTCGGGACACCCGCTGCTGGGCACGGTCGTGGAACTCGCCGAGGACGCCGGCCTGGTGTGCGGCGGCCGCGTCTCGGTGGCCGCGCAACCGTGGCTTGCCGACCACAACGTGTGCGGCCGGATCGTGCTGCCCGGCACGGCCCTGGCGGAACTCGCCGTCCGGGCCGGTGACGAGGCCGGGTGCGCCCATCTCGAAGAGCTTGTCCTCACCTCGCCGCTCGTCCTGCCCGAATCCGGTGCGGTGGAACTTCAGCTGCGGGTCGGGGCCGCCCGGGAATCGGGACGGCGGCCGGTGACCGTGCACGCGCGGCCCGTCCCGGCCTTCGGTGCGCCCTGGATCGAGCACGCCTTCGGTGTGCTCGCCCCCAAGAGCGGCGTGGACCCCGGGCTCGACACGGCCGCATGGCCGCCTCCGGGGGCCGAGCCGGTCGAGGCCGGGAGTTTCCGGAGGCGGTGGGCCGAGGCCGGATTCTCCTACGGGCCGATGCTCCAGGGGCTGCGCGCGGCCTGGCGGCGCGGCGCGGACGTGTTCGCCGAGGTGGTCCTGCCACCGGAAGCCGACACGGCCGCGTTCGTCCTGCATCCCGCGCTGCTGGAGGCCGCCAGGCACGCCATCCCGCCCGGCGCCGACATCGGCCTCCCCTCGTACCTGCACGGCTTTTCCCTGCACGCGTCCGGTGCCACCGCACTGCGTGTGCGGCTCTCGGCCCAGCGGGACGGTTCGCTGGCGATCGAGGCCGTCGAACCGGGCGGGGAGCCGGTGCTGTCGGTCGACGCCCTGTTCGTACGCCCGGTGCCGCAGCTCGACGACCCGTCCCCGGCGACCGAACCCGCCGCCGAGTACGTCGCCGAGTACGCCGCCGACCGGCCCGCCGAGCGACCGGGAGTTGCCGCGCCGCGGCCGGAGAAGCTGCGCGGCATGCCCGCCGCTCGACGGTCCCGCGCCCTGCTCGACCTGGTGCGAGCCGAGGCGGCCGCGGTGCTGGGCCACGCGGACCCCGGCAAGGTGGACGCGAACCTGGCCTTCCGGGAACTGGGCTTCGACTCGCTGACCGAGACCGAACTGCGCGCGCGCCTCGGCGCGGTCACCGGGCTGAGACTGCCCGACACCTTCGTGTTCAGCCATCCGACCCCCGCGTCGGTCGCGGGCCACCTGGCGGACCGCATGGGGGACGGTCAGGCGGACGACACCGGCCCCGACGCGAAACCGCCCGATCCGATGCCCGATCGGGTTTCCACCGAGGACATCGATTCGCTGCCGGTGGACCGATTGCTCGACCTCATCGACGAGGAATTCGACCCCCAGTAAGCAGCCACACTTTCGTTGAGCCGTGAGGACGGTCCGGTGCCAGAAGACCAGCAGGGCAAAATCGTCGAGTACCTCAGGCGGGTCACCGCCGACCTGCGGCGGGCGCGAGCGCGGGTCGAGGAACTGGAGCAGCGCGCCGGCGAACCCATCGCGATCGTCGGCATGGGCTGCCGCCTGCCCGGCGGCGTCTGCTCCCCCGAGGAGCTGTGGGAACTGGTCCGCGCCGACGGGGACGCCATCACAGGGTTTCCCACCGACCGCGGCTGGGACCTGAGCGCTCTGCACGGCGACGGCCCGGGCGGCAGCCCCACCCACGAGGGTGGATTCCTGGCCGGGGCGACCGAGTTCGACCCGGGCTTCTTCGGCATCTCCCCGCGCGAGGCCGCGGCGATGGACCCGCAGCAGAGGCTGTTGCTGGAGGTGTCCTGGGAGGCGCTGGAACGGGCCGGGATCGACCCGCTGACCCTGCGCGGCAGCCGCTCCGGCGTGTACGTCGGCACCTACCATTGGGGTTACCGGCAGCCGCCGGACGCGGACGGCGACGACCAGCAGGGCCACGTGATGACCGGCACCGCGGCCAGCGTTCTCTCCGGCCGCCTCGCCTACACCCTGGGTCTGGAGGGCCCGGCCGTCACGGTGGACACCGCGTGCTCGTCCTCGCTGGTCGCGCTGGACATGGCGGTGCGGTCGCTGCGCGGCGGGGAGTCCTCGCTCGCCGTCGTCGGCGGGGTCACGGTGCTGTCGGACCCGGCGATCTTCCCGGAGTTCGGCAGGCAGGGCGGGCTGGCCCCGGACGGGCGGTGCAAGGCGTTCTCCGAGCAGGCGGACGGCACCGGCTGGTCCGAGGGCGTCGGGGTGCTCGTCGTCGAACGGCTGTCGGACGCGCGGCGGCACGGTCATCCCGTACTCGCGGTGGTACGCGGCAGCGCGGTGAACTCCGACGGCGCCTCGAACGGCCTGACGGCGCCGAGCGGAACGGCGCAGGAGCGGGTCATCCGGCAGGCACTGGAGAACGCCGCGCTGACCACCTCCGACGTGGACGTGGTCGAGGCGCACGGCACCGGGACCCGGCTCGGGGACCCCATCGAGGCGCAGGCGCTGCTCGCCACCTACGGCCAGGGCCGGGAGCCGGACCGCCCGCTGTGGCTGGGCTCGCTCAAGTCGAACATCGGCCACACGCAGGCGGCCGCCGGAGTCGCCGGGGTCATCAAGATGGTGCAGGCGATGCGCCACGCCACGCTGCCTCGTACGCTGCATGCCGAAACGCCCTCCACGCGGGTGGACTGGTCCGCCGGCCGGGTCGTGCTGCTGCGCGAGACCATCGCGTGGCCGGAGACCGGCCGGGCCCGGTGCGCGGGGGTGTCGTCGTTCGGGATCAGCGGTACGAACGCCCATGTCGTCCTGGAACAGGCCCCCGAGACACCCGAGACACCCGAGACCCCCGAGGCCCTGGGGGCGCCGGAGAGCCACACCGACCCGGTGCGGGTCGTGCCGGACGCGGTGCCCTGGGTGGTCTCCGCCAGGACCGGCGCCGCCCTCGAGGAGCATCTCCTCCGGGTGCGGTCCCTGCGCGGCGGGCCGGCTTCCCCGGCCGACACCGGATTCTCCCTGGCGAAGGGCCGGTCGGTCTTCGAGCACCGCGCCGTGCTCCTGGGCTCCGCCGAGGGCGCACCGGAACTCGCCAGGGGCGTCGCGGCCGAACGGACACTCGCGGTGCTGTTCTCGGGACAGGGCAGCCAGCGGATCGGCATGGGCCGCGAACTGCACGCGCGCTTCCCGGCCTTCGCGGAAGCATTCGACGCGGTACTCGTGGAGCTGTCCGAGCACCTGCCACCGCCCGGCACCACCGGTCTCCTCCGCGAAGTGATCTGGGGCGAGGACGCCGAGCAGCTGAACCGCACCGGCTTCGCCCAACCCGCTCTGTTCGCGATCGAAGTAGCCCTGTTCCGCCTCGCGGAGACATGGGGCCTGAGGGCCGACTACCTGGCCGGGCACTCGATCGGTGAGATCGCGGCCGCTCACGTCGCGGGAGTGCTGTCTCTTCCGGACGCCTGTGCGCTGGTGGCGGCCAGGGCCCGACTGATGCAGGGCCTGCCCGGTGGCGGGGCGATGGTGGCGGTCGAGGCGTCTGAGGACGAGGTCCGGCCGTTGCTGTCCGGTGAGGTGTCCGTGGCGGCGGTGAACGGGCCGTCGTCGGTGGTGCTGTCCGGCGAGGAGACCGCGGTCGAGGAAGTCGCCGCCCGGTTGGAGGGCCGTCGGACGAGGAGACTGGCTGTCAGCCACGCGTTTCATTCGGCGCTGGTGGATCCGATGCTGGAGGAGTTCCGTGCGGCCGTCGGCGGGCTCACGTTCCATGAGCCGCGCATTCCGGTCGTGTCGAATGTGACGGGGAGACTCGCGAGCGCCGGTGAGCTGGGCACGCCCGACTACTGGGTGCGCCACGTCCGCGAGACCGTACGGTTCGCCGACGGCGTGCGCGCGATCGCCGCCGAGGGCGCCGGCGCCTGGCTGGAGCTGGGGCCGAACGGCGTCCTCACGGCCATGGCCCAGGAGTCCCTGGCGCCCGACGCCGTCGCCGTTCCGTTGCTGCGCGAGGACATCGGCGAAGAACTCGCGGCCGTGACCGCGCTGGCGCGGCTCCACGTATCGGGGGTGGCCGTCGACTGGCCCGAGCTGTTCGCGGACACCGGCGCGCACCGGGTCGACGTACCCACCTACCCGTTCCAGCACCAGCGGTTCGCGCCGGTCGCGGACACACCCGCCCGGGACGGCGGCGGCGTCGAGGCGGAGTTCTGGGCGGCGGTGGAGCGGGAGGACGTCGCGTCGCTGGCGACGAACCTGGACGCCGACGCCGCGGTGCTGCGCACCGTACTGCCCGCCTTGTCCTCGTGGCGGACCCGGCACCGCGAGAGGTCCACGGTGGACTCGTGGCGCCACCGCGAGACCTGGCGGCGGCGGAGCTTTGGGCCCGGGAAGGCATCGGGCACCTGGCTGGTCGTCACCCCGCCGGGCGGGCCGGACGAGGACTGGATCTCCACCGTCGCCGATGCCCTGGGGCCGGACACCGTCCGCGTCGAAGCCGGGGACGCCGACCGTACCGCCCTCGCCGAACGCCTCACCACCGCGACCGATGGTCTTCCGCCCGTGGCCGGGGTGCTCTCCCTGCTGGCAGCGGACGAATCAGCGGACGACACGGGAGTACCCGCCGGGCTCGTCCGCACGACCGCGCTGGTGCAGGCGCTGGGCGACGCCGGACTGCACTGCCCGTTGTGGTGCGTCACGCGCGGCGCGGTGGCCGTGAACGACGCCGAACACCTGGCCGGCCCGGCGCAGGCGGCGGTGTGGGGGCTGGGACGCGTGGCCGCGTTGGAGTACCCGGACCGCTGGGGTGGCCTGATCGACCTGCCCACCGAGCTGAACGAGCACGCGGCCGCCGCCTTCGTCGCGGTACTGGCGGGCCTGGACGGCGAGGACCAGGTCGCCGTACGGCCGTCCGGTACGTACGTACGCAGGCTGGTGCCCGCCCCGGCCCCGCGCCCCGCGGCGGAGTGGGAGCCGTCCGGCACAGTGCTGATCACCGGCGGGACCGGTGCGCTCGGCGCGCACGTGGCGCGCGCGCTCGCCCGACGCGGGCCGGCCACCCACGGACCGGCCGGGAGCGGCGGACCGCGCCTGCTGCTCGTCAGCCGGAGCGGCCCCGCCGCCCCGGGCGCGGCGGACCTGCGCCGGGAGCTGACCGAGCTGGGCGCGGACGTCACCATCGCCGCCTGCGACGCCGCTGACCGGGCGGGGCTGGAGGCCGTACTGGCGGACATCCCGGCCGACCGGCCGCTGACCGGGGTGGTGCACGCGGCAGGTGTGCTGGACGACGGCGTACTCGACCGGCTGACCCCGGACCGGTTCGCCGCGGTGTTCCGCGCCAAGGTCGCGTCGGCCCTCCTGCTCGACGAGCTCACGCGTGACGCGGACCTGTCGGCGTTCATCCTGTTCTCCTCCGTGTCGTCCGTCGTGGGCAATCCCGGACAGGCCAACTACGCGGCCGCCAACGCCTCACTGGACGCGCTGGCGCAGCGCCGGCACGCGCGGGGCCTGCCCGCGACCTCGATCGCCTGGGGAGGCTGGGACAGCGCCGGCATGGCCGCCCGATCGGGCTCCGCAGCATCCGGCGGCGTCGCGCTCGCAAGGCTGGATCCGCGGCTCGCGGTCTCGGCGCTGTCCGAGGCGGTGACCGAACCGCATCCGACGCTGGTGGTCGCCGACCTATTGCACTTCGCGTCGCAGGCCCCGCCCTCCGGCCTGCGCCGGACCCCACTGCTGGAAGAGCTGCCGTACGCGCGGCACGCGCCCCGCGAGGGCAGCGCACCGGCGCCGCGGCTGCGCGACCTCCCGGAGGACGAGCGGGCCGCGCGGGCGCTGGAGACGGTACGGGAGCGCGCGGCCGCCGTGCTCGGGCACCCGTCCGCGAACGCGACGCACGTGGTGCACGCGGACAAAGCCTTCCGGGACTCCGGATTCACTTCCCTGACCGCGGTGGAGCTGCGCAACCAACTCGCGGCCGAGACAGGACTGGCGCTGCCCACCGGCGTCGTATTCGACTACCCGACCCCCCGGCTGCTGGCCGAACATCTGCTGGCCGGACTGGGCGGTGAACGGTCCGTCCCGGACGTACCGGCCCCGCCCGCGGCACCGGCCGGGGCCGCCGACGAACCGCTGGCGATCGTGGGCATGGCCTGTCGGCTGCCCGGCGGTGCGAACACCCCCGAGCAGCTGTGGGAGCTGCTGGCCGAGGGGCGGGACGCCGTCTCGGACTTCCCCGCCGACCGCGGCTGGGACCTCAGCGTCTTCGACGGCGACGGGCCGTGGAGCGGCGCCCGCTTCGAGGGCGGATTCCTCTACGACGCGGCCGAGTTCGACGCCCCGTTCTTCGGGATCTCGCCACGCGAGGCGGTGACCATGGATCCGCAGCAGCGGCTGCTGCTCGAAGTGTCCTGGGAGGCTGTCGAACGCTCAGGACTCGACCCGCGGACCCTGCGCGGCAGCAGCACCGGGGTCTTCATGGGCAGCAACGGGCAGGACTACGCCCACGTGGTGACCGGATCCCGCGAGGACATGGCGGCCCACGCCGCCACCGGACTCGCGGCGAGCGTGCTCTCCGGCCGGCTGTCCTACACCTTCGGGTTCGAGGGCCCCGCCGTCACCGTGGACACCGCATGCTCCTCCTCCCTGGTCGCCCTGCACCTGGCGACGCGGGCGCTGCGCGCGGGCGAGTGCTCACTGGCCCTGGTCGGCGGAGCAACCGTGATGACCGACTCGGCCAGCTTCGCCCGGATCTCCCGGCTGGGCGCGATCGCCCGCGACGGCCGGGCCAAGGCGTTCTCCGACGACGCGGACGGCACCGGATACTCCGAAGGCGTCGGCGTGGTGGTGGTCGAGCGCCTGTCGGACGCGCGGCGCAACGGGCACCGGATCCTCGCGGTGGTACGGGGGAGCGCGGTCAACCAGGACGGCGCGTCGAACGGCTTGACCGCGCCCAACGGCCCCTCCCAGCAGCGCGTCATCCGCCAGGCGCTCGCCGACGCCGGCCTGTCCGGCGCGGACATCGACGCCGTGGAGGCACACGGCACCGGCACCCGGCTGGGCGACCCGATCGAGGCGGGAGCGCTGCTGGCCACCTACGGCCGACAGCGGCCGGCGGACCGGCCGCTGTGGCTGAGCTCGCTCAAGTCCAACATCGGCCATACCCAGGCCGCGGCCGGGGTCGCGGGCGTCATCAAGACGGTGCTGGCCCTGCGACACGACACGCTCCCCCGCACCCTGCACGCCGACACCCCGTCCTCGCGGGTGGACTGGTCCTCCGGCGCCGTGGAACTCCTCACCGAACAGCGGCAGTGGCCCCGGGCGGACCGGCCGCGCCGCGCCGGGGTCTCGGCGTTCGGCATCAGCGGAACGAACGCACACGTCGTCCTGGAGGAGGCACCCGACACCCGTGAACACCCCGCCCCCGAGACCGATGGCCCCGTACCGTGGGTGCTCTCGGCGCGGTCCGCGACGGCCCTCGGCGAACAGGCCGCACGGTTGCGGGCGTTCGCTCTGGAAAACCCGACATCCTCGCCCGCCGGGGTGGGATGGTCCCTGGCCACCACCCGCTCCGCCTTCGACCACCGTGCGGTCGTGCTCGGGAACAACCACGACGAACGCTTGCGCTCCCTCGACACACTGGCGGCCCAGGGCAGCGCTTCCGGTCTGGTGCGCGGAACCGCGCTGGAGAACGAGACCGGCCCGGTGTTCGTCTTCCCGGGCCAGGGCTCGCAATGGTGGGGCATGGGCCGGGAACTCTTCGCGGCCTCCCACGTCTTCCGGAACACCGTGACCGCCTGCGCCGACGCGCTCGCCCCGCACATCGACTGGTCGCTGACCGACCTGCTGACCGGTTCCGGGGATCCCGAAGCGCTCGAACGGGCCGATGTCGTACAGCCCGCGCTGTTCGCGATGATGGTGGCGCTGGCCGAAATGTGGCGCTCCCACGGCGTCGAACCCGGCGCCGTCGTAGGGCATTCACAGGGCGAGGTCGCCGCGGCTCATGTCGCCGGCGCCCTGTCGCTCGATGACGCCGCCACGCTCATCGCGCTGCGCAGCAGGACGATGCTGAAGCTGGCCGGGCACGGCGGCCTGATGTCGGTGGCCGCCCCCGCCGGGCGGGTGGGCCCACTGCTGGAATCCTGGCCGGGGAGGCTGTCCCTGGCGGTGCTGAACGGGCCCTCGTCCGTGGTGGTCTCCGGAGATCCGGCGGCGCTGGACGAGCTGATGCGGGAGTGCGAGGCCCAGGGCCTGCGCACCCGCAAGGTGCGGTCCGACATCGCGGGCCACGGACCGCAGGCCGAAGCCGTACGGGACGAACTGCTGACCGTCCTGGCGCCGCTGCGCCCGGTGTCCTCGCGGGTGCCGTTCTACTCCACGGTGACCGGTGAGCGGCTGGACACGGCCACGCTGGACGCCGACTACTGGTACGCGAACCTGCGGCAGATGGTGCGCATGGAGCAGGCGACCCAGTCGTTGCTGGCCGACGGCCACCGGATCTTTGTCGAGACGAACCCGCATCCGCTGCTGGCCGGCGCGATCGAGGAGACCTGCGAGACGGCGGGTGCCGACGGGGCGGTGGTCCTCGGCTCGATCCGCCGGAACGACGGCGGCGCCCGGCGCTTCGTGACCTCGATCGCCGAGGGCTGGGTGCGCGGGCTCCCGGTCGACTGGCGTACGGCGCTTCCGGACGGTTGCGGCGGCCCGGTCGACCTGCCCACTTACCCGTTCCAGCGCCGGCGTTACTGGCCGGAGCCCACAGCGGAGCGCGTGCAGGCCGCCGGTGGCACCGGCGCCACCGAGGTTGAGGACGCCGCCTTCTGGACACTCGTGGAGAGCGGCGACCTCGACGCGCTCTCCGCGGAATTGGGCGTCGACGCCGACGGCGGTCAGGAATCCCTCTCCGCCGTGCTGCCCGCACTGTCCGCGTGGCGCGAGCAGTACCGGCGGCGGTCGGCCGCGGGTGCCTGGTGCTACCGGGCCGACTGGACCCGCCTGAGGGAACCCGCGACCACCCCGCTCACCGGCAGGTGGCTGGCGGTGGTCCCGGCCGAATGCGAGGGCGACCCATGGGCCGAAGCGGTGCTCGACGCCCTGGGCCCGGACGTGGTGCGGATCGATGTCGAGTCCACCGAGGACACCGACCGCGAGCAGTTGGCGGCCCGACTGGCCGATGCCGGTGAGAGCTCTCCTCACCCCGCCACGGAGTTCACCGGAGTCCTCTCGCTGCTGGGCCTCGCCGAGCGGCCGCACTCCGGGTTCACCTCCGTCCCGAGCGGACTGTCCGCGACCCTCGCCCTGGTCCAGGCGCTGGGCGACGCGCGGCTGCGCGCGCCGCTGTGGTGCGTCACGCGCGGCGCCGTCTCGGCCGCGCGGGACGACCGGGTCAGCCACCCGGCGCAGGGTGCGCTGTGGGGCTTCGGCAGGGTCGTCGCGCTCGAACAACCGGGCCTGTGGGGCGGCCTGGTGGACCTCCCGGAGACGCTGGACCAGCGAGCCGCCGCTCGCTTGGCCGGAGTACTGGCGGGCCTGGACGGCGAGGACCAGGTCGCGGTCCGCGCGTCGGGCGCCTTCGGCCGTCGGCTGTTCCACGCCGAGCCCGCCTCCGCGCGGCCCGAGCGGCCGTGGCGTACCCGCGGGACCGTGCTCATCACGGGCGGCACCGGCGGTCTGGGTCCGTATCTCGCCCGGTGGGCCGTCGAGCGCGGCGCCGGGCACATCGTGCTCGCCGGCCGTCGTGGCCCGGACGCGCCGGGCGTCACCGCACTGCGCGCCGAACTGGAAAGCCTGGGCGCGCGGGTGACGGTCGTGGCCTGCGACGCGGCCGACCGCGACGCGCTCTCCGCCGTGCTGTCGGCCATTTCTGCCGAGTTCCCCCAATTTCCGCTGTCCGCGGTGATCCACGCCGCCGGGGTGTCGGACGGCGACAGCGAAGCGGCTTCGCTGACCGCCGACCGGCTGGACGCGCTGATGCGGCCCAAGCTGACCGCCGCCCGCAACCTGCACGAACTGACCACGGACGCCAGGCTGGACGCGTTCGTGCTGTTCTCCTCGGGCGCCTCGGCCTGGGGCAGCGGCGGACAGCCCGGCTACGCGGCGGGCAACGCCTACCTCGACGCGCTGGCCGAACACCGCCGTGCCCGGGGCCTGACCGCCACGTCGATCGCCTGGGGCGCCTGGGGCGAGGCGGGTATGGCCACCGACCCCGGCCTGGTGGAACGGCTGGCGAAGCGTGGCGTTCTGCCGATGGAGCCACCCAAGGCCATCGCCGCGCTCCAGCGAATCCTTGACGACGACCGGACCACCATGACGGTGTCGGCGATGGATTGGGCCGCGTTCGCCCCCAGCTTCACCGTGTCCCGTCCCAGCCCGCTGCTGTCCGGCCTGCCGGAAGCCCGCGAACCGGCGCCCGCCGACACCGCGAGGGAGGCAGGGGATGTCGGGGACGCCGGTGACGCCGGGGACAAAACCCCGGACGGTACGCCGTCGTTGCCGCACCGCCTCGCCGGACTGCCCGACGCGGAACGGCGCCGAGTCCTGCTCGACGCCGTACGGGCCGAGGTGGCCGCGGCCCTCGGCCACTCCGAGACGGACGCCGTCCCGGCCGACCGGGCCTTCCGTGACCTCGGCTTCGATTCGGTGAGCGCGGTGGAACTACGGAACCGGCTCAAGGCGGTGACCGGACTGCCCCTGCCGGCCGCGCTGGTCTTCGACTACCCGAATCCCACCGCCCTCGCCGGGCACATAGGGGCCGAGCTGTTCCCCGGCACCCGGGAGCCCGCCGAGGACCCCGAGGCCGAGATCCGCCGGGTCCTGGCTTCCATTCCGCCGAGCAGGCTGCGCAGGGCCGGACTGCTGGACCTGGTGCTGCGGCTCGCGGACAGCGGCGGTGACGACACCACTCGTGCGGCCCCCGCGCAGACCGGTCCCGAAAACGACCTCGACGACCTTGACGACCTCGACGGCGAGAGCCTGCTGCGGCTGGCGGCCGAGACCACCACGGAATGACGCACGGCATGGCGCACGGCGCTACAGCCGGACTCACGCCCGACCCGAGAGAGCGTGCATGAACACCCCCAACCAGTACATCGAGGCGCTCCGGTCCTCCCTCAAGGAGAACGAGCGGCTGCGTCGGCAGAACCAGCAGTTGACCGCGTCGGCGGTCGAGCCGATCGCCATCGTCGGCATCGGCTGCCGGTTTCCCGGCGGCGTGGCCTCGCCCGAAGACCTGTGGCAACTGGTCGTCGAGGGCCGGGACGTGATGTCGGACTTCCCGGCCGACCGGGGCTGGGACCTGGCCAGGCTCGGCGGCGACGGGCGCGGCCGCAGCCTTGCTCGCCAAGGCGGCTTCCTCGACCACGCGACGGAGTTCGATCCCGCCTTCTTCGGCATCTCGCCGCGGGAGGCGGTCGCGATGGACCCGCAGCAGCGGCTGCTCCTGGAAACCGCCTGGGAGGCGCTGGAACGGGCCGGGATCGCGCCGACGCGGCTGCGCGGCAGCCGGACCGGAGTGTTCGCCGGAACCACCGGGCAGGACTACGGCAAGGTGGTCGCGGCGGCCCGCGAGGACATGGAGATCTACTCCACCACCGGCCATGCGGCGGGCGTCATCTCCGGGCGGCTGTCGTACGTACTCGGTCTCGAAGGCCCTGCCGTCACCGTCGACACGGGCTGCTCGTCCTCGATGGTCGCGCTGCACTGGGCGGTGCAGTCACTGCGGTCGGGCGAGTGCACTCTGGCGCTGGCCGGTGGTGCGACCGTGATGTCCACGCCCGGCATCTTCGTCTCGTTCACCGCGCAGGGCGGGCTGGCCTCCGACGGGCGCTGCAAGCCCTTCTCCGACGCGGCCGACGGAGTCGGCTGGAGCGAGGGCGCGGGCGTGCTGGTCCTGGAGCGGCTGTCGGACGCCAGGCGCAACGGGCACCCCGTGCTCGCCGTGGTGCGCGGCACCGCGATCAACCAGGACGGCGCCTCCAACGGCCTGAGCGCCCCGAACGGCCCCGCGCAACAGCGAGTGATCCGGGCCGCCCTGGACAGCGCCGACCTCACCGCGGATCAGGTGGACGCGGTGGAGGCGCACGGCACCGGCACCACCCTCGGCGACCCCATCGAGGCGCAGGCCCTGCTGGCCACGTACGGGCAGGAGCGCGAACACCCGTTGCTGCTGGGGTCGGTGAAGTCCAACATCGGCCACACCCAGGGCGCCGCCGGTGTAGCGGGCCTGATCAAGACGGTGATGGCCCTGCGGCACGGGGAGCTGCCGCGCAGCCTGCACTCCGAGGTGCCCTCCTCCAACGTGGACTGGACGGCCGGTGCGGTCCAGTTGCTGGCGGAGCACACCGCGTGGCCCGATACGGGACGTCCCCGGCGAGCCGGAGTGTCGTCGTTCGGGATCAGTGGTACCAACGCGCATGTGATTGTGGAGCAGGCGTCGTCGCCGGAGCAGCGGGTCGAGGAGCCGTCGGTGGTGCCTGGCGTGGTGCCGTGGGTGGTGTCGGGGCGGACGGCCGGCGCTTTGGATGCGCAGGTGGAGCGGCTCACGTCCGCTACGGACGGCAGTGGTCCGTTGGATGTCGGGTTCTCGCTGGCGACGGGCCGGTCCGCGTTCGAGCACCGGGCGGTGCTGCTGGCGGGTGCGGATGCGGATGCCGGTGGTGTGTATGAGGTTGCGCGTGGTGTTGTCGGGGACGGGCCGTTGGCTGTGGTGTTCTCGGGGCAGGGTGCGCAGCGGCTGGGTATGGGCCGGGAGTTGTATGGCCGGTTCCCGGTGTTCGCGGAGGCGCTGGATGCCGTACTCGCGCACCTGGATGATTCGGTGCGGGGGGTGATGTGGGGTGATGATGCCGAGGCATTGAACAGTACCGGGTGGGCTCAGCCCGCGCTGTTCGCGGTTGAGGTGGCGTTGTTCCGGCTGGTGGAGTCGTTCGGTGTGCGGCCGGACTTCGTCGGTGGGCATTCGATTGGTGAGGTGGCGGCGGCGCATGTGGCGGGTGTGCTGTCGTTGGAGGACGCGTGTGCTTTGGTGTCGGCGCGGGCTGGGTTGATGCAGGCGTTGTCGGCCGGTGGTGCGATGGTGGCGGTCGAGGCGACTGAGGACGAGGTCGCGCCGTTGCTGTCGGATCGGGTGTCGGTCGCGGCGGTGAACGGGCCGTTGTCGGTGGTGTTGTCCGGTGAGGAATCGGCGGTGCTGGAGGTCGCCGGGCGTTTCGAGGATCGTAGGACGAGCCGTTTGCGGGTCTCGCACGCGTTTCATTCGCCGTTGATGGATCCGATGCTGGACGAGTTCCGTACGGTGGTCGGGGAACTCGCCTTCCACGAGCCTGCGATGCCGGTGGTGTCGAATCTGACCGGTTCCCTCGCCACGGCGGAGGAGCTGTGTTCGCCGGAGTACTGGGTGCGGCATGTGCGGGAGACCGTACGGTTCGCCGACGGGATCCGGGCTCTGTCCGATGAGGGGGTACGGACCTTCCTGGAACTGGGCCCGGACGGGGTGCTCTCGGCGCTGGTCCGGGACTCGGCGCCGGACGACACCGTCGCCATCCCGGCGCTGCGCAAGGACCGTGGAGAGGAACTCGGCCTCGTCACCGGTCTGGCGCGGCTGCATGTGACGGCCACGGCGGTCGACTGGCCCGTACTGTTCGCGGGCACGGGCGCGCGCCGCGTGGACCTGCCGACCACGGTGTTCCAGCGCCGACGGTACTGGCCCTCGGGCACCGCGCGCGTCCGGGACGCCACCGGACTCGGGCTGGGCGCCGCGGACCATCCGCTGCTGGGCGCGGCGGTGGAACTCGCCGACGGCGCGGGCGCCGTGTTCACCGGCCGCCTGTCCGTGCTGTCCCACCCCTGGCTCGCCGACCATGTGGTGCGCGGCCGCATTCTGGTGCCGGGCACGGCATTCCTGGAGTTGGCGATCCGCGCGGGCGACGAGTTCGGCTGCGACCGGATCGATGAACTCACGCTGGCCGCGCCACTGGTGCTGCCCGAACAGGGTGCCGTACGGATCCAGGTGCGCGTGGGCGCCGAGCGCGGCGACGGCCGCCGTGCCATCACGGTCCACGCGCGGACCGAAGCGGCGGCGGATGCCACTCCGTGGACCGAGCACGCCTCGGGCCTGCTCGGCCGGAGGGACGGCACGACCGAGGCGGGAACGGCATTCGATGCCACGGTGTGGCCGCCAGCGGGCGCCGAGCCGATCGAGCTCGGCGACTGCTACGCACACCTCGCCGACCTGGGCTTCACCTACGGCCCGGCGTTCCAGGGCCTGCGGGCGGCCTGGCGCCGGGGCACCGAGCTGTTCACCGAGGTCGCCCTCCCCCGGGAGGCCGAGACGGGCGGCCCGGCGGATGCCGGTGCGTTCTGCCTCCACCCCGCCCTTCTCGACACCGCGCAGCACGCCTCGTCCTTCGCCGATCTCGGCGCGATCAGCGAGGGCGGCCTCCCGTTCTCCTGGCAAGGGGTATCGCTGTACGCGTCCGGGGCTACGACGGTGCGGGCCCGGCTGTCGCGGATCGAGCACGACGCCGTGTCGATCGCCATCGCCGACACGGCCGGTGACCTGATCGCGTCCGTTGACTCCTTCGTCACTCGCCCGGTCCCGGACGGTCGGCTGGACGACGGCCCGACGGCCGTGGACGCGGATTCGCTGTTCGGCCTCGACTGGACGCCCGTACCGGCAGGGTCCGGCGCGGTCCAGGCGGGCTCCGTCGCCGTCATCCGGCCGGATGGCCCCCTGGGCTCCGGCCCGCAGGCGAATCCCGCCGGTCACGGCCTGACCGACGCTCTGCGGCAGGGCGACGCGGGCGTCGAGGTACACGCGGACCTGGACGCGCTCGTGGAGCACCCGGTCCCGGACGTGGTGCTGGCCGAGCTCGCGCCCGTACCCGGACAGAACACGATAGACGCCGTCCACGCCACGGTCGCCCGGGCGCTGAGGCTCGTACAGCACTGGCTGGCGGACGAGCGGTTCGCCGGTTCCCGGCTGGTCCTGGTGTCCCGGGACGCCGGTGACCTCGCTTCGGCAGCGGCGTGGGGCCTGCTGCGGTCCGTGCAGTCCGAACACCCCGACCGCGTCACCCTGCTCCACCTGGATCAGACCCCGGGCGACGACGCGGTGCCGGGAGCACTGCTGTCGTGGGCGCTGACCGCGCCGGAACCGGAAATCCTCATCCGCGACGGGCAGATCCTCGCCCCCCGGCTGTCCCGCGTGCCACACGGAACCGAGGCCGCCGGCTGGGACGAAGCCGGCACGGTCCTGATCACCGGTGGCACCGGCGGCTTGGGCGCCGTGATGGCCCGTCACCTCGTGACCGAACACGGTGTACGGGACCTGCTGCTCGCGTCGCGACGTGGAGCCGAGGCCCCCGGCGCCGGAGCCCTCGCCTCCGAACTGACCGGGCTCGGCGCGCGGGTACATACCGTGGCCTGCGACGTCGCCGACCGCGCCGCCCTCGCGGAGCTGCTGACCCGGCACGACGTATCCGCCGTGGTGCACACCGCCGGGGTGCTCGACGACGGAGTGGTCGGCGCCCTCACCGAGGAACGCGTCGACGCCGTGCTGCGGCCGAAGGTCGACGCGGCCTGGCATCTGCACGAACTGACGCGTGACCTGGACCTGGACCTGTCGGCGTTCGTGATGTTCTCCTCCGCCGCCGGTACCCTGGGCGGGCCGGGGCAGGCCAACTACGCCGCCGCGAACGCTTTCCTCGACGCCCTGGCCGAGCACCGCCGGAGCCTCGGGCTACCCGGGATATCGCTGGCGTGGGGCCCGTGGGCCCAGGCCGACGGCAGCGGGATGACCAGCGGTCTGACCGAGATCGACAGGGCCCGCCTGAGCCGCTCGGGTTTCCCGCCCCTGACCGCCCGACAAGGCGTGGCCCTGTTCGACGCCGCTTTGGCCACCGGCCGGTCCGCCGTGCTCCCGATCAGACTGGACCTGCCCACCCTGCGTGCGCGCGGGGAGGTCCCACCGGTGCTGCGGGGCCTGGTACGCACCCCGATCCGCCGCGCCACCAGCCCGACCGTCACCGTCGGTGGCCGTGCCGGTGGTGGTGGCGGCCTGACCGACCGGCTGGCCGAACTGAGCCGTCCCGACCGTGACGCGGCGCTGCTGGAGCTGGTCCGCGGCCAGGTCGCGCTCGTCCTCGGCCACGAAAGCCCGGCAACGGTCGATCCCGTGCGGGCCTTCCGCGACCTGGGCTTCGACTCGCTCACGGCCGTCGAGTTGCGCAACGGGCTGAGTGCGGCGACCGAACTGCGGCTCCCGGCAACCCTGGTGTTCGACTACCCGACGCCGAAGGCACTTGCCGACCACCTGAGCCGGGAGCTCTCCGCCGGGCCCGCGGAGGCGGTGGCGGACGGCCCGGCGAGCGCGCCGGTGCCGGTCGCCGACGATCCGGTGGTGATCGTGGGCATGGCGTGCCGCTACCCGGGCGGGGTCTCGTCCCCCGACCAGCTGTGGGATCTGGTGGCCGGAGGCGTGGACGCGGTGTCGGAATTCCCGACGGACCGAGGCTGGGATACGGAAGGGCTCTACCACCCGGACCCCGAGCGCCCCGGGACCTCGTCGACCCGTGCCGGTGGCTTCCTGCACGACGCTGCGCAGTTCGACTCCGACTTCTTCGGGATGAGCCCGCGCGAAGCCCTGGCGACCGACGCGCAGCAGCGGCTGCTGCTGGAGACGGTGTGGGAGGCGATCGAGCACACGGGCATCGATCCGGTGTCGCTGCGCGGCAGCCGGACCGGCGTGTTCGCCGGGGTCATGTACAACGACTACCGGACCTTGCTCACCGGCGACGAGTTCGAGGTGTTCCGGGGCAACGGCAGTGCCCCGAGCGTGGCGTCGGGTCGGGTGTCGTACACGTTGGGGTTTGAGGGTCCGACGGTGACGGTTGATACGGCGTGTTCGTCGTCGTTGGTGGCGATGCATCTGGCGGCGCAGGCGTTGCGTGCGGGTGAGTGTTCGCTGGCGTTGGCCGGTGGTGTGACGGTGATGTCGACGCCGACGACGTTCGTGGAGTTCTCGCGGCAGGGCGGATTGGCGCCGGACGGCCGTTGCAAGTCCTTCTCCGACGCCGCCGACGGTGTCGGCTGGGGCGAGGGTGTCGGCATGCTGGTGCTGGAGCGGTTGTCCGACGCTGAGCGGAACGGGCACTCGGTACTCGCCGTGGTGCGGGGCAGCGCGGTGAATCAGGACGGTGCGTCGAATGGGTTGACCGCGCCGAATGGTCCCTCCCAGGAGCGGGTGATCCGGCAGGCGTTGGCCAGTGGCGGTCTGTCGCCGGTGGATGTGGATGTGGTGGAGGCGCACGGGACCGGTACCACTTTGGGTGATCCGATCGAGGCGCAGGCGTTGCTGGCCACCTATGGCCAGGACCGGGACTCGGGGCGTCCGTTGTTGTTGGGGTCGGTGAAGTCGAATATTGGTCATACGCAGGCTGCGGCGGGTGTCGCGGGTGTGATCAAGACGGTGATGGCGATGCGGCATGGGGTGCTGCCGCGCACCCTGCACGTGGATGCTCCGTCGTCGCACGTCGACTGGACGGTGGGCGATGTCGAGCTGGTGCGGGACACCACCGCTTGGCCGGATTCGGAACATCCGCGCCGGGCGGGCGTCTCGTCGTTCGGCGTCAGTGGTACCAACGCGCATGTGATTGTGGAGCAGGCGTCGTCGCCGGAGCAGCGGGTCGAGGAGCCGTCGGTGGTGCCTGGCGTGGTGCCGTGGGTGGTGTCGGGGCGGACGGCCGGCGCTTTGGATGCGCAGGTGGAGCGGCTCACGTCCGCTACGGACGGCAGTGGTCCGTTGGATGTCGGGTTCTCGCTGGCGACGGGCCGGTCCGCGTTCGAGCACCGGGCGGTGCTGCTGGCGGGTGCGGATGCGGATGCCGGTGGTGTGTTTGAGGTTGCGCGTGGTGTTGTCGGGGACGGGCCGTTGGCTGTGGTGTTCTCGGGGCAGGGTGCGCAGCGGCTGGGTATGGGCCGGGAGTTGTATGGCCGGTTCCCGGTGTTCGCGGAGGCGCTGGATGCCGTACTCGCGCACCTGGATGATTCGGTGCGGGGGGTGATGTGGGGTGATGATGCCGAGGCATTGAACAGTACCGGGTGGGCTCAGCCCGCGCTGTTCGCGGTTGAGGTGGCGTTGTTCCGGCTGGTGGAGTCGTTCGGTGTGCGGCCGGACTTTGTGGCGGGGCATTCGATCGGCGAGGTGGCGGCGGCGCATGTGGCGGGTGTGCTGTCGTTGGAGGACGCGTGTGCTTTGGTGTCCGCGCGGGCTGGGTTGATGCAGGCGTTGTCGGCCGGTGGTGCGATGGTGGCGGTCGAGGCGACTGAGGACGAGGTCGTGCCGTTGCTGTCGGATCGGGTGTCGGTCGCGGCGGTGAACGGGCCGTTGTCGGTGGTGTTGTCCGGTGAGGAATCGGCGGTGCTGGAGGTCGCCGGGCGTTTCGAGGATCGTAGGACGAGCCGTTTGCGGGTCTCGCACGCGTTTCATTCGCCGTTGATGGATCCGATGCTGGACGAGTTCCGTACGGTGGTCGGGGACCTCGCCTTCCACGAGCCTGCGATGCCGGTGGTGTCGAACCTGACCGGTGCGGTGGCTGCGGCTGGGGAGTTGTGCTCGGCGGAGTACTGGGTGCGGCATGTGCGGGAGACCGTACGGTTCGCCGACGGGATCCGGGCTCTGTCCGATGAGGGAGTACGGACCTTCCTGGAACTGGGCCCGGACGGGGTGCTCTCGGCGCTGGTCGGGAACTCGGCGCCGGACGACACCGTCGCCATCCCGGCGCTGCGCAAGGACTGGCCGGAGGAGACCGCGGCCGTCAGCGCATTGGCGCAGATGTACGTGAGGGGTGTGCCCGTCGACTGGCGGGCGTACTTCGCGGGTACGGGCGCGCGCCGGGTCGAGCTGCCCACTTATGCGTTCCAGCACCGGCGGTACTGGCCTTCAGCGTCGACGGCGATCCGGGACGCCACGGGCCTGGGGCTGACCTCGGCCCAGCACCCGTTGCTGGGTGCCTCCGTTCCTCTGGCGGACTCGGATGGCGTGGTGTTCTCCGGTCGCCTGTCGTTGGCCTCGCATCCGTGGCTGGCCGACCATACGGTGATGGGCCGGATTCTGGTGCCGGGAGCCGCTTTCGTGGAGTTGGCCATCCGGGCCGGTGATGAGTTCGGCTGCGCACGGATCGAGACACTCACCCTCGCCACGCCACTGGTGCTGCCCGAACAGGGCGCAGTGCAGATCCAGGTCCGCGTGGGCGCCGCCGATGCCGACGATCGGCGGGCCATCACCGTCCACGCCCGGCCTGAAGGCACGGCGGGAAGTGCATCCGCGTCATGGACGCAGCATGCTGCGGGCACGCTCTCCACCGAGTACGAGACCGCAGGTTCTGAGGCGCCCGGACGTGAGGGTGCCGTGTGGCCTCCGGCGGGCGCAGAGCCCATTGATCTCGACGATTTCTACGCGGCCCGGGCAGATTCCGGGTTCGACTACGGTCCGGTGTTCCAGGGCCTGCGGGCGGCCTGGAGGCACGGCGACGACGTGTTCGCCGAGGTGGGCCTGGGCGAGGCGGAACTGAACGAAGGTGTCGAGGCAGATGGCTTTGGGCTTCACCCGGCCCTGCTGGACGCGGTGCTGCACGCGACGGCCTTGACCATCGAAGACGGCGTGCTCCCGTTTGTATGGGAGGGGGTCTCGCTGCACGCCGCAGGGGCGACGGCGGTACGGGTCCGGCTCTCCCACCCCGAGCCGGACAAGATCACCATCGCGATCGCCGACATGGCCGGGCAGCCGGTCGCCACGGTGGGCGGCCTGCTGGTGCGTTCGATCACGCCCGGGCAGCTGGACGCGGTTGCCGCGCCCGAGCGGGACTCGCTGTTCCGGGTCGAGTGGGCCCCGGCCGCGCCGAGTCGTGCGGTTTCCGGCCCGGTGGCCGTGGTCGGCCCCGATGGTGGTCTGGCCGATGAACTGGCGGGCGACGGAATCACCGTAAGCGCGTATCCGGATCTGGCCGCGCTGGCTGAGGACGCGGTACCGGAGGTGGTACTGGCGCTTGTCTCCGGTGACCGGTCGGAGAGCATGGTGGATGCGGTCCACGACACCGTGTCACGGGCCCTGGATCTGACACAGCGGTGGTTGGAGGGGGAGCGGTTCCTCGATTCTCGGCTCGTGGTGATGATCCGAGGTGCGGTTGACGACCCAGCCATCGCGGCCGCGTGGGGCTTGCTGCGGTCGGCGCAGTCTGAGCATCCGGGTCGGATTGCTCTGCTGGACCTCGGGGGCGGGGGTTGCTCGGGGGCGTTGCTGGCGGAGGCGCTGAGTGTGGCGGAACCCGAGGTTGCCGTTCGCGAGGGGCAGTTGGTGGTGCCGCGGTTGGCACGGGTGGGTGTGTCCGATGCTGTGGTGCGGGTGTGGGATGGACCGGGCAGCGTGCTGGTCACGGGTGGTACGGGTGGTCTGGGTGCGGTGGTGGCGCGGCACCTGGTGGCCGAGCACGGCGTACGGGACCTGCTCCTGCTGTCCCGGCGGGGGACGGCTTCGCCGGGTGCTGAGGACCTGGTCGCCGAACTCGCCGGATTGGGTGCCCGCGCCGAGGTGGTGGCCTGTGATGTGGCCGACCGGGATGCGCTGGCGGAGGTGCTGGCCGGGCGGGAGATTTCGGCTGTGGTGCATACGGCCGGTGTGCTCGATGACGGTCTGATGGGTGCGCTGACTCCGGGGCGTGTTGATGCGGTGTTGCGTCCGAAGGTGGATGCGGCGTGGCATCTCCACGAGCTGACACGGGACATGGATTTGTCCGCGTTCGTGGTGTTCTCCTCCGCGGCGGGCACGTTCGGCAGTGCGGGTCAGGGGAGTTACGCGGCGGGGAATGCGTTCCTGGACGCGTTGGTGCGGTACCGGCGGGACCGGGGGCTGCCGGGTGTGTCGCTGGCCTGGGGTCCGTGGGAGCAGGCCGATGGGA
>NZ_JBIRPZ010000028.1:0-64998 GCF_044332925.1 Streptomyces sp. NPDC021212
TTCGAGGATCGTAGGACGAGCCGTTTGCGGGTCTCGCACGCGTTTCATTCGCCGTTGATGGATCCGATGCTGGACGAGTTCCGTACGGTGGTCGGCGACCTCACCTTCCACGAGCCGGTGATTCCGGTGGTGTCGAATCTGACCGGTTCCCTCGCCACGGCGGAGGAGTTGTGTTCGCCGGAGTACTGGGTGCGGCATGTGCGGGAGACCGTGCGGTTTGCCGATGGCGTTCGGGCGTTGTCGGAGGCTGGGGTGGGGACGTTCCTGGAGCTGGGTCCGGACGGTGTGCTGTCGGCCCTGGTCCGGGAGTCGGTACCGGATGAGGCTGTGGTCGTTCCGGTGCTGCGTAAGGACCGTCCGGAGGAGAGCGTGGCGGTTACCGCGCTCGCTCGCCTGCACGTGACCGGCATCGCCGTCGACTGGCGGGCGTTCTACACCGGCACCGGCGCGCGGCAGGTCGAACTGCCCACCTATGCTTTCCAGCGGCAGCGGTACTGGCCTGCGGCTCAGGCTGTTCCGGGCGATGTGCGGGCCGCCGGTCTGGCTTCGGCTGAGCATCCGTTGCTGGGTGCGGCGGTGTCGTTGGCCGACTCGGACGGTGTGGTGTTCTCCGGTCGCCTGTCGTTGGCCTCGCATCCGTGGCTGGCCGACCACACGATCACGGGCCGGGTGCTCGTGCCCGGCACCGCTTTTGTGGACCTGGCGATCCGGGCCGGTGACGAATTCGGGTGCGATCTACTCGAAGAACTGACCATGGCTGCACCACTGGTGCTGCCCGAACGGGGGGCGGCGCAGATTCAGGTGTTCGTCGGTTCTGCCGATGACTCCGGACGGCGATCGGTCAAGGTGTTCTCCCGGGCGGATGGCTCCGATGAGCCGCCGCTGTGGACCCAGCACGCCACGGGGGTCCTGGGCGTGGTGGACGATCTGGCTGACACCGGGTTCGACGCGACCAACTGGCCGCCCCCAGAGGCTGAGCCGGTCGACCTCGATGGGTGCTACGAACGGCTTGCTGAGTCCGGGTTCGAGTACGGCCCGGTGTTCCAGGGGTTGCGGGCGGTGTGGCGGCTGGGCGCGGAGCTCTTCGTCGAGGTGGCTTTGGACGAGGGCGCCGATGTCAGTGGATTCGGGGTGCATCCCGCGCTGCTGGACGCTGTGCTGCACGCCGGCGCCTTCGCCGATGGCACAGCGGATCGCGGTCTGCCGTTCGCTTGGGAGGGTGTGTCGTTGTTCGCCTCTGGGGCGACGACGGTGCGGGCGCGGCTGTCGTATGGCGAGCGGGGGGCGGTGTCCATCGCGGTCGCGGATGTGGTGGGTCGTCCTGTGGCGTCCGTCGCGTCGTTGGTCGCCCGTCCTCTTGCTGCTGATGAGCTGGCGGACGGTGATGGCCGGACGGTTGGCCGGGATTCGTTGTTCCGGGTGGAGTGGACCCCGGTGGCTGAGGGGACGGACGCTGGGCCGTCGGTGGTCGCGCTGGCCGGCCCGGACGGCGGTTTGGCCGGGATGCTGCGCGGTACCGGGTCGTTGGACGTTGCGGTGTATCCGGATCTGGCCGCGTTGGCCGTGGCAGATGGGCCGATGCCGGATGTGGTGTTGGCCGAGGTCGCTACGGAGCTGCCCGGTGACGGAGTGGTGGATGATGTCCACGACATGGTGACGCGGGCTTTGGGCTTGGCTCAGGGGTGGTTGGAGGAGGAGCGGTTCGCAGGGTCTCGTCTGGTCGTGGTGGCACGTGGTGCTGTCAACGATCTGGCGGCGGCCTCGGTGTGGGGTTTGCTGCGGTCGGCGCAGTCGGAGCATCCGGACCGGATCACACTGCTGGACCTTGGTGACGGTGCCGTGTCCGGGGCGGTGTTGTCGCGCGCGTTGGCGCAGCCCGAGCCGGAGCTGATGGTTGGTGATGAGCAGGTCCTGGCCCCCCGGCTGACGCGGATACCCGTTCCAGAGTTGCCTGCGGCGTCATGGGAGCCGCGCGGCACGGTGTTGATCACGGGTGGTACGGGTGGTCTTGGTGCGGTGGTGGCGCGGCACCTGGTGGCCGAGCACGGCGTACGGGACCTGCTCCTGCTGTCCCGGCGGGGGACGGCTTCGCCGGGTGCTGAGGACCTGGTCGCCGAACTCGCCGGATTGGGTGCCCGCGCCGAGGTGGTGGCCTGTGATGTGGCCGACCGGGATGCGCTGGCGGGGGTGCTGGCCGGGCGGGAGATTTCGGCTGTGGTGCATACGGCCGGTGTGCTCGATGACGGTCTGATGGGTGCGCTGACTCCGGGGCGTGTTGATGCGGTATTGCGTCCGAAGGTGGATGCGGCGTGGCATCTGCATGAGCTGACACGGGACATGGATTTGTCCGCGTTCGTGGTGTTCTCCTCCGCGGCGGGCACGTTGGGCAGTGCGGGTCAGGGGAGTTACGCGGCGGGTAATGCGTTCCTGGACGCGCTGGTGCGGTACCGGCGCGACCGGGGGCTGCCCGGTGTGTCGCTGGCCTGGGGGCCCTGGGACCATCCTGGCGGCATGCTCGGTGAGCTGAGCGCCGCCGATCGGGAGCGGATGCACCGCTCGGGATTCCCGCCCGTGTCCACCGAGCAGGGTGTGGCGCTGTTCGATGCTGCGGTGGGTGTGGGGGAGCCGGTGGTGTTGCCGGTGCGGCTGGATCTGCCGGCGCTGCGGGCTCGTGGTGAGGTGCCGCCGCTGTTGCGCGGACTGATCCGTACCCGCCGCACAGCCGGACGGATTGCGTCCACCGGGCTTGTGCAGCGGGAGGTGTTGCTGGATCTGGTGCGAAACCAAGTCGCGGCGGTGCTGGGGCACGAGAACGCCACGGTGGTGGACCCCAACCACGCGTTCCGTGATCTCGGGTTCGACTCGTTGATGGGTGTGGAGCTGCGTAACGGGTTGGCTGCGGCGACGGGGTTGCGGCTTCCGGCGACGCTGGTGTTCGACTACCCGACCGCGCAGGCACTGGCGGACCATCTGTTTGATGAGTTGTTGGGGTCGGATACGGGTGTGTCGACGCCAGTTGCTGCGCTGCCGTCGGTCGCGGATGATCCGGTGGTGATTGTGGGGATGGCCTGCCGCTACCCGGGCGGAGTGTCGTCTCCGGAACAGTTGTGGCAGCTGGTGACGGCAGGGGTAGACGCGATTGGCGATTTCCCCACCGACCGGGGCTGGGACCTGGGCAGTTTGTACCACCCGGATCCCGCCCATCCGGGCACGTCCTCGACCCATGCGGGTGGCTTTCTCCGGGACCCGGGTGCGTTCGACCCGGCGTTCTTCGGGATGAGTCCGCGTGAGGCGTTGGCGACTGATGCGCAGCAGCGGTTGTTGCTGGAGACGGTGTGGGAGGCCGTTGAGCGTGCCGGTGTGGATCCGGTGTCGCTGCGCGGCAGCCGGACCGGGGTATTTGCCGGGGTCATGTACAACGACTACCGCAACCTGCTGACGGCCCGGGAGTTCGAGGCGTTCCGGGGCAATGGCAGTGCGCCGAGTGTGGCGTCGGGTCGGGTGTCGTACACGCTCGGTCTTGAGGGTCCGACGGTGACGGTTGATACGGCGTGTTCGTCGTCGTTGGTGGCGATGCATTTGGCGGCGCAGGCGTTGCGTGCGGGTGAGTGTTCGTTGGCGTTGGCCGGTGGTGTGACGGTGATGTCGACGCCGACGACGTTTGTGGAGTTCTCGCGGCAGGGCGGGCTGTCTCCTGATGGGCGGTGCAAGGCGTTCTCGGACTCGGCTGATGGTGTGGGCTGGGGTGAGGGTGTCGGCATGCTGGTGCTGGAGCGGTTGTCCGACGCCCGCAGGAATGGGCACTCCGTGCTGGCGGTGCTGCGGGGTAGTGCGGTGAATCAGGATGGTGCGTCGAATGGGTTGACTGCGCCGAATGGTCCGTCTCAGCAGCGGGTGATCCGGCAGGCGCTGGCCAGTGGCGGGCTTTCACCGGTGGATGTGGATGCGGTGGAGGCGCACGGGACCGGTACCACGCTCGGTGACCCGATCGAAGCGCAGGCGCTCCTGGCCACCTATGGCCGGGACCGGGAACGTCCGTTGTTGTTGGGGTCGGTGAAGTCGAATATTGGTCATACGCAGGCTGCGGCGGGTGTCGCGGGTGTGATCAAGACGGTGATGGCGATGCGGTATGGGGTGCTGCCGCGCACCCTGCATGCTGAGGTGCCGTCGTCGCATGTGGACTGGACGGCCGGGGATGTCGAGCTGGTGGCGGACAACACTTCTTGGCCGGAGGTGGGTCGTGCGCGTCGGGCGGGTGTGTCGTCGTTCGGGATCAGCGGCACCAATGCGCATGTGATTCTTGAGGCTGCGCCTTTGGCTGAGGTGCCGGTAGAGGAGCCGGTGGTGGTGCCGGGTGTGGTGCCGTGGGTGGTGTCGGCGAAGACCGAGGCCGCGCTGGACGCACAGGTCGACCAGCTGAGGTCCTTTGCCGATGCCGAGGGGGCCCGTTCTCCGCTGGATGTGGGTTTCTCGCTGGCTGTCGGGCGGTCGGTGTTCGAGCATCGGGCGGTGTTGCTGGCCTCTGAGGCGGGTGTGGTCGAGGCTGCCCGGGGCGTGGTGGGTCAGGGTTCGTTGGCTGTGTTGTTCTCGGGACAGGGTGCGCAGCGGCTGGGTATGGGCCGGGAGTTGTATGGCCGGTTCCCGGTGTTCGCAAAGGCGCTGGATGCCGTACTCGCGCACCTTGGCGACTCGGTGCGCGAGGTGATGTGGGGCGAGGATGCGGAGGCGCTGAACCGTACCGGGTCGGCCCAGCCCGCCCTGTTCGCTGTCGAGGTGGCGCTGTTCCGGCTGGTGGAGTCCTTTGGGGTGCGGCCGGACTTCGTGGGTGGCCATTCGATCGGTGAGGTCGCGGCCGCGCATGTGGCGGGTGTCCTGTCGCTTGAGGACGCCTGTCGGCTGGTGATGGCGCGGGCTGGGTTGATGCAGGCGTTGCCGGCCGGTGGGGCGATGGTGGCGGTCGAGGCGACCGAGGACGAGGTCGTGCCGTTGCTGTCGGATCGGGTGTCGATGGCGGCGGTGAACGGGCCGTCCTCGGTGGTGGTCTCCGGGGATGAGGATGCGGTATCGGAGGTTGCGGCGCGGTTGGCGGAGCAGGGGCGGAAGTCGAGCCGGTTGCGGGTCTCGCACGCGTTCCACTCGCCGCTCATGTCTTCGATGCTGGATGATTTCCATGCCGTCGCCCAGGGGTTGGAGTTCGGTGAGCCGGTGATTCCGGTGGTGTCGAATCTGACCGGTGCCCTCGCCACGGCGGAGGAGTTGTGTTCGCCGGAGTACTGGGTGCGGCATGTGCGGGAGACCGTACGGTTCGCCGATGGCGTTCGGGCGTTGTCGGAGGCCGGGGTGAGGACGTTCCTGGAGCTGGGCCCGGACGGTGTGCTCTCGGCCCTGGTCCGGGAGTCGGCACCGGACGTAGCCGAGGTCGTTCCGGTGCTGCGCAAGGACCGTCCGGAGGAGAGCGCGGCGGTTACCGCGCTCGCCCGCCTGCACGTGACCGGCATCGCCGTCGACTGGCGGGCGTTCTACACCGGCACCGGCGCGCGGCAGGTCGAACTGCCTACCTACGCCTTCCAACGGCAGCGGTACTGGCCCACCACCGCAGTCGACGCAGGGGACGTACGGGCCGCGGGGCTGGCCTCGGCACGGCATCCGTTGCTGGGCGCGGCGGTGTCGTTGGCCGACTCGGACGGTGTGGTGTTCTCCGGTCGGGTGTCGTTGGCCTCGCATCCGTGGCTGGCCGACCACACGATCATGGGCCGGATCCTGCTGCCGGGTACGGCGTTCGTGGAGCTGGCGATCCGGGCCGGTGACGAGGTCGGGAGTGGCCGGGTCGAGGAGCTGACGCTTGCCGCACCGCTGGTGTTGCCCGAACGAGGCGCGGTGCAGATCCAGGTGCGAGTCGGCGCGGCGGATGAGGACGGGCGGCGCACAGTCACCGTCCACTCGCGGCCCGATGACGACTCGGGCGCGCCTTGGACGCAGCACGCCGTCGGTGGGCTGATCGACGACCCTGTCGAATCCGTCGTCGGCTTCGATACGGCCGCCTGGCCGCCTGCGAGCGCCGAACCGATCGACCTCGACGACCATTACGCGCAACTGGCCGAATCCGGGTTCGACTACGGACCGGTGTTCCGGGGTCTGCGGTCCGCGTGGCGGCTCGGCGACGAGGTGTTCGCCGAAGTCGCCCTGTCCGAAGGCCCCGATACCGCCGCTGTGGCCGATACCGACATCGGCATGGACACCGACATCGACGGGTTCGGCGCTCATCCCGCGCTCTTGGACGCGGTCCTGCACGTCGCCGGATTCACCGGCGCCGCGCAGGACGGCGAAGGGGGAGCTCTGCCGTTCTCCTGGGAGGGCGTGTCGCTGTTCGCCTCCGGCGCCACGTCGGTGCGGGCACGACTGTCGCGTGCCGGGCAGGACACGGTCACGATCGAGGCCGTCGATACGGCGGGGCGGCCGGTCTTCACGGTGGACGGTCTGGTGGTCCGCACCGTCACTCCCGAACAACTCGGCACCGGCCCGGCGGTGGTCGGGGACTCCCTCTTCCGTACGGAGTGGACCGCGGCCACCGAGCAGGTCGGGACCGAACCGCCCGAGGTGGCCGCGGTCGGCCTGGCGGACGACGTGATCGAGCTGTTGCGCTCTGCGGGGACCAAGGTCCGGGCGTACGCGTACCCGGATCTGGCGGCGCTGGCCGTGACCGAGGACCCGGTGCCGGACGTGGTACTGGTCCAGCTGAACACCGAGCCCGATGCCGGGCGGGTGGAAGCTGTTCACGCCACGGTGTCGCACGCGCTGCGCCTGGCGCAGGACTGGCTGTCGGGGGAGCGGTTCGCCGAATCCCGACTCGTCGTGCTGACGCGCAACGCCACCACCGGCGATGATGTGGCCGCGGCCTCGGCGTGGGGCCTGATGCGCTCCGCACAGACGGAGAATCCGGACCGGATAACGCTGCTGGACCTGGACCTGGATTTGGACCTGAACGGTACGGGAGTTCCCGGCCCGGTCCTGGCGCGGGCGCTGACGACGCCGGAGCCGGAACTGGCGATCCGTGAGGGGCACCTCCTCACGGCTCGACTGGTACGAGTACAAGCGCCGGAGCCGAAGCAGACACCGGACCTGGATCCCCTACCGGAGACCGAAGTGTCCTGGACCGGTTCGGGCACGGTGCTGGTCACGGGTGGTACGGGTGGTCTGGGTGCGGTGGTGGCCCGGCACTTGGCGGCCGAGCACGGCGTACGGGACCTGCTCCTGCTGTCCCGGCGGGGGATGGCTTCGCCGGGTGCCGGGGACCTGGTCGCCGAACTCGCCGGATTGGGTGCCCGCGCCGAGGTGGTGGCCTGTGATGTGGCCGATCGTGATGCTCTGGCCGAGGTGCTGGCGGGGCACGAGGTGTCCGCGGTGGTGCACAGCGCCGGGGTGCTGGACGACGGCGTCATCGGTGCGCTGACTCCGGGGCGTGTCGATGCGGTGTTGCGTCCGAAGGTCGATGCGGCGTGGCATCTGCACGAGCTGACGCAGGACATGGACTTGTCCGCGTTCGTGGTGTTCTCCTCCGCGGCGGGCACGTTGGGCAGTGCGGGTCAGGGGAGTTATGCCGCGGCGAATGCGTTCCTGGACGCGTTGGTGCGGTACCGGCGGGACCGGGGGCTGCCGGGTGTGTCGCTGGCCTGGGGTCCGTGGGAGCAGGCCGATGGGATGCTCGGTGAGCTGAGCGCCGCCGATCGGGAGCGGATGCACCGCTCGGGATTCCCGCCCCTGTCCACCGAGCAAGGGGTGGCGCTGTTCGACGCCGCCCTGGCCACGGCGGATCCGGTGGTGTTGCCGGTCCGGTTGGACCTGCCCGCCCTGCGTGCCCGCGCCGAGGTGCCGCCGCGACTGCGCGGCCTGGTCCGGAGCCGCCGCGCGGCGGGCCGGGCCGCCACGGACCCCGGCCTCGTACAGCGGCTGGCCGGAATGGACGAGGCCGAGCAACGCGATGCCCTGCTGGGTCTGGTGTGCGGACACGTCGCGGCGGTACTCGGGCACGACGCCGCGGCCGCGGTCGATCCGTCCCGTGCCTTCCGCGATCTCGGTTTCGACTCACTGACCTCGGTGGAACTGCGCAACGCACTGAGCACGGCGACCGGGCTGCGGCTTCCGGCCACGCTGGCCCTCGACTACCCGACGGCGAGCGAGCTCGCGGCTCATCTGCACACTCAGCTGGTGTCGGCGGAAGTCGAGGGCTCCGGCTCGATCCTCGCCACGCTGGACAAACTGGAGCAGGTGATCGCGAAGGTGAGCGTGGATGCCACGGCGCACAAGCAGATTGCGGGACGGATCGAAGTCCTCAGGTCACGGTGGGCCACACTGCGCGCCCAGGAGAACTCCGCCGGGCTCGACTTCGACGCCGCGTCGGATGACGAGATGTTCGCTTTCCTCGACGAGGAGCTCGGTGGATCGTAAACAGAATAGGGAAAACCCGAGACGTTCCCGTGGTAAACGGTTCGGCGACGTCGGCGGGAATTCCCACTGGGCGGACAGTGGAGAGGTTCCAATGACGCGAGGATCGCGCCTGGCCTAGCGTGGGTGCGAAGCCGTGGAAATTCCTCGCTCGCGGTAGCGCGATGCGTTCGTGCCGGGTCCGCTGAGCACGAGAAAACCCGATACGTAGGCGGCGGATCAGTGGCGCGTGCCCGGTTCGTGAGCCGATGAGGCGATAAGGCGTGGGGCATGGTCAAAACGAGTAGTGGCGATACAGCGGTCGAGGTGCGTGATCTTGTACGCGCCTATTCGGGGCGCAACGGAGAGCTGATCAAGGCCAATGACGGACTGAGCTTCAGTGTGCCCCGCGGGCAAGTCTTCGGCCTCTTCGGCGCGAACGGCGCCGGTAAGACGACGCTGGTGTTGCAGCTGCTCGGACTCGTGCGGCCCACCTCCGGTTCGATCGTGGTCAACGGCGTCGATGTGACCCGTTACCCGGAGACGGTGAAATCCACCGTCGGCTTCCTGCCGCAAGCGGGGCTCTCCATGCGCCTGATCGAGACCCGTCGCGCTCTGCACTACACCGGCAGGCTGCGCGGCCAGAGCGAGGCCGAGGCCCGCCGCCAGACCGACGCGCTGATCGACGAGCTGGGCCTCGGCCCGTACGCCGACCGTCAGGTGGAGCGGCTCAGCGGTGGGCTGATGCGCCTGGTGAACTTCGGCATGACGCTGATGGGCCACCCCGAGCTGATCGTGCTGGACGAGCCGACCAATGAGCTGGATCCGCACAACCGGCGTCTGATCTGGGAGATGATCGAGCGCCGCAGCACCCTCGAGGGTGCCACGGTCGTCCTGGTGACACACAACGTGCTGGAGGCCGAAAAGGCCGTGCACCGGGTCGCGGTGATGCACGGCGGCCGGATCACCGCGATGGGCACGCCCGGTGAACTCAAGGAGCAGATCGGCGCGCACGCGCGGCTGGAGCTGTTCGTCCGCGACGGCGGCAGCCTCAACCGGGAGGAGATTTCGCGGCTCAGCGCGGTCGGCGAGGTCAGCCAGGGTAACCGCAGCGGCAGCTACCTGATCACCGCGGCGCCGGAGCGGCTCCAGCCGCTGATCGAGGTGCTGGTCACCGATATCGGCGTGAAGCGTGTCGACGACTTCCGCTTCGCCCGCCCGAACCTGGAAGACGTCTACCTCACCCTGAACCCGAGACGGGACTCCGATGCCGCGGCCGCCAGGGAACTGGTGACGACTCCGGCGGCCGGCGGCGGCTCAGCAGAGAGCGGTGACGCGGGGAAGGCGGCGGCCGCCGCCGCGCCGAACGGCCACCGGCCGGCGGCCATGGAACCCTCCGCCGGCGAACCCCCTGCCGCGGAGCCCCCTGCCACGGAGCCCCCTGCCGCGGAGCCTCCTGCCGCCGAACCCGCGGCGCCGGCCTCCGGTACGTCCCGCCAGGCCCGGACCCGGGCCCGGGCCCAGTCCCGGGGCCGGGGGCGGATGCCCTTGCGGGAGCGGCTCGGCCGGTTCGGCACCTCGTTCAAGTACCTGTGGTTCGAGCACATGCTGACCGTCCGCACCTCCTGGCACGTGCACATGGTGTTCGGCATCTTCATGCCGCTGACGATGGTGTTCGGCTTCTCCCGGATCGGCTCCGGGCTGACCGACGAGCTGAGCCTGACGTACATCGCCAGCGGCTCCGGCGTGTTCGCGATCGCGGCACTGGGCACCACGGCGATCGCCCAGCGGATAGGTGCGATCAAGGCCGAGGGATCGATGCTCTATTACGCCTCACTGCCGATCAGCAAGGTGGCGTTCGTGATGGCGTTCGTCGCCGCCCGCCTGCTGCTCATCGCGCCGGGCCTGGTGACCTCGCTGATCGCGGTGCGGCTGCTCTACGGCCTGGACTTGACGCTGTCGCCGATGCTCCTCATCGTCTACCCGCTGACCGCGCTCCCGCTCGCGGCGCTCGGCCTGGTCATCGGCAGCCTGATCGACCGCATCGAGCTGATCTCGATCGTCACCTACGTGCTGAACTTCGTCCTGCTGCTCGGCGCTCCTCTGCTCATCCCGGCCAAGGCCCTGCCGCTGCCGCTGAAGGCCCTGAGCTGGGTCATGCCCACCACCTACGGGTCGGACGCCATCCGGCGCAGCGTCAGCGACAACATCGATGCCACCTTCGGCCTCGACATCCTGGTGCTGACCGTGATGACGGTGCTCGCCCTCACCATCGCCGACCGGTCGCTGCGCTGGCGCGCCTCCTGACACGCCCTCGCCCTCGCCCTTCGCCCCGGAGCCGAAGCCGGTGATTTCCCCAGTAGCGCTCCCGTAGCATCCTGGCCGGGCCGACGGGGGCCCAGGCGCCCACCCCTCGGCGTGCGTGCTCTCGGGCATTCCCGGCCGGCGGAACGTGGGGATCTACACCACGGCGGATGGAACGGGAGCGATTTCGGTATGAAGTTCCGGGTGCTGGGTCCGCTGACTGTCCTCGACCGAGGTGGCCCCGTGGCGCTGAGCGGGATCAAACAGCGCGCCGCACTCGGATTCCTCCTGCTGCACGCGAACCAGGTGGTGGCGACCAGCACCCTGCTGCGTGCGCTGTGGACGGGCAACCCGCCGCCCACGGCGCGGAAGATGCTGCAGAACGCGATCTCCAGCCTGCGTGGTCTGCTGTCCGCCGAGGACATCGAGGGCGAGGGCGGCGAGGCCGGCATCGCGAGCCGCGGGGGCGGTGCGACCGGCGAGGGTGCTGCCCCCGCACCGATGCTGCTGACCCACGCGCCGGGCTACCTGCTCAGCGTGCACACCGACGCGCTGGATCTGACCGTCTACCAGGGGTCAGCGGACAGGGGACGTGCCGAACTCGCGGCCGGGTCCTGGATCGCCGCGGCGAAGACACTCCGGGCCGCACTGGAAATGTGGCAGGGCCCGGTCCTGGCGGACTTGGCCGAGGCCGGCACGGACTGGCCGGAGCTGACCGCGATCCAGCAGGCGCGCCTCACCGTGCAGGAGGACCTGTTCGAGGCCGAGCTGGCGTGCGGCGGACATCACGAGGTGGTGCAGGAACTGGAGACGCTGGTCGTCGCGGAGCCGGTACGGGAACGGCTGTGCGCCGAGTTGCTGCTGGCCCTCTACCGCTGTGGCCGCCAGGTGGACGCGCTGGAGCTCTACCGCCGTACGAGGACCGCGTTCGCCGACAAGCTGGGCCTGGAGCCCGGCCGCGTACTGCGTGACATGGAGCGGGCGATCCTCGAACACGACCCGGTGCTGTCGCAGCCCGACGCGCTGGGGATCATCGCTCAGGAGAGTGAGGCCAAGCGCGGCGGCCCGCCCGCCCAGCTCTCCCGCAGGACGCCGCCGCAGCCCGCTCCGCCGCCCCGGCCCGCACCGGCCGGTGCCGGTTCCGCCGGCCGACGGACGGCCCCGCCACGACCGGCGCGAGCCGAGACCGGCACCCCGCCCGCCGTCATCGGGATGGCGCGGCACGCGGCGGCGCGCAGGTCCACCCCGCCGGCCTCGTCGGGCGGCGGCCTCACCGAGCAGCGCAAGCAGCTGAGCATGCTGCTGGTGCGCACCCATCCCGGCGGGAGCCCGCAGGGCGACCCCGAAGACGGCGCGCAGCCGGCCGGCTGCCTCACGGCCACCATCCGTGAGGAGATCGAACGCCACGGCGGCAAGGTCTCCGGCGTGATCGGTCCTGTCACCTTCGCCCTGTTCGGCGTTCCCCGCACCGGGGAGGACGACGCGGCCCGCGCCGTGCAGGCCGGGCTGGCCATCCGGGACCGGCTCGGCTGCCGGGGACCGGGCCGCCCAGGCCCCACCGGTCAGGCGCGGGCCCCGGCGCGCGCGGAGACCGCGGTCCGGGTGGCCGTGGCGACCGGCGAGGTGCTCGTCACCTGCGCGGCGGACGGCACCGGTGCGATCCCCGTGGTCAGCGGCGCCGTCCCGGAGAGCTGTATGGAGCTGCTGGAAACCGTGCCCCCGGGCGGCATCCGGGTGTGCGCGGCCACGCGCAAGAGCAGCGAGCGCACCGTCGAGTACGAGCCGGTCGAGGAGCCGGGCGGGGGATCCGAACCCGTCGTCGTCCGCCCCGATCACGCCCGTGCGGACGGGCCGCCTGCCCTGATGGGCCGTGAGCGCGAGGTCGAGCAGCTGCGCGGGCTGCTCGACGATGTACGCCGACGGCGGCGTCCCCACTTCCTGACCGTGCTCGGTGAGCCGGGCCTGGGCAAGAGCAGGCTGGCCGCCGAACTCGTCGCCATGGCCGGGCGCGGCTCCGGCGAGTTCACCGTGCTGACCGGGCGCGGATCGTTCTCCGACCACGGCGCCCCGCTGGGCCCCCTCCGGCGGATCGTGGCCGCGGCTGCCGGGATCGAGCCGGGGGACTCCGCCGCCTCGGCGGACGACAAGCTGGCCCGCAGGGTCCACCGTCTGTTCGGCACCGGTGAGACGGGCACAGGGATGCTGGAGCGGCTGCGGGGGCTGCTCCGGTCCGAGGGCCCGGATGCGGCCGCCCTGACGGCGGACGGTGAGGTGTGGCGGCGGTTCCTGGCCGAACTCGCCGCGGAACGGCCCCTGGTGGTCGTCTTCGAGGACGCGCATCTCGCCGACGCGTCTGTGCTGGACTTCATCCAGTGCCTGGGCGACACCGCGGGCACCGTGCCGATGCTCGTGGCGGTGACCGCCCGGCCTGAACTGCTCGACGCCCGGCCGGGCTGGGGCGGTGGCCTGCGCGACGCCCTCACCCTCACCCTGGACCCGCTGTCCGCGGAGGGCACCGCCGGGCTGCTGGCCGCCCTGCTCGCGCGCGATGGGTACGCACTGCCGGGCGAGTTGCGGCAGGAGCTGATCACGCGGATCGGCGGGAACCCGCTGTTCGCCGTCGAGTACGCCCATGAGCTGCGGGAGCGGCCCCTGCCCGGATCGACGGTACCGCCGCTGCCGGAATACGTGCACCGGGTGATCGCGTCCCGGGTGGATACGGTGCCGCCGGATGCCAAGGCCGTGCTGGTCAACGCCTCGGCGCTCGGCGGGGTGTTCTGCGCCGAGAGTGTCGCGGCCGTCGGCGACGGGGACCGGACGGAAGCCGCGAAGTGGCTGGACCATCTGGAGCGGCGCGACCTCCTGCGGCGCTCTCGGCACGGTTCCCCGGCCGGGGAAACCCAGTACGCCTTCCGGTATCCGGCCATCCGCGATGTGGTGGACTCGCTGGTTTCCCCCTCGATGCGCGAGGAAAAGCGGCGGCGTGCCGAATTCCTGGGCGAGCGACGGTTCGGGTGACGGTTACTCGACGATGGAAACGAGGAACTGGGTAAGCGCCGCGGAATCGCATACCGTCGGATGCACCGGCGGCGGAAAGGCGCGCTGAATACTCAGGAAAACACTGAGTGAGAGGCCGGACCATAGCAATGGTCGGAGCGCTCGGGCGGTGTGATCCTCCCGTTCTCGCCCGCGATTGTCCGCGGCAGCCGACTCCGCTCCCGCGTGGAAAGGAATAGTTGTGCGCATTCTGTGCAGCATCGCGCTGTCGCCCTCGAACGCGCGTGCCCTGCTTCCCCTGGCACGGGCGGCTGCCGAGGCGGGCCACGAGGTCCTGGTGGTGTCGCCGCCGGAGATGGCCGATGTGTTCGACGGTGAGCCGATGCGGGTCAAGCCGCTGTTCACCGACATGGCCGAGATCGTGCTTCGCCTGTTGCAGGAGAAGCGGATCGAGGCGATGCCCAGTGATCCGTTCGCGCCCGAGACGCTCGTCGCCACCTCCTGCGGGCCGCACGTCACGGACGCCTACCAGCAACTGCTGGAGGTGGCACACGAGTTTCGCCCGGACATCGTGCTGCGCAGCGGTGTCGAGTTCGCCGGCTACCTGGTCGCCGAGACGCTCGGCATCCCGCACGTCACCGCCCCATCGGGCGGCGGGCAGTACCTGGACCCCAAGCTGGTGCTGGCGGAGCTGAACGAGCGCCGCACGGAGCTGGGCCTGCCCGCCGGGTCCGAGCCGGAGGCCATCCACGCCAACGGCCGCTTCGACTGCATGCCGCCCGACTACTCCTTCAGCGCCTACGACATCCCGGACACCTTCGCCTACCAGCAGCCGTCGAGCATCGTCCGCGACGAGACCGGGCCCGAGTGGCTTCAGGACATCCCCACCGACCGCCCGCTGGTCGTGGTGTCCAGCACCAACGTGTTCGCCTCGGTGATGTCCAGCAGTGTGTTCCCGCGCATCCTGGGCCTGTTCTTCGACGGACTGGTCGCCGGGCACATGTTCGAGGGCATGGGCGGCGTCCAGGTCGATCCCGCCGTCATGGTCGACGCCCTGATGCAGGGCGACGCCAACCCCCTCAACGCGATCGTCAAGGGACTGTCCGAAGTGGACTGCACCGCGATCGTCGCCACCCGTGGCATGCCGCTCAACCAGGACGTCGTCGGCGACAACATACGGGTCTTCGAGCGCATCCCGCAGCCGCTGCTGCTGGAGAGCGCCCAGCTGCTGTTCACCCACGGCGGTTACAACAGCGTCCGCGAAGCGGTCAGGGCCGGCGTTCCGATGGCCGTGCTCCCCGAGGTCAGCGACCAGCTGCACAACGCCAACCGGGTCGAGGAACTCGGGCTCGGGCTACGCGTCCCCGGGGCGAACGCGGACGCCGTCGCCGAGACCTGCACCCGGCTGCTGGAGGACCCGAGGTTCGCCCAGCAGGCGCGTAAGGCCCAGCGGCGCATGCTCTCGCTCCCTCCGGTGGACGCCGCCGTCGACCATCTCGCACGACTCGTCGGCTGACACACGGAACACGGCCGATTCACCTTACGAAAGATTGGAGACGGGCAGATGGAAACGCAGTTTCTACAGGCGTTCTACGACCTGGCCTCGTGGATACGACTGTCCCCGCTGCTGAACAACGGGCCGTACCTGCCGTTCTCCGTGGTCTCACTGCGGCCCAGCGCCATGATCAAGGTGCTGGACGACATCGCCCTGCGGGACCGCAAGGTCCTCCTGGAGTGCGGCAGCGGCACCTCGACGGTGATGTTCGCACGGATGATGGCGCAGCGTGGCTACGGGCACATGCTGTCGCTGGAGCACGACGGGGAGTGGGCCGACCGGGTCGCCACGCAGCTGGCCGCCGAGGGCCTTTCCGAGGTGGCGACGGTCATCCACGCGCCGCTGGAGGAGCACCCCGCCGCGGTGAAGGACGTGGACTGGTACGCGCCCAAGACGGTCACCGAAGAGGTCGGGGCCTACACCGAGAAACACGGCCCGGTCGACCTGCTGCTGGTGGACGGGCCACCCGGCTGGCAGCGGGGGCGCACGATGGCCCGCTACCCCGCGGTCCCGGCGCTGTGGGACTTCCTCGCGCCCGGGGCGAGCGTGCTGCTCGACGACGTGAACCGCGCCGGGGGCAAGGAGATCACCGAGCGGTGGAAGGAGGAGTGCGGGCTCGACATGCAGCTCGACCCCTTCGGCACCCGCGGCGCCTTCGGCACCGTCCCCGTCTGACCACCTGGACATTCGCACCGCACCGAGGAGGAAACGCTCATGCTGGCCATGAACGGCGGGCCGAAAGTGCGCACCGCGCCCTTTCCCGACTGGCCGCAGTTCGACGACTCGGAGCGCGCAGCCGTGGTGCGGGCGCTGGACCAGGGGTCCTGGTGGCGCCACGGCGGCAAGGAAGTGGACCTCTTCGAAAGAGAGTTCGCCGAGTTCCACGACGCGCCCTCCGCGCTCGCGGTGACCAACGGTTCACATGCTCTCGAACTCGCGCTGGAGGTCATCGGGCTGCGGCCCGGTGACGAGGTGATCGTGCCCGCGTACACGTTCATCGCCACCTCCACCGCGGTCCAGCGCCGTGGCGGAATCCCTGTGCCGGTGGACGTGGACCCCGTCACCTTCTGCCTGGATCCCGCCGGACTCGAAGCGGCGGCGACCGAACGCACCCGGGCGGTCATCCCGGTCCACATCGGCGGCCACATCGCCGACATGGACGCCATCACCGCCTGGGCGGACCCCCGTGGGATCACGGTGATCCAGGACGCGGCGCAGGCGCACGGCGCCAGGTGGCGCGGCCGGGGACTCGGCGAGCTCGGCTCCATGGCCACCTTCTCCTTCCAGGAGACCAAGGTCGTGACCGCCGGCGAGGGCGGCGCCCTGCTGCTGCCGACCGAGGAGAGCTACGAGGAGGCGCGCACGCGCCACAACTGCGGCCGGGCCCGCGACCTGAGCCTGCGCACCGCCTCGTCCAACTTCCGTATGCCCGAGCTCACCGGGGCACTGCTCCGGGTGCAGCTCGGCCGCCTCGCCGCGCAGACGGAGCAACGCGAGCGCCGGCACGAGAAGCTCGCCGCGGCACTGGCCGGCATCCCCGGGGTCATCCCCCAGGGGCGCGACGAACGGTGCACCGTCAATCCGCACTACATGACCATGTTCGTCCTGGACCCCGGGGAACTCGGCGGCCTGGACCGGGACACCGTGGCCCACGCCCTGCTCGCCGAGGGCATCCCCGCCTTCGGCGGCAACCCGGCGATCCACCGCACCGAGGCGTTCTGGACCGCCAGGACCGGCGACGAATCGGTCGAGGACATCGCCCGGCGCTGCCCGAACGCGGAGCGGCTCGGAGATCGCGGACTCATGATCCCGCACCAGGTCCTGCTGGGTGGGGACCAGGAGATCGATGACGTCGTGGAGGGCGTGGCCAAAGTCCTCGCCGAACTTCCGCGCAGTGGCGCAGGACAGCCCTGACACACCGGATGCCCCGAACAACCATGCCCTGAGCGGCGGTTTCACAGGATGGGAAGACTCAAGCGATGACTAGCGAATACCCGGCAGGCCGCACTTTCGAAGTCCTTGTCGTCGGCAACGGTGTGCTGGGCCTGTCCCTGGGCCTGACCCTCGCCCGGCGCGGCACCAGGGTCGCCGTGCTCGGCCGGGGAGACCGGCCGTGGGCCGCCTCCACCGCTGCGGGTGCCATGCTCGGCGCGTTCGGCGAGGTGACCACGACGCTCCTCAAGAGCGAACAGGGCCGCTCCAAGCTCGACCTCGGCGTACAGGCGAGCAAGCTCTGGGCCGACTGGCTCGCCGGGCTCGCCGAGGACACCGGGAAGACCGAGGACCTCCGCGTCGCCGACGGCACGGTCATGCTGCTCAATTCCGTCGGCGTCCCCGGCGTCGACTCCGCCAACTACACGGCCATCCGGGAGACCCTCGAGCAGTACAAGGAGCCGTACGAGGACATCGACCCGGCCGACATCGAGTGGCTCGACCCCAACCCGACCACCCGCCCGTTGATGGGCATGTTCGTGCCCGGTGAGCACGCGGTGAACGCAGACGGTCTGCTGGAGCGGCTCGAGGACGCGTACGTCAAGGCCGGCGGCGTGCTGGTGGCCGGGTTCGGCGAGGAGCTGGTGACTTCCGGCGGCAAGATCACCGGCGTCCGGCTCACCACGGGCGACACCGTCTCCGCCGGCCAGGTGGTGCTCGCCGCCGGCGCCGCCTCCCAGACCCTGCTCGACACCGTGCCCGGCGTCGCCGCCCGCATACCGCGGCTGTGCGCCGGAGTCGGCGTCTCCGTCGTGGCCCGCATCGACCCGGACAAGCCCGCCCCGACCAGCGTGCTGCGCACGCCGAACCGCGCCTTCGCCTGCGGCCTGCACCTGGTGCCGCGCGGACGCAGCGAGGTCTATCTCGGCGCCACGAACGCGATCGAGCCGGAGCCGGCGGACGCGCCGAGCATCCGCGACACCACCTTCCTGCTGCACTGCGCACTGCGCCAGCTGCGCAGGGACCTCGACGCCAGTGGCATGGCGAAGGTCCAGGTCGGCAACCGCCCCGTGGCCTTCGACGGCTTCCCGCTCATCGGCGAGACCAGCCTGGACGGCCTGTGGATGATGACCGGCACCTACCGCGACGGCCTCCACCTGTCGCCGCTGCTCGCCCAGGAGATGACCCGCCGTCTGCTCGGCGAGGAGCCGGAGCACGACCTGAGCACGTTCAGCCCGGTCCGCGCGCCGGTCCAGGCGCAGACCCGTGCGGACATCGTGGACACCGCCGTAGTGCACCTGCTCGCCACCGGTTACGAGGACGAGTGGACCATCCCGAACGCGTGGCCGAAGGTCATCGAGGCCCAACTGCGCGCCGACTACGCCAAGTTCGCAGACGAGGTGGACGACGAATACACGCCGCCCGCCGAGATCCTCGCCAAGGCCCGGATGAACCCCGAGTTCCTCAAGACGATCCGCGAGTACTACACGACCGTCCGGTCCGCGGTCTGATCCGTTCCGGCCGGACGCGCAGCGCCAGGGCCAGGACGAGGCCCGGCGCACCGCACACAGCACACAGCACACAGCACACGCACTCAGCACCCAGGACGAGGACAAGGAGCGCGCAAGCATGAGCCGACCCGAACTCCCCACCGAAGTCGACCTGCTCGTCGTCGGTAGCGGCCCGGTAGGATCGGCCATCGCTCGCAGAGTCCACGAAGCGGTCCCGTCCGCGCGGATCCTCATGGCCGACCTGGGCCCGTGCCTGACGGAGGAAGCCGGTCTGCACCTGAGCAACCTCCCCGCCCAGGAGCGGGGGGAGCTGCAGGCCAAGTCCCAGGGGCGCGATCCCCGGACCGCGCCGGGCGAGGACCAGGCGCTGGTGAAGAAGTACGCCGACCGCGGCACGCACCTGGTCGCACCACGGCGTGAGGAGCAGCCGGAACAGGAGGGCATGCCCGCCGCGGTGATGTCCAGCAACATCGGCGGCATGGGTGTCCACTGGGCATGCACCGCCCCGCGTCCGCTCGACAGCGAGCGCGTCCCGTTCCTCCCCGACGAGGAGCTCGACGCGGCGCTGGGGGTGGCCGAGGACCTCCTCTCGGTCACCCAGGATGCCTTCGAGGACACCGCGGGCGGTCAGTTCGTCCTCAAGACGCTGAGCGAACTGTTCGACGGCGACTACCCCGACGGCAGGCACGTCCAGCCCATGCCGCTCGCCTGCACCCCGCGTTCCGGGGCGCTGCCGCGATGGGCGGGCCCGGACGTGATCCTCGGGCCGCTCGCCCACGGTGGCGACGGCCGGTTCGGGATCGCGGCGGACACCATCTGCCGCCGCGTGCTGTTCGAGGATGGCCGGGCCGTCGGTGCGGTGCTGCAACACCTACCCAGCGGCGCGGAGTTCAAGGTGGGGGCCCGAGCCGTGGCGGTGGCGGCGGACGCGCTGCGCACCCCGCAGCTGCTGTGGGCCTCCGGCATCCGGCCGCACGCGCTCGGCCGCTACCTCAACGACCAGCCCAAAACGGTGAGTTCCGTGCAAGTCAAGGACGGTCCCGCCGCGGGGATCGAGGCGCGCGGCTCGGTGGAGTTCACCGGCGACATCCGCGACCTGGAGACCGGCCGGTTCTGGGTGCCGTTCGCCGACCCCGGCAGGACGAGCCACGGGCAGGTCATGACGTTGGACACCTCGCCGATCGACGGCGTCGATCCGGAGCTGTTCGTCGGCATGGTCTGGTACGGGGCCAAGGAGATCCAGGCGAGCGACCGGGTGGAGTTCTCCACCACCGAGGCCGACGCATACGGGATGCCGAAGATGACCATCCACTACTCGCTGACCGAGCGCGACCGTGAGGGGATCGCACGCGCCCGGGCCGACCAGGAGAAGATCGCGGCCAGGCTGGGCGACTTCCTGCCCGGCAACGAACCGGAACTGTTCCCGGCCGGCAGCTCCAAGCACTACCAGGGGACGGTCCGCATGGGCGCGGCGGCCGACGGCACCTCGGTCTGCGACTCGTTCTCCCGCGTGTGGGGGTTCGAGAACCTCTACGTCGGCGGCAACGGAGTCATCCCCACCTCCACCGCCGTCAACCCGACGCTGACCAGCGTGGCCCTGGCCGTCCGCGCCGCGGAATCGATCAGCGCCCTGCTCGCCCGCGAAAACTGTTGACCCCCAAGACCCGACCCTTCGAGAAAACGAGGTGGTTGCCCGTGCCCCGGCACAACATCGCCGTCATCGGCACCGGTTACGTAGGGCTGACCGCCGGTGCCTGTCTGGCCTCGCTGGGGCACCGGGTGGTGTGCGCGGACATGGATCCGGCCAAGGTCGAACGGCTGTCCCGCGGCGAGGTGACGATCCTGGAGGAGTCCCTCCCCGAACTCGTGCGCGCCGGCCTCGACTCCGGCCTGCTGACCTTCGTCCTGGGCGCCGGGGAAGCGGTACGCGACGCGGAGACCGTATTCGTCTGCGTCGGCACACCGATGAGCCAGGACGGCGATCTGGACATGACCGCGGTGGACGCGGTCACCGATGAGATCCGGGACCGGCTGCGTCCCGGGTGCGTACTGGTCACCAAGTCCACCGTGCCGGTGGGCACGGCGGCGCGGCTGACCCGGCGGCTCGGCCGCCCGGACGTACAGGTGGCGAGCAACCCGGAGTTCCTGCGTGAGGGCACCTCCGTGCACGACTTCCTGCACCCCGATCGCGTCGTCGTCGGGGCCGAGTCCCGCGAGGCCGCCGAGCACGTGGCCGCCCTCTACGCGAAGCTGGACGCCCCGATGGTGATCACCGACGCCGCGAGCGCCGAGCTGATCAAGTACGCGGCGAACTGCTTCCTCGCGGTGAAACTGTCCTACGTCAACGTCATCGCGGAACTGTGTGAGCGGGTGGGTGCCGACATCGGGCAGGTCACCACCGCCCTGGGCAAGGACCACCGGATCGGCGGCGCGTTCCTGCGGCCCGGCCCCGGCTGGGGCGGCTCGTGCCTGCCCAAGGACACCCGCGCCATGCTCAGGACCGCAGAATCGGCGGACATCGACTTCCGGCTGCTGCGTGCCGCCATCGACGTCAATGTCCACCAGCGCGAGCGCATCATCGACAAGATCGCGCGAGTCTGCGGCACCGACTCCGCGGCCCCGCTCGACGGCGTCCGGCTCGGCGTACTCGGGCTCACCTTCAAGGCGGGTACCGACGATCTGCGGGACTCCCCGGCGACCGCCATCGCCCAGGAGCTGTCCCGGCTCGGCGCCGAACTCGTCGCCTACGACCCGGCGCTGAGTACGGGCAGCCACTCGGCGACGCCGGTGCCCGGCGTCACCGTCGTCGACGACCCGTACCAGGCGGCCAAGGGGGCGGCGGGCCTGGTGCTGTTCACCGAATGGCCGGAATTCCGTGACCTGGACTGGGGCCGCATGGCCGCCGTCCTGGACCGGGCGGTGATCGTGGACACCCGAAACCACCTCGACCCCGAATCGCTGCGCACGGCCAGGTTCGCCTGGCACGGAGTAGGCGTACGCCCGGTCGTGCACCCCGCCCCCGGGCTTCCGTTGCCCGAGCCTCACTGACGGGTCACACCCCCGACACCTTCGTCCCCGGTTCAAGGAAAGGTTCGCCCCCGATGAGGGTTCTGTGCAGTATCACCGGATCGACCTCGCACGCGCGTGCCTCGCTTCCGCTGGTGCGCGCGCTCGCGGAGGCCGGGCACGATGTCCTCGTGGTCACCGCGAACCAGCTGGTGCCCGTGTTCGACGGCGAGGCCGCGCGGGTGACAGGGGTGTTCACCGACATCACCCGGCAGGGCATGCGGCTGCTCCTGGAGGGCAAGCTGCCGATCCCGGCGGAGTTCAGCCGCTTCGCCCACGACCTGTGGGCCACCCTGGGCTGCGGTCCCCAGCTCCACGAGGCGTACGGCCTGCTGCTGCCGATCGCCCGCGACTTCCGGCCCGACGTCATCCTCCGCGACGGCTATGAGTTCGCCGCCCTGCTCGTCGCGGAGGCGCTGGGCGTCCCGCACGTCCCGGCCCCGTCGGGCTCCGGGCAGTTCCTCGACCCCGAGCTGATTCTGCCGATGCTGAACGACCGTCGCCGGGAGGCCGGCCTGCCCCCGGCGGACGATCCGGTGTCGGTGTACCGGCACGGGCGGTTCGACTGCATGCCGGTGACGTACTCCTTCGCCCGCCCCGTCGCCCCCGAGGCGGTGGCCTACCGGCAGCCGCGCACCGTCACCCGCGGCGAGACCCTGCCCGACTGGCTGCACGAGCTGCCCGCCGACCGGCCGCTGGTCCTCGCGTCACTGGGCACCGGACTGCCCGGCACCGTACTGGGCTTCCTGGACAAGGCCCGGCAGATCGGCGCTCCCGTCCCCGAGTACGATCCGGCCGAACCGTTGAACACCGTCGTCCGGGCGCTGTCCACCGTGGACTGCTCGGCCGTGGTGTCCACCCTCGGCATGCCGGTGGACGAGGGCCTGGCCGCGGACAACGTGCGGGTGGTCGACCGCTTCCCGCAGCAGCTTCTGCTGGAACGGGCGGCGCTGTTCCTCACCCACGGCGGCTACAACAGCATCCGGGAGTCCGTACGCGCCGGAGTGCCGATGGCCGTACGGCCCATGTTCGGCGACCAGAAGTACAACGCCGAGCGGGTGGCGGAGCTCGGCCTTGGCACACACGTGTCCGAACGCGGCCCGGAGGCGATGGCGCAGGCGTGCCACCGACTGCTCGACGACCCGCCGGTGACCGCCGTGGCGCACCGCGCCCAGAAGGAGATGCTCGCACTGCCCGGCGTCGAGGCCGCCGTGGCCCATCTTGAGCGCCTGGCCTCGTGACTCACTCCCTCCTCGTCGCCGCCCAGGCGGCCAACTCTTCTCTCGCTACTGAACTCCGAACAAGGTTTTCCTTAGTGCCGCTCAATTCCTTGTAGGGAATCCACGAGTCGTCCGTCCGGATAATCGGTCAGCACCGGGTGATTCTCGCCATCGGCGACCACCCCCTGGCATCCGCGCGTCCGCATGGGCGGCGACCGTACGGGCCAGGAGCCACCTCCACCGTTCACCCCGGCTCCGCCCCGACACAGCGGGAGAAGACGTGTCCGATCACGCTCGTACCACCTCGTCCGTCCCACTGTTCTCAGGAGCGGGCCTGCCCCGGCCCTGGGTGCTCTCCGGGCGCGACGCGGACGCGGTACGGGACCAGGCCCGTGTGCTCCGCACCTGGCTGGACGAGCGTGTGGGGTGGTATCCCGAAGCTGTCGGGCAGGGCCTGCTGCGGACCACCCCCGGCCCCCTGCCGTACCGGGCTGTGATCGTCGGCGAGGAGCCGGACGCATTCCTCGCCGGTCTCGACGCCCTCGTCGCGGGCACCGCGGCGCCCCAGGTCACCGAGGGCAGCCATCGGGGGGAGCCGGGCGGCCCGGTGTTCGTCTTCCCCGGGCACGGCTCCCCACGGCCCGGCCTGGCACGCGAACTGGCGGAGTGCTCACCGGTCTTCGCCGCCCGGCTGCGGGAGTGCGCCGACGCGTTCGCCCCGTACCTGGGCCGGCCGCTGCCGGACACGCTGAACATCCTGGAAACGCCGACCGGGCGGTGCGACGACGCACCCGCGCCCCCCGACGCCGCGGAGTCCGCCGCCCTGTTCTCGTTCATGGTGTCGCTGGCCGCGATGTGGCGGGCCGCCGGGGTGGAACCCGGCGCGGTGGCCGGAATCGGCCTCGGCGAGATCGCCGCGGCCCACGTCGCGGGCCTGCTGTCGCTCGACGACAGCGCCCGCGTGATCGCAGGAGCGGACCGGCCGCGGACACCGGGCGACGGCCGCGCCGGCCTGGCGGACCTCACACCGCGCGGCGCCCGTGTTCCGTTCTACTCCTCCGCCACCGGCGGCCGGTGGCAAGGCCACGGACCGGACGCCGCTCATGTGATCCGGAATCCGGGCGAGCCCGGCCGGTTCCCGGACGCCACCGCCGCCGCACTCGAAGACGGCCACAGCTACTTCCTCGAAGTCGGCCCGCACCCGCTGCTGACCTCCGAACTCGAAGCCGCCATCGAACGGTCCGGCAGGCCCGCCGTCGCCCGGGCGACCCTGCGGTGCGGCGAGAGTGGCCCGGTCCGCTTCCTGCACGCCGTGGCGGAGTACTACGCCACGGGCGGTGCGCCCGACTGGGCCGCCGTCCTCGGGGAGACCGGCACCGATCCGAGGGAACTGCTGATGAATCTGCCGAAGCAACCGCCGGCCGAACTTCCGGGGCAGTCGACGGACGAGTGCGGCACGGGACGTGCGAACCGAACAGGGGGGCCGACGGCCCGGGATCCAGAAGCCGCCGTGTCCGCCGACGCCGGCACACCGCCGGACGACGCGATCGCCGTCGTGGGCCTCTCCTGCCGCTTGCCGAAGGCGGCGGACCCGGAAGCGTTCTGGCAGGCCCTGCGGTCCGGCGTGAGCGCCATCGAGGAGGCACCGCCCGGCCGATGGGAAACACACGCCTCGGACCCCGGGACGTCCGGCATCCGCTGGGGCGGGTTTCTCGACCACGTCGACCGGTTCGACCCGGGCTTCTTCGGAATCTCACCCCGCGAAGCCACCACGATGGACCCGCAGCAACGGCTGACCATGGAACTCAGCTGGGAGGCCCTCGAGGACGCGGGAATCGTTCCCGGAACGCTCAGGGGCAGCGACTGCGCCGTCTTCGTGGGCGCCATCGCGGACGACTACGCCACACTGACCCGCCGGCAGGGGACCGACGCCCTCACCCGGCACAGCCTGACCGGCCTCCACCGCAGCATCATCGCCAACCGCGTCTCCTACTTCATGGGCCTGCACGGGCCGAGCCTGACCGTCGACACCGGCCAGTCGTCGTCGCTCGTCGCCGTACACCTGGCCTGCGAGAGCCTGCGCACAGGCACCTCCACCCTGGCCATCGCGGGCGGTGTCAACCTGAACCTGCTCGCCGACGGCACCGCCGCCGTCGAGAAGTTCGGCGGCCTGTCGCCCGACGGCCGGTGTTTCACCTTCGACGCCCGGGCCAACGGCTACGTCCGGGGCGAGGGCGGCGGCCTGGTCGTCCTCAAGCCCCTGAAGAAGGCGCTGGCCGACGGCGACTCCATCCACTGCGTGATCCGCGGCAGCGAGGTCAACAACGACGGCGGTGGTGACGGTCTCACCACGCCGAACCCCCACGCCCAGCAGGAGGTCCTCCGCCTGGCCTACGAGCGGGCCGAAGTGGACCCGGCACAGGTCCAGTACGTGGAACTGCACGGCACCGGGACCAAGGCCGGCGACCCCGTCGAGGCAGCCGCTCTCGGTGCGGTCCTGGGAGCAGCCCGTCCCGCCGACCGCCCGCTCGCCGTGGGCTCTGCCAAGACCAACGTCGGCCACCTCGAAGGCGCTGCCGGAATAGTCGGGCTCATCAAGACGGCGCTCGCCATCCGCCACCGCGAGCTGCCACCGAGCCTGAACCACGAAACCCCCAACCCGGCCATCCCCCTCGACACGCTGCGCCTGCGCGTGCAGCGCGAACTGGGCACATGGGAGAACCCCGAACGGCCGCTCGTGGCCGGCGTGAGCGCCTTCGGCATGGGCGGCACCAACTGCCACCTGATCCTGGCCGAAGGCCCCGCCGCCCAGGACCGCCCGGCCGCTCCGTCGAACCCCGAGCCGGGAGAATCCGCCGGGACCACCGCCGCCGACGAGCCGCGTCCCGCCCTCCCCTGGGTGATCTCCGGCAGGACCCAGACCGCCCTGAGCGCCCAGGCCAGGCGGCTGCGGGCACACGTCCGGGACCACCCCGAGCTGGAACCGTCCGACCTCGGCTTCTCGCTGGCCACCACCCGCGCCGACTTCCCCTGCCGCGCGGCCGTCCTCGCCACCGACCGTGGCGGCTTCCTGCGGGGCCTGGACGCCCTTGCCGACGGTGGCACCGCCCACGGTGTCCTACGCGGCACAGGACCGGCCGGTGACCGGGCGGTCTTCGTCTTCCCGGGCCAGGGCTCGCAGTGGGCCGGTATGGCAGTCGAACTGCTCGACTCCTCCCCGGTCTTCGCCGCCCGCATGCGGGAGTGCGCCGACGCGCTCGCCCCCCACGTGCCATGGTCCCCGGAGGACGTCGTGCGCGGGGTGCCGGACGCCCCCGGTCTTGACCGCGTCGACGTGGTCCAGCCCGTGCTGTGGGCGGTGATGGTCTCCCTGGCCGCCCTCTGGCGCTCGTACGGGGTCGAGCCCGCGGCCGTGGTCGGCCACTCCCAGGGCGAGATCGCCGCCGCCTGCGTGGCGGGCGCCCTCTCCCTGGAGGACGCCGCCTGCGTGGTGGCCCTGCGCAGTCAGGTGCTCGCGGACCTCGCGAGCCGGGGCGGCATGGTGTCCGTCGCGCTTCCCCTTGACGAGATCACCGGCAGGCTGGAGCCGTGGGGCCCACGGTTGTCCGTCGCCGTGGTCAACGGCCCCGGCTCCGTGGTCGTCTCCGGCGACCCGGAAGCACTGGACGACCTCGTGCGGACGCTGGCCGCCGACCGCGTCCGGGCCCGCAGGCTCCCTGTCGACTACGCATCGCACTCCACCCAGATGGAGGAGATCCGTACCAGACTCCTGGACACGCTGCCCGACATCACACCGACCCCGACGGACATCCCGTTCCACTCGTCGATGGAGGGCGGACCGCTCGACCCCTCGGCACTGGACGCCGGGTACTGGTACAGCAGCCTGCGGCACACCGTCCGCTTCGACCAGGCCGTCGAGGGACTCCTCGGCCAGGGACACCGGATCTTCATCGAGATGAGCCCGCACCCCGTCCTGGGGACGGGGGTGGGCGAAACCGCGGAAGCGGCCGGTCACGAGGCCGTCTACGTGGGCTCGCTCCGCCGTGGCGAGGGCGGCCTCGACCGGTTCGTCACCTCGCTCGCCACAGCACACGTCCACGGCTCCACCGTCGACTGGGCCGCCGTGTTCGCCACCGCGCTCACCGACCGGCGCCCCCGCCGGGTCCCGCTGCCGACCTACGCCTTCCAGCGCCGGCGCTACTGGCTGTCCGAGACCGCCACGGCCGACGGCCCGGCCCTCCGGCTACCGACCGCCGCCGGCCACGCGGACGGCGTACCCGTCGAGTCCCCCGACGCCGCCGACCCCCTCGAACACGCCGAATCCGACGGACGGTCCTGGGCACACCGGACGGCCGGCCTGTCCCGGGCGAAGCGGCAACGGACAGCGCTGGAACTGGTCCGGGCCCATGTCGCCGCCGTCGCCGGCTACCCCTCACCGGAAGCGGTCCAGCCCGGCCTCACCTTCAAGGAGCTGGGCCTCGAATCGCTCACCCTGGTCGAGCTGCGCAACCAGCTCACCACCGCGACCGGACTACGGCTCGAGACCGCCGTGGCCATCGACCATCCCACCCCCACCGCACTCGCCGGCCACCTCGCGTCGCTGATCGCCGAATCGCCGCAGGCCCCCACCGCACCGACCGCCGCCACACCCGCCGCCGACGAACCCATCGCCATCGTCGGCATGAGCTGCCGGCTTCCCGGAGACGTGGACTCGCCGGAGAAGCTGTGGCGGTTCGTCACCGCCGGAGGCGACGCGGTCTCCCCGTTCCCGGCCGATCGCGGCTGGGACACCGACAGCCTGTACGACGCCGCTCCGGGCCGTCCGGGCAAGACCACCACCCGGCACGGCGGCTTCCTCCACCAAGCCGCCGAGTTCGACGCGGACTTCTTCGGGATCTCCCCGCGTGAAGCCCTGGCCATGGACCCGCAGCAGCGGCTGCTGCTGGAGACCGCCTGGGAAGCCTTCGAAAGCGCGGGGATCGACCCCGCGTCCCAGCGGGGCAGGGCGAACGGTGTCTTCGCCGGGGTCATGCACAACGACTACGGCCCGCGCCTGCACGAGGCGACGGAAGGCACCGAAGGGCACGCCCTGACCGGCACGTCCAACAGCGTCGCCTCCGGCCGCCTCGCCTACACCTTCGGCTTCGAAGGACCGGCGGTCACCGTGGACACCGCCTGCTCGTCGTCCCTGGTCGCCCTGCACCTCGCCTGCCAGGCCCTGCGCCAGGGCGAGTGCGACATGGCGCTGGCGGGCGGTGCGACGGTCATGTCGACCCCCGGCATGTTCGTCGAGTTCAGCCAGCAGCGTGGCCTCTCCGCCGACGGCCGCTGCAAGCCCTTCGCCGCGGCCGCCGATGGCACCGGCTGGGCCGAAGGCGCGGGCATGCTGCTCGTCGAACGCCTCTCCGACGCCCGCCGCCGTGGCCACCACGTGCTGGCCGTCGTACGGGGCAGCGCGGTGAACCAGGACGGCGCGTCCAACGGCCTGACCGCCCCCAACGGCCCCTCGCAACAGCGTGTGATCCGCCAGGCCCTCGCCAACGCCGGGCTGAACCCCGCGGAGGTCGACGCCGTCGAAGCCCATGGGACCGGTACCACCCTGGGCGACCCGATCGAAGCCGACGCCATCATCTCGGCGTACGGAAGCGGACGGGACGAGGACCAGCCGCTGTGGCTGGGCTCCCTCAAGTCCAACGTCGGGCACACCCAGGCGGCGGCGGGTGTGGCCGGCGTCATCAAGATGGTGCTGGCGATGCGGAACGGCGTGCTGCCGCGCACGCTGCACATCAACGAGGCCACCCCGTACGTGGACTGGTCGGCCGGCACCGTACGGCTGCTGACCGAGCCCGTGGCGTGGCCGGAGGCCGACCGCCCCCGGCGGGCGGGGGTGTCGTCGTTCGGCATCAGCGGCACCAACGCCCACACCATCATCGAACAAGCCCCCGAGGCCGAGCAGCCCGCCGGTGTCGCGGAGGAGCGGCCGTGGACGGCACCTGTGGTGCCCTGGGTGCTGTCCGGCCGCAGCGAGCAGGCCGTACGGGCGCAGACCGCACGGCTCGCGGCGTTCCTCGACGGGGAGCCCGGCGCTTCCGCCGCCGACCTCGGCCTGTCGCTCGCGACCACGCGCGCGGCGTTCGAGCACCGCGCGGTGGTGCTGGGCACCGACTACGACGCCCTGCGAGCGGGTGTCTCGACACGGGCCCACGATGGCGCCCTCATGGTCTCCGGCGTGGTCACGGAGGGCCGTACGGGCTGGATGTTCACCGGACAGGGCAGCCAGCGCATCGGCATGGGGCGCGAACTGTACGGCGTCTACCCGGCCTTCGCCGAGGCCCTGGACGAGGTGTGCGAACACCTCCAGGCCGCGCTGGACGGCGCCACGGAGTTCCCGGTCCCCGTACGGGAGGTGCTGTTCGCGGCGGCGGGCTCCGCCGAGGCGGAACTGCTGGACCACACCGGCTACGCCCAGACGGCACTGTTCGCCGTCCAGGTCGCGCTCGTGGAACTGTTGCGGTCGTGGGGCACCGCCCCGGACGTGGTGCTGGGGCACTCGGTCGGTGAGTTCGTCGCCGCGTACACCGCGGGTGTCTTCGGAGTGGCCGACGCCGCCCGGCTGGTGGCAGGCCGTGCCCGGCTCATGCAGGCGCTCCCCTCGAACGCCGGGGGCTCGGGAAGTGATTCCGCCGAGGGCGGTGGCGGGCGACGCGCCGGCGGGGCGATGGCGGCCATCGAGGGATCCGAGGACGAGGTCGCCGAGATCCTCACCGGGCTGGGCGCGCACATCGCGATCGCGGCCGTCAACGGCCCGAGGTCGGTCGTGGTCTCCGGTGACGAGGACGCGGTCGAACGGGCCATGGCCACCGCCCGTGAACAGGACCGCCGGGCGTCCCGGCTGCGGGTGAGCCACGCGTTCCACTCGCCGCTGATGGAGCCGATGCTGGCGGAGTTCGCCGAGATCGCGGCGAGCGTCACCTACCGGCAGCCGAACCTCCCGGCCCTCAGCACGGTCACCGGTGAGCCGGTCGGCGAAGAGGACTGGGCGACCCCCGACTACTGGGTGCGCCAGGTACGCCGTCCCGTCCGCTTCCACGACGCCCTCGAGAACGCCACCCGCACCCAGGGCGTCACCCGCCTGCTGGAGGTCGGTCCTGACCCGGTCCTGACCACGCTCGCCCAGTCCGCCCTGGACATAGCGGCCGTGCCGGCGCTGCGCGAGGGGTGCGACGAGGCCGTGACCGTGCTGACGGCGGTGGCCGAGCTGTTCGTCCGCGGAGTCGAGGTCGACTGGGGCGCGTACTTCGCCGGGACCGGTGCGCGGCGGGTGGACCTGCCGACGTACGCCTTCCAGCGGCAGCGGTTCTGGCTGCCGGACCTGGCCGTCGCGAGGCGGGAGGTGCCCGGCACGGCCGACGCCGGCGAGGCCGCCTTCTGGGATCTGGTCGAGCGGGGCGACGCCGATGCGCTGGCCGGGCGGCTCGGCGTCGGGCCGGCCGCGCCGCTGGACGCGGTGCTGCCGATGCTGTCGGACTGGCGCAAGCGGCAGCGGGAGCAGTCCGAGCTGGCGGGCCGGCAGTACCGGATCACGTGGAAGCCCGTGCCACGCCGGGCCACCGCCCGGCTGTCGGGCACCTGGCTGGTGGCGGTCCCGGGGGAGACCGGCGCCGCATACGACGATGTGGTCGAGGCGTTGCGGGCGTCCGGCGCGGAAGTGATCGTCGTGCCGGTGGCCGACGCGGACACCCGGGAGTCGCTGGCCGACCGGTTCCGCGCCGAGGACGCCGAGCCGACGGGTGTGGTGTCCCTGCTGACGAGCACGGTCACGACCCTGCTTCTGGTGCAGGCGCTGGCCGATTCCGGGACCGGGGCGCGTGTGTGGTGTGTGACCCGCTCCGCGGTGTCGCTCGGTTCCGGTGAGCGGTTGGCGAATCCGGAGGGGGCCCAGCTGTGGGGTCTGGGCCGTACGGTGGCGCTGGAGCAGCCGGACCGGTGGGGCGGGCTGATCGACCTGCCCGAGGACGCCGACGAGCGCAGCCTCGCGCGACTGGCGCCCGTGCTCGCCGCGACGGATGGCGAGGACCAGGTCGCGGTGCGGCCGTCGGGCGTGTTCGGGGCCCGGCTGGTGCGCGACACGGCCGCGAGCGACGACACGGATTCCTGGCGGCCGCGCGGCACGGTGCTGGTGACCGGCGGTACGGGCGCACTGGGCGGGCATGTGGCCCGGTGGCTGGCCTCTTCCGGCGCCGAACGCCTGCTGCTGGTGTCCCGTCGGGGCGCCGAGGCGCCCGGTGCGGACGAACTGCGGTGCGAGCTGGCCGACTTGGGCGCCGAAGTCGCCTTCGCGGCCTGCGACGTCGGTGACCGTGCGGCCGTACGGGAGGTGCTGGACGCCATTCCGGAGGAGGCGCCGCTGACCGGAATCGTCCATACGGCCGGGGTCCTCGACGACGGCCCGGCCACCGAGCTGACGCCGGAACGGATTGCCCGCGTCCTCGCGGCGAAGGCGGACGCCGCGCGCCATCTGCACGAGCTGACGGCCGGCCGTGAGCTCGACGCCTTCGTCCTCTTCTCCTCGATGACGGGCGTGCTGGGCAACGCGGGCCAGGCGGCCTACGGCGCCGCCAACGCGTACGTGGACGCCCTGGCGCACCACCGGCGTGGCCTGGGGATGCCGGCCACTTCGGTGGCCTGGGGTCCGTGGAGCGGCGACGGAATGGCCGCCGACGGTCGGGTGGCGGAGCACTTCCACCGCCTGGGCGTACGCCTGCTGGACCCGGACCGGGCCATCGCCGCCCTGCGGAGTGCGCTCGACGACGGCCGCGCGGCCCGTGTCGTGGTCGACGTCGACTGGGAACGCTTCGCGGCCTCGATGGCCTTCACCCGCCCCGGCCCGCTGATCGCCGAGCTTCCCGAGGTCGCGGACCAGGCGCGTACTCGGGTCGCCGACCCGTCCGCTCCGGCGGGCGGTGAGCTGGCGCTGCGGCTGCGGGAGCGCCCGGCCGCCGAGCAGGACCGGATGCTGCTGGACATGGTGCTGTCGCAGGTCGCGGCCGTGCTCGGGCACGCCACCCCGGCGACCATCGACCCGGCGCGGGCGTTCAAGGAGCTCGGCTTCGACTCGCTGACCGCCGTCTCGTTCCGCAACCGGCTCGCCACCGCCACCGCCCTGCGTCTGCCCACCACGCTGATCTTCGACCACCCCACGCCCGCCGCGCTCACGGCCTTCCTGCGCGGGCAGGTGCTCGGCGTGACGGCCGACGAGGCCGCGCACACCGACGCGGCACTCGCGCCGCTGGGTTCCGGTGACGACCCGATCGCGATCGTGGGCATGGGCTGCCGCTTCCCGGGCGGCGCCGCCTCGCCCGAAGAGCTGTGGGACCTGCTGTCCACGGCCCGTGACGGGCTCTCGCCCTTCCCCGTGGACCGAGGCTGGGACGCCGACGGGCTGTTCGACCCCGACCCGGCCCACCCGGGGACGTCGTACGTCCGTGTCGGCGGATTCCTGCACGACGCGGCGGAGTTCGACGCGGAGCTGTTCGGGATCTCGCCGCGTGAGGCCCTGGCCATGGATCCGCAGCAGCGGCTGCTGCTGGAGACCGCGTGGGAGGCGCTGGAGCGGGCGGGCGTCGACCCGCTGTCGCTGCGCGGCTCGGCCACCGGGGTGTTCGCCGGGACCAACGGCCAGGACTACCAGCACACCGCGCGGGGCCCGGCCGCGGACGTCGAGGGATATGTGACCACCGGGTCCGCGGCCAGCGTCCTGTCCGGCCGGGTCTCCTACGCACTGGGCCTGGAAGGTCCCGCGGTCACGGTGGACACCGCCTGCTCGTCGGCGCTGGTGGCCCTGCACCTGGCCGCCCAGGCGCTGCGGGCGGGCGAGTGCCGGATGGCCCTGGCCGCCGGCGCCACCGTCATGGCGACACCGGACCTCTTCGTGGACTTCTCCCGGCAGCGCGCGCTGGCGGCGGACGGCCGCTGCAAGGCGTTCGCGGAGGGCGCGGACGGCACCGGCTGGTCCGAGGGTGCCGGGGTGCTGGTGCTGGAGCGTCTCTCCGACGCCCAGCGCCTCGGTCACCCGGTGCTGGCGGTGGTGCGCGGCAGCGCGGTCAACCAGGACGGTGCGTCGAACGGTCTGACGGCGCCGAACGGCCCGTCACAGCAGCGGGTGATCCGCCAGGCCCTCGCCGCGGCCAGGCTGTCGCCCGCCGACGTGGACGCGGTGGAGGCACACGGCACCGGCACGAGCCTTGGCGACCCGATCGAGGCGCAGGCCCTGCTGGCCACGTACGGTCAGGGCCGTGACGGCGGTGAGCCGTTGTGGCTGGGCTCGGTGAAGTCGAACCTCGGCCACACCCAGGCCGCCGCCGGAGCCGCCGGACTGATCAAGATGGTCCTGGCGCTACGGGAGCAGCGACTGCCGAAGACGCTGTACGCGGACGAACCCTCCTCCCGCGTGGACTGGGAATCGGGCGCGGTACGGCTGCTGACCGAGGCCCGGGAATGGCCGTCGGGCGACCGTCCGCGCCGGGCCGGAATCTCCTCGTTCGGGATCAGCGGCACCAACGCCCACCTCATCCTCGAAGAAGCCCCCCAGGCCGCACCGGCCGCCGTCGAGGAGCCGTCGGCCGAGCTGCCGATCATGCCCTGGGCGCTGTCGGGTCGCACCGCGCAGGCGGTGCGGGCCCAGGCCGGCCGCCTCGCGGCTTTCCTCGACACCGGGGACGGCTCCCCGCTCGACATCGGCTTCTCGCTGGGCACCACCCGCGCCACGCTGGAACACCGCGCCGTGGTCCTGGGCGGCGACCTCGACGCCCTGCGCTCGGGCGTCACCGCGCTCGCCGACGGCGATGACACGGTCATATCCGGCGTCGTTGGCGAAGGCCGTACGGGCTGGATGTTCACCGGACAGGGCAGCCAGCGCGTGGGCATGGGCCGCGAGCTGTACGGCCAGTTCCCGGTGTTCGCCGAGGCCCTCGACGAGGTCTGCGCCCAGCTGGACGCGGCATTGCGCGGCGAGCCGGGCTTCGAGGCGCCGGTGCGGGACGTGCTCTTCGCGCCGGAGGGTTCGTACGAGGCCGGGCTGCTGGACGACACGGGCTACGCGCAGACCGGGCTGTTCGCGGTCCAGACGGCGCTGGTCGAGCTGCTGCGCTCGTGGGGCATGAGCCCGGACGTGGTGTTCGGCCACTCGGTCGGTGAGTTCGCCGCCGCTTACGCCGCGGGTGTCTTCGAACTGGCCGACGCGGCCCGGCTGGTCGCGGGCCGCGCACGGCTGATGCGGGCGCTGCCCACGGGTGGTGCGATGGCCGCCATCGAAGCCACCGAGGCCGAGGCCGTCGAGGTCCTGGGCACACTCCTGGACGGCGAGCGGCTGGCGATCGCGGCGGTCAACGGCCCGGACGCCGTGGTGATCTCCGGGGACGAGGCCGTGGTCGAGCAGGCCATGGCGAGCGCGCGGGAGCAGGGCCGCCGGGTGTCGCGGCTGCGGGTGAGCCATGCGTTCCACTCGCCGCTGATGGAGCCGATGCTGGCGGAGTTCGCCGAGATCGCGGCCACCATCGATTATCGGCAGCCGACGTTTCCCGCGATCAGCACGGTCACCGGAGACCTGGTCGGCGGGGAGGACTGGGCCACCCCGGAGTACTGGGTGAACCAGGTGCGCCGCCCGGTGCGCTTCCACGACGCCGTCGTGACGGCGACCGCGGAACATGGCGCGACCCGCCTGCTGGAGCTCGGCCCCGCCCCGGTGCTCAGCGCGCTCGCGCAGTCCGCCGCGGGCAGCACGGTGGCCATATCGGCGCTGCGCGAGGGACGGGCCGAAGCCGAGACCGTGTTCGCGGCTGTGGCCGAGATGTTCGTACGGGGCGCGGACGTCGACTGGCCCGGCGTGTTCGCCGGGACCGGCGCGCGGCGGGTGGACCTGCCGACGTACGCCTTCCAACGCCGTCGGTTCTGGCTGCCGGACCAGGCGACCGAGCAGCCGGAACACACCGTTGGCGGCGGCGCCGAAGGGATCGAGACCGAGTTCTGGAACCTGGTCGAGCGGGGCGATGCCGATGCGCTGGCCGAGCGGCTCGGCGTCGAGTCGGCCGCGCCGCTCGACGCGGTGCTGCCGATGCTGTCGGACTGGCGCGAGCGGCAGCGGGAGCAGTCCGAGCTGGCGGACTGGCGCTACCGGATCACGTGGAAGCCGGTGACCCTCCCGAACACCGGCCGGCTGTCGGGCACGTGGCTGGTGGCCGTGCCGGAGGCGGACGAGGCGCGGGCCGAGCCGTGTGTGCGGGCGCTGCGTGCGGGCGGCGCGGAGGTGCGCGTCCTGCCGGTCGCCGCCACGGACACCGCCGACACGCTGGCCGATCGCCTTCGTACCACCGCCGACGACGCTGCGGCGGGGATCGTGTCCCTCCTCGCCGAGGGCTCCGACGAACCGTCCACCGTGACCGCGACGACGCTGACGCTGATTCACGCGCTCGGCGACACCGACCTCCCGGTGTGGTGCGTGACCCGCTCGGCGGTCTCGGTCGGGTCGGGCGAGCACCTGGCGAATCCGGCGCAGGCTCAGCTGTGGGGCTTCGGCCGTACGGTGGCGCTGGAGCAGCCGCGGCGCTGGGGCGGCCTGGTGGACGTGCCGGAGAACGCCGACGAGAAAGCGTGGACCCGCCTGGTGTCCGTGCTCGCGGCCGCCCACGGCGACGGCGAGGACCAGCTCGCGGTGCGGCCCTCGGGCGTGTTCGCGGCCCGTGTGGTCCGCGACCGGGCGGGGGCCCCGGACGGCGAAGGCTGGCGGCCGCGCGGCACCGTGCTCATCACCGGCGGAACCGGCGCCCTGGGCGGGCAGGTCGGTCGCTGGCTGGCTTCGCGCGGTGCGGAGCACCTGGTGCTGGTCTCCCGCCGGGGCGCTCGGGCCCCGGGCGCGAAGGAGCTGTGCGAGGAGCTGACCGCACTCGGTGCGCGGGTTACCGTCACCGACTGCGACATCACCGACCGCCAGGCCCTCGCCGCCGTGCTCGACGGCGTTCCCGAAGACGCGCCGCTGACCGGCGTGGTGCACACCGCGGGTGTGCTGGACGACGGCCTGGCCACGGATCTGACGCCGGAGCGGCTGGCCGGTGTCCTGGCCGCGAAGGCGGGTGCGGCGCGGCATCTGCACGAGCTGACCGCGGAGCTGGAGCTGGACGCCTTCGTGCTGTTCTCCTCCATCGCGGGAGCGCTCGGCAACGCGGGTCAGTCGGCCTACGCCGCGGGCAACACCTACCTCGACGCGCTCGCGCAGCACCGGCGCGGCCTGGGCCTGCCCGCCACCTCGGTGGCCTGGGGCCCCTGGGGCGAGTCCGGGATGGTGACGGACGGGGGCGTGGAGGAGTACCTGCGGCGGCGCGGCCTCAAGGCGCTTCCGCCGCGGCGCGCGATGGCGGCCTTGCAGCAGGCCATGGCCGAAGGCCGCGTGTGCGCGATGCTGGCCGATGTGGACTGGCAGCGCTTCGCGCCCTCGTTCACCTCCTCCCGGCCCAGCGCCCTGATCGGCGATCTCCCCGAGGCCGCCGCAGCGCGCGCGGCCGACAGCTCGGCTCACGCCGCTCCGGCCGACGGCGAACTGGCGCGCCGACTGAGCGGGCTTTCCGCGCAGGAACAGGGCCGCCTCCTGCTGGACTTGGTGCGGTCCCAGGCCGCGGCGGTGCTGGGGCACGCCTCACCCACCGCGATCGCCCCGGAGCGCCCGTTCAAGGACCTCGGTTTCGACTCGCTGACGGCGGTGGACCTGCGCAACCGCCTGGGCGGTGCGACCGCCCTGTCGCTCCCGACCACGCTGATCTTCGACTACCCCACGCCCGCCGCCCTCACGGCCTTCCTGCGCGGGCGGTTGCTGGGCGGGTCGGCGGACCAGGACGGCACTCCGGAGGCGACGGCCCCGGCCGCCGACGAGCCGATCGCGATCGTGGGCATGGGCTGCCGCTTCCCGGGCGGGGTCGCCTCGCCGGAAGCGCTGTGGGACCTGGTGACCTCGGGCGGCGAGCGGATGTCCCCGTTCCCCGACGATCGCGGCTGGGACGTACCGGGGCTGCTCGACGCCACCAGCGCGGCGATGGGCACCGAATACGCCGGGGTCGGCGGATTCGTGCCGGACGTGGCCGACTTCGACGCGGAGCTGTTCGGGATCTCGCCGCGTGAGGCGCTGGCCATGGATCCGCAGCAGCGGCTGCTGCTGGAGACCGCGTGGGAGGCGCTGGAGCGGGCGGGCATCGGTCCGCTGTCGCTGCGCGGGTCGTCGACCGGTGTCTTCGCGGGGATCTCGGCAAACGGGTACGGCGGCTTCGCCCACGAGGACGGCGGCGAATCCGCCGGCTACCTGCAGACCGGCAGCACTCCGAGCGTGGCCTCGGGCCGCCTGTCGTACGTGCTCGGCCTGGAGGGCCCGGCGGTGTCGGTCGACACCGCGTGCTCGTCGTCGCTGGTCTCGCTGCACCTGGCCTGCCAGGCGTTGCGGGCGGGGGAGTGCGATACGGCGCTGGCCGGTGGCGTCACGGTGATGGCCACCCCTGCCACGTTCGTCGAGTTCTCCCGGCAGCGCGGGCTCGCGCCCGACGGCCGGTGCAAGGCGTTCGCCGAGGCGGCGGATGGCACCGGCTGGTCGGAGGGTGCCGGGGTGCTGGTGCTGGAGCGGCTGTCGGAGGCTCGGCGGCGTGGGCACGATGTGCTGGCGGTGGTGCGCGGGAGTGCGGTCAATCAGGATGGTGCGTCGAATGGTCTGACGGCGCCGAACGGTCCGTCGCAGCAGCGGGTGATCCGTCAGGCGCTGTCCTCGGCGCGGCTCTCGGCGTCGGACGTGGATGTGGTGGAGGCGCACGGAACGGGGACGCGGCTGGGCGACCCGATCGAGGCGCAGGCTCTGCTGGCGACGTACGGTCAGGGCCGGGACGGCGGTGAGCCGTTGTGGCTGGGCTCGGTAAAGTCGAACATCGGCCACACGCAGGCCGCCGCCGGCGCCGCCGGAATCATCAAGGTGGTCATGGCGCTGGCCGCCGAGCGGCTGCCCCGGACGCTGCACGTGGACCAGCCGTCGTCCCACGTCGACTGGGCGTCCGGCTCGGTCGAGCTGCTGACCGAGGCGAGGGAATGGCCCCGGGCCGAACGCACGCGCCGCGCCGCGGTGTCGTCGTTCGGGATCAGTGGGACCAACGCCCACGTCATCATCGAAGAAGCCCCCGAGTCCCCGGCGCCGACCCCGGACGCCGCCGAGGAGCCGCCGCCGGTGGACCTGCCGGTGGTGCCGTGGGTGCTGTCCGGCCGGACGCCGGAGGCCCTGCGGGGCCAGGCCACCCGGCTGGCGGCCTTCCTGGACGAGCGGGCCGACGGACAGGGCCCGCCCCCGGCCGACGTGGGTTTCTCCCTCACGACGACCCGCACAGCGCTCGACCATCGCGCCGTCGTGCTCGGCTCCGACCGGGACGGGCTGTACGAAAGCGTCGTCGCGTTGGCCGACGGTGCCTCGCTGGTGTCCGGTGTGGTGTCGGAGGGGCGTGCTGCGTGGATGTTCACGGGCCAGGGGAGCCAGCGGCTGGGTATGGGCCGTGAGTTGTATGGCGTGTTCCCGGTGTTCGCGCGGGCCTTGGATGAGGTGTGCGGTTTTCTGGACGCGGAGCTGGCGGGCAGGCCGGGGTTTGAGCACCCGTTGCGGGAGGTGTTGTTCGCGGCGGAGGGTTCTGCGGAGGCGGCTCTGCTGGAGGGCACCGGGTATGCGCAGTCGGCGTTGTTCGCGGTGCAGGTCGCGTTGGTGGAGTTGCTGAGGTCGTGGGGTGTGGTGCCGGATGTGGTGCTGGGCCACTCGATCGGCGAGTTCGTCGCGGCGTATGCGGCGGGTGTGTTCGAGCTGGGGGATGCCGCCCGGTTGGTGGCGGGTCGTGCGCGGTTGATGCAGGCGCTGCCCTCGGGTGGTGCGATGGCGGCGATCGAGGGCACCGAGGCCGAGGTCGCCGACATCCTCAGCGGGCTTGCCGAGGGGGAGCGGGCCACGGTCGCGGCGGTCAACGGGCCGAGCGCGGTGGTGGTGTCCGGTGACGAGGACGCGGTCGAGCGGGTGATGGCGGTGGCGCGGGAGCGGGGCCGCCGGGTGTCCCGGCTGCGCGTCAGCCACGCGTTCCACTCGCCGTTGATGGAGCCGATGCTGGCGGAGTTCGCCGAGGTCGCGGCGGGTGTCGCCTACCGGCAGCCGGTGCTTCCGGCTGTCAGCACGGTGACGGGTGCCCTTGTCGGTGGGCAGGACTGGGTCACTTCGGAGTATTGGGTGGATCAGGTCCGGCGTCCGGTGCGCTTCCATGACGCGTTGCTGACCGCGACCGGTGAGCAGGGTGCGACCTGGTTGCTGGAGGTCGGGCCTGACCCTGTTCTGAGCACGCTGGCCCAGGCGGGGGCCGAGCCGGCGGTGGCGGTGTCCACCTTGCGTGCGGGGCGGGCCGAGGCCGAGGCCGTGCTGACGGCCGTCGCGGAGCTGTATGTGCGGGGCGCGGGCGTCGACTGGCCCGGCGTGTTCGCGGGGACCGGTGCCCGGCGGGTCGAGCTGCCGACCTACGCGTTCCAGCGCGAACGGTACTGGCTGGACAACCCGCGCCCGGCGATCGACACCAATGGGCCGGGCCTCGGCGCGGCCGGGCACCCCATGCTGGGCGCCACCGTACGGCTGGCGGACTCGGACACCGCGGTCCTGCAATCGCGGCTGTCCGTGGCGACTCACCCCTGGCTCGCGGACCATGTGGTCGGCAGCTCCATCGTGGTGCCGGGCACCGCCTACGTCGAACTCGCCGTACAGGCCGGCGACCAGGCCGGCTGCGACCGGGTCGAGGAGCTGACCCTGCGGTCCCCGATGGTGGTGCCGCGCGACGGCGCGGTCCAGGTGCAGATCGCCATCGAGCCCGCGGAAGGCGAAGGCCCGCGGACCGTGCGGATCCACTCCCGCACCGAGGGCGGTCCGGCCGACCGGCCGTGGACCCTCAACGCCACCGGCACCCTGACCGCCGATCAGCCCGCCGCCGACTGGGATCTGCGGGCCTGGCCGCCCGCTGGTGCGGAGCCGATGCCGGTCGACGGGCTCTACGAGCGGCTGGCGGGGACAGGTATGGCCTACGGCCCGGTGTTCCGGGGGCTGCGGGAGGTCTGGCGGCTGGGCGACGACCTGTTCGTGACGGCCGCCCTGCCCGAGGAAGCCAAGGCGGACGCGACCGGCTTCGGGCTGCACCCCGCACTGCTGGACTCCGTCCTGCACGCCCTCGGAGTCGACTACCCGGCGCAGGCACCGGACGAAGCTGACGGCCCTGGCAAGGCGTTGCTGCCGTTCCTGTGGTCCGGCGTATCGCTGTCGGCCGTCGGCGCGCCCGAGGTGCGGGCACAGCTGTCCGTCCGCGCACCGGGAGAGGTCGGACTGCGCGTCGCCGACACGTCCGGTGAGCCCGTCGCCGAGGTCGACGCCCTCGTACTGCGGCCCGTTTCGGCCACCGACACGGCCGCCGCGGCTTCGGCCGTCGACAGCCTGTTCCGGCTCGACTGGATCCCCGCCCCCGACCCCGCAGCCGACCCCGGGGAGCCGGAGGCCTGGACCGTGCTGGGCGACGCGCGGCCATGGCAGGACGCCGGGATCCCGGCGACCGGCCGCGCGGGCCTCGCCGAACTCGTCACCGCCCTGGACGGCGGCGCCGACGTTCCCGGCACCGTTCTGCTCCCGGTCACGCGGGCCGACGGTGCCGGTGCCGAGGCCCGGGTGACCGAGGCCGTGAGCGGCGTGCTCCGCGTCGTACGGGAGTGGCTGGCCGAGCCGCGTCTGGCCACGTCCCGCCTCGCCGTGCTCACCTCGGGCGCCGTCGTCGAGTCCGACGATCTCGCCGGCGCCGGGGTGTGGGGGCTGGTGCGCTCGGCGATCACCGAGAACCCGGGCCGGTTCGTCCTGGCGGATACCGACGGCGAGCAGGCTTCGTACGAGGCGCTGGCCACAAGCCTGACCGATCTCGCCGAGGCGGGCGAGAGCCAGCTCGCGGTGCGGGGCGGCCAGGTGCTGCTGCCGCGCGTCGCCCGGATGACCGGGCCCGCGGAGGCCTCGCCCGCATGGCGGGCGGGGGGCACGGTCCTGGTGACCGGTGGCACCGGCGGCCTCGGCGCGCTGGTGGCGCGCCATCTCGCCACCACGCACGGAGTACGGAACCTCCTGCTGCTGTCCCGCCGCGGGCCCGACGCCCCCGGCGCGCGGGAACTCCGGCAGGAGCTGGCGGACCTCGGCGTCCGGGTCACGATCGCCGCGTGCGACGTGGCCGATCGCGAGGCGCTGGCCCGGGCACTGGCCGCGATTCCCGAGGACGCGCCGCTCAGCGGTGTGGTGCACACCGCCGGTCTGCTGGACGACGGAGTCATCACCGACCTGACCCCGCAGCGGCTGGGCCGCGTCCTGGCGGCGAAGGCCGAATCGGCCCTGCACCTGCACGAACTGACCCGTGACCGCGAGTTGGACGCGTTCGTCCTCTTCTCCTCGATCTCGGGGATCGTCGGTTCGTCCGGCCAGTCGGCGTACGCGGCGGGCAACGCCGTGCTCGACGCTCTCGCCACGTCCCGGCGGGCCCAGGGCCTGCCGGGCGTGTCGCTGGCGTGGGGCGTGTGGGAACATGCCGATGGTATGGGCGGCCGCCTCCGCCACGCCGACATGACCCGCATGCGCAGGCAGGGGTTCCCCGCCCTCGCCACCGACGACGCGCTCGCACGGCTGGACCTCGCGGCAGGGTCCGGCGAGGCCCTCGTACTGCCCGTCACACTCGACATCACCGCTCTCGCCGCGCGTCGGGACAGCCTGCCCAGCGTGCTGTTCGGGCTCGTCCCGGCCACCAGGCGGCGGCGCGTCGCCGGACAGGCCGCCGACGGCGACCAGAGCGCGCTGGCACGCAGGCTGCGCGGCCTGCCCGTCGCTGAACAGGACCGGGAGCTGCTTGCCCTGGTGCAGTCGCAGGTCGCGGCGGTGTTGGGGCACTCATCGGCCGCCTCGGTCGACCCGGCCAGGGCGTTCACGGACCTCGGTTTCGACTCGCTGACCGCGGTGGACCTGCGTAACCACCTCAACACCGCGAGTGGGCTACGGCTGCCCGCGACCCTGGTGTTCGACCACCCCAGCCCCGCCGCGCTCGCCGCGTACCTCCGCGAGCGGCTGCTGGGCGGGGAAGCGGAGCGGGAACAGGAGAAGACCGCGGCGGCCGCCGTACGGAGCCGGGGCGCGGCCGACGAGCCCATCGCGATCGTCGGCATCGGCTGCCGCTACCCGGGCGGAGTGACCTCGCCCGAGTCGCTGTGGGAGCTCGTGACCTCCGGCGGGGACGGCATCACCCCCTTCCCGGGCAACCGCGACTGGGACATCGAGCGGCTCTACGACCTCGACCCGGACCATGCCGGTACCTCATACGTCCGCGAAGGCGGGTTCCTGCACGACGCCGCCGACTTCGACGCCGAGCTGTTCGGGATCTCGCCGCGTGAGGCGCTGGCCATGGACCCGCAGCAGCGGCTGCTGCTGGAGACCTCCTGGGAGGCGCTGGAGCGCGCCGGAATCGACCCGCACTCGCTGCGCTCCACGGCCACCGGCGTGTTCGCGGGACTGATGTACCACGACTACGCGTCGCGGGTGCACGCCGTACCGGACGAGGTCGAGGGCTTCCTCGGCAACGGCAACGCGGGCAGCGTCTTCTCTGGCCGCATCTCCTACGTCTTCGGCTTCGAAGGCCCGGCGGTCACCGTGGACACCGCGTGCTCGTCGTCCCTGGTCTCGCTGCACCTGGCTTGCCAGGCGTTGCGGGCGGGGGAGTGCGACACGGCTCTGGCCGGTGGCGTCACGGTGATGGCCACCCCTGCCACGTTCGTCGAGTTCTCCCGGCAGCGCGGCCTGGCTGCCGACGGCCGGTGCAAGTCCTTCGCCGAGGCGGCGGATGGCACCGGCTGGTCGGAGGGTGCCGGGGTGCTGGTGCTGGAGCGGCTGTCGGAGGCCCGGCGGCGTGGGCACGACGTGTTGGCGGTGGTCCGCGGGAGCGCGGTCAATCAGGATGGTGCGTCGAATGGTCTGACGGCGCCGAACGGTCCGTCGCAGCAGCGGGTGATCCGTCAGGCGCTGTCCTCGGCGCGGCTCTCGGCGTCCGACGTGGATGTGGTGGAGGCGCACGGAACGGGGACGCGGCTCGGCGACCCGATCGAAGCCCAGGCCCTGCTCGCGGCCTACGGCCAAGCCCGCACCGACGACGAGCCGCTGTGGCTGGGCTCGATCAAGTCGAACATCGGGCACACCCAGGCCGCGGCGGGCGCGGCAGGTGTGATCAAGATGGTAATGGCGCTGCGCGCCGGGCAGTTGCCGCAGACGCTGCACGTGGACGAACCCTCGTCGCATGTGGACTGGGAAGCCGGAGCGGTCAGGCTGCTGACCGAGGCTCGTGGCTGGCCGCGGGGGGAGCGTCCGCGCCGGGCGGGGGTGTCGTCGTTCGGAATCAGTGGGACCAACGCGCACGTGATCATCGAAGAGGCTCCGGCCGCCCCGGCCGTAGCCGTGGAACGGCCGTCGGCCGACCTGCCGGTGGTGCCATGGGTGCTGTCGGGGCGGAGCGCGCGAGCGGTGGAGGCACAGGCCGGGCGTCTGGCGGAGTTCCTCGACGAGCGGGCCTCCTCCGCCGTCGACGTGGGCCTTTCGCTGGTGACGACGCGCGCCGCCCTGGAACACCGCGCGGTGGTGCTGGGCGCCGACGACGCCCTTCGCGCGGGTCTGGCCGACCTGGACGGCCCTTCGGTGGTGTCCGGTGTGGTGTCGGAGGGGCGTGCTGCGTGGATGTTCACGGGGCAGGGCAGTCAGCGGCTGGGTATGGGCCGTGAGTTGTATGGCGTGTTCCGGGTGTTCGCGCGGGCCTTGGATGAGGTGTGCGGTTTTCTGGACGCGGAGTTGGCGGGCAGGCCGGGGTTTGAGCACCCGGTGCGGGAGGTGTTGTTCGCGGCGGAGGGTTCTGCGGAGGCGGTTCTGCTGGAGGGGACCGGGTATGCGCAGTCGGCGTTGTTCGCGGTGCAGGTGGCGTTGGTGGAGTTGCTGCGGTCGTGGGGTGTGGTGCCGGATGTGGTGCTGGGCCACTCGATCGGCGAGTTCGTCGCGGCGTATGCGGCGGGTGTGTTCGAGCTGGGGGATGCCGCGCGGTTGGTGGCGGGTCGTGCGCGGTTGATGCAGGCGCTGCCCTCGGGTGGTGCGATGGCGGCGATCGAGGGCACCGAGTCCGAGGTCGCCGACATCCTCAGCGGGCTTGCCGAGGGGGAGCGGGCCACGGTCGCGGCGGTCAACGGGCCGAGCGCGGTGGTGGTGTCCGGTGACGAGGATGCGGTCGAGCGGGTGATGGCGGTGGCGCGGGAGCGGGGCCGCCGGGTGTCCCGGCTGCGCGTCAGCCACGCGTTCCACTCGCCGTTGATGGAGCCGATGCTGGCGGAGTTCGCCGAGGTCGCGGCGGGTGTCGCCTACCGGCAGCCGGTGCTTCCGGCTGTCAGCACGGTGACGGGTGCCCTTGTCGGTGGGCAGGACTGGGTCACTTCGGAGTATTGGGTGGATCAGGTCCGGCGTCCGGTGCGCTTCCATGACGCGTTGCTGACCGCGACCGGTGAGCAGGGTGCGACCTGGTTGCTGGAGGTCGGGCCTGACCCTGTTCTGAGCACGCTGGCCCAGGCGGGGGCCGAGCCGGCGGTGGCGGTGTCCACTCTGCGTGGTGGCCGGGCCGAGGCCGAGGCCGTGCTGACGGCCGTCGCGGAGCTGTATGTGCGGGGCGCGGGCGTCGACTGGCCCGGCGTGTTCGCGGGGACCGGTGCCCGGCGGGTCGAGCTGCCGACCTACGCGTTCCAGCGCGAACGGTACTGGCTGGAGGCATCGGCTCCGGCCACCGACGCCGACGGCCTCGGCCTCGGCGTGACCGAACATCCGCTGCTGGGCGCGGCCGTGACCGTGGCGGGCTCGGAAACCCTCCTGCTGACGTCCCGCCTCTCGGTGCGGTCCCACCCCTGGCTCGCCGATCACGCGGTCGCGGAATCGATCGTGGTCCCCGGCACCGCGCTCGTCGAACTCGCACTCCAGGCGGGCGACCAGCTCGGCTACGGCCGACTGGACGAACTGACCCTGCGGGCCCCGCTCGTGCTGCCGAAGGACGGCGCGGTGCAGATGCAGCTCAGCGTGGAACCGCCCGAGTCCTCCGACGGGAACCCGGAGGGAAACGCCGACGAGCAGCGGCGCACGCTGAAGCTGTACGCACGCCCCCAGGACTCCGCGACCGGACAACCGTGGACCTTGCACGCCACCGGCACCCTCGCCGCCGAGCGGCCCGCCGCCGACTGGGACCTGGCCGCGTGGCCGCCCCCGGGCGCCGAGCCGGTGCCCACCGACGGGCTGTACGAGCGACTGGCCTCGGCCGGGCTGGCCTACGGACCGGCCTTCCAGGGACTGCGAGAGGTCTGGAGGCACGGCGAGGACCTCTTCGTCGAGGCGGCCCTGCCCGAGCCGCTGGCCGGCGACGCTTCGGCGTACGGACTGCACCCGGCGCTGCTCGACACCGTCCTGCACGCCCTGGGACTGCGGGAGCAGGCGGTGGACGGCGCGTCGCTGCCGTTCCTGTGGTCGGGCGTGTCGCTGTCCGCCGTCGGCGCCGCCGCCGCACGCGTACACCTGACCGTGCGCGGGACGGGCGAGGTGGGGCTGCGGATTGCCGACACGGCGGGCGACCCGGTTGCCGAGGTCGAGTCGCTGGTGCTGCGCCCGATGTCGCCGGCCGACCTGGCCGGGGCGGGCTCGCCGGTCTCCGACAGCCTGTTCCGGCTGGACTGGGTCCCCGCGCCCGCCCCCCTGAGCGGGTCGTCCACCCCCGTCGGCCGCTGGGCGATCCTGACCGGGTCCGACGACACGCGGAACGGCCTGCCCGACGTGGGCGTCGGCGCCTCCCGGTATGCCGACCTCGCCGCGCTGAGCGCGGACTTGGACGCCGGCGCCGAGGTGCCCGACACCGTACTGCTCCCACTTCACCCCACCGCCGTCGGCACCGGGGCGAGCACCGACGCCAGGGTGACCGCGACCGTCACCGAGGTGCTCGGCATCGTGCGGGACTGGCTGGCGGAGGACCGGCTGGCCGGGTCCCGGCTGGCGGTGCTGACCGAGGACGCCGTCGAGGTCTCCGCCGAAGACGGTGAGGAGCCCGCCAGGACCTCACTCGCGGGCAAAGGCGTGGTCGACGTGGCCGGGGCCGGAGTGTGGGGCCTCGTCCGTACGGCGATCAGCGAGAACCCCGACCGGTTCCTCCTCGCCGACACCGATGGCCGCCGGGAGTCCTACCAGGCGCTGGCCGCGCAGCTGCCCGGCCTCGCCGAGGCGGGCGATGCGCAACTGGCCGTACGCCGCGGCAAGGTGTGGCTGCCGAGGGCCGTCCGGATGGCCTCGGGCGGAGTGCTCGTGCCCCCCACGACCCCTGACTCCGGCCTGGGCGCCGGACTCGGGTGGCGACTGGACATCGTCGCCCAGGGGCGCCTGGACGGTGTCGCGCTGGTGCGCGAGGACATGCGGCCCCTGCTGCCCGGCCAGGTGCGGGTGGGCGTACGTGCCGCGGGCATCAACTTCCGCGACGTGCTCAACGTGCTGGGCATGTACCCGGGCGACGCGGGCCGCATGGGCCTCGAAGGCGCCGGCGTCATCCTGGAGGTCGGACCCGGCGTGACGAACTGGGCCGTCGGCGACCGCGTCATGGGCATGCTCGACGGCGCCTTCGGCCCCGCCGCGGTCGCCGACGCGCGCATGCTGGCGCGGATTCCGCGCGGCTGGTCCTACGCGCAGGCGGCGTCGGTGCCGATCGTGTACCTCACCGCGTACTACGCCCTGATGGACCTCGCCGGGCTGCGGGCGGGCGAGTCGATCCTCATCCACGCCGCCGCCGGTGGCGTGGGCATGGCCGCCGTGCAGCTCGCGCACCACCTGCAGGCCGAGGTCTTCGCGACCGCCAGCCAGGGCAAGTGGCCCACGGTCCGTGAACTCGGTGTCGGCGCCGACCACATCGCCTCGTCCCGCACCACCGAGTTCGAGCAGACCTTCTCCCGGGCCACCAACGGTGCCGGCGTGAACGTCGTGCTGGACTGCCTGGCCGGGGAGTTCGTCGACGCGTCCCTGCGCCTGACGCGTCCCGGCGGACGATTCGTGGAGATGGGCAAGACGGACATCCGCGACGCGGACGAGGTCAAGGCCGGCTACCCGGGCGTGTCGTACCAGGCGTTCGACGTGATCGAAGCGGGCCCCGACCGGATCGGCGAGATGCTGGCCTCGCTGCTGGAGCTGTTCGAACAGGGTGCGCTGCGCCCGATCCCGGTCACCACCTGGGACATCTCACGGGCCCCGGAGGCCCTGCGGTTCCTCGGCCAGGCGAAGCACGTCGGCAAGGTCGTGCTGACCATCCCGGCGCCGTGGCACGAGAGCGGCACCGTCCTGGTGACCGGCGGCACCGGCGGCCTCGGCGCGGTGCTGGCACGCCACCTCGTCACCCAGCACGGGGTCCGGGACCTGCTGCTGCTCTCGCGCCGTGGCGCGGACGCCCCCGGCGCGCGGGAACTCGAAGGGGAACTGACCGCTCTCGGTGCGCGGGTCACCATCACCGCCTGCGACGTCGGCGACCGGGAGGCATTGGCCCGGGCGATCGAGACCATCCCCGAGCGGGCCCCGCTCACCGGAGTGATCCACACGGCCGGAGTGCTCGACGATGGTGTGATCACCGGCCTGACCCCGGAGCGGCTGGCCCGGGTCCTGGCCGCCAAGGCGGACTCCGCGCTGCACCTGCACGAATTGACCGCCAAGTCCGACCTGAGCGCCTTCGTGCTGTACTCCTCGATCTCCGGGGTGATCGGATCCCCGGGACAGGCGGCCTACGCGGCGGGCAACGCGGTTCTGGACGCGCTGGCGGCATCCCGCCGCGCCCAGGGCCTGCCGGGCGTGTCCCTGGCCTGGGGCATGTGGGAGAACACCGACGGCATGGGCGGCCGGCTGGCCGAGGCGGACCTGGACCGCATGCGCCGCCAGGGATTCCCGCCGCTGTCCACCGACGACGCGCTGGCGCTGTTGGACACCGCCCTGCGGGTCAACGAGCCGGTGGCCCTGCCCGTCACCCTGCGGACCACGGCACTGGCCGCGCGACGGGACAGTCTGCCCAGCGTGCTGCACGGCCTGGTGCCGGCCGCACGGCAGCGCCGCACCGCGGGCCAGGCGGCCGCGGGCGGGGGCGAGGGCCTGGTCCGGCGGCTGCGGGGGCTGCCCGCGCCCGAGCAGGACCGGCTGCTGCTGGAGGTCGTACAGGCCCAGGTGGCCTCGGTGCTGGGACACTCCTCGGTGGCCGCGGTCGACCCCGCCAGGGCGTTCCGGGACCTCGGCTTCGACTCGCTGACCGCGGTGGACCTGCGTAACCGGCTCAACTCGGCCACTGCCCTGCAACTGCCCGCGACGCTGATTTTCGACCACCCGACGCCCGAAGCGCTCGTCCTGGCGTTGCGGGAGAGGCTGCTCGCCGACGCCGCTCCGGCTCAACGCACCGCGCACGGTGCCGAGCCGGGAGACGACGGGGTGGATCCGCAGGTGAAGGAGCTTCTTGCGGCGATCCCGATCACCCGGTTGCGGGAGTCCGGCGTGCTGGACATGCTGCGCCGGCTCGCCGAAGCCGCCGGAACCGCCGAATCCGCCGACACCGACGGGGCAGGCGGGACCGCGGCGGAACCGGCCGCCGAGCGGAGCGACGCCGAATCCCTCGACTCGATGGGCGCCGACAGCCTCGTACAGCTGGCCCTGAAGCGTGTGAGGCCGATGTAGCCCGGGCGCCAGTGGCGGACAGGTCCGTCACGTCGGCGCACTCAGGCATCCGTCCATTGGCTTCAGTCCCAGGCTTCAGTTCGCCGTGACCGTGGAGAACGACATGACTACATCCTCCGAAGAACTCGTCCAAGCCCTGCGGGAGTCCCTCAAGGAGAACGACCGGCTCTGGCAGCGCTACCAGGACCTGGTCACCGCGTCACGCGAGCCGATCGCGATCGTGGGCATGGGCTGCCGCTTTCCCGGCGGTGTAGCTTCACCGGAGGCGCTGTGGGAGCTGGTGGCCTCGGCCGGGGACGGCATGTCACCGTTCCCCGCCGACCGTGGCTGGGACCTCCAGGCGCTCGGCGACATCGCCGAGGTGGGCGGATTCGTGCACGAGGCCCCGCGGTTCGACGCCGAGCTGTTCGGGATCTCCCCGCGCGAGGCCCTCGCCATGGACCCGCAGCAGCGGCTGCTCCTGGAGACGTCGTGGGAAGCGCTGGAGCGCGCCGGGATCAACCCCTTGTCGCTGCGCGGCTCGCGGACCGGCGTGTTCTCCGGCGTGTCCGGCAACGGCTACGGCGGGCAGTTGCACGAGGCCGCCACCGGGACCGAGGGCTATCTGCTGACCGGCAGCATCCCGAGCGTCGCCTCGGGCCGGGTCGCCTACTCGCTCGGCTTCGAGGGCCCCGCCGTCACCGTCGACACCGCCTGCTCGTCGGCGCTGGTGGCGCTGCACTTGGCGTGCCAGGCGCTACGGGCGGGGGAGTGCACGATGGCGCTCGCGGGCGGCGCCACGGTCATGTCCAACCCCGGCATGTTCCTGGAGTTCGCCCGTCAGGGCGGGCTGGCCGGGGACGGCCGGTGCAAGTCCTTCGCGGAGGCGGCGGACGGCACGGGATGGTCCGAGGGCGCCGGCGTACTGGTGCTGGAACGGCTGACCGACGCGCGGCGCCTCGGACACGACGTGCTGGCGGTCGTCCGCGGTAGCGCGGTCAACCAGGACGGCGCGTCGAACGGGCTGAGCGCGCCGAACGGCCCCTCCCAGCAGCGCGTGATCCGGCAGGCCCTGGAGGCCGCGAACGTCTCGGCGGCCGAGGTGGACACCGTCGAGGCGCACGGCACAGGAACCCGGCTCGGCGACCCCATCGAGGCGCAGGCCCTCATGGCCACCTACGGGCAGCAGCGTGACGGCGATCCGCTGTGGCTCGGCTCGGTGAAGTCCAACATCGGTCACACGCAGTGCGCGGCGGGTGTGGCCGGCGTGATCAAGATGGTGCTGGCCCTGCGTGAACAGCGGCTGCCTCAGACGCTGCACGCCGACGAGCCGTCGTCCCATGTGGACTGGACCGCCGGTGCGGTCCGGCTGCTGGCCGAGCCTCGCACCTGGCCGCGGGCCGACCGTACGCGCCGCGCGGGTGTTTCGGCGTTCGGTATCAGCGGGACGAATGCGCACGTCATCGTCGAAGAAGCCCCGGCCGCCGAACCGGCCGTGGCGAAGGAGCGGCCGTCGGCCGACCTGCCGGTGGTGCCGTGGGTGCTGTCGGGGCGGGGCGAGCGGGCGGTGCGGGCGCAGGCCGAGCGCCTGGCCGGTTTCCTCGGCACGGCGGAAGGGGTGGCTGACTGCTCGGCGGCCGACGTCGGCTACTCGCTGGCGACGTCGCGTGCGGTGCTCGATCACCGTGCTGTGGTGTTGGGCGGGGATCTGGAGGATTTGCGGTCGGGGGTCGCCGAGCTGGCCGACGGTGGCACTTCCGTGGTGTCCGGTGTGGTGTCGGACGGGCGTACGGGCTGGATGTTCACGGGGCAGGGGAGCCAGCGGCTGGGTATGGGCCGTGAGCTGTACGGCACGTTCCCCGTGTTCAAGAGGACTTTGGATGAGGTCTGCGGCCACCTGGATGCCGAATTGGCGGGCAGGCCGGGGTTTGAGCACCCGTTGCGGGAGGTGTTGTTCGCGGCGGAGGGTTCTGCGGAGGCGGCTCTGCTGGATGGGACCGGGTATGCGCAGACGTCGCTGTTCGCGGTGCAGGTCGCGTTGGTGGAGTTGCTGCGGTCGTGGGGTGTGGTGCCGGATGTGGTGCTGGGCCATTCGGTGGGTGAGTTCGTCGCGGCGTATGTGGCGGGTGTGTTCGAGCTGGGGGATGCCGCGCGGTTGGTGGCGGGTCGTGCGCGGTTGATGCAGGCGCTGCCTTCGGGTGGTGCGATGGCGGCGATCGAGGGCACCGAGGCCGAGATCGCCGACATCCTCGGCGGGTTTGCCGAGGGGGAGCGGGCCACGGTCGCGGCGGTGAACGGGCCGGTGTCGGTGGTCGTCTCCGGTGACGAGGATGCGGTCGAGCGGGTGATGGCGGTGGCGCGGGAGCGGGGCCGCCGGGTGTCGCGGCTGCGCGTCAGCCACGCCTTTCACTCGCCGTTGATGGAGCCGATGCTGGCGGAGTTCGCCGAGATCGCGGCGGGTGTCGCCTACCGGCAGCCGGTGCTCGCCGCCGTCAGTACGGTCACCGGTGGGCCGGTCGGTGAAGAGGACTGGGCCACTGCTGACTACTGGGTGGATCAGGTCCGTCGGCCGGTCCGTTTCCACGATGCTCTTGAGGCCGCCACCGGTACACAGGGTGTCAGCCGACTGCTGGAGGTCGGCCCCGACCCGGTGCTGACCGCGCTGGCGCAGGCTGTGACGGAGGCCGCCGCCGCGTCGGCGCTGCGGAAGGGCCGCGCGGAGGTCGAGTCCGTACTCTCTGCGGCGGCGGAGATGTTCGTACGCGGCGCGAAGATCGACTGGGCCGCGGTGTTCGCCGGGACCGGCGCCCGGCGGGTGGAGCTGCCGACGTACGCGTTCCAGCACCAGCGGTTCTGGCTGCGGCCCTCCCGCTCCGTGACCGACGCGAGCGGCCTCGGCCTGGGGACGGTCGGGCACCCGCTGCTGGGGGCCGCGCTGCGGCTGGCCGGGTCGGACACGGTGCTGCTGACGTCGCGGCTGTCCGCGCAGTCGCATCCGTGGCTGACCGATCACGTGGTGGCCGGATCCGTCGTGGTGCCGGGCACGGTGTTCGTGGAACTCGCCGTGCAGGCGGGGGACCAGGTCGGCTGCGACCAGGTGGAGGACCTGACCCTGCGGGCCCCGCTGATCCTGCCGCACGACGGCACGGTCCAGATCCAGATCAGCATCGAACCGGCCGAAGACGACCGGCGGCGCACGGTCCGGGTCTACTCACGCCCACAGGACGCCGCCGCCGAACAACCGTGGACCCTGCACGCCACCGGGACCCTCACCACCGCGCGGCCCGCCGCCGACTGGGACCTGCGCGCCTGGCCCCCCGAGGGCGCGGAGCCGGTGCCGGCCGATGGACTCGACGGCCTCTACGACCATCTGTCCGACGCGGGACTGGCCTACGGGCCTGGTTTCCGTGGCGTGAAGGAGGTATGGCGGCGGGGGGAGGACCTCTTCGTGGAGGCAGTCCTGCCCGAGCAGATCGCGGGGGACGTCACCGGGTTCGGTCTGCACCCGGCCCTTCTGGACACCGTCCTCCACGCCCTCGGGCTACGTGAGCCGTCGGCCGAGGGGGCAGCGTCCCTGCCGTTCCTGTGGTCCGGCGTCTCGTTGTTCGCCGTGGGCGCCACTGCCGTCCGGGCGCGCCTCTCACCGCGCGGCGAGCCGGGCTCGAGCGAGATCGCCCTGCGGGTGGCGGACGCGGCGGGCGATCCGGTCGCCGAGGTGGGCTCCCTGGTGCTGCGACCCGTATCGGCCGCCGGCCTCGTCGCGGGCGCCGACGGGGGCTCGCCGATCTCGGACAGCCTGTTCCGGCTGGACTGGACCCCCGCCCCCACCGAGCGTCGTGACACCGGCGAACCGGGGGACTGGGCCGTGCTCGGCGATCCGCACGCGTGGCAGGACGCCGGAGTGCCGGTGACCGGCTACGCCGACCTCACCGCGCTGACCGCCGCCCTCGACGAGGGCGGCAGCGTCCCGGACACCGTGCTTCTGCCGCTCCCGCACGACCCGCGCGGCACCGACACCGCGGTCGCCGCAGCGGTCTCCGGTGTGCTGGAGCTCGTGCGTGAGTGGCTGGCCGAACGGCGGCTGGCGGAAACCCGGCTGGTGGTGGTGACCTCCGGGGCGGTAGGGGCAGAGGCGCACGACCTGGCCGGTGCGGGCGTCTGGGGCCTGCTGCGCTCGGCGATGAGCGAACACCCGGGCCGGTTCGTCCTGGCCGATGTCGACGGCGAACCGACCTCGTACGCCACCCTGGCGACGGCCCTGGCCGACGGCGGGGAAAGCCAGTTCGCCGTGCGGCGGGGCGAGGTGTGGCTGCCTCGGATGGCGCGCACGACCGGCGCCTCCGAAGACGGCGCTCCAGGTGTGTGGCAGAGCCACGGAACGGTGCTGGTCACCGGCGGAACCGGTGGCCTGGGCGCGGTCGTGGCCCGGCACCTGGTGAGCACGCACGGCGTACGGAACCTGCTGCTGCTCTCGCGCCGCGGCCCGGACGCCCCCGGTGCTCACGAACTCCAGCGGGAGCTGACCGGCCTGGGCGCCGACGTCACCATCACCGCCTGCGACGTGGCCGACCGCCGGGCACTGGCCGAGGCGATGGGCGGCATACCCGACGACGCGCCCCTGACCGGAGTCGTGCACACCGCCGGTGTCCTCGACGACGGCATGATCACCGACCTGACCCCGGAGCGGGTCGCGCGGGTGCTCGCGGCGAAGGCCGAATCGGCTCTCCACCTGCACGAGCTGACAGCGGACAACCGCGACCTGACCGCCTTCGTCCTGTTCTCTTCCATCGCGGGAGTGTTCGGGAACTCGGGCCAGGCCGCATACGCCGCCGCCAACACCGTGCTGGACACCCTCGCCCTGTCCCGGCGATCGCGGGGGCTGCCCGGCGTGTCCCTGGCGTGGGGCATGTGGGAACACGCCGACGGCATGGGCGGCCGCCTCGACGAGGCGAACATCGCCCGCCTGCGCGGCCAGGGCTTCCCGCCGCTGTCCACCCAGGACGCGCTGGCACTGTTCGACCTGGCGCTGCGGACCGGCGAACCCCTGGCGCTGCCGGTCGCCCTGCGGACCGCGGCGCTCGCCGCGCGGCGCGACAGCCTGCCCACCCCGCTGCACGGTCTCCTTCCCGCGGCCCACCGGCGCCGGACCGCGGACCAGGGCACCGACGAGAATGGGCTGGCCCGCCGCCTGTCGGGTCTGTCCGGGGCCGAGCGGGACCGGGTGCTGCTCCACGTGGTGCAATCCGAGGTGGCGGCGGTACTGGGGCACGCGTCGGCAGGTGCGGTCGACCCGGGGCGGGCGTTCAAGGATCTCGGGTTCGATTCGCTGACCGCGGTGGACCTGCGGAACCGGCTCAACAACGCGACCGCGCTCACCCTGCCCGCCACCCTGGTCTTCGACCACCCCAGCCCCACCGCGCTCGCCGCGTACCTGCGCGAACGGCTGCTGGGGGAGACGCCGGCCGGCCAGGACATCGAACCGAGGCCGTCCGGGGTGATGGCCGACGACGAGCCGATCGCGATCGTGGGGATGGGCTGCCGCTACCCGGGCGGGGTGACCTCCCCCGAAGGGCTGTGGGAGCTGGTCGACTCCGCCGGGGACGGGATCACGGGCTTCCCGACCGACCGCGGCTGGGATGTCGACTCGCTCTTCGACCCCGACGCCGACCGCGCGGGCACGTCGTACGTACGCGAGGGCGGCTTCCTGCACGACGCGGCCGAGTTCGACGCGGAGCTGTTCGGGATCAGTCCGCGTGAGGCGCTGGCCATGGATCCGCAGCAGCGGTTGCTTCTGGAGACGTCCTGGGAGGCGCTGGAGCGGGCCGGCATCAACCCCCTGTCGCTGCGGGGATCGTCCACAGGCGTGTTCGCGGGGCTGATGTACCACGATTACGCCTCGCGCCTCCAGACCGTGCCCGAGGACGTGGAAGGCTTCGTCGCCAACGGGAACGCGGGCAGCGTCTTCTCCGGACGTGTCGCGTACGTCTTCGGGTTCGAGGGGCCCGCGGTGACGGTGGACACCGCGTGTTCGTCGTCGCTCGTGTCCCTGCACTGGGCCTGCCAGGCCCTGCGGGCGGGGGAGTGCGACACGGCCCTGGCCGGTGGCGTCACGGTCATGGCGACGCCCTCGACGTTCGTCGAGTTCTCACGCCAGCGGGGTCTGGCCTCGGACGGCCGGTGCAAGTCCTTCGCGGACGACGCGGACGGCACAGGGTGGGCCGAGGGTGCAGGGGTGCTGGTGCTGGAGCGCCTCTCGGACGCGCGGCGGCGTGGGCACGACGTGCTGGCGGTGGTGCGCGGCAGCGCCGTCAACCAGGACGGTGCGTCGAATGGCCTGACGGCGCCGAACGGTCCGTCGCAGCAGCGGGTGATCCGTCAGGCGCTGTCGTCGGCGCGGCTTTCCGCCGCCGAGGTCGATGTGGTCGAAGCACATGGCACGGGGACCCGGCTGGGCGACCCGATCGAGGCGCAGGGGCTGCTGGCGACGTACGGTCAGGCGCGCACCGAGGACGAGCCGTTGTGGCTGGGCTCGGTGAAGTCGAACATCGGGCACACCCAGGCCGCCGCGGGGGTCGCCGGCGTCATCAAGATGGTGATGGCGCTGCGTGCCGAGCGGCTGCCGCGGACGCTGCACGTGAACGAGCCCTCGACCCAGGTGGACTGGGCCGCCGGGGCGGTCCGGCTGCTGAGGGAGGCCCGCAGGTGGCCGATGGGGGAGCGTCCCCGGCGCGCGGGCATCTCCTCCTTCGGGATCAGCGGCACCAACGCGCACATCATCGTCGAGGAAGCGCCGGCGGCTGAACCGGCCACGGCTGAGGAGCGGCCCACGGCCGAGCTGCCGGTGGTCCCCTGGGTGCTCTCGGCCCGCAGCGCCCAGGCGCTCCGGGCGCAGGCCGGACGCCTGGCCGAACTCCCCGACGAACGCCACCACTCCGGTGCGGACCTGGGGCTGTCGCTCGTGACGACACGTGCGCTGCTGGACCACCGCGCGGTGGTGTTGGGCGGTGACCCGGGTACGTTGCGTGCGGGCGTGGCCGCGCTGGCCGAGGGCGACGCCTCGGTGGTGTCCGGTGTGGTGCGTGAGGGCCGTACGGGCTGGATGTTCACCGGGCAGGGCAGCCAGCGGCTCGGCATGGGCCGAGAGCTGTATGAGCAATTCCCGCGGTTCGCGATGGCGTTGGACGAGGTCTGCGGACACCTGGAGGCCGCACTGGCGGGCGAGCCAGGCTTCGGTACCCCCGTGAGGGACGTGCTGTTCGCCGCCGAGGGCTCGGACGAGGCAGCACTCCTCGACCGGACCGGGTACGCGCAGACGGCGCTGTTCGCGGTGCAGGTGGCGTTGGTGGAGTTGCTGCGGTCGTGGGGCATGGTGCCGGATGTGGTGCTGGGCCACTCGGTGGGGGAGTTCGCCGCCGCGTACGCCGCCGGTGTCTTCGATCTGGCCGATGCCACCAGGCTGGTGGCGGGCCGGGCCCGGTTGATGCAGCGGCTGCCGGAAGGTGGCGCGATGGCTGCCATCGAGGGCAGCGAGGAGGAGGTCCTCGGCATCCTGCGAGGGCTTCCCGGGGATGGGCGGATCACGATCGCGGCGGTGAACGGGCCGAACGCGGTGGTGGTTTCCGGCGACCAGGAGGCCGTCGAGCGGGCGATGACCGTTGCCCGGGAACAGCACCGCCGGGTGTCCCGGCTGCGGGTGAGTCACGCGTTCCACTCGCCGCTGATGGAACCGGCCTTGGTGGAGTTCGCCGATATCGCGGCCGGCGTGACCTACCGGCAGCCGAACCTGCCGGCCCTCAGCACCGTCTCCGGCGAGCCGGAGACCGCGGAGGACTGGGCGACCCCGGAGTACTGGGTGCGTCAGATCCGCGAACCGGTGCGTTTTCACGACGCCCTTGTGGCCGCGACGGGCGTGCAGGGCGTGTCCCGGCTGCTGGAGATCGGTCCCGACCCGGTGCTGACCGCGCTCGCGCAGTCGGAGGCGGAGGACGTCACCGCGGCGTCGGTGCTCCGTAAGGGACGGCCCGAGGCTGAGTCGGTGCTGGGCGCGGTGGCCGAGGTGTTCGTGCGCGGCACGGAAGTCGACTGGACCGCCGTGTTCGCCGGGAGTGGCGCCCGCACGACCGCGCTGCCGACCTACGCGTTCCAGCGGCAGCGGTATTGGCTCGCGGCTTCCCGGCCGGTGGCCGACGCCCGTGGCCTGGGTCTGGGCGCGGCCGAGCACCCCCTGCTGGGCGCGACCGTGACGCTGGCCGGTTCGGACACCGTGCTGCTGACCTCACGCCTTTCCGTCCAGTCGCATCCGTGGCTGGCCGATCACGCCGTGGCGGGCTCGGTGCTGGTACCGGGCACGGTGTTCGTGGAGCTGGCCGTACAGGCGGCAGACCGGGTCCACTGCGACCGCGTGGAGGAGCTGACCCTGCAAGCGCCACTGGTGCTGCCGGAACAGCGCGCCGTTCACCTGCAGCTCAGCGTCGAAACGGCGGACGGCGCCGCGGACGAGCGGCGCGCCCTCAAGGTGTACGCCCGCCCGGAGGGCGCCGCGGCCGAGGAGCCGTGGACTCTGCACGCCACCGGGACCCTGACGTCGGGAACGGGCGTGGCCGCCGACTGGGACCTGGCCGTGTGGCCGCCCTCCGGTGCGGAGCACGTCCCGGCGGACGGCCTGTACGAGCGGCTGGCGGACGAGGGCCTCGTCTACGGCCCGGCCTTCCGTGGCTTGCGGAAGGTTTGGCGGCAGGGCGACGACTTCTACGTGGAGGCGGCGTTGCCCGAGCCGCTGTCCGGTGAGGCGGCCGGTTTCGGCCTGCACCCGGCGCTGCTGGACTCGGTGCTGCACGCGCTGGGACTTCGGGAGTCGGCCGACGAGGGTGCGTCCCTGCCGTTCCTGTGGTCGGGGGTGTCGCTGTCGGCGATCGGTGCCGCCGCGGTGCGGGTACGAATCTCCGTACGGAAGTCCGGCGAGATCGCCTTGCGGGTCGCCGATGGCCAGGGCGCGCCGGTGGCCGAGGTGGAGTCGCTGGTGCTGCGGCCGGTCTCGGCGGGGGAGCTGGCAGCGGCGAACTCCCCTGCCAGGGACAGCCTCTTCAGCCTCGACTGGATCCAGGCCCCCACCACTGCCACCACCGGACTCGAGCAGCGGGGCGCCTGGACGGTGCTCGGTGACACCCGGCTGGGCGCCGGTGTCCCGAGGGCCACCGCACACGCCGACCTGGACGCACTGATCGCCGCGCTCGATGCCGGCGCGCCCGTCCCGGACACCGTCGTGCTCCCCTTCGACGCCACGGGCGCCGCGCTCGGCGACGCGGTGGCCGGTGTGCTGGCAGTGATCCGCACGTGGCTGGCTCAGGAGCACTTCGCCGGATCGCGGCTGGTGGTACTGACCTCCGGCGCCGTGGACGTGAGGCCCGAGGACAGCACTCCTGGGACACTCGATCTCGCCGGTGCCGGCGTGTGGGGACTGGTGCGGTCGGCGATGAGCGAGCACCCGGGCCGGTTCGCGCTCGCCGACGTCGACGGCGCGCAGGAGTCGTACGAGGTCCTCGCCGCCGCTCTCTCGGGGCCGAACTCCGGCCAGGTCGCCGTACGGGAAGGCCGCGCCTGGCTGCCGCGTATGGCGCGGATGAACGCGGACGGGGTACTGGTGCCTCCGGCGGGTGCGGATTCGGCCTGGCGGATGGACATCGTGGCCAAGGGCCGGTTGGACGGCGTCGCCCTGGTGCCCGAGGACCCGGCTCCGCTGGGCCCGGGGCAGGTTCGGGTGGCCGTCCGGGCGTCGGGCGTCAATTTCCGTGATGTGCTCAATGTGCTGGACATGTATCCGGGCGACGCCGGGCTGCTGGGCCACGAGGGCGCGGGTGTGGTCCTTGAGGTCGGTCCGGGGGTGTCGGACTGGGCTGTCGGCGACCGGGTGATGGGTCTGCTGAACGGCGGGTTCGGTCCCACGGCCGTCGCCGACGGGCGGATGCTGGCGCGGATCCCGGCCGGCTGGTCGTACCCGCAGGCGGCGTCCGTGCCGATCGTCTACCTGACCGCGTATTACGCGCTGGTCGATCTGGCAGGGCTGGAAGCGGGCGAGTCGGTGTTGATCCATGCCGCGGCCGGTGGTGTGGGCATGGCCGCGGTGCAACTCGCCCAGCATCTGCGGGCGGAGGTGTTCGCGACCGCCAGTCAGGCCAAGTGGCAGACCGTCCGTCATCTGGGTGTGTCCGCCGAGCGCATCGCCTCCTCCCGTACGACGGAGTTCGAGGAGGTCTTCTCCCGGGCCACGGACGGAGCCGGGCTGGACGTGGTGCTGGACTGCCTGGCCGGGGAGTTCGTGGACGCGTCGCTGCGGTTGACGCGGGCCGGTGGCCGGTTCGTCGAGATGGGCAAGACCGACATCCGGAACGCGGACGAGGTGGCCGAGGCCCATCCGGGCGTGTCGTACACGTCGTTCGACGTGATGGACGCCGGGCCGGAGCGGATCGGCGAGATGCTGGCGGAGCTGCTGGCACTGTTCGAGAGCGGCGCGCTGCGGCCACTCCCGGTCACGACGTGGGACATCGCCCGGGCCCCGGAGGCGCTGCGATTCCTCGGCCAGGCGAAGCACGTCGGCAAGGTCGTGCTGACCGTACCCGCGCCCTGGCGCGAGGACGGCACCGTGCTGATCACCGGAGGCACCGGCGGCCTGGGCGCGCTGGTGGCCCGCCACCTGGTCACCCGACACGGCGTACGGAACCTGGCGCTGCTCTCCCGGCGCGGCCCCGAGGCCCCCGGCGCGCGCGAACTCGAACGAGAGCTGGTCGACCTCGGCGCGCGCGTCACGATCAGCGCGTGCGATGTCAGCGACCGTACGGCCCTGGCAGGCGTCCTCGACGCGATCCCCGACGAGGCTCCGCTGACGGGCGTGGTGCACACCGCCGGCGTGCTCGACGACGGGATCATCGCCGATCTCACCCCCGAGCGGTTGGCCCGTGTCCTGGCGGCGAAGGCCGATTCCGCCATGCATCTCCACGAACTCACCGTGGAACGCGACCTGGACTCCTTCGTCCTGTTCTCCTCGATCGCCGGTGTGGTGGGCAACGCGGGCCAGGCGCCCTATGCGGCGGCCAACTCCGTGCTCGACGCACTCGCGGTGTCCCGGCGCGCCCAGGGGCTGCCCGCCGTATCACTGGCCTGGGGCATGTGGGCCCACACCGAAGGCATGGGCGGCACGCTCAGCGAGTCCGACCTGCTCCGGATGGCGCGCCAGGGCTTCCCCGCCCTGGAGACCGACCACGGGCTCTCCCTGCTGGACATCGCCCTTCAGATCAACGAGCCGCTGGCGCTGCCGATCGCCCTGCGCACCTCCGCGCTGACCTCGGACCGCACGGCCCTGCCCGACGTTCTGCACAGCCTCGCCCCGACGGTGCGGCAGCGCCCGGACGCCGGGCAGGCCACCATCGCGAGCCGGGGCGAACTCGGCGGCCGACTGGGAGGGTTGCCGGTCGCCGAGCAGAACCGGCTGCTGCTGGAGCTGGTACAGACCGAGGTCGCAGGTGTGTTGGGCCATGCGTCGGGGGCGGCCATCGACCCGGCCCGGGCATTCAAGGATCTCGGTTTCGACTCGCTGACCGCGGTGGACCTGCGCAACCGGATGCATGCCGCCACCGGCCTCCGCCTGCCCGCGACACTCATCTTCGACCACCCGACTCCGTCCGCCCTCGCCGGATATCTGCGCGAGGAGGCGCTCGGCGCGGCCATCGAGCCGGCCGGAACACCGGCCGTCCCCGCCCCGGTGGGTGCGGCGGACGAGCAGATCGCGATCGTGGGCATGGGCTGCCGCTTCCCGGGCGGCGTCACCTCGCCGGAATCCCTGTGGGACCTGGTGGCTTCCGCCGGAGACGGCATCACCCCGTTTCCCGCGGACCGCGGCTGGGACGCGCGGGCGCTGCACGACATCGCGGCCGTTGGCGGGTTCGTACAGGACGCCGGGGATTTCGACGCCGAGCTGTTCGGGATATCGCCGCGTGAGGCCCTGGCGATGGATCCGCAGCAGCGGCTGCTGCTGGAGACCGCCTGGGAGGCGCTGGAGCGGGCCGGAATCGACCCGCAGTCACTGCGTGGCTCGGCCACCGGGGTGTTCGCGGGCGTGTCCGCCAACGGGTACGGCGGCCACCTGCACGAGGCGGGCGCGGAAAGCGAGGGCTACCTGCTGACCGGAGCCACGCCGAGCGTGGCGTCGGGCCGGCTGTCCTACGCCCTCGGCCTTGAGGGCCCCGCGGTGTCGGTGGACACCGCCTGCTCGTCCGCGCTGGTGGCGCTGCACCTGGCGTGCCAGGCGCTGCGCGCGGGAGAGTGCACCACGGCGCTCGCCGGTGGGGCGACGATCATGGCGAACCCCGGCATGTTCCTGGAGTTCTCGCGGCAGGGCGGGCTGGCCGGGGACGGCCGGTGCAAGTCCTTCGCGGAGGCCGCGGACGGTACGGGGTGGGCCGAGGGTGCCGGCGTACTGGTGCTGGAGCGGCTGTCCGACGCGCGGCGCCTGGGGCATCCGGTGCTGGCGGTGGTGCGCGGCAGCGCGGTCAATCAGGACGGTGCGTCGAATGGTCTGACGGCGCCGAACGGTCCGTCGCAGCAGCGGGTGATCCGGCAGGCGCTCGCCGCCGCGCGGATATCGCCGTCCGAAGTGGACGCGGTCGAGGCGCACGGTACGGGCACCCGGCTCGGCGACCCGATCGAGGCGCAGGCCCTGATGGCCACGTACGGCCAGGACCGCGACGGAGCCGAGCCGTTGTGGCTGGGCTCGGTCAAGTCGAACATCGGCCACCCACAGGCCGCGGCGGGCGTCGCCGGTCTGATCAAGATGGTGATGGCGCTCCGGGAGCGGCGGCTGCCGCAGACGCTCCACGCCGATGCGCCCTCGTCCCACGTGGACTGGACGGCCGGTGCGGTCGAGCTGCTGTCCGAGGCCCGGGAATGGCCCCGGACCGAACACCCGCGCCGGGCGGGTGTCTCATCGTTCGGCATCAGCGGGACGAACGCACACGTCATCCTCGAAGAAGCCCCGGCTGCCGAACCCGCCATGGCCGAGGAGCGGCCGACGGCCGAGCTGCCGGTGGTGCCGTGGGTGCTGTCCGGCCGCAACGCCCAGGCGGTGCGGGCACAGGCCGGACGCCTGGCGGCCTACCTCGACGGGCGGGACGTCGCGCCCGTCGACGTCGGGCTGTCCCTGGCCACCACACGCGCCGCGCTGGAGCACCGTGCGGTGGTGCTGGGCGCCGAGGGCGCCACACTGCGCGGAAGCCTCATCGACCTGGACGGCGATTCGGTGGTGTCGGGTGCCGTGGGCGAGGGGCGTACGGCGTGGATGTTCACCGGGCAGGGGAGCCAGCGGATCGGGACGGGCCGTGAGCTGTACGAGCAGTTCCCGGTGTTCGCGCGGGCCCTGGACGAGGCGTGTGGACATCTGGACGCGGAGCTTGCGGGCGGGCCGGGCTTCGGTGTTCCGGTGCGGGAGGTGCTGTTCGCGGCGGAGGGTTCGGCGGAGGCGGCCCTGCTGGAGGAGACCGGGTACGCGCAGACGTCGTTGTTCGCGGTGCAGATTGCGCTGGTCGAGCTGTTGCGTTCCTGGGGCGTGCGTCCGGATGCGGTGTTCGGCCATTCCATCGGTGAGTTCGCCGCCGCGTACACGGCGGGTGTGTTCGAGTTGGCCGACGCTGCCCGGTTGGTGGCGGGCCGTGGCCGGTTGATGCAGGCGCTGCCCACGGGTGGCGCGATGGCGGCCATTGAGGGCACTGAGCCCGAGGTCGCCGACATCCTCGGAGGGCTTCCTGAGGGAGAGGGGGCCACGGTCGCGGCGGTCAATGGCCCCACGTCGGTGGTGGTGTCCGGTGACGAGGATGCGGTCGAGCGGGTGATGGCGGTGGCGCGGGAGCGGGGCCGGCGGGTGTCGCGGCTGCGGGTGAGTCACGCGTTCCACTCGCCGTTGATGGAGCCGATGCTGGCGGAGTTCGCCGAGATCGCCGCGAGCGTCACCTACCAGCAGCCGGTGCTCACAGCGGTCAGTACCGTCACAGGCCGGCCGCTCGCCGATGGTGACTGGACGACCCCCGCCTACTGGGTGGACCAGGTGCGCGAGCCGGTCCGCTTCCATGACGCCCTTCGGACCGCCACCGGCGAACAGGGCGCAACTCGGCTGATGGAGATCGGACCGGACCCGGTGCTGACCAGCCTCGCACCGGCGGCCACCGACGCTGCCGCCGCGGCCGTGCTGCGAAAGGGACGGGCCGAGGCCGAGACCCTGCTGACCGCTGTGGCGGACCTGTTCGTGCGTGGGGCGGACGTGGACTGGGCCGCTGTGTTCGCCGGGACCGGTGCGCGGCGAGTGGATCTGCCGACGTACGCCTTCCAGCGGCAGCGGTACTGGCTGCAGCCCGCCCGCTCGGCGACGGACCTCGATGACGTGGGTCTGGGCGCTGCGGGGCACCCGTTGTTGGGTGCGGCGGTGTCGGTGGCCGGTTCGGATGCCGTGTTGCTGACGTCACGGCTCTCGGTGCGGTCGCATCCGTGGCTGGCTGATCACGTGGTTGCCGGTTCGGTCCTGGTGCCGGGCACTGCGTTCGTTGAGCTTGCGGTGCAGGCGGGTGATCGGGTCGGGTGTGCCTGGGTCGAGGAGTTGACCTTGCAGGCGCCGTTGGTTCTTCCGGAGGACGGTGCTGTTCAGGTGCAGCTCGGCATCGATGGTGCCGAGGATGGCCGTCGTACGCTGCGGGTTTACTCGCGCCCGGAGGGGGCGGATGCGGAGCAGCCGTGGGCTTTGCATGCCACGGGTGTTCTCGTTGCTGGTGTTCCTGCTGGTGGGTGGGATTTGCGGGTGTGGCCGCCGGTGGGTGCGGAGGCGGTTGCGGTGGATGGGTTGTATGAGCGGTTGTCGGGTGCGGGATTGGCGTATGGTCCGGCGTTCCGTGGTCTGCGGGAGGTGTGGAAGCAGGGCGAGGACCTGTTCGTGGAGGCTGCGCTTCCGGAGGAGGTCGCGGAGGACGGGGCCGGGTTCGGTTTGCACCCGGCGCTGTTGGACACAGTGCTGCACGCCCTGGAGCTCCAGGAACCGGCGGCCGAGGGCGCGATGCTGCCGTTCATGTGGACCGGTGTGTCGCTGTCCGCGGTGGGTGCCTCCGCTGTGCGGGTCCGGCTCACCCTGCGTGGCAGCGGCGAGATCGGGTTGCGGGTTGCCGACGCCGTGGGCGAACCCGTGGCCGAGGTCGAGTCCCTGGTGCTACGCCCCGTGTCGACCGCGGACCTGGCGGCGGTGAACTCCCCGACGGCGGAGAGTCTGTTCCGGATGGAGTGGGTTCCTGCGCCGGCGGCCCAGTCCGAGGAGTCTGTGGAGTCTGCCGGTTGGGCGGTGCTCGGTGATGTCGAGTCCGGCGGGTGGCGCGACGCGGGTGTTCCGGTGACCGGTTATGCCGATCTGGCCGCGCTGACCGCCGCGCTGGATGACGGTACCGCCGTCCCGGACACCGTTGTGCTTCCGCTCCGCTCCACGGACACCGAGGTCACCGACGCGGTGGCCGGTGTGCTGGCCGTGATCCGTGAATGGCTGGCCGAGCGGCGCTTCGCGGAGTCGCGGTTGGTGGTGTTGACGTCGGGCGCGGTGGAGGTGGCCTCGGCCGAGGACGGTGCTCGCGATGTGCTGGATCTCGCGGGTGCTGGGGTGTGGGGTCTGGTGCGTTCGGCGATCAGTGAGCATCCGGGGCGGTTCGTGCTGGCTGATGTCGATGGTGAGGAGGCTTCCTACCGGGCGCTTGCCGGGGCTCTGGACGAGGGTCAGTTTGCGGTGCGCGGGGGTGCGGTGTGGTTGCCCCGGCTGGTGCGGATGGCTTCGGGAGGTGTGCTGGTGCCGCCGCCCGGCGCGGATTCGCCGTGGCGGATGGAGGTGGCGGCGCAGGGGCGGCTTGATGGTGTGGCTTTGGTGCCGGAGGAGTCGCGGCCGTTGCAGCCGGGTCAGGTGCGGGTTGGTGTGCGTGCGGCGGGGGTCAACTTCCGCGATGTGCTGAATGTGCTGGGCATGTATCCGGGTGATGCCGGCCGGATGGGTCTCGAGGGCGCGGGGGTTGTGCTGGAGGTCGGTCCTGGTGTGGCGGACTTCGCTGTGGGTGACCGGGTGATGGGTCTGCTGGATGGGGCGTTTGGTCCGTCGGCGGT
>NZ_JBIRPZ010000029.1:0-59551 GCF_044332925.1 Streptomyces sp. NPDC021212
ATCCCCGAGGTCGTCAACCAGGTGGCGTTCGAGGTGATCGGCAACGACGTGGCCATCACCATGGCCGCCGAGGCCGGGCAGCTCCAGCTGAACGCCTTCGAGCCCATCATCCTGCACTCCCTCTCGGAGAGCGTCACCCACCTGCGCGCCGCCTGCCTGGTGCTGGCCGACCGGTGCGTCGCGGGCATCACCGCCAACACCGAGAACCTGCGCGCCACCGTCGAGAACTCCATCGGCCTGGTCACCGCCCTCAACCCGTACATCGGCTACAGCGCGGCCACCAGCATCGCCAAGGAGGCCCTGGCAACCGGGCGCGGCGTCGCCGAACTCGTGCTGGAGAAGGGGCTGCTGCCCGCCGAACGCCTCGCCGAGGTGCTCAGCCCGGAGGAGGTCGCGGGCACGCGCTAGAAGACGGACTCCGTCCGCAGGCGGGCGACCGCCGGGGCCACGCTGAACGGCAGGAGATCCTGCCGGCGGTCCGGCCTCCGCACCTCGACGCGGATCCGGTCCGCGAACCGGTAGGGGCGGTGCGCGAGCACCGCCCCGAGCCGTCCGCGCAGCCGGGACAACGCCGCCCGCACCGTGACCGTCCGCGTCGGATCGCCGAACAGGTCGTGGGCGAGCTGCGCCGCGGTGCGCCCCTCGGGGTGCGCGGCGAGCACCAGCAGCAGTTCGGCGTGGCGGGCGGTGAGCCCGTGCGTCCAGGTGCCGGAGGGGCCCGAGAAGGTCAGCGACCAGTGGTGCGGGTGGCGTACGTCCAGCACCAGGTGACCCGGCCCGGCGGGCGCCGCCGGGTCGCCGTCCTCGCCGTCGAGCACCCGCAGCAGATGGCCGCCGGGCAGCGGTTCCACCGCGCAGGTGCCGAGCGAGGGCAGCCAGACCGGCCCGTACGGCGCCTCCCGCGCCGCCTTCGGCAGCGGCAGCCGGACGTCCTGCGGGCTGATGCCGGTGACGGCGGCGACCCAGCCGTGCCGGTCCACCACCGCGGCCTTGCCCGGGATGCGGGCCAGGACGGGCGCGGCGAGGGCGCGCAGCGCGTCCAGTTCGCGGCTGTGGGTCAGCCGCAGTTCGCCCTCGGCCCACCGGGCGGTGGCCGTCACCAGGGAGAGCACGGTGGGATGTGCGGTGGGGGCCGGGCCGCTGATGTCGATGACGCCGAGCAGCTGTCCGTCCCGGGGGTCCCGTACCGGCGCGGCGGCGCAGCTCCAGGTGTGGAAGGCGCGGACGAAGTGCTCGGCGGAATGCACCCGCACGGGCGCCCGGACCGCGAGCGCGGTGCCGATCCCGCTGGTCCCGGCCGTCTCCTCGGCCCAGTGCGCACCCTCGGTGAGGGCGATGCCCTCCGCGTGCCGGCGGACGCCGCGGTGGCCGTCGATCCAGAGCACCCGGCCGTCGGCATCCGCGATGATCATGATGTGACCGGCCGCCTCCGCCGCCTCCAGCAGCCCGCTGTGCAGGGTGGGCAGCACGTCTGCCAGCCGGGTCGCCTGCCGGCGCCGCTCCAGTTCGTCCAGGCTCAGCAGCCCCCGGTCATGGCCGCGGTCCGGGTCCAGGCCCAGCCGCAGCATCCGGTCCCAGGACTGGCCGATCACCGGGCGCGCGGGCAGCGGGAGCCTGCCGCCGCTCAGCGCGGCGTCCCGCATGACCGCCATCAGCCGGGCCGACTCGGCGGGGCTCAGCGCGGCCAGGGAGTCGCCCGGGCGCGCGGCTTCAGTTCGCATGGATTGCGGCCTTTCGTTCCGCCGCGGGCGCCGCGCCGACCGGCAGCGGCGTCCGCCTGACGCCGAATGCCATGGTGCAGCCTCAAGCCCGTATCGAACAGGGCCTCTTGCCGCCGATTGTAGTGAAGCCGGAGGCAGGGCACGGACCCGAGGCGTGCGGGCGGGGTCAGCCGTCGCCGGGGGACAGGGACTGCTCCGCCCAGATCGTCTTGCCGCTGCTGGTCTGCCGGGTGCCCCAGCTCTGGGTCAGCTGAGCCACCAGCAGAAGCCCCCGGCCGCCCTCGTCGAAGGTGCGGGCCCGGCGCAGATGCGGGGCGGTGCCGCTGCCGTCGGACACCTCGCAGATCAGGGTGCGGTCGTGGATCAGCCGCAGCTGGATGGGCGCCTTGGCGTGCCGGATGGCGTTGGTGATCAGCTCGCTCACCACCAGCTCGGTGGTGAACACGGCCTCGTCCAGACCCCACGCCTCCAGCTGCGCCGAGACGTCCCGGCGGGCCCGCGCCACCATGCAGGGGTCGGCCGGCAGATCCCAGGTGGCCACGTGATCGGCGTCCAGGGCCCGGGTGCGGGCGAGCAGCAGCGCCACGTCGTCCTCCGGGCGGCTGGGCAGCATCTTGCTGAGCACGACGTCACAGACGGCGTCCAGCGACTCCGCCGGCTGGGCCAGCGCGGAGCGCAGCGTGTCCAGCGCCCGGTCGACGTCCTGGTCGCGGGACTCGATCAGCCCGTCCGTGTAGAGGGCGAGCAGACTGCCCTCCGCCAGCTCCACCTCGACCGTCTCGAACGGCAGGCTGCCAAGGCCCAGGGGCGGGCCGCCGGGCAGGTCGAGCAGCTCGACCGAGCAGTCGGGGGACACCACCGCGGGCGGCGGATGCCCCGCCCGGGCGATCGAACAGCGCCGGGACACCGGGTCGTAGACCGCGTACAGGCAGGTGGCGCCGATGTCCCCGCTGGTGGCCCCCGTACTCGTCGGGCCCTGGGCGCTCTCCGCCTCCGCCGACAGATGGTTGACCATGTCGTCGAGGTGGGTCAGCAGCTCATCGGGGGCCAGATCGACATCGGCGAGGGTACGGACCGCCGTGCGCAGCCGCCCCATGGTCGCCGACGCCTGCACCCCGTGGCCGACCACATCGCCCACCACCAGCGCGACCCGCGCCCCGGACAGCGGGATCACATCGAACCAGTCGCCGCCCACCCCGGCCTGCGGGCCCGCGGGCAGATAGCGGGAGGCGACCTCGACGGCCGCGCTGCGCGGCAGGGTCCGCGGCAGCAGGCTGCGCTGCAGGGCCAGCGCGGTGTTCCGCTCCCGGGTGTAGCGGCGGGCGTTGTCGATGCAGACCGCCGCCCGCGCCGTCATCTCCTCGGCGAGCAGGAGATCGTCCTCCTCGAACGGCTCCGGGCGCTGGTGCCGGGAGAACGTCGCCACGCCGAGGGTGGTGCCGCGGGCGCGCAACGGGATGGCCATCGTGGAGTGGAAGCCGAACTGGTGGATCGACGCGGCCCGGTCAGGGGCCTCGGCCGCCCACCGGGCCACCGCCGGGTCCGTCACCCGGTTCAGCAGCCCCCGCTCCAGCTTCAGGCACTCGGCGGCGGGGGAGAAGTCGGGGTACGCGGCCACCTTCCCGACCTCCACCACGGCCTCCGGGGTGCCCGCGAAGACCGACCGGGCGGCGACCCGCAGCAGCATGACATGGCCGCTGAGGGGACCCGGGCGCGGTTCGCTGCCGCCGTGCACCGAGGGCAGCAGATCGACGGTGACGAAGTCGGCCAGCTCCGGGACCGCCACGTCGGCCAGCTCCTGCGTGGTCCGGTCGACGTCGAGGGTGGAGCCGATCCGGGTGCTCGCCTCGTTGAGCAACACCAACCGCTGACGGGTGGTGTGCTGCGGGGTCCGGTCGTGCGCGGACAGCATCACGGCCGCCACCCGGCCGTCGCTGTCCAGCAGCGGGGCCAGCGAGGTCGACCAGGCGACCGGACGCTCGTACCCGGGCATCCGCAGGAACAGCTCGATGTACTGCTCCTCGCCGGTCTCCAGCACCCGGAGCATCCGCTCCTCGGTCTCCTCCGCCTCGGGCCCGGGGGTGATCTCCGTGATCCGCAGCCCGCGGATCTCCTCCTGGGCGAGGCCCAGCACCCGCTCCATGTCCTGGTTGGCCCACCGCAGCCGCAGCCCGGTGTCGTACACCGCCATCGTGCACGGTCCCTGGGTGAAGCAGCGCCTCAGCAACTCCTCGTCCGCCAGCGGCCGTTCCGGCCGGGGCAGCGGGGAGACGACCAGCCATGCGGCGGTGTCGCCGGGCGCGGTGACGCGGTGCGCCAGCAGTCCGGCCGTCACCCGGGAGCCGTCGCGGTGCAGCAGCGCCACCCGTCCGCGGAACCGGTCGGGCGGATTCAGGGCGCGCAAGGTTTCGGCCATCGACCGCGGATCCGTCTGGTCGGCGAGCAGAACGGCCGCCGCTCTCCCCACGATCTCCTCGGGCCGGTATCCGAGCAGCCCTTCGGCCCCCTCGTTCCACTGGGTGACGATGCCGTGCTCGTCGACAGTGGCCCTGGCTGTGGACGCCTCGTCGATGAGGTCGTCCGACCGGACTGGCTGCTCGTGCGGCGGCGTGTCCGGTCGCGTCATGTGGTCATCTCACCCTTGCCCTCGGACTTCCGCCATGGGCAGGTGACGGCCTCCACCGCCGCGGCCCTGGCGGGGAGTGAACCCATTTGGTCGCGCGTTCAAGTATGCCATCGGTGGCCGAATATCGGCATACGCGGAACGGGATCGACGATAACGCTCGGCAGTCGATGTGCTACCCCTCCTCCCTGATCCCTTCCGCGCGGAGGCATCCCGCACGGACCCCTTCCGATGGGCCGACCGGCTGATGCCGGGCGGCCAGCGTAGGGCCTCGGACCTGCCGATGGGGAGTGAGCGGGGCAAAGAGAGGAACTGAAGGAAGGAGAGACCGACGAAAGGCGAGACCACCGCATGAGCAGGGCAGCGAGCAACGGAGCCGACGACACGGCCCACGACGGCGACGGAACGGGACCGTACCCGGACGCCAACCCCCACGCCCACCCCCACAGCTCGCACTGGGGAGCCTTCGACGCCGCCGTCCGCCCCGACGGCAGTCTCGACGTCACCCCCGATCCCCGCGACCCCCACCCCGCCGCGCTGCTGCGCAACGTGCCCGCCGCGCTCGGCCCCCGCGACCGGGTACTCACCCCCCACGTCCGCCGCGGCTGGCTGGAACACGGCCCAGGACCCGACCCGGCCCGCGGCACCGACGGCCATGTGCCCGTCCCCTGGGACGAGGTGATCCCGCTGCTGGCCCGCGAATTCGACCGGGTCCGCACCGCCCACGGAAACCGGGCGATCTTCGGCGGGTCGTACGGCTGGGGCAGCGCGGGCCGCTTCCACCACGCGCAGAGCCAGATCCACCGGTTCCTCAACTGCCTCGGCGGCTACACCCGCTCCGTCAACACCTACAGCCTCGGCGCCGCCACCACGCTGCTGCGCCACGTGGTGGGCGACGACGCCCCGATCAGCAACCCCACCCCGCTGTCCGTGCTGGCCGAGAACACCGGCCTCTTCCTCTGCTTCGGCGGGATGCCTGCCAAGAACACACAGGTCAACGCGGGGGGAATCAGCCGCCACCGGGCCCCGGGACTGCTGCGCGCGGCCCGCGAACGGGGCGCCCACTTCATCCTGGTGAGCCCCCTGCGCGACGACCTCGCCGACGAGCTGGACGCCGAGTGGCTGGCCCCCGTCCCGGGCACCGACACCGCGCTGATGCTGGCGCTGTGCCACGTGCTGATCGAGGAGGGCCGGTACGACGCGGACTTCTGCCGCCGCCACTGCGAGGGCTTCGACACCTTCGCCGGCCACGTCCTCGGCCGGGACGGCTCCGCCGCCAAGACCCCGCACTGGGCCGAGGAGATCTGCGGCATCCCGGCCGCCCGGATCGCCACGCTCGCCCGGGAGCTGACCGAACACCGCACCATGATCTCGCTCAGCTGGTCGCTCCAGCGCGCCCACCGCGGCGAGCAGCCGCTGTGGGCGGGCATCGCGCTGGCCTGCCTGCTCGGCCAGATCGGGCTGCCGGGCGGCGGGTTCGGCCACGGATACGGCGCCACCGGCGGCACCGGCGCCGGGACGCTCCCGTACAAGCTGCCCACCCTGGACCAGGGCACCAACCCGGTCCCCGACTTCATCCCCGTCGCCCGGATCGCCGATCTGCTGCTGCACCCGGGCGAGGAGTTCGACTACGACGGCGGGCGCCACACCTACCCCGACATCCGGCTCGTCCACTGGGCCGGCGGCAACCCCTTCCACCACCACCAGGACCTCGGCCGGCTGCGCCGGGCCTTCGCCCGCCCGGACACGGTCGTGGTCCACGAGCCGCACTGGACGGCCACCGCCCGCCACGCCGACATCGTGCTGCCCGCCACCACCACCCTGGAGCGCGACGACATCGGCGGCGCCAAACAGGACACCGCGCTCATCGCCATGCACCGCGTCGCCGACCCGGTCGGCGAGGCCCGCGACGACTACCGGATCCTCAGCGACCTGGCCGGCGAACTCGGCATCGGCCACGCCTTCACCCAGGGCCGCGACGCGAACGGCTGGCTGGAACACCTCTACGAGAGCTGGCGCCAGGGCCTGCCGCCGGAGTACGCGCCCGAGGAGGACTTCAAGTCCTTCTGGCGCGCGGGCCGCATCCCGCTGCGGGCCCTGCGTGAACAGCGCACCCTGTACGCCGGGTTCCGCGCCGACCCCGACGCCGCCGCGCTGCCCACGCCGAGCGGCCGCATCGAGCTGTACTCGGCCACCATCGCCTCCTACGGCTACGACGACTGCCCCGGCCACCCGTCGTGGCTGCCACCGGAGCCGGCCGAGCCGGGTGCGTACCCCCTGCACCTGATCGCCAACAACCCGCCCACTCGCCTGCACAGCCAGCTCGACCAGGGGGAACTCAGCGCCTCCTCCAAGGTCCGCGGCCGCGAACCGGTCCGGATGCACCCCGACGACGCCGCGGCGCGCGGCGTACGCGACGGCGACGTGGTGCGCATCCGCAGCACCGTGGGCAGCTGCCTGGCCGGGGCCGTGCTCAGCGACGCGGTGCGGCCCGGCGTTGTCCAACTCTCCACCGGCGCCTGGTTCGACCCCTCCGCCCCCGAGGTGGCCACCTGCGTCCACGGCAACCCCAACGCGGTGACCCGCGACACCGGCACCTCCCGGCTCGCCCAGGGCTGCACCGGCCAGCTTGCCCGGGTCGAGGTCGAACGGTACGACGGACCGCTGCCCGCCGTGCGTGCCCACGGCCTGTCACATTGAGGTGGAGCGACGGCTGTTGCTCGCGAACCGATAAAAATAATGTGCCAAGCGACACTATCTGTCCACAACGCTCAGCCCGCCGCTGCGCACCGGCCTCGCCTGGTACGCGTCCGGCAGGTCGCGGCGCCGCCGCATCGGACCCAGCGCCAGGATCAGCCAGCAGGACGCCACCAGCCCGGTCATGATCCACATGGCGGGGCGCAGCCCGAGGGCGTCGCCGAGGAGTCCGCCGAGCAGCGAACCGAGGGGAATGGTGCTGTGGTTGAGCATCATCGTCGTCGCGACCACCCGGCCCAGCAGCTCGGGCGGGCAGTACCGCTGCCGGAAGCTGCCCAGCACCACGTTGCACACCGCGACGCCCGTCCCGACCATGAACGCCCCGCCCGCGAAGAGCAGCAGCCCGGCGCCGGGCTTGGCCAGGGGCATCAGGAGCGCGAACGGGCTGGTGACCGCCTGCAGGACGAGCATTCCGCGGGCGGACCCGAAGCGGCGGCCGGCGGCCGTGGCCAGCAGGGCGCCGAGGACACCGCCGAGACTGCCGGCCATGATCAGGGCGCCGACCGTCGCTTCGGACACGCCCACCGTGCGGACTAGGAACACGATCTGCACCGCCTGATATCCCATCAGCGCCATGTTGAGCACGGCCCCGTACGTCACCATCGGCCGCAGATAGGGGTCGTGGCGGACGAAGCGCAGTCCCTCGCCGATCCGCCGACGCAGCGTGGCCGTCGCGTCGGGGGCCGCCGGAGCCGGTTCCCGGGCCCGGATCATCAGCAGGCACACCGCCGAGACCACGAAGGTCATGGCGTCGATCAGCAGCCCGGCGACCGCGCCGAACGCCTGGGCGATCAGCCCGGCCGTTCCGCGGCCGACCACGCGCGTACCGGCCTCGCTGCCCTGGAGCTTGGCGTTCCCCTCCAGCAGATCGCGCTCGTCCAGCACCGCGGGAATGTACGCGTGGTACGCGGTGTCGAAGAACACCGCCGACACCCCGCACATCACCGCCACCACGAGCAGCTGGGCCAGCGTCAGCACATCGCACCAGGCCGCCACCGGGACACTCACATACAGCGCCGCCGACACGAGATCGCAGGCGATCAGCAGCGGCCGCCGCCGGACCCGGTCCACCCAGGCCCCCGCCGGCAGCCCGATCACCAGCCACGGCAGCCACACCGCGGCGGCGAGCAGCCCGACGGCGAAGGTGCCGGCCCGCAGCTCCACCACCGCCACCAGGGGCAGCGCCACGGTGGTGATGCTGGCGCCCAGCCCGCTGGTGGTCTCGCCCAGCCAGAGCAGCCGGAAGTCCCGTTGTCTCAGCACCCCGGGACGCCGTCCGGCCCCCGGGGAATCACTCGACGTGTTCATGCCCCCTTGATACGAGCCCGGACAGGTCCTGTCACCGGGGTGAAGCCGGGGCATACGGGGATCCTCCGGCGCTGCGTCAGGCCGTGGACGATGTCCCCGCTCTTCTCATGTCCCGCGCCACCCCGGGCCTCGTGATCGATGATGAAGGGCCCGTACATCCTTCGATGTATAAGACGGTCGGGCGCGCGCCACTCTCGATGGGTGCCGTTCCTCGGGGGAGACGGACTCGCTTTGTTACATCTGTATGAAAGCGAGGGGGGTGATGCGTGACGTCTGTCGATGGCCGGGGTGTGGTGTGACACCTAGATTCCACTGAACCGCAACCCGCCCCACACCCGCCTTCACCGGGCTTCGGTCCTGCTCGGGGCCCCTTTTCGTGTCACCGATCGGGGACACGGATCACCGCCGGTGACGCCCCTCGCGCGCGCCCACATGCGTCGCGTTCGTGCGTGCCGGTTCCCGCCGTCATGAAAGACGAGGAACGATCATGAGCGCCCAGAAGCCGATCACCACGGACGCCCGCGCCCCCGGTGGCGCCGAGTCGCCACCGGGCGGGTCCCCGCCCGGTGGCACCGGATCCGGCAGCGGCCTCCAGGCCGGGCTGAAGAACCGCCATCTGTCGATGATCGCCATCGGCGGAGTGATCGGGGCCGGGCTGTTCGTCGGCTCCGGTGCGGGGATCGCCGCGGCGGGGCCCGCCATTCTGCTCTCGTACGCCCTGGTGGGCACCCTGGTCGTGCTGGTGATGCGGATGCTCGGCGAGATGGCCGCCGCCGACCCGGTCTCCGGTTCGTTCTCGTCGTACGCGGACCGGGCGCTCGGCCGCTGGGCGGGGTTCACGATCGGCTGGCTGTACTGGTTCTTCTGGGTCGTGGTGCTGGCGGTGGAGGCCACCGCCGGGGCCGCCATCCTCACCGGTTGGGTGCCCGCGGTACCGCAGTGGGCGTGGGCGCTCATCGTGATGGTGGTGCTGACCGCGACGAACCTGTTCTCCGTGGGCTCCTACGGGGAGTTCGAGTTCTGGTTCGCGGGCATCAAGGTGGTCGCGATCGCGGTGTTCATCGTGGTCGGCGGGCTGGCGGTGTTCGGGCTGCTGCCGGGCTCCTCCGGCGGCGCGGTCGGCACCGCGAATCTCACCGGGCACGGCGGTTTCCTGCCGAATGGGCCCGGTGCCGTGCTCACCGGTGTGCTGATGGTCGTGTTCTCGTTCATGGGCAGTGAGATCGTCACGCTCGCGGCGGCGGAGTCCGCCAATCCGCGCAAGGCGGTCGCCCGCGCCACCAACAGTGTGATCTGGCGGATCGCGGTCTTCTACCTCGGGTCGATCGCCATCGTGGTGACCCTGCTGCCGTGGAATTCCCCCGAGGTGAAGGCGAGCCCGTACGTGGCCGTGCTGGACCACATCGGCATCGCGCACGCCGGTCAGCTGATGGACGTGATCGTGCTGACCGCCGTGCTCTCCTGTCTCAACTCCGGCCTTTACACCGCCTCCCGCATGGCGTTCTCGCTCGGCGGGCGCGGGGACGCGCCGAAGTCCTTCAGCCGCACCACCGAACGCGGTGTGCCGGCCACGGCGATCCTCGCCTCGGTCGTCTTCGGATTCATCGCGGTCTTCTTCAACTACGCCTACCCCGACACCGTGTTCCAGTTCCTGCTGAACTCCTCGGGTGCGGTGGCGCTCCTCGTCTGGCTGGTGATCTGCTTCTCCCAGCTGCGGATGCGCCGCACCCTGGAGCGCGAGTCCCCGGAGCGGCTGACGGTGAAGATGTGGGCGTACCCGTATCTGACCTGGGTCACCATCGGGATGATCGTCTTCGTGGTCGGCTACATGTTCACCGATCCGACCGGCCGTGAGCAGATGGTGTTGTCGCTGCTCGCCGCGGCCATCGTGCTCGGTGTCGCCCTGGTGCGCGAAGTACGGCGCAAGGGGTCCGAAAAGGATCTGGCGCAGCGGTAAAAGACCATGTGCACGCAGGATGGGCGGAGTGGCTCATTCCGCCCATGATGCGGCCATGGAAGTAAAACTGACGCGTCGTCACTTTCTGGGGCTGGCGGCCCTCCAGACGGCCGCCGCCCTCGGACTCACCAGAATCGGCCTCAACCCGGCAGCCGCCGCCCAGAGCGCCACCTACGCCCCCGCCCTCGTCATCGGATCCGGCTACGGCGCGGCGGTCGCCGCGCTCCGGCTGGGCGAGGCGGGCATCCGCACCCTCGTCATCGAGATGGGCAGGCTGTGGGAGGCGCCGGGCGGCACCGGATCGGTGTTCTGCTCGATGACCGCCCCCGACCAGCGCTCCATGTGGTTCAAGCGCAGGACCGAGGCGCCCCTGTCCACGTTCCTGTGGCTGGACGTCATCAACAAGGACATCACCCCCTACCCCGGTGTGCTGGACCGCGTACGGCACCCGAACATGTCCGTGTACGTCGGGCGCGGGGTCGGCGGCGGATCGCTGGTCAACGGCGGTATCGCGGTCACCCCGCCCCGCGCGTACTTCGAGGAGGTGCTGCCGGGCGTCGACGCGGACGCGATGTACGGCACGTACTTCCCGCGCGCCAACCGCATGCTCGGCACCGCCACCATCCCCTCCGACTGGTTCGAGGCCACGGAGTGGTACCAGTACGCCCGGGTCGCCCGCGCCCAGGCGAACGCGGCCGGGCTCAAGACCGTCTTCGTGCCCAGCGTCTACGACTTCGACTACATGCGGCGCGAGGCCGCCGGGACCGCCACCAGATCCGCGCTCGCCCAGGAGGTCATCTACGGCAACAACCACGGCAAACGCAGCCTCGACAAGACCTATCTCGCCGCCGCCCTCGGCACCGGGAACGTCACCATCCACACGCTCAGCCGCGCCCGGGCGGTGCGGCGGGCCGCCGACGGCGGTTACGTCGTCACCGTCGACCGCATCGACACCACCGGCGCGGTCACCGCGACGGACGAGATCGCCTGTGGCGCCCTCTTCCTCGGCGCGGGCAGCCTGGGTACGACCGAACTCCTGCTGCGCGCCCGCGAGACCGGCACGCTGCCCGGTCTGAACGCGGAGGTCGGCCGTGGCTGGGGCGGCAACGGCAACGTGATGCTGGGCCGCGCCAACCACGTCTGGAACCCCACCGGGGCCCATCAGTCCACGATCCCGGTGACGGCCATCGACGACTGGTCCAACGCGGCCACCCCGGTCTTCGCGGAGATCGCCCCGCTGCCGGCCGGGACCGAGACCTGGGCCAGCCTCTACCTGGCGATCACCAAGAACCCCGAGCGCGGCACCTTCACGTACGACGCCGCCAAGGACTCCGCCGTACTGAACTGGACCGCCGCCCAGAGCGCCCCGGCCATCGCCGCCGCGAAGTCCCTCTTCGACCGGGTCAACGCGGCCAACGTCACCATCTACCGCTACGACCTCTTCGGCGACACCCGCGCCTTCGCCGGCGACTTCTGCTACCACCCGCTGGGCGGCTGCGTACTGGGCCGCGCCACGGACGCGTACGGCCGGGTGGCCGGTTACCAGCGGCTCTATGTGACGGATGGATCCCTCATCCCGGGCTCCATCGGCGTCAATCCCTTCGTGACGATCACGGCCCTGGCGGAACGCACCATGGCCCGTGTCCTCCCCGAGGACGACGTGGGCCGCTAGCGGCGGATCCCACGCGACGCCGGGACGCCCCGTACCGCGCCCCGGCGCACCACCTCACACCTCATGTGCCCGGCGTCATGTGCTCAGCAGGGAGTCGTCCTGGACGCGGGCACCGGGGAGTTGATGGCGGGCGGCGACCAGGGCGGTGTCCACGTCCCGGGTCCCGGTGGCGACGCACAGGGTGTAGGCGATGTCGTCCATGCGCTGCCGTACCTCCGGGCTGCCCACGTCGGCGTGCAGGGCGTGCAGGGTCTCGTACTGCTCGATGAGATTGCGCAACACGGCGGGGTGGGCCATCAGCATGGGGGCTCTCCTCGGGTGATGAGACTGCCGGACATTCGGCTGGTCGGGCATCCGTGTACCCGGCATGTGAGGTCCCATGCACGGCGATCGGATGGGTGGCGCGGCTCAGGTGTCCGCGGGGGTGACGGAGCCGAGCGTGATGGTCATCTCGGCCAGGACCACGCCCGCCACCGCGGTGGAGATCGAGGTGCCGATGGACCGCATCAGGGTGTTGAGGCTGTTGGCCGCGGCGGTGGGGAGCCGTTGCGTCAAGCCTCCCGGCGGCGCGGCTTCGACCGCGTGGATCACGCCGCCGGGAGGAGCTGCGGTGCCGCCCGGGGTGTCATCCGAGGGCGGTGCGGACCGCCGTGGGGGCGTGTTCGGGGCTGGTGGCGAGTTCCTCGAACTCGTTGGTGTTGTCGAGTTCGGTGCCCATGGCCACGTTGGTGACGCGCTCCAGGATGATCTCGACGACGACCGGGACCCGGAATTCGGCCATCAGCTTCCTGGCCTCTTCCAGGGCGGGCGCGATGCGGTCGGGTTCGAAGACGCGGATGGCCTTGCAGCCGAGCCCTTCGGCGACCTTGACGTGGTCGACGCCGTAGCCGCCGACCTCGGGCGCGTTGACGTTGCCGAAGGAGAGCTGGACGCAGTAGTCCATGTCGAAACCGCGCTGCGCCTGGCGGATCAGCCCCAGATAGGCGTTGTTGACGACGACATGGAGGTAGGGGATCTGGAACTGGGCCCCGACGGCCAGTTCCTCGATCATGAACTGGAAGTCGTAGTCGCCGGAGAGGGCGACGACGGGGGCGTCCGGGTCGGCGGTCGCCACGCCCAGCGCGGCAGGCACGGTCCAGCCCAGCGGCCCGGCCTGACCGGCGTTGATCCAGTGCCGGGGCCGGTAGACGTGCAGCATCTGGGCGGCCTGGATCTGGGAGAGGCCGATCGTGGAGACGTAGCGGGTCTCCGGCCCGAACGCCCTGTTCATCTCCTCGTAGACCCGCTGCGGCTTCACCGGCACCTGGTCGAAGTGGGTCCTGCGCAGCATCGAGCCCTTGCGCCGGCGGCAGCTGTCGGCCCAGTCGGAACGGTCCTCCAGGCGGCCGGCCGCCTGGAGTTCCCTGGCGGCCTCGACGAACAGCTCCAGGGCGGCCCTGGCATCGGAGACGATCCCGTAGTCGGGCGCGAACACCCGCCCGATCTGGGTGGGTTCGATGTCGACATGGACGAACGTACGGCCCTGGGTGTACGTGTCGACGCCACCGGTGTGGCGGTTGGCCCAGCGGTTGCCGATGCCGAGGACGAAGTCCGACTCCAGCAGGGTGGCGTTGGCGTAGCGGTGGGCGGTCTGCAGGCCGACCATGCCCGCCATCAGCGGGTGGTCGTCCGGGATGGTGCCCCAGCCCATCAGGGTGGGCACGACCGGCACCCCGGTCAGCTCGGCGAACTCCACCAGCAGATCGGCCGCGTCGGCGTTGATGATGCCGCCGCCGGCGACCAGCAGCGGCCGCTCGGCGGCCTGCAGCAGGCCGATCGCCTTGTCGATCTGCGCCCGGGTCGCGGCGGGCTTGTGGACCGGCAGCGGCTCATAGGTGTCCGGGTCGAACTCGATCTCGGCCATCTGGACGTCGATGGGCAGGTCGATCAGGACCGGCCCGGGGCGGCCGGACCGCATCAGGTGGAACGCCTGCTGGAACGCGCCCGGCACCTGGGCGGGCTCCAGTACGGTCATGGCCATCTTGGTCAGCGGTGCCGCGATCGAGGCGATGTCGACCGCCTGGAAGTCCTCCTTGTGCAGCTTGGACACGGCCGCCTGGCCGGTGATGCACAGGATCGGGACCGAGTCGGCGCTCGCCGAGTACAGACCGGTGATCATGTCGGTGCCCGCGGGGCCGCTGGTGCCCACACAGACTCCGATGTTCCCCGCCGTGGCCCGGGTGTAGCCCTCGGCCATGTGCGAGGCGCCCTGGACATGCCGGGCGAGGACGTGGGTGAGGCCGCCGTTGCTGCGCATCGCGGCGTAGAAGGGGTTGATCGCCGCGCCGGGGAGACCGAAGACGTGAGTGGTGCCCTCACGCTTCAGGATCTCCACCGCCGCCTGAGCCGCTGTCATACGCGCCATGGGGTTCTCCTGTGGTTCCGGGGGTTCAGTGGATGTCGCGGCCGGCCAGGCGCTCGACGCCGCGCAGCAGTGCGGAGTGGTCCAGGTCGCCGTCGCCGCAGGCGCGGGCGGAGGCGACCAACTGGGCGACGACGGAGCCGATGGGCAGCGGTGCGCCGACCGCCCGCGCGGCGTCGGTGACGATGCCCATGTCCTTGTGGTGCAGGTCGATGCGGAAACCGGGCTGGAACGAACGGTTCAGCACCGCGTCCCGCTTGCGGGCCAGCACGGTCGAACCGGCCAGGCCGCCGCCCAGGACCTCCAGCGCCGCTTCGAGGTCCACCCCGGCGTTCTCCAGGAACACCACGGCCTCGGCCAGGGCCTCGAGGTGGACGGCCACCATCAGCTGGTTGGCGGCCTTCACCGTCTGGCCGGCGCCGTGCGGGCCGACGTGCACGATGGTGGTGCCCAGCGCCTCGAACACCGGCCCCGCGTCGGCGAAGTCGTCCGTCTCGCCGCCGACCATGATGGACAGGACGCCCTCGATCGCACCCGCCTCGCCGCCGGAGACAGGGGCGTCCAGCGTGCGGATGCCCTTGTCCTGGGCGGCGGCCTCGACCTCCAGGGACGTCTGCGGGGTGATGCTGCTCATGTCGATCAGCAGGGTGTTCGGCGCGGCGTGCTCCAGGACGCCGCCCTCGCCGAGGACGACCTCCTTCACCTGCGGGTCGGCCGGGACCATGGTGATGACGACCTCGGCGTCGCGCACCGCCTCCGCGATGCTGTCCGCGCCATGGCCACCGGCGGCGACGAGCGTGTCGACGGCCGCACGGCTGCGGTTGTAACCGGTGACGGTGTGCCCGGCCTTGACCAGGTTGGCGGCCATCGGGCCGCCCATGATGCCGAGACCGATGAAGGCGATCTTCCGTGGGGTGGCGGTCATGGTGTCCTCCGTGTGGTGGTTGCGTTACGGGCTCGGTCAGGCGCGGGCGGTGCTGCCGCGCCGCTCGCGCGGGAGCCAGTCGAAGCTGTCGGCGCTCGGGCCCTGGGCCTTGTACTCCAGGCCCACCCAGCCGTCGTACCCCGTCGTCTCGATGCGGGTGAGCAGCCCGTCGAGGTCCAGCTCGCCGGTGCCCGGCGCGCCCCTGCCGGGCGCGTCCGCGATCTGTACGTGGCCGATGCGCCCGGCGTGGGCGGCGATCACATCGGCCACGTCGTCGCCGTTCACGGCCAGGTGGTAGAAGTCGGCGAGGAAACGCACATTGCGGGCACCGGACGCGCGCTCCACCCGGTCGATGACGCCGAGCGCGTCCGCGGCGGTGAGCAGCGGGTACGCGGGGGCGCCGCTGACCGGCTCCACCAGGACCGTGCCGCCGACGCGCTGCGCCGCCTCGGCCGCCAGCGCCAGGTTCTCGGCGGCCAGGGAGTCCTGCTCCGCCGGGTCGGCTCCCTCGACGCGGTTGCCGTACAGGGCGTTGAACGCGCGGCAGCCCAGCTGTTCGCCGATCGCCACGGTCACGTCGATGTTGGCGCGGAACTCCGCGCTGCGGCCGGGCCAGGACACCAGGCCGCGGTCGCCGCCCGGCATGTCCCCGGCGAAGAAGTTCAGCCCGGTCAGCTGGACCCCGGCGTCCCGCACCGCCCGGACGAAGGCGTCGACGTACCGGTCCTCCGGCACCGCCACGGCGTGGGGCCACCAGAACTCGACCGCGTCGAACCCGGCGGCCTTCGCCGCGGCCGGGCGCTCCAGCAGTGGCAGCTCGGTGAACAGGATCGACAGGTTCACCGTGTAGGGGAGACGGTGGGCGCTCATATCTCACATCCCGGGAAGTGGTGTCTTTTTGCAGGACTGGTGCGTGGAGTTAAAGGGGACGGGGCAGGCCGCGGCGCGGCTCGCCCGCGAACCGCGCCGCGGCCACCGCGGGCGCGACATCCGGGTCGAAGACGCTGGGGGCGATGTGCCCGGCGTGCAGCTCGTTGGCCGCCGGAGCGGTTTCGGCGTTGGTCTCCTCCGCGAGCCGGCGGCGGGACGCGGTGAGACCGTCCCGGTCGGGGTGGATGACACCGACCCGGTCGCAGGCCACGATGTCGCCGGCGCCCTCGGCGGTCAGCAGCCGGATGATGGCGGTCCCCGCGGCGCCCACCCCGCTCACCACGATCGTGGTGTCGGCGAGTTTCTTGCCGACCACGCGCAGGGCGTTGGTGAGCGCGGCGAGGACGATCTCGTCGGTGTCCTGGGTGTCCAGGCACACCGGCCACGCGTCCACGTCGGCGAACCGCTCGAACAGGGCGGCCTTGCCCTCCATGACGGGAAGGGCCGCCGCGGGTCCCGGATTGCCCAGACCGAGCACGGCCGACCCGTCGGTCACGACCGCGACCGTGTTGCGCTTCACGGTGAGGCGCCGGGCCTCGTCCGGGTCGGCGGCGATGGCCCGGCAGACGCGCGCCACACCTGGTGTGCAGGCGCGGGAGAGGTCGTCACGGTGGCGCAGCTCGACCCGGGGGCTGACCTCGCAGGTGAGGTCGACCACGATGTGGTCGGGGCCGGTCGCGACGACATCGAGCGCGGTGAGCACGCCACCGGCGTCGCCCACCGCCGTGGCCGGCCGCCGGGGGGAGGTGGCATCGGCGGGGGCTTCCGCGCGCAGGGTGAGGGCGAATCCGGGACTCGTTGTGGGCATGGGCTGCTACTTCCACAATGCGGATAATGCTTTTTGCTTAGTGGAATAACAACTCTTGGGTCGCGTCGGCGTCAACCCCCTGGCGGCGGTTGATGCCGATGAGTCCGCTTCAACAAAATGTCTGATCAAGCCGGCGCACGGGAAAGCGTTGACATGGGCTTCGCGGCCGACCTATACATCTCCCAGCTGAAAAAAGTTTTCCGCGAAGTGGAATGGCCTGGTTTGGGGAGAGGTGACCATCCCCTCCTTCATGGGCCGAGCCGTGGCATCACCCCGGCGGGACCGTCCCACGCTCGTGTCATCCCCAGAGGAGTCCCGCCCCGTCTGTGGAGTGCGGCCCGACCCAGGAGGTTCTTGACGTGAAACCCATCCATCTGCTCGGCGCGATCCCGTTTCTCGGGATCCTCGGGGGGATCTTCTTCGTGAACCGGGTGACGCCCTACGTACTCGGTATGCCGTTCATCCTCTTCTGGCTGGTCCTATGGGTCGTCCTGATCTCGGTGACGATGGCCGTCATCTACCGGCTCGACCCCGCCAACCGTGAGGAGAGCGGCTCATGATCGCGCTCGGCATCATCTTCGTCTTCCTCGCCGCCTCGCTGCTGCTGGGGCTGCGCGCCCGACGCGGCCGGGACATGGACCTCGAACAGTGGTCGGTCGGCGGCCGAGGCTTCGGCACGATCTTCGTCTTCCTGCTGCTGGCCGGCGAGATCTACACGACCTTCACCTTCCTCGGCGCCTCCGGGTGGGCCTACGGCAAGGGCGCCCCGGCGTACTACATCCTCTGTTACGCCTCACTCGCCTATGTGCTGTCCTACTGGCTGCTCCCGGCCGTCTGGCGGTACGCCAAGCAGCACCGGCTCATCTCGCAGTCGGACTTCTTCGTCGCCAAGTTCGACAGCCCGCTGCTCGGCGCGCTCGTGGCCCTGGTAGGCGTCATCGCGATGGTGCCGTACCTCGTCCTTCAGTTGAAGGGGCTCGGGATCATCGTGTCCGTCTCCTCCGACGGTCGCATCCCCTCCCACTGGGCCATCGTGATCGGCACCGTCGCCCTGACCGTCTACGTCACCGTCTCGGGCATCCACGGCTCGGCGTGGACCGCCGTCATGAAGGACGTCGCCATCCTCGCGGTCGTCCTGATCCTCGGCATCTACCTGCCGATCCACTACTTCGGCGGCTTCGAAGACATGTTCCAGGCGGTCGACAAGGCCCATCCGGGCTTCATCACCCTGCCCTCCAGCGGCATGAGCGTGTCGTGGTTCTCCTCCACCGTGCTGCTCTCGGCGCTGGGCTTCTACATGTGGCCGCACAGCTTCAGCGCCTCCTACAGCGCCCAGAACGAGCGTGTCTTCCGCCGCAACGCCATCTTCATGCCGCTCTACCAGCTCATCCTGCTCTTCGTGTTCTTCGCCGGCTTCGCCGCCCTCCTCGTCGTACCGGGCCTCAAGGGCGCCGACGCGGACCTCTCGCTGCTGAAAATCACCACCGCCACGTTCCCGTCGTGGTTCGTGGGCATCGTCGGCGGGGCGGGGCTGCTCACCGCGCTGGTCCCCGGGTCGCTGCTGCTGATGACCTCCGCGACCTGTCTGGCGAAGAACGTCTACCGCATCGCCCGCCCGCAGACCAGCGACGGCCAGGTGGCCCGCGTGGCGCAGTGGCTGGTCCCCGTCCTCGCGGTGATCTCCCTGTACTTCACCTTCAACGGCGGCGACTCGATCGTGTCCCTGCTGCTCATGGGCTACGCCCTGGTGACCCAGCTCTTCCCCGCCCTGCTCTCGAGCCTGGCCGCCAAGCGGTTCGTCACCAAGCAGGGGGCCGCCGCGGGCATCGTCGTCGGAGTGGCCGCGGTCGCCGTCGTCACCCTCTCCGGTGTCACGGTCGGCAGTCTGTTCCCGGTGCTGCCGCAGGCGATCAAGGACCTGAACGTGGGGGTCATCGCCCTGGTCCTCAACACCGTGGTGATGGTGGGCGTCTCCGCCGTCACCCGTACGGCAGGGGGCCCCGGCCCCGCGCCACGGGTCCAGCCCGAGGCCGCGGCCGGCACCGGCTGACCCGCCCCGCGTACGCCACCACCCCCGGCCCCGGCCGGGGGTGGTGGCGTACGCGTGTGACCCTCGTACGCCGCGGGGCTCACCAGCTGCTCTTGGTCACCCCGGGAAGCTCGCCCGCGTGTGCCATCTCGCGCAGCCGGATGCGGGACAGGCCGAAGGCGCGCAGGTGGCCGCGGGGGCGGCCGTCGATGGAATCGCGGTTGCGTACGCGAGTGGCGCTGGCGTCACGCGGCTGGCGCCGCAGCTCCCGCTCGGCGGCGAGGCGTTCCTCCTCCGGGGTGTGGGGAGCGGCGATGAGCGCCTTCAACTGGGCGCGGCGCCTGGCATGACGGACGACGATCGCGCGCCGCCGCTCATTCTTGACGATCTTGCTCTTCTTCGCCATCAGACCTTCCCTCCCCGGGCGCGGATGCGGGCCACGGCGGCTTCGACGCCGATGCTGTCGACGGTCTTGACGGCCCTGGCGCTGAGGGTGAGCCGGACGTGGCGTCCCTCGCTGGGCAGCCAGTAGCGCTTGCGCTGGATGTTGGGGTCGAACCGGCGCCTGGTGCGTCGGTGGGAGTGGGAGACGTGGTTGCCGAAGCCGGGCTGCCGGCCGGTGAGTTGGCAGTGGGCGGACATGGGTCCTCTCCGGTCGTGTGCGGGCAGGTGGGTGCCACCGTAGCAGCTAGATGAAAATGATAACCAAAAGCATGGTGGTGTCGCGACTCACGCACGGTCGAATTCGTTCGGCCGTACGGCCCCTCGCGCGGGTGCGCGGCCCGGACGTCAGAAGACTGAAACCATGCACCGGCGACGAGAGGACACCCACACCGCCGGACAGGGCCTGAGCCCATGAGGACCGTCCCCGGGCCCACGGGCCATGTCGTGGTCGTCGGCGCGGGCCTGTCCGGGCTCGCCGCCGCCCTGCACCTGCTCGGCGCCGGGCGCCGGGTGACCCTCGTGGAACGCGCCACCCGACCCGGCGGCCGGGCCGGGCGCCTGGAGCGGGGCGGGTACCGCTTCGACACCGGCCCCACCGTGCTCACCATGCCGGACCTGCTGGCCGAGCCACTGGCCGCCGTGGGGGAGGAGGTGTCCGACCGGCTCGACCTGGTCGCGCTGCATCCTGCCTACCGGGCCACGTTCGCCGACGGCAGCAGCCTCGACGTCCACACGGGCGCGGACGCCATGGAGGAGTCCGTACGCGCCTTCGCCGGGCCGCGCGAAGCGGCCGGATACCGGCGGCTGCGGGCCTGGCTGGAAGCACTCCACCGCGTCCAGATGGCCCGCTTCATCGACGCCAACTTCGACTCGCCGCTCCAGCTGCTCCACCCCGACCTCGCCCGGCTGGCCGCGCTCGGCGGCTTCGGACGGCTCGACCCCGGCATCGGCCGCTTCCTCCGGGACGAGCGGCTGCGCCGGGTGTTCTCGTTCCAGGCCCTCTACGCGGGCGTGCCACCGGCCCGCGCGCTGGCCGCGTACGCCGTCATCGCCTACATGGACACCGTCGCGGGCGTGTACTTCCCCCGTGGCGGCATGCACGCCGTGCCCCGCGCGCTGGCCGCCGCGGCCGCCGACGCCGGTGCCGACCTGCGCTACGGCCGGCGGGTCACCCGGCTGGAGCGGCGGGCCGGGCGGGTCACCGCCGTCATCACCACCCACGGCCGCGTGGCGTGCGACGCCGTCGTCCTCAGCTGCGAGCTGACGGAGGCGTACCGGCTGCTCGGCCGCGCCCCGCGCCGCCCGCTGCGCCACCGGCGCTCACCCTCGGCCGTCGTCCTGCACACCGGCACGGACCGCACCTGGCCCCAACTGGCCCACCACACCCTCTCCTTCGGGGCCGCCTGGCACGCCACGTTCGAGGAACTCACCGCCTCCGGGCGGCTGATGAGCGATCCCTCGCTCCTCATCACCCGGCCCACCACACACGACCCCGCCCTCGCCCCGCCCGGCCGCCACGTCCACTACATCCTCGCGCCCTGCCCCAACACCGACATCGGACCCGACGCCGCCGCGTGGCGCACCCTCGGCCCGCGCTATCGGGACCACGTCCTCACCGAACTGGAGCGCCGCGGCCTGGCCGGGCTCGGGGCGGCCATCGAACAGGAATGCCTGGTCACCCCGGCCGACTGGGCCGCTCAGGGGCACGCCGCGGGCAGTCCGTTCTCGCTCGCCCACACCTTCGGCCAGACCGGGCCGTTCCGCCCGGCCAACCTCGTCCGGGGAACGGAGAACGTGGTGCTGGCGGGCTGCGGCACCACCCCCGGGGTGGGCGTCCCGACCGTGCTGATCTCCGGAAAGCTGGCCGCCGCCCGCATCACCGGCACATCCCACCCCGGTCCCTCCCGCACCCGACCGCGGGCCCTCCACCGGCAAGGACTCCCATGACCCGACACGAACTCGACGCCGCCGGCATCCACGACCCGGAGCTGCGCGCCGACTATCTGCGGTGCCGCCTGCTCAACGCCCGCCACGGCAGGACGTACTTCCTGGCCACCCGGCTCCTGCCCGCGGCCCGCCGCCCCGCCGTGCACGCGCTCTACGGCTTCGCCCGCTGGGCCGACGACATCGTGGACGACCTCGAGGGTGCCGACGGCACCGCCCCGCGCGAAGCCCGCCTGGACCGGCTCGCCGACGAGCTGTCCCGGGCCCTGCGCACCGGCCGCGGCGACGAGCCGGTCGTCCGCGCACTGGTGCACACCGCCGCCACCTACCGCATCGACCACCGCCACTTCACCGACTTCATGGCCTCGATGCGCACCGACCTGACCGTCACCGACTACCCCACCTTCGCGCACCTGCGCCGCTACATGCACGGTTCGGCCGCGGTGATCGGCCTTCAGATGCTGCCCGTACTCGGCCACGTCGTGCCCCGCGAGGACGCCGAGCCGCACGCGGCGGCGCTCGGCGTCGCCTTCCAGCTCACCAACTTCCTGCGGGACGTGGGGGAGGACCTGGACCGCGGCCGGATCTACCTGCCCGCCGACCTGCTGGCCGCGCACGGAGTGGACCGGGAGCGGCTGCGGTGGTCCCGCCGCACCGGGCGGCGGGACCTGCGGATCACTTCCGCACTGCGCGATTTCGCCGCCCTGACCCGCGGCTACTACCGGCGGGCGCTGCCCGGCATCCCGATGCTCGACCCGGTGGCCCGGCCCTGCATCCGTACCGCGTACGTGCTCTACGGAGGCATCGTCACCGCCGTCGAGCGCGACGGCTACACGGTGCTGCACCGGCGGTCGGCGGTGCGGCGGCGGGTACGGGCCGCGGTCGCGCTCGACGGGCTGGTCCGGGTCGGCGCCGCCCGGCTGCTGGCCGCCCGTACGGCACGCACCGCCCCGCCGGTCACCGTCGAGGAGGCCGCGTGAAGCCCTCCGCCACCCGCCGTCTTCCGCTGTCCCTGCGCCGCCGCGGTGTCCGCTGGGACCGGCAGCGGCCCACCTGGCGGGAGGCCGGCCCCGCCCGCATCGCCGCGGCCCTGAAACGGGCGCAGGACCGCCCGTCGGGCAACTGGTACGTGCTCGGCGCGTCCGCCGCCGTCACCCCCGGCCGCCCCTTCGGCCGGACCGTCGCCGGTACCGAGGTGGTGGCCTGGCGGGACACCGCCGGACGCCTCGTCGCCGGCCCCGGCGCCTGCCCGCACCTCGGGGCGCCGCTGAAGGACGCGGCGGTCAGCCGCGGCAGGCTCGTCTGCCACTGGCACGGCCTCGCCCTGCACGGGGGCGCCACCGCGGGCTGGTGCCCGCTGCCCGCCCACGACGACGGCCTCCTCGCCTGGGTACGGCTCGACGCGGCCGGTGGCGAGGAGCCGCTGGAACGCCCGGTGCTGCCGCCCCGCCCGGTGGCCGGGGCCACGGTCGCCGCCGTCCACGACGTCACCGGCACCTGCGAACCGGCCGATGTGGTCGCCAACCGCCTCGACCCGTGGCACGGCGCGTGGCTCCACCCGTACTCCTTCGCCGACCTCACCGTCGAGGAGCCGGACGGCGAAGACACCCTCGCCGTCCGGGTGTCCTTCAAGGTGGCCGGCCGCGTGGTCGTCCCCGTCCGGGCCGCCTTCTCCGCGCCCGGACCCCGCACCGTCGTCATGCGCATCACCGAGGGCGAGGGCCGCGGCTCCGTCGTCGAAACCCACGCCACCCCGCTGGCCCCCGACCACCGCGGCCGCCCCCGTACCGCCGTCATCGAGGCGGTTCTCGCCACGTCCGACCGCCCCGGCTTCGCCGTCGCCCGCGCGGCCGCGCCCCTGCTGCGCCCGCTGATGCGCGCGGCCGCCGGCCGGCTGTGGCGTGACGACCTCGCCTACGCCGAACGCCGCTGGGCCCTGCGGGAGGCGGGGCGTTTCCCGGGCTGACGGGCCATGGCCAGCCGGTGCACACCGCGCAGCACGGCGAAGCGGCCGTGGCGGGGGACCGTCCACAGCCGCTGGCCGCTCACGCCCCAGCGGGCGAGCAGCGCGTTGGCGGCCAGGAACCCGCTGGTGGCCGCCCGTTCCATCAGCGCGACCGGCAGATCGGTGCGGACCAGGTCCCCGGCCAGCACCACCGCCGGGTCGGGCGTGCGCACCGTGGGCCGGTCGCGGTAGCCGCCGACCGGGAAGGCCGGGCAGTCGGCGCGCCATTCGTGGCGGACGTCGACCACCTCGGCGTCCCGGGTCTCGGGGTAGACCCGGGCCAGTTCCTCCCGCAACCGCCGCTCCACGGCGGCCCGTTCGGCGGCCGGGTCGACGGCGTACGCGTGCAGCTCCAGCACCGATCCGCCGGTGGCGGCGGCCCAGCGGGCGGCTTCGCCCTCCCAGCGGGACACGACGCTGACGTTGTCGAGCGGGCCGTAGCCGCTCGTACCGAGGAAACCGGGGCGGCCGGGGTCGGTGGGGGCGCCGAGCCACAGGCGGGAGACCAGGAACGGCGGCGCGGTCCGCAGGGCCGCGATCCGGTCCCGCCACTCCGGGTCGCCCAGCCCGGGGGAGTTCGCGACCAGCCCGCGCAGGCCCGCCGTGTCCAGGGCGAGCACCACCCCGTCGTATGCCTCCCCGTCCACCGCCACCCGCCCGCCCTCCAGCGGCCGCACCGCCTCCACGGCGGCACCCAGCCGCATCCGTACGCCATGGCCCTCCAGGTAGCGCCGCAGCGGATCCCACAGCGCGTACGGGAACGGCTCGCGCACCACGTCGAACAGCAGCCCCTCGCTGGACCCGAGGAAGTAGATGTGGAACATCACCGCCAGCTCGGCCGCGGACAGCTCGCCCGGATCCACGAAGAAGCTGCGGGAGAACACCTCGAACGCCAGGTGCCGGGCCGCCGCCGGGAAGCGCACCGCGTCCAGGAACTCCGCCGCGCTCAGGGCGTCAAGCCGCTCGTGGACGCGCGGCAGCCGTACGTCGAACAGCGGCAGCGCGGCCACCGGGTCCATGCCCGCCACCTCACGCCAGCCGAACGACGGACTGCGCGCGACGAAACCGAGCGCGGACCACGGCGGGGTGCGCGGGACGCCCGCGAAACCGTCCCGCAGGCCCGAGCTGTGCCACAGCGGATAGTCCGGCAGCCCAGTGAGCATGCTCAAGGCCGGGTCGATCCGCCGCAGCAGCCCGCGCAGGTTGTAGTACTGCCGGAAGAAGGCATGAAAACCGCGGCACATCGTCGCCGCCGACCCGTCCGCGAGCGTCGTCGGCCACCCGGCCAGCCGCCCGCCGAGCACCACGCGGCGCTCGTACAGCACCACCGCGGCCCCGCGCTCGGCCAGCGCGGTCGCCGCCGCGAGCCCCGCGATCCCGCCGCCCACCACCGCGACGCGCGGCGCACACCCGGCCGGGACCCGGGCCCGGCCCGCCGCCACCGGCAGCACCTCGGCCCGCCGGTCCCGCCCCCGACGGGCCGCCGCCGTGGGCGTCACGGCCCAGGCTCCAGTGGGCGGTCGGCGCGCCGTCGGAGCCAGGGCAGTTCGGCCACGGTCCGCAGCATGGGCGCCACCGGTGTCCGCGCGCCGACCATCACGTCCTCCGCCAGGCCCGTGCGGCCGTCGAGGAAGCGCAGCAGACGGTCGGTGGGGACACGGCGGAAGAGACCGGTGAAGACGTCGGCGCCGGCCACCCGGCCGGTGGCCAGGGCGCGCAGCATCGCCGCGTCCATGGCGAGCGCGCGGGCCGGGTACGGGGCGGGCGGCACCGGTCGGCGGCCCGTGGCGAACGCCGCCGCCACCGCCCGGGACTGCCGCCGCACCGCGGCGAAGGTGTAGCCGGTGGCCGGGCGGGTGGCGCCGCCCGCGGTGCCGATCCGGAACACGGCGGCGCCCGCGTGGCGGGGGAAGCGGCCGTCGGTCATGGGGATGACGCCCTGCTCGGCGGAGAGCACCCGGAAGGGCGGCAGCCGCAGCACGGCCCCGGTGTAGTGGTGCAGGGCCGCCTCGTACGCGGCGTCGTCCAGCACGGCGGGCGAGAACTCGGTGTACTCCACCAGCGCCTCACGGTCGCTCAGCGGCAGCATGTAGCCGAACGACAGGCCCCGGTCCGGCTGCGGGGTGCGGAAGTCCATCAGCTCGGCCACCGCGGGGTCCAGGACCGGGGCGTCGCAGCGGATGAACCAGCCCCGGAAGTGCTGGAGCAGCGTCGTACGGGCCGGTGGCAGGGCGGCCGCCGGGCGGGAGTCGAAGGCCCATCGGGTGCGCCAGGCAACCGGGCGGCCGTCGGCGCGGACACCCCGCACCACAGCGCCGCCCGCGTCGTCGGACACCTCGTCCACCACGGCCTCGACCCGTCGCACCGAGGGCGCCGCGTCGAGCCGGGCGGTCACCCAGCGCTCGAAGTCGCGCGACCGCAGCATCTTGTAGACGAAGGGTGCGATCGCGCGGTCCAGCGGGCGGCCGTCGGCTCCGTGCACCCTGACCCGGCTCCAGCGGGCGGCCAGCGCCACGTCGAACTCACCGCCCGGCTCCTCCCACCAGCACCACGTCCGCTCCGGCGGACGCAGCGGCCCGTCCGGCGCCTCGACCAGCAGCACGCGGGGCGGGGAGAGCAGAGTGGCGAGCCGGTACGCCAGCGTCAGACCCGCCGCTCCCGCGCCGACGACCGCCACTTCCGCGTCCCACGCCACAGTCGGTGCCCCGAGGCCGGATGGGGCCTAGCGCCGGACGCTCCTGTGGCGGCGCATCATGAGCACACCGCCGGCCGTGACGGCCAGGACGGCGCCGCCGAGGAGGGTCGGCTTGTTCTCGACGACCGCCGCAGGCCCGAAACCGGCGTGGACGCCGCCACTGGGGCGGCCGTGAACGACCTCGACCGTATCCGTGATCTTGACGCTCGGCGGACACTTCACGATGACGTCGTGGGGGCCGGACGCGGCTCCCTCCGGGATCCGGAAGTGGCCGGTGAGCACACCTTTGTGGCCGTCGTCGAGCAGGTGGAACTCGTCTCCGTCCGCGAAGCCCTTGCCGTAGGTCTCCGATCCGCAGGCGGTCGTGCTGACGGTGACCGTGGACCCCGGGATGCCGATCCGCGGGCTGATGCGGAGTTCCGCGTCATCGGCCGCAGCGGCCGGGCCCTGCAGCGCGAGGGCACACAGGACCAGGCCGATGCCTGCACCGGCGGGTACGTAACGCATGAAAATCCTCCAACGGAGCAGTGGCCGGCCCGATCACGCGGCACCTGTGGGGTGTTCCGATCACGAGACAATCGACACTCCGCCACCGCCGCAACACGAGCGTCACCCCGCAAGGCCGCCGCCACCGCTTCGCTTGATCGTTTACGCAGGTCACCGGATCCATGGACGGCGCGGATCGGGAGCGAGCGGAGAGGGGCGAATGGGTTATTCGCGCGCTTTCGTGGTCAGGGCGCGGGCCAGTTGCGCAGCAGGGAGTCGAGCGCGTCCAGGGCCCGGGACCAGGATTCCTCCGAATCGGGGGAGCTGTGGCTGAACCCGCCCGCCAACTCCAGGCTGACGTAGCCGTGGAAGACGCTGCCGAGCAGCCGGACCGCATGCGTCTGGTCCGGCTCGGTCAGGTCATAGCCGCGCAGGATCGCCCGCGACATCTGCGCGTGCCTGCCGCCCGCGCTCACGGCCGCCGTCTCCGGGTCGAGCCTGAACTGGGCCGCCGCGTAGCGGCCGGGGTGCTCGCGGGCGTAGTCGCGGTAGACATTGGCGAAGGCCGTCAGGGCGTCCTTCCCGGCCCGCCCGGCCAGGGCGTCGGCGGCCCGGTCGGCGAGTTCCTCCAGGGCGAGGAGGGCGATCCTGGTCTTGAGGTCGCGGGAGTTCTTCAGGTGCGAGTACAGGCTCGCCACCTTGACGTCGAACCGTCTGGCCAGCTCCGACACGGTCACCTGATCGAAGCCGACCTCGTCGGCCAGTTCCGCTCCGGCGCGGGTCAGACGTTCCGTGGTCAGCCCTGCGTATGCCATGCCCTCCCTCTCCCTCGACAGAACTCATTATTCGTTTGCCTAAGACCTTTAGGCAACTTAGCCTCCCGGTCATGAGGCCCCTGACCGAGCAAGAGATCCGTTCCGCCTTCGTCAACTGCACCAAGGGCGAGGCGAAACGCCTGTCCGTACCCCGCGACCTGGCCGCCCGGCCCTGGGGCGACCTGGACTACCTCGGCTGGCGAGATCCCCAGGCCTACGACCGCGCCTACCTCGTCACCACGCTGGACGACCGCCCGACGGCCCTCGCGCTGCGCTGCCCGACCCCGGCCTCCTGGCAGACGCCGCGCGGCATGTGTTCGCTCTGTCTGACCTCCCACTCCGGTGGCGTCTCCCTGATGGTGGCGCCGAAGGCGGGGAAGGCCCGGCAGCAGGGCAACTCGGTCGGCACCTACATATGCAGCGACCTCGCCTGCTCGCTGTACGTGCGCGGCAAGAAGGACGCGGGCGCGGGCGCGCGGCTGCACGAGTCGCTCACGCTGGAGGAGAAGATCGAGCGGACCGTGGCCAACGTCACCGAATTCCTCGCCAAGGTGACCGCCTGACCCCAGGGAGCCCCGGAACACGCGGCCATATGACGGATCCGTGACGTGATCCACCCCGCTGCCCGGGCCCGGTGGCGTGGCGCTACTCTTCCGTCGAACGCGTCCGACATGACAGAGGAGTTCCATGCGACGCACTACGCGTAGACGGTCGAAGGCCGCGAGACGGGCGATCGTCGCCACCGCCGCGTTAGCCCTGGGGGCGGGCGGACTGGTGACGGTCAACATGTACGCCTCGGCCGACGCGGGCGACTCGCAGCAGAGTGACACCCGCGGCCGGGCGTTGTCCGCCCAAGCCTCCACCATCGACTGTCCCGACGTCGGCGGGCGCCTGAGCGCGGTGCCGCAGCGGGCCAGGGCCGAGGTGGACCGGGAGCTTGCCCTGCTGGACAAGCAGGTGGCCGAGGCGTACCAGCGGCTGGCCGGTTCCCAGCGGGCGATCCAGCAGGATGCCAACTTCGCGCAGAACGCGATCATGGGTCCGCTGAAGGACAAGCGCACGGCGGCCATCGACCGGATCTCGATCGCCATCGGCAGAGTGGCCGCCACCCCGCAGGGCCTCGACGGGCTCGCCACCTGCACGCTCAAGACCTCCGCCGGAGGTCAGGGCGGCAACCCGGGCGGGAACCAGGGCGGCGACCAAGGCGGCAATCAGGGGCAGACCGGCAACGGCCCGGTGGCCGCCGACTTCGTGGACATCACCCGTGTCCAGCCCAATGTGCGCACACCGCGCCCGGCGCGGAACGCCTCCAAGGGCCTCTTCACCACCAGGTGCGGCGTCAACGCCAACAAGCTCTACAACACCGACAACGTCATCGTCGCACCGGGCGTGTCCAACGGGGCGCATCACACCCACGACTACGTCGGCAACCAGGCGAACAACGCGTTCGCCGACAACAACACCTTCGCCCGTGGCCGCACCACCTGCCAGAACCAGGGCGACAAGTCGACCTACTACTGGCCCGTGCTGCGGTTGCAGGACGGCTCCCGTGAGTTCGACGCCGACCGGCAGGGCGGTGGCGCGGAAGGCAACACCGGCCGCATCCTGACCGCCAAGAAGGTCACCCTGGAGTACGCGGGCAACCCGCGCGGCAAGGTCGTGGCGATGCCCAGGTTCCTGCGCATCATCACCGGCGACGCGAAGGCGTTCAGCAACGGGACGGCGAACGCCAACGCCTCCTGGAGCTGCACAGGGTTCGAGAACCGGCAGCTGAAGGACAAGTACCCGATCTGCCCGCAGGGCAGCGATGTGGTGCGTACGTCGAAGTTCCAGAGCTGCTGGGACGGCAAGAACGCCGACAGCGCCAACCACCGCTCCCACGTGGCGTTCACGGACGCCGACGGCCGCTGCCCGAAGGGCTTCGTGGCGATTCCGCAGCTCGTGCAGCGCCTGGTGTACGACGTGGACGCGCCCAGTCTGAAGGACAACGGGAAGACCCGGCCGTTCTTCGCCGTGGACGGTTTCCCCGAGCAGTTGCACAAGCCGGTCACCGACCACGGGGACTTCATCAACGTCTTCGACGAGCGCGTGATGAACCAGATGGTCCGATGCATCAACACCGGCCGCACCTGCCGCTGAGGCACGGAAAGCCCTGTCGGTGGCAGCATGGGACACCGCCGACAGGGCACCCGCGGCCGTCCGCGACACCGGGTATGCTTTAAAGCGATGGATTTAACGCGGTGTGTGCGGATCGGGATGCGGTGGTGATGATGGCGGCCAGGACGAGACAGGACGAGCGGGTCAGCGCGACACGGGAGGCGCTGCTGACGGCGGCGGAGCGGCTGTTCGCCGAACACGGGGTGCACGCGGTCGCGAACCGCCAGATCAGCGCGGCCGCCGGACAGGGCAACAACGCCGCGGTCAATTACCACTTCGGCACCAAGACCGACCTGGTGCGCGCGATCGTCCGCCGCCACGCCGAGCAGATGGAGCGGATCCGCGCGGGGATGCTGGCCGACATCGGCGACTCCACCGAGCTACGGGACTGGGTGGCCTGCGCGGTCCGTCCGACCACCGAGCACCTGGCGGCCCTGGGCCACCCCAGCTGGTACGCGCGATTCATCGCCCAGGTCACGGCCGATCCCGCACTCCAGGCGGTCACCACCGCGGAGGCCTTCGCCGCCGCCCCGTCGCTGCACCCGTTGCAGGACGGGGTGAACCGCTGCCTGCCCGACCTGCCCGCCGAGGTGTACGCCGAGCGTGGCGCCATGACGCGCCACCTCATCACGCAGATGACCGCCGAAAGGGAGCGCGCCCTCGCCGACGCCACTCCCACCTCCCGCACGACGTGGCACGACACCGCCACCGGCCTCATCGACGCGATCGTCGCCCTGTGGCAGGCCCCGGTCACGCAGGAGCCGTGACCGGGGCCGTCGCGGTTCCTAGGTGGCGCTGCGCACCAGCCGGGCGTACGCCTCGGACAGCGCCGACGTCACCTTGCCGACGCCGTACCGGTGGCCGTCCACCGCCCCGACCGGCTGCACCTCGTAGGCGGTGCCGGTCAGGAACACCTCGTCGGCGTCGGCGAGGGCGTCCGGCTCCAGAGGCCGTTCATGGACGGGGATGCCGAGGTCATGGGCGAGACCGATGACGGTCTGGCGGGTGATGCCGTTCAGGAAGGTGTCGGGGACGGGGGTGTGCAGGGCGCCGCCGATGACGAGGAAGAGGTTGGCACCGGTGGCCTCGGCCAGCAGCCCCCGGTGGTCGAGCAGCAGGGCGTCGTCGTAACCGGCGGCTTCGGCCTCGTCGCGGGCGAGCGTACAGATGTTGTAGAGCGATGCCGCCTTGGCGTGCACCGGTGCGGTGTCGGGCGCCGGGCGGCGCCAGCGGGAGGTGCCGAGGCGGATGCCCTCCTCCTGGGTCGTGTCCCCGAAGAGGCGCGGCCACTCCCAGGTGGCGATGGCGACATGGACGCGGTTGCCCGCACTGGAGACGCTGAGCTGCTCGCCGCCCCGCCACGCCACGGGCCTGACGTATCCGTCCGTGATGCCCTGCCGGCGGACCAGTTCCCTGCCGGCTTCGTCGAGTTCGGGCACGCCGTAGGGGATGCTGAAGCCCAGGGCGCGGGCGGAGGTGTGCAGGCGTTCGGTGTGCTCGGTGAGTTTGAAGATGGCGCCGTCGTAGACGCGCATCCCCTCGAAGACACCACCCCCGTAGTGCAGTCCGTGGGAGAGGACGTGCAGCCTCGCGTCGCGCCAGGGTACGAAGGCGCCGTCGTACCAGATGACGCCGTCACGGTCGTCGAAGGGGAGGGAGGTCATCGTTCACTGCTTTCCGGGGCGTACTCGATGCGGATGGCGGTCTCCAGCGTGCGGTGGAACTCCTCGGCCTCGGCGGTGGTGTCGTGCCGGGACAGGACGAACGCCGGGTAGCCGGTGAAGTCCGGGTAGGGCCGCACCACGTCGCCGGGGAAGAGCATCTGCACGATGTGGTCCACCCGGGGGTCGGCGCGCAGCTCCTCCAGGCCGTGGATCGCGGTGATCCGTCCCGAACCGCCGCACGGGACGATGTAGTTGGCCGCCGCGCCCGTGGCGGAGGGCGTGCGATCGGCGCCGAAGGCGCGTGGCGGCAGCCCCGTGGCGATCCGCAGCGCGTCCGCGGCGAAGTCCAGCCCGGTGACGTTGCGGACGATGTACCCCGAGACCCCCGAACCGCCGATGCGGGCCCCCAGCTCCAGCAGGTACGGCCGGTCGCCGCGCAGCCGCAGTTCGGTGTGGGTGGGGCCGTCGGCGATGCCGAGGGCGGTGTGCGCGGCGGTGACCTCGTGCCGGATGGCGTCCCGCACCGCCTCGGGCAGGACGGCCGGGGCGCGGTAGACGCTCTCCTCGAAGTAGGGGCCCTCGGGTTCGCCCTTGTAGCCGATGCTGCACACTGTCACCTCCCCACGGTGGGCAAGGGATTCCACGGCGAACTCGGGCCCGTCGAGATACTCCTCCACGATCAGGCCCTGGGACCGGCCCAGCTTGTCCCGGCAGACCTGCCACACCTCCTCCACCACGGCCTTCAGCTCCTCGGGGCGTTCCGCCTTGGTGACGCCGAGGCTGGAGAAGCCGTGCGCGGGCTTCACCACGACCGGAAAGTCCAGGTGCGCGGCCTCCTCCCAGGTGGAGGGGGCTTTCAGGCCGACGAAGCGGGGCACGTTGAGCCCCGCCGCCGCCAGCCGTTCCCGCATCACCCGCTTGTCCTGCGCACCGAGCGCCGCGTCCCGCCCGATGCCGGGCAGCCCGAGGAGTTCGGCGGCCTCCGCGACGAACGGCACGGCCGGGTCGTACAGGGTGCAGATGCCCTGGAACGGGGTGGTCTCGTGCAACCGCCGCAGCGTGGCCAGGGCTCCCGCGCGGTCCCCGTCGATGTCCAGGCGCAGCACATCGGCCACGGCCGGGGGCAGCCGGTCCGGGGACACGGCCTCGTCGGGGCGGGGGACCAGGATGATGCGGATGCCGGCGCGCTCGGCGCTGTCGAAGACCCAGGGCAGCGTCGTCCGCTGGTACACCAGGACGACGCAGGGCGCTTGTGTGCTCACGATGTTCCTCTCATCCGTGGCATTCCGGCCGGCCGGCCGGTGTCGTCGGTCGTGCCGGATCCGGTGGCCGGGGGCCGCGCCCGGCGGGAGCCGCCCACCGTCAGCCACACCCCGGCGGAGCAGGCGACGATCAGGACGAGCACGACGGGACCGGGCGGGCCCGCCCACCCCAGCGCCCATTCACCGAGCCGGATCAGGAACGGCACCACCAGAGCCACGGCGGAGGTGTAGAGCGGGCCCTTGCGCAGGATGAGTTCGTGCGAGATGAGGAAGACCGGCGCGGTGAGCCCCGCGCCGAGCAGTGCCACCCCGCCCCAGTCGGCCGCCGTGACGCCGCCCATCGGAACGAGGACGGCGGTCGTCAGCCCCAGCATGACCGCGCCCGCCCCCGTGATGGCGGGCAGCGCCGCCAGCGGTGAGATGTCGGCCATCCGCTGCCGGTAGACGTAGCCGTAGAGGGCGTACGTGAACGTGCCGCCCAGCGCCAGCAGGACACCGGCCAGCAGGGTGCCCCCGGCCGCCTCTTCGCCGCCCGACCCGTCCGCCACCGCGTAACCGCACGCCGCGGCCACCGCGAGAAGGGTGCCGCACACCTTGCGGACCGTCCCGCGCTCGCCGAAGGCGACGATGCCGATGACGAACGTCACGCACGGCAGCAGCGAGACGATCAGGCCCACCCGGGAGGCGCCGATCCGGCCGATGCCGAGCAACGTACCGGAGTAGTACGCGAAGAACCCCAGGAACGCCAGCAGCAGGAACCCGCCCGGGCGGCCGAATCCCTTCCGGACGTCCGGCCAGCTGCGCGTGCGGAGCGCGGCGATCACGGAAATGGCCAGAAAGCTGGCCGCCGTACGGCCGCTCGCCACGGCGAGCGCGGGCACACCGTCGACCAGACGGGCGGACATCAGCCAGCCCGCGGCGAGCAGCAGCACCATGAGCGCCGACAGAGCGGGCACCAGCAGCGGCCCGCCCCGCCGACGCGGCTCCGGGGCGTCCGTCACCACTGCGCGAGCGCGAACGTGAGCGGAGGCAGCCCGTCCAGGCGCTCCTTGGCCCGCAGCAGTACCCGCTGGTCCTCGGTGAACCGGTAGCGCTGCTTGGCCTCTCCGGCGGGCAGGTAGTCGCGCACCAGGGCCTTGGCGGCCGCCCGGTACTCGTCGTCGGTGGTGACCTCGGCCTCCAGCTTCTCGACCGTGGTGACGTAGTCCCGCAGCGCGGCCACGGTGGCGTCCCGGTCCAGGCGCAGCAGCCCGCCGTCGTGTACGGAACCGGTCAGGGCGCCGTGCTCGCGCAGCCACGAGTACAGGAAGACACCGGTGCCGGAGTCGAAGTTGCGGGTCGCGTCGTCGGCCTGCGGGTAGCGGAAGATTCGTTCCAGCAGGATCATGGCGATCTGCTCCTCGGCGTACGGAATGCCGCCGTCGGCGCAGGCCACCGCGGTCTTCGCGTCCACCTTGATCTCTTCGAGCAGGCCGACGAACCAGTTCATCTTGAGCGATATGTGCTCGTCGAACGGCCACAGCCCCTGGTAGTGCATGCGGTCGTGCAGATAGCCCCAGATGGCGCGGGCCTCGAAGCACACCTCGGGGTCCAGGCCGGTGGAGGCGCGGGGCACCGAGTCCGGGGTCAGGACGGCCGCCGCCCCCGGGAGGGCGTAGGTCTCGTGGATGCCGCGCATCTTGTTGTAGAAGAACATGGCGTACGGCTGATCGGTGATCTTGTCGTGCGCGGCCACGTTCTCCGGGAAGAAGACCAGGCAGTTGCCCTGCGCGAAGCCATCGCTGCCGGCGATGAGGATCAGGGACTGGCAGTTGTTCTTGGGGTGCGGGTGGGTGACGGCCAGCTCCGCCAGTGCGTCGGGCTCCTTGCGCAGCGCGTAGAAGCAGTCCAGCCGCTTGCCGACGGGCGGTGCGCTGTTGGTGCTCTGGAGCGGCGCGAGGAAGAAGACCGCGCTGCCGTCCTCGGGCGGGCGCAGCGCGTCCCGGGAGCGGGCGAAGTGCGGCGGGGTGTCCAGCCCGGCCTCCAGCCACCCGGCGACATCGGCCTCCAGGGCGTCGGCCTGGTGCCCGAGCCCGTTGCGCCGGTACCAGGCGCATGCCTCGTCCGAGATCTGGGTGAGCAGCGCGCGGTCGTCCGCCGTGGGGGCGGTGATGGTGCCGTTGTCGGCCTGGCGCGCCCGGAAGCGGTTGACCCGCGGGATGAGCGATTCGGTGAGTGTCCGCGCCTCGGTGAGGTACGCGGGGTTCATGGGTGCCCGGGAGGTCACAGCGCCACCGCCCCAGCCGCCAGCGGCTCCTCGGCCCCGGCGTCCATGCTCAGGACCTGGTGGACGGTGAAGACCATGGGAACCGGGCCGAAGTCGCGCAGGACACGCAGCCCGTGCCGCTCGGCGGCCACGACCGTGGTGATGCAGCCCTCGACCTCCCCGGCGGCGCAGTCGATGGCGGCTTGCGAGTTGCTGAGCACCTCGTGGACCTCGGCCGATGCGGGGACGAGTCCCCTGGGTGCCGGATGCGAGGCGACGGTGGCGGGCTTCGGCGTTCCCGCGGAGGCGAGCACCATGTTGTGCGTCGGCATGATGAAGCTGTCGACCATCCGTAACCGGTGCAGGTTGCCGAAAACCAGGGTGTGCAGGGCCGGATAGACCGCGCAGGCGGTCAAGGCGTGCTCCCCGTCGGCCGGGACGGCCTCGAGCGCCGATTCGATGGAGGAATGCAGATGGACTGTCCCCTCGACGCCGCGTCTGCGCAGCCATTCGTGCGACGCGGCTTCCAAGTTGGTCCCGTGCGGACCGAGTGTGTGCAGGTTACGGACACGGTCCGGCCCGGCATGGGTATGCCGCATGATCCCCCCATGTTTTGTGTTCTCGATCGCTTCGGGCAGGTGTTCGCCGGAAGCTGAGAGGATGAAAACAGGAGTAAACGGCAACAAACAAGAGTTTTCTGTAAAATATCCCAAATGGCGAGATTCAATGCCTCTCCGACGGCACTATTCGGCCAACTGGGCCGTGGTGTGACGGAAAAGTCGAGCACGGCACGGATGATCTTACCCGCACGTCCGCGGAAACCCGCCGAGCTGCCGTGCCGGATGCGTGGTCCGCCGGGTGCCACACTCCGGCGGTCTCCCTTGTCACACCTCCCGAAGACACTCACGCACGGAGTAAGACAAGTGGAGGATCTGCCATGGCCCGGATCTCGCTCACCCCGCCCCACACCCTGCTCAACCGCCTCGCCGCCTGGTACTCGCGGCGCACCTACGGCAAGGTGCTCGACCCCGGCCTGGCCGTCGGCCACCACGCGCGGGTGCTGCTCACGTACGTACGGCAGGAGCGCGGCGCCGCCAAGTGGAACCGCCTCGACCAGGGCCTCAAGCACCTCGCCGTCATGGCCGCGGCGGCCAGGATCAACTGCTCGTGGTGCATGGACTTCGGGCACTGGGAGGCCGACGCCCTCGGACTGCCCAGGGGCAAGGCGGCCAAGGTCCCGCGGTGGCGTGACCACCAGGAGGACTTCACCGAGCTGGAGCTGCTCGTCCTGGACTACGCCGAGGCCATGACCGAGACCGAGCCCCGTGTCACCGACGAGCTGGCCGCCGCCCTGGTGGAACGGCTCGGTGAGGCGGCCTTCGTGGAACTCACCGCCATGGTCGCCCTGGAAAACTACCGCTCGCGCATCAACAGCGCCTTCGGCCTGACCAGCCAGGGTTTCTCGGAGGCGTGCGCGGTACGGTCGCGGATGTGATCGACGCAACCACCTTTGAACAACACCGACGCATGCTGTTCGGGATCGCCTACCGCATGCTCGGCAGCGTCGCCGACGCCGAGGACCTGGTGCAGGACACCTGGCTGCGCTGCAGTCAGGTGTCCACCCCCGTGGACAACCCGGCCGGCTATCTGACCCGTACGGTCACCAACCTCGCGCTCAACCGGCTCACCTCGGCCGCCGCCACCCGCGAGCGGTACGTCGGGCCCTGGCTGCCCGAGCCGCTGGTCACCCAGCCCGACGCGGCCGAGGAGGTGGAACTGGCCGAGTCGGTCTCGCTCGCCATGCTCGTCGTCCTCGACAACCTCTCTCCGCTGGAGCGAGCGGTCTTCGTGCTCAAGGAGGTGTTCGGCTTCTCGTTCAAGGAGATCGCCGGAATGCTGGAGCGCAGCGAGGCGTCCGTACGGCAGGTCGGCCACCGGGCCAGGTCACACGTCCAGGCCCGGCGGCCGCGCTACGACACACCGGCCGAGGTGCAGCGCCAGGTCACCGACGAGTTCCTGGCCGCCTGTCTCGGCGGCGACTTGAACCGGATGATGGAGCTGCTCGCCCCCGATGTGACGGCGTGGAGCGACGGCGGCGGCAAGGTGAAGGCCGCCGTTCGCCCGCAGCGCGGGGCGGACAAGGTCGCCCGATTCCTCGCCGCCGTCCTCACCCAGCCGATGGACGACCCCCGCGTCCACGCGGTCGACGTCAACGGACGGCCGGGACTGCTGCTCACCGTCGCGGGCCGCCCGGACACCGTCGCCTGCCTGGAGGTCGCCGACGGCCGGATCACGGAGATCCGTATCATCCGCAACCCGGACAAGCTGCGGCACCTCTGAACCGGCCCGGCCCGCTCCTACCGGTCCGTACGGGCCGGGGCGGGCTCGCGGGCGGCCCGATCGAGGAGGACGAACCGGGCGAAGGTGGTGGTGCCCAGCACCCCGCCGCCGTAGACGGCCTCGGCGCGGCGGTCGCCGAACTGACCGACGGCGAGGGGGCCGACGTGGCGCTCGACCCCGTGGGCGGATCCCGCCTGAGCGAGCTGCTGCACGTCCTGCGCCGTCACGGCACGCCCTGCGCGGCATCGGGGAACTGGCCGCCACCGGCACGCTCCGGCCCGTCGTCGTGGAGCTGTGACGACGGGCGGAGCCGCGGGAGTCAGTCGATGAGGTCGAGGGCGGCGGTCAGAACGCTGTCGCTGTCGATGCCGTGGTAGCGGTAGACCTCGTCGAGGGCGCCGCACTGGCCGAACCGGGTCACACCGAGGGGCGTGACGGGCACCTGATGCACGGTGGCGAGGAAGGTCAACGTGTGCGGGTGGCCGTCGAGGACGGTGACCAGCGGGGTCGCCCGGTCGGCGGGGAAGACCCGGTCGAGGATCCAGTCCGGGTCCTCCGCGAGGCCACGCCGGGCCTGGAGGGCGCGGAACAGCAGGTCCGGACTGGTCACGCACACCACATCGGCGCCGTGGCCGAGGGCGTCGAGCCGTTCGGCGGCGGCCAGGGCCTCCGGAACCAGGGCGCCCATCGCCGCGATGGTCACCGCCGGCTTGTCGTGGCGCCGCAACCGGTACGCGCCCGCGACCACCTGCCGCCGCCGTCGCTCGCGGGCGGCGGGGTCGGTGGGCACGGCGGCCAGGGACTGGTCCACCGGCCGGGTGGACAGCCGCAGATACGCCGAACTCCCTTGCGGATGACCGAGGTTGCCCAGGGCGGCGAGCAGACACCACTCGGTGTCGATGGCGAAGGCGGGCTCGTACGACACACACCCCGGCTGCTCGATGCCGAGCGAAGGGGTTGTGATGGACTGGTGTGCGCCGCCCTCCGGGGCGAGCGTGACCCCGGACGGGGTGCCCACCAGGATGGATTGCCCGCCCGCGTACATGCCGAAGGACCACGGCTCCAGCGCCCGGTTGACGAAGGGGTCGTACACCACACCGATGGGCAGCAGCGGCTGCCCCCAGCGGCTCCAGGTGGCGCCCAACTCGCCCAGCAGTCCAACGAGGTTGGTCTCGGCGATGCCCAGTTCCACGTGCTGTCCGGTCGGCTTCTCCCGCCAGTGCAGGATGGTCTCGGCGTCGTCGGCGAACCAGTCGGTGCCTTCCGTGGCCGACCACACGCCGACCTTGTTGAGCCAGCCGCCAAGGTTGGTGGTCGAGCTGACGTCCGGGCTGACGGTGACGATCCGGCCCGCCGCCTCCGGTGCCCGGCGGGTGAGGTCCAGCAGGGCCCTCCCGAGCGCTTGCTGGGTGTGGCCGGTCCCGGTGGGCGCCGGGCGCCCGAGGTCGGCCGGAAGGGCGGGCGGCTGCTGCGGCTCGCGCCCGGGCCGGCGCAGCCGGTGTGCGGCGGCCGCGCACAGGGACGCCTCCGCCGAGCCGTCGGGGAAGAGGGCCCACGGGCGGTCCAGGTCCGCCCCCAGCCGCGCGGCCAGCGGGCGCATCTGGTCGGCGGTCAGCAGCGAGGAGTGGTTCTGCGGATGGCCCTCGGTGGGCAGCCCGTGACCCTTGACCGTGTACGCGAAGATCACGGTCGGCCGGGTGTCGTCGATGGCGTCGTACGCCTCCAGGAGCGTGCCGAGATCATGGCCGCCCAGGTTGCGCAGCGCGGCGAGCAGCGTGGCGTCGTCCAGTTGCGCGACGAGCCCGGCGATGGGACCGGCGGTGGAGCCGGTGCCGGGCAGCCGCTCGCGCAGCTGGCCGGCGGTGCAGCGCAACAGCCGCTGGTATTCCGGGTTGCCCATGGCGTCGATACGGGTGCGCAGGGCTTCCCCGCCGGGCCGGGCGAAGAGCTCGTCCAGCAGATGCCCGTACTTGAGCGTGAGCACCTGCCAGCCGGCGGCCGTGAACATGCCCTGGAGCCGGCCGGCGGCGATGCCGGGCACCACGCGGTCCAGGGACTGCCGGTTCAGGTCGACGATCCACGTCACCTCGCCCAGGGAGGACACCACCGGGTCCTGGATCGCCTCCCAGATCGCGCCCTCGTCCAGCTCCGCGTCACCCAGCAGGGAGTACTGCCGTCCGGTCCCGGCACCGCCGAAGCGGCCCTCCACATAGCGCCGGGCGAGCGCGCCCCACAGGGGAGCGGTGGCCCCGATCCCGACCGAACCGGTGGAGTAGTCGACCCGGTCGGGGTCCTTGGACCGGCTGGGGTAGCTCTGCAGTCCGCCGAACGCGCGAAGGGTCGTCAGATAGGACTCCTCCAGTTCGCCGAGCAGATAGTTGATGGCGTGCAGCACCGGCGAGGCATGGGGCTTGACCGACACCCGGTCCTCGGCGGTCAGCGTGTGGAACCACAGCGCCGTCATGATCGAGGTCATCGACGCGCTGGACGCCTGGTGTCCGCCGACCTTGAGCCCCGTGGTGTTGGGCCGTACCCGGTTGGCGTGGTCGATCATGGCCGTGGACAGCCACAGCACCCGGCGCTCGACCGCTTCCAGCGTGCCGAGCGTCCCGGGGTGTTCCCTCCCGGCCGGGTCCTTGCCCGGGGCACCCGAGAAGGTCGCGTCCATGACCACATTGACCACCTCCATAGCCTGGACCTGGCGTCCAGGAATGCTGCGTGATGCGAGAAGTAGACAGAGACCCCACCCTCTGCGCAACATGTCGCCTTCCGGTTGAGCAATCTGCTCACTGTGGCGGGGTGAAAGAGCCCTCGACTGACCAAAGTGACCAATGATCAGGACCGGCTGGAGCGGAAGCGGCGGCCACGCGCCCCAGGGCTGGGACCACGCGTACGCGCGTTCCGCGTCGCCCGTCCGCCAGCGGCGCGGGGCCGTGGTCGCGAGTCAGTCCAGCGGTTCGACGCCGCCGGGCGACCCGCCGTCCAGCGCGAGCCGGACGGCCGAGCCGAGGTCGGCGTCGGTCTGCGGGGTGCGGGCGGCCGGGTCGACCGAGACGAACAGCGCGGTGCCGGAACGGGCCACCAGGTCCAGGAACTGACGGTTGAGCCGCCACTCGGTCGCCGGCGTGCACGGCACGCAGTCGGCGTCCACGGCGTAGAAGCGGCTGTGCTGGGGGCGCTCCCAGTGCCGGGCCCGAGGTGTCGTCGCCGGTGCGCTGCACGTGCACCAGACCCGCGGCCAGATGTCCGACGGTGTTGCAGCCGAGCACCAGGGCGTCACCGGCCGCCTCGGCGATGGCCCGGTACAGGGCCACCAGCACTTCGGCGGTGGAGGCTCCGGTGGACGAGGTTTCCATGGACGGGGACACCTCCCCGGCATGACGGGACGGCGCGCCGCGTTGCGATGCGATTGACGCGTCAGACTATTGCGGGATTCGCAACGCCTCCCTAGGGTCGGCGGCATGCTGCACACCGCGGACGCGACGCGTCAGCGGGTGCGCGAAGTGCTGCGCGGATACCCGGGCAGCCAGCGCGCCTTCGCCGACGCCATGGGGCTGGACCCCACCAAGCTGTCCAAGTCGCTGACCGGGGCCCGGCGGTTCACCCCCGCCGAGCTGACCCGGATCGCCGAGATCGGCAACGTCACGGTGAACTGGCTGATCAACGGCAGCGACGACGCGGACACGGTGTCCGCCGTCCCGCGACGCAGCGCGCGGCGACCCATACGCGACGGCGACACCAGCCGGTACCGGCAGATCCTCGACGCGGCCTGGCGCCTCATCGCCGAGCGCGGCTACCACGCGGTGCGGGTGTCGGACGTGGCGGCGGCCTGCGGTACGAGTGCCGCCACCATCCACTACCACTTCCCGGGCCGCGACGGACTGCTCACCGAGGCGCTGCGCCATTCCGTGCAGCAGGCATTCGACCGCCAGGTCGCGGAACTGCACGGCATCAAGGACGCGCATCAACGGCTGCTGCGCCTGGTCGAGTTGCAACTTCCCACACCGGGCGCGTTGCAGAGGGAATGGTCGATCTGGTTGCAGGTGTGGAACGAGACCGCCCTGCGCCCGGAACTGCGGGCGCTGCACACCGATTCGTACGCCCGCTACCACGAGACGGTCGCACGCACGATCGCCGAAGGGCAGGCCCAGGGCGTTTTCACCGACGCCGACCCCGAGGAGCTGGCGGTGTCCCTGACGGCCCTGATCGACGGTCTGGGCATCCAGGTGCTCACCGGCCGTCCGGGACGGACCGCCGAGCGGATGCGGCGGATTCTCTACGACTTCGTGCAACGCGAGATCGTCCGAAGCTGAAACGAGCACCGTCGGGACAGGAGCCGGGTATGGCTGATGACGACGACAGGGCCGAGAAAAACCGGGGGCGGGTGGTCACGCCCTACGAGGGCACCGGCCACCGCGTCCGGGACGACACCGCCGGCATCCCCGCACCGCTGTCCTTGCACGACACCACGGTCAGCCCGGCCTGGGTGGACTACAACGGCCACATGAGCGAGTCGTGTTACCTGCTGGTTTTCGGGGACAACGCGGACGCCTTCTTCCGCTACATCGGCATCGACGAGCGGTACCGGGCCGAAGGCCACTCGCTCTACACGGTGGAAACCCATCTGCACAACCGCCGCGAGGTGGCCGAGGGCGAGCCGCTCCGGCTGACCCTCCGCGTACTGGACCACGACACCAAGCGGGTTCACCTCTTCCACGAAATGCACCACGGCACCACCGGCACGCTGCTGGCCACGGCCGAACAGATGCTGGTGCACGTCGACATGGAGCAGGGGAAGTCGTGCCCCCTGCCCGCGGCCCTGCTCGATCGGCTGGCCGCGATCCAGCAGGCGCACACGGCCCTTCCCCGCCCCGAGGTCGTGGGCCGCCCGATGGGGATCTCCCGCCGCTGAAGCCCCTTCGCTCCCCTCCCGCCGTCCCGAGGAGCCGCCATGGATTTCGCACTCACCGACGAGCAGCGCATGATCGTGGAGACGGTGCGCAAGTTCGTCACGACCGAGCTGGAGCCGCACGAGGATGAGGTCGAGCGGCTGGACGAAGTTCCGCCCGCACTGGCCGAACGGATCCGCCGCAAAGCCCTCGACGCCGGGCTCTACGCCGCCAACATGCCGGCAGAACTGGGTGGCGGCGGCCTGGACGCCACCAGCATGACACTGGTCGAGCGCGAGCTGGGCCGCGCCGGCTACGCCCTCCAGATGCTCGTCGCACGGCCGAGCAACATCCTCCGGGCATGCGAAGGCGAGCAACGCGAGCGCTACCTGCTCCCGACCATCCGCGGAGAACGCCATGACTGCCTGGCCATGACCGAACCCGGCGCCGGATCCGACGTACGCTCGATGACCACGCGCGCGGTGCCGGACGGCGGCGACTACGTCATCAACGGCACCAAGCACTTCATCAGCCACGCCGACGTGGCGGACTTCGTGATCCTGTTCGCCACCACAGACGCCACGACGGGCGCCACCACGGGCAGGAACCCCATCACGGCGTTCCTGGTGGACCTGGACACCCCGGGCCTCACCGTCACCCGCGGCTCCGCCTGCGTATCGCACCGCGGCTACCACCAGTGCGAGCTGTCGTTCACGGACTGCCGGATCCCCGCTGGCCGGCGCCTCGGTGAGGAGGGGCGCGGCTTCGACCTGATGGGGGAGTGGCTGGGCGCCAGCCGGCTCAGCGTCGCCGCCACCAGTGTCGGCCGCGCCCGGCGCGTCCTGGACCTCGCCACGGGGTGGGCCGCCGAACGCAGCCAGTTCGGGCAGACGATCGGCCGGTTCCAGGGCGTCGGCTTCCCCCTGGCGGACATGGCCACCGAACTGGAAGCCGCGGAACTGCTGACCATGCGGGCCGCGTGGAAGCTCGACCAGGGCACCATGACCGACCGGGACGCGGCGATGGCGAAGCTGTACGCCTCCGAGGCGCTGGCCCGGATCACCGACCGGGCGGTGCAGATCTTCGGCGGTATGGGGCTGATGGCGGAACTGCCGATCGAACGCTTCTGGCGGGACGCCCGTGTGGAGCGCATCTGGGACGGCACCAGCGAAATCCAGCGCCACATCATCTCCCGGTCCCTGCTGCGTCCCCTCGGTTCGTGATGGCGGGGAAGGAGACCAGGGACAATCTCCGGCGCCTGCTGAGCCCTCGCCACATCGCGGTGTTCGGTGGCGACACCGCCGCCGAGGCGATCCGGCAGTGCCGCCGCGCGGGCTTCGCCGGGACGATCTGGCCCGTCCACCCCAGGCGTATGAGCATCGAGGGCCTGCGCTGCTACCCGAACGCCACCGCGCTGCCCGATCCACCGGACGCCTCGTTCCTCGCCGTGCCGAGGGACGCCACCGTGGAGGTGCTGGCGGAACTCGCCGCACGCGACGCGGGCGGGGCCGTCTGCCATGCGTCGGGCTTCGCCGAGGACGGGCCGACCGGTGCGCGGTGGCAGCGCGAGTTCGTCCGTGCCGCGGGTCGGATGGCGGTGATCGGGCCCAACTGCATCGGGATGCTCGACTACCTCGACGGCGCCGCCCTGTGGGCCGACCAGCACGGCGGGCGGCGGGTGGACCGCGGCGTCGCCATCATCACGCAGAGCGGCAACATCGGCCAGAACCTGACCATGCAGCGCCGGTCGATGCCCCTGGCCCGGCTGGTGACGGTCGGCAACGCCGCCGTGACCGGGGTGGCCGCACTGGTGGAAGCCCTGCTGGAGGATCCCCGGATCACCGCGATCGGCCTGCATCTGGAGGGCATCGACGATCCCGTCGCCCTGTCCCGGGCCGCCGTGCGCGCGCTGCACCTGCGTGTCCCGATCGTCGTGCTGAAAACGGGTCGGTCGGAACTGGGCGGCCGGGCCAATCTGAGCCATACGAGTTCACTGGCGGGCTCCGATGTGCTCTGCGACGCCTTCTTCCGGCGCCTGGGAATGGCCCGGGTGCACCAGGTCGGCACCTTCCTGGAGACGTTGAAATACCTGCACGTCCATGGGGCGCGGCCCGGCGCGCGGATCGCCTCCGCGAGCTGTTCGGGTGGCGAGGCGGCGCTGCTGGCCGACCTCGCCCACGACCAGGGGGTCGCGCTGCCGCCCTTTCCGGACGACACCGCCCGGCGGCTGGGGGAGGTGCTCGGCGAACGCGTCGCGGTCGCCAACCCCTTGGACTACCACACCTACATCTGGGGCGACATCGACGCCCAGCGGAACTGCTTCCACGCGTTCCTCACCACCGGTTTCGACATGCACATCCTGGTGCTCGACTTCCCGCGGGCGGACCGCTGCCACCCGGAGGCGTGGCAGACCACCCTGGACGCCTACCTGGCCGCGTACCAGCACACCAACGCGCCCGCGTGTGTGGTGAGTTCACTGCCGGAAGGGCTGCCGGAACCGGCGCGGACCCGGCTGCTGGAGGCAGGTGTCGCCCCCATGCAGGGCATCACCGAATGCCTGACGGCGATCGCGGCAGCGCGCCACATCGGTCTGGCCCAGGAGTCGGCCGATACGGTCCGGCCGCTCGACCCGGCGACCGCGCCCCCGGCCGGGACGCGTCCACTGGACGAGTGGCACGGGAAGCGGATGCTCGCCGAGTGGGGTGTGCCCGTACCGGCGGGCGCGGTGGCCACCGCCGGGACCGCGGCCGAAGCGGCCCGGGGCATCGGATTCCCGGTGGTGGTGAAGGCGGTGTCGGAGGCGATCGCGCACAAGAGCGACATCGGCGGGGTGCGCCTCGATCTGACCGGGGAACAGCACGTGCGCGACGCGGTGGCCGGCATGGCCGCGCTCTCGGACCGTTTCCTCGTGGAGCGGATGGTCCGGGGCGCGGTGGCGGAGCTGATCGTCGGGGTCCACCGGGACCCGCAGTTCGGCCCGGCACTCACCGTCGGCGCGGGCGGCACCATGGTCGAGCTCCTCGACGACGCGGTGACCCTGCTGCTGCCCGTACGACGGGACGAGATCCACACGGCGCTGCGGCGCCTGCGGATCTGGCCCCTGCTGACCGGCTACCGCGGACAGCCGCCGGGCGACGTCGAAGCGGTCATCGACGCGGTGGCGGCCGTGGCCGCCTCCGCGCGCGGCCACGCGAGCACACTCGTGGAACTGGACATCAACCCCCTGCTGGTCCTTCCCGGCCACGGCGGCGTGGTGGCCGCCGATGCGCTGATCAGGCTGGGGACCGACGAACGAGGAGGACCGGATGGCTGACCCGGTACGCACGGAGGCCGACGGCGGCATCCTGCTGGTGACCCTGGACCGCCCCAGGGCGAACGCGATCGACGTGGCCACGAGCCGCGCGCTCCACGCGGCCTTCGACAGACTGGCCCGGGACGAGACGCTGCGCGTGGCGGTGCTCACCGGCGCCGGACAGCGGTTCTTCTCGGCGGGATGGGACCTCAAGGCCGCGGCGTCGGGCGAGGCGATCGATGCCGATCACGGCCCCGGCGGCTTCGCCGGCCTCACCGAACTCTTCGACCTCGACAAGCCCGTCATCGCGGCGGTGGGCGGCCTCGCCCTGGGCGGTGGCTTCGAACTCGCCCTGGCCGCCGACCTGATCGTCGCCGCCGACCACGCCGAGTTCGCCCTGCCGGAGGTGACGCTCGGCATGATCCCCGATTCCGGCGGGGTGCTGCGGCTTCCCCGGCGCCTCCCGCAGGCGGTGGCCAGGGACCTGCTGCTGACCGGGCGGCGGATGCCCGCACAGGAGGCGGAACGGTGGGGTCTGGTCAACCGCGTCGTCGACGGTCCCGATCTCCTGGCGGCGGCCGTGCAACTGGCACGCGACATCTGCGCCGGGGCACCGCTGGCCGTGGCGGCCATCAAGGAAATCCTGCGGACCACGGCCGGTTCCACGGTCGAGGAGGGCTACGAGCGACTGCGCCACGGCGACCTGCCCGCATACCGGGCCATGCTGACATCCGACGATGCGGAGGAGGGCCCACGCGCCTTCGCCGAAAAACGCCTCCCCCGGTGGACCGGCCGGTGATGACACCTGCGGGATCCGGACGTGAATCTACAGAACTGTAGAACAAGTGGGTGGCGGCTTCGTTTCGCGACAGCCCTCTACAAACCTGTAGATTCGGTCTCCTCCTCACGCGAGGGGGGAGCACGGACAAGGAGATGTGGATGGCGCTGTGGGACCGCCTCAAGGACTCGGTCCAGGCAATGCAGGCCCAGCTCACGGCGAGAAAGAACGAGTTGCGGAGCGGCGCGTTCCGGGACGCGAGCATGGCGATGTGCGCCCTGGTGGCGGCGGCGGACGGCACGATCGACCCGTCCGAGCGGCAACGCGTCGCCCAGCTCATCGCCACCAACGACGTGCTCCAGAACTTCCCCTCGGACGGCCTGCACCACCGCTTCGAGGAGCACCTCGACGAGCTGACCGCGGATTTCGCCCTGGGTAAGGCGAGCGCCATGCGGGAGATCGGCAAGGCGAAGAAGAAGCCCGCCGAGGCACGGGCCGTCCTCCAGATCGGCATCGTCATCGGCTGCGCCGACGGCTACTTCGACCAAAGCGAGAGGGCCGTCGTCCGCGACGTCTGCTCGGTGCTGGACATCCCGCCGGCCGAGTTCGACCTGCACCGGGCGCTCCGCGTGCCCCGCCAGCACCGCGCGGAACAGGAGACACGCCCCGAGATCGCCCTGCCCGGCGACGACCTCCAGGTCTTCCTCAAGGCGCTGGCCAGCGGGACCCGTCAGCGGCTCTACGCGCACTTCGCCGACGGGGAGGAACTGACCGTCGGCGAAATCGCCGAACGTGCCGGACTCGGCCCGTCGACCACCTCCGAGCACCTCGCGGTCCTCCGACGCGGCGGACTGCTCCAGTCGACGCGCAGCGGCAAGCTGGTCCGCTACCGCGCCGACAGGGAAGGCATCGCCGAACTGCTCGGGCAGCTCCAGTCCTACCTCCTCGCCCCATCCGAAGCGCAGGACACTCCGCCGTCCCGTGGCTGACGTCCGGCACCATCCCCAGGTGGCACGGAGCAACCCGGCTACACCGGGGTGGCCGCCTGGAGGATCAGGAACAGCGTGACCGCCGAGTTCGCCGAGGACAGCGCCGACGCCGTGGTACCCACAGCGGCCGCCCACGTGGCCAGGCCCACCGTCGTGAACACGGGCGGCCAGCCGCGCCCGGCAGGGGCCGGGCCCAGCAGGGCGGCCACCCGGCGCGGCACCGGTCCCATGGCCGCGAAACCCGCCAGCGTGGCGGCCGGCGTCCCGCGGGTGATCAGCGCGGACCTGCCGACCGCCCGTGCCACGGTGCGCCGGCTGCCGACCGCCTGTGCCGCCTCCTCGTCCGCCCACCGCTCAGTCGTGTAGGTGACCGCCGTCCGCAGCGGGCGCAGGAACGGGTTCGCGCGCGCGGCGAGTTGGACGGTGAGCAGGAACCGGTGGTGGCGGCGGGCCAGATGCGCGCGCTCGTGGGCGAAGAGCGCCCGGCGCTCGGCCGAGTCGAGCCCGGCGAGCATCCCGGTCGTCACCACGACCCGATCACGCCTGCCCGGAAGCGCATAGGCGTACGGCAGTTCGTCGCGCAGCACCGCCACCGGCGTGTCGGGCAGGTCCGCGAGAGCGTGCTCGGCCCGGCGTCGCACGCGCTGGTGGCGCCACACCGTCCGGGTGCACGCGGCGAGCACGGCGAACAAGGCGGGGATGGCGACCTTGCCCGCCACCTCGTCGTACGGGACGGCCTCGCGCACCTCGGGGTCCGACCAGCCGTCGGGCAGCGGGTTGCCGGGCAACTGCGCGGTGCCGACCACCATCAACAGCCCCAGGCACAGCGTGCTGCACACCGCGAGCACCCCGGCGACCGCCGACAGCAGCCACGTCGCCGCCCGCGGGTGCAGATGCTGCTCGGCCAGGCGGGCGATCGGCCACGCGGTGAGGGGCAGCACCAGCGGCAGGAAGACGAAGACTCCCATGAAATCCTCTACTCCTCCGCTTCCCTGGCCCGCGCCAACAGATCCCGCAACACCTGCTCGTCCTGCGGCAGCAGGCCGGTCAGGAAGCTGGCCAGCACCGCCTCGCGGTCGCTCTCCCCGTCCAGCACCCGCCGCATCCGCAACGCCGCCAGGCCCGCCTCGTCGGCCGTCGGCGTCCACACGAACGACCGGCCCGCCTTCTCCCGGGACACCGCGCCCTTGGCCAGCAACCGGGTGAGAATGGTGATCACGGTGGTGTAGGCGAGCGTCCCGCCGAGCCGCTCCTGGACCCACGCCGTACTCACCGGCCCGGGTGCCTCGCGCAGCGCCACCAGCACCTGCGCCTCCAGCTCACCCTGACCGCGCCGGCGGCCGCGCTCCTGGTCTCTCACCCCGCCACCCTCCCATCGCCTACCCACCTGTCCCGATCGGGGTCCATGGTAGCCAGCGGCCCCGGCTCGCCCCGCGGGGTCAGGCCCGGGGGCGCACCTGGATGCCTGCCCGGTCGTACGCGCCGTAGGTCATCTCGTCCTCGGCGACGAGCAGCACCACCCAGGAGCCGCCCCGCTCCCACACCAGCCACCTGTCCCATTCCTCCTCGGCCCCGAGAGCCCGGCAGGCGCCTTCCGACAGCGGGTCGCCCAGCCGGTCGCGGAGCATCCCGGACACCCGTCGGTATTGGGCCGCGAAGTCCTCGGCCGTGGCCTCGGGGGCCACGTCCCGTCGGCTGTGGAAGGGGCCGAACTCGTTGTCCCACTCCTCCGGGTCGCTCGGATCGGTGAAATACGCGAAGGGGTGCTCCACGAAGCAGCCCGCCCGGCAGGCGGGGTGGTCGCAGACCACGGTGGGTTCCGGCTGCCGGCGGCATCCGGGAGCCTCCCCGAGCAACAGCCACCAGTCGTCCACCAACTCCTCGCCACTGATCCACCAGGGCTCTTCCCAACCCACGCCCGGCGCGTCGGGGGCCTCGCCCGCACACCAGCCGTTGCGCGCGAAGGCGTCCTCGAACGCCTGCCGGCTCCAGGGCAGGTCCGCGAGCCCGATCATGCGGTCGACAAGGGAGTCGTCGAAGGGCAGCAGTTGCATCGCCATGCACGAACGCTATCCGGCCGCTCCGACACCTCGGCGGTCTGCCTGCGTCACGGAGTGCGGAACCCCCGAAAGGTCACGTGCTTCCGGGTCTCGAAGCCGAGCCGTTCGTAGAGGGCGATCGCGCCGGTGTTCGCCTCGGCCACATGCAGGAAGGGAGACGGCGCTGATCTCGGGTCCATCCCGGAGGCCGGAGCCGTTCGCCCGCCATCGCCACCAACGTGCCGTTGTCGCCGACGCCGAGATAGGTGCCGAGTTCGGGGGTGCGCGGCCAGAACGGCCCCGCGGGGTCGCCGTACAGCTGAACATGTCGGCGAACTCGCCCGCACCGAGCAGCCTAGTCGGCGCCGAGCAAGGCGGGCTCGGTGGCCAGCCGGCGCCAGTGAGAGGCCGGGTCGGGTACGAGGCGCCGTGTCCTGAGATCGAGCAGGCCGATGACACTTTCCACCGTGGCGGCCAACGTGCCGTCGGTGCACAGGAGTTCCTGGGTGACGCGGCCGGTCTTCTTGCCGGCTCCGCCGTACGTGAACACGCACGTGATGTCGAACTCGTCACCGGCGCGCAGCTCACGGTGGTAGCGAATGGTGGTCTCCAGGTTCACGGGCCCCAGCCCGGCCCGTGACATCTCCCCCAGGTCGACGCCGGCTTCCCGTACGCAGGTCCAACGGGCGTGGTCGGCGAAGTCCACGTAGGCGGAGCCTCGTACATGGCCGTTGGTGTCCAGGTCGCTTTGGCGGACCGCCAGCCGGACGCGGAACCCCGGGTCGGGGGCAGCGCCGGGCTCGGGAGCGGAGGTGGCGTCGGTCGTGGGCTCGGGCGTCGGTGTGTTGTCGGGAGGCACGCCGCACATCATTCCCGGTCGGGGCGGAGATGGGTACGCCCGGTCCAGCCGACGGACCTCACGGCCCCTCGCCGACCGCGCTGAGGCGATACGTCGCGCCCGCCTCCGTAGCGAACACGATCAGGTCCGGCTCCGGGCGCCGCAGCCGGACCGGGCGGCCCTCGGCGGTCACCTTCAGGTCCGTCCCGGACCGCACGGCCGCCGGGCTGCCGCGTCGGGAGCGCAGCTCGCCGTATCGCAGGGTGCCCCCTTCCCAGGCGAGGTCGACTTCGAAGCCACCACGGGCCCGCAGACCGCGCACCCGTCCCGCCGCAAGCGACGGAGGCAGCGCGGGAAGCAGCCACAGCTCACCGGCGTGGGATTGCAGCAGCCACTCCGAAATGCCTGCCGTCGCACCGAAGTTGCCGTCGATCTGGAAGGGCGGATGCAGATCGAAGAGGTTCGGCGCGGTGCGCTCGGGGGTGAGCAGGTCGGTCAGCAGTTTGTGGGAGCGTGCGCCCTCCTCCAGCCGCGCCCAGAAATTGATCTTCCAGGCGAGGGACCAGCCCGTGCCCGCGTCGCCGCGCTGCTCCAGGGTCGTGCGCGCGGCCGCGAACAGATCGGGGGTGGCCCGCGCGGTGATCTGGTTGCCCGGGTGCAGACCGTACAGGTGGGAGACATGCCGATGGTGCTGCTCGGGAGCGATCGCGTCCCAGTCCTCCTGCCACTCCTGCAACTGGCCCCGGGCCCCGATCTTCATGGGCGGCAGCTTCTCGCGTACGGCTCGCGCCCGGGCCCGCATGCCACCGTCGCCCTCGTCGCCGCCGTCCTCGCCGTCCTCGCCGAGAAGCTCCGAGGCCTTGAGGAAGCCGTCGAAGAGGTCGCGCAGGATCTGGCTGTCCATGGTCGGCCCGGCGCAGACGGACACCTCCGGGTGATGGGCGTTCTCCGGCGAGATCGCGGGGCAGGTGACCAGGTGGCCACTGGCCGGATCGGTGACCAGGGTGTCGAGGAAGAACCGCACCGCGCCCCGCAGCACCGGATAGTGCCGACGCAGCGCCTCCGCGTCCCCGGTGAAGAGATAGCGCTCCCAGACGGCCGTCGCCAGCCAGGCTCCGCCGGTCTGCCACATGCCCCAGAACGCGCCGTCCACCGGTGCCGTGCCACGCCACGCGTCGGTGTTGTGGTGGGCGACCCAGCCTCCGGCTCCGTACTGCGCCTCGGCGGTTCTCGCCCCGGCGACCGACAGTTCCGCGAGCATGGCGAAGACCGGTTCCCAGCATTCCAGGAGGTTCGTGACGGGCGCCGGCCAGTAGTTCATCTGCGTGTTGATGTTGATCGTGAACTTCGAGCCCCAGGGCGGGCTGAGCGATTCGTTCCAGATGCCCTGGAGATTGGCGGGCTGGGTCCCGGGCCGCGAGGAGGAGATGAGCAGGTAGCGCCCGTACTGGAAGTACAGGGCGACCAGGTGCGGGTCGGTGGCGGTGGCGAAGTTCGCGACCCGTTCGTCGGTGGGCAGCGCAGCCGCGTCCGTCGTACCGAGGTCGAGTTCCACCCGCCGGAACAGGCTCCGGTAGTCGGCGCTATGGCGTTCGCGCAGCCGGAGGTACGGCACGGCCGACGCGGCATCGAGCGCGGCGGCGGCGCGGGCGACGTGGTCGCCGGTCGCGCTCCGGTAGTCGGTGTAGCTCGTGCCGATCGAGACCAGCAACGTGACGGAGTCGGCTCCGGTGACCGTGAGGGTCCCGTTCTCGCTGCTGACCGTCCCTCCGTCGGCCCGGGCACGGGCCAGGGCCCGGAACCGCACCTGCCCGGCGATGCCCTCACGGCTCTGCGACGTTCCGTCGATCGCGACGGTGTTCCGGTCGGGCGACGACGCGGCCACGGTCTGCGGGCTGTCGAAGGCCGCCGTGAAGGAGATCGCCCCCTCGGTATTTCCGGTCAGGCGCACGACGATCACCTGGTCGGGATGGCTGGCGAAGACCTCACGGTGATACGTCACCCCGCCCTGGGTGTAGCGGACGGAGGCGACGGCCGAGTCGAGATCGAGCGAGCGCCGGTAGTCGCCGATTTCTCCCCCGGCGGGGAAGGCCAGGCGCAGATTGCCGACCGTCTGATACATCAGCTCCCCCTTGGGGACGCCGAGGAAGTCCGAGTCGATCAGGGACTGGGCGGCGTCCCACTCCCCGGCGAAGACCCGCCTGCGGATCTCGGGGAGACTGGCCAGGGCCTTGGGGTCGGCGGGTTCGTAGGGGCCGCCCGCCCACACCGTGTCCTCGTTGAGCTGGAGCAGCTCGCTGTCGGCGCCGCCGAAGACCATGGCGCCGAGCCGCCCGTTGCCGATGGGCAGCGCCTCCAGCCACGCGGAGGCCGGCCGGGGGTACCAGAGCGCGAGCTCGCCGGGTCTCGCGCCCGCCATGCCCGCTCCTGTGGTGGACGGGGCGGGGAAGTGTGCGTGATCCATGCCCCTTAGCGTCGGTTCGCCAGGTGTCCGTTGTCGACCGGCACAGCCACATTCGAAAGATTCCGACGCCGGGCACCACCTGCTCACCCGGGTTCGCCGTTCCGCGTGGCCATCCGGCGGTCGCCCTCGTCGGCGGGCTGTGGCGGGCCATCCTGGCCGGGGAGCTGGGGTCCGGGCAGCGGCTGCGCGAGCTTCGGACAGCGCGGCAGGTGCCGTCCGGACCGTCGCCGACGATCCGGACGGCACCGCGCCGGCCTCCGGCACACCCGCGCCGAACTGGTCCGCGGCAGCAAAGGGCACCTGACCACCGGCGGGCCGACACGGTTCCGATCAGCCGAGGAACTGCCGCAGGTGGGAGAGCAGGACGTCGGGACGTGCGGCGGCCCGCCGGGCGTCCTCGTCGCCGAGGGCGGAGGTCGCGTTCAACGGCGAGTAGACCCGGCACCACTGCCTAGGGACGAAGGGTGACCGACGCCGGTTCGGCATCCGTCGCCTGCGGGGTGTGCGCTGTGGGGGAGTTGGGGATCAGGGCGGCTATGGCGGCGGCCGTGAGGGCGAGTACGCAGCCGATGATGAGGGCGGTGCGGAAGCCGTTCTCGGAGGTGAAGGTGTACCCGCCGACGGTGGTCGTCATCTGGGCGAGCACGGCGCCGACGACGGCGGCGCCGACGGACGTGCCGAGAGAGCGCATGAGGGCGTTGAAGCCGTTGGCCGCGCCCGTTTCGCTGAGGGGAACGGCGCTCATGATGAGGGCGGGCATGGCTCCGTAGGCGAGGGCGACACCGCTGTTCATGACCATCATGGCGATCATGAGGCCCCACGTGGTCCCGGCCAGGAGGAGGGACGCGAGGTAACCGGCGGCCAGGACGAGGGCGCCGCTGATGAGGGTGACCTTGGGGCTGCGGGCGGTGGTGAGCTTCGCGCCGAGGGGCGAGACGGCCATCATCATCAGGCCGCCGGGCAGCATCCACAGTCCGGCGGCGAGCATGGACTGGCCCAGGCCGTAGCCGGTGGCTTCGGGGAACTGAAGGAGCTGCGGAATGACCAGCATGCTCGCGTACATGCCGAAGCCGACGAAGAGCGATGCGACGTTGGTGAGCAGGACCCGGGGGCGTGCCGTGGTGCGCAGGTCGACCAGGGGCTCGCGGGTGCGCCACTCGAACAGGCCCCAGGCGGTCAGCGTCACGGCAGCGGTGGCGAAGAGCGCGAGGGTGGTGACCGAACTCCAGCCCCAGTCGGCGCCCTTGGATACGGCGAGCAGCAGCGACACGAGGCCGACGGCCAGGCCCAGGGCTCCGACGATGTCGAAGCGTTGTCCCTTGGTGGCGGCGGGGGTGTCGGGGACGAGGGTGAGGATCATGACGCCGACGACGGCGGCCAGGGCGGCGGCGCCCCAGAACAGCAGGCGCCAGTCGGCGTACTGTGCGACGGCCGCGGCCAGTGGCAGGCCGATGCCGCCGCCGATTCCCATCGAGGCGCTGACGAGGGCGATGGAGGAGCTGAGCCTGTCGGCCGGGACGACATCGCGCAGCAGCGCGATCCCGAGGGGGATCATGCCCATGCCGATGCCCTGAAGGCCGCGGCCGATGATCATCGGGGTGACGCCGTCCGAGAGCGCGCAGACGATCGATCCGACGATGAGGGGTACGGAACAGGCCAGCAGCATGCGCCGCTTGCCGATCATGTCCCCGAGACGTCCGCTGATCGGGACGCAGACCCCGGCGACGAGGAGGGTGGCGGTGACGACCCAGGTCGCGTTCGAGGCGGAGGTGTGAAGGATCTTGGGCAGGTCGGCGAGCAGCGGCGTGACGAGGGTCTGCATCACCGCCGCGGTGACGCCGGCGATCGCGAGAGTCGCGACCACTCCACCAGGCCGATGGGTCGTGGGTAAATGAGACATCACGGGGTTCCTCGGGTTCGGAGAAGGGGCGCGGTTCGCGGACGGAGTGCCCGCGCGGGGGGCCGGGCCTGCTTCGGCACCGGACGGCGTGGCACACCGATAGGTAATCGGTAGTCAACTATCGGTTCGTGGCGGGAGGGGTGTCAACTCGAACCGGGAGTCGACTATCAATTGTTAGGGTGAGGGCGTGCCTACAGAAGCCTCCAGACCGTTGCGTGCCGATGCCGCGCGCAACTTCGAGAAGATCGTCCGGGCCGCCCGTGAGGTCTACGCGGAGCGGGGGCCGGACGCTCATCTGGAGGAGGTCGCGCGGCGGGCCGGCGTAGGGATCGCGACACTCTTTCGCCGGTTCCCCGACAAGGGGGTCCTGCTGCGTGCGGTGCTGGACCAGCAGTTCGCGGAGCGGGTGGTGCCCGCGGTCGGGCGGGCCCTGGAGGACGAGGATCCGCGTCACGGTCTGGCCGTGGTGATGGAGGCCGCCCTGTCCTCCGCGGTGAGTGACTACAACGTGCTGACCGCTGCCCGGAACGCGGGCGTGCTGGCGGCCGAGGTCGGCGACCGGTTCTTCGATGCTCTGGACCCCCTTGTCCGGCGCGGCCAGCGGGCGGGGGTGATCCGCGACGATCTCGTGCCGGAGGATGTGCGCCGGATCATGGTCATGCTCATGAGCGTGTTGTGGACCATGGAGCCCGGTGAGAGCGGGTGGCGGCGCTATGTGACGCTGGTGCTGGACGGGCTCTCGCCGACCGCCGCCAGCACGCTGTCTCATCCTGCCCCGGCGATCCGGCACCGGGAGGGCTGAACGGGGCCCGGTGGAGGCCCCGTACCTCCGCCGGGCCCGTGCTCCAAGCGCGGTCACGCACCGTGATGGCCGTGCCGGGGCACCTGGCGGCGGCGTGCCGGGCCTGGCCGTGTGCCGGGGGAGTGGGGGCGGGTTCCAGGACGACGACCTGTCCATGCCGTCCGTGGAGTCTTCCCTGTGACAGGAGGCCCGGTCGTGACGGACCCCTTGGCGCTCAACCGACGTGGACATGGGGCCGACGGGCCCGGTCGGGTTCGGCCTCGCGGAGGACTTCCCGGGTGACGGGTGCGACCTCGCCCTGTCCGAACAGGAAGAACCGCAGGAACTGGGCGAAGGGGCTGCCCTCGGTCCACTCGAAGTAGATGTGCGGCCTGCACCCGGTCTCGTCCCGTACGTGCAGCAGCAGGGCGGCCAGCGAGTTGGGGATGCTGGAGCCGTCGAGGGTCAGGACGCGGTAGCGGCCGTGCAGCACCTCGCCCCGCACCCGCACCGCGGATTCGAAGTCGGACGGGTCGCGGACGGTGACCTCGACGAAGATCAGGTCCTCTTCCGCCGGGACGTCGTTGTCGCTGCGGATCTGCTGGATCTTGTCGCGGTACTCGGCCGCGTCCCGATTGTCCGGCTCGTTGGCGATGAACCGTATGCGGCGGGTGGCGGTGTCCCGGACGAAGCGCTCGGCCATGGCGTCCAGCTCCATGTCGGTGACCCGCAGCTCGAAGGCGCGGGCGAGCCGGGACAGCAGGGACACCAGGATGATGCCCGCGATGAAGCAGGCACCGATCTTCACGCCGTCGGGGCGTTCGACGACGTTGACGGCGGTCGTGTAGATGAAGACCACGGAGATGATGCCGAACGCGATGGTCCAGCCCCGCTGGCGGGCGCGGCGGGCGGCGATGGTGACGGCGACGGCGGCGGAGGTCATCAGGACCAGCACCCCGGTGGCGTACGCGCCGCCCTGGGCGTCCACGTCGGCGTTGAAGATCCAGGTGACCAGGAAGGCGATCAGGGTGAAGACCAGCACCATGGGACGGACCGCGCGGGCCCAGTGCGGCGCCATGCCGTAGCGGGGCAGATAGCGCGGCATCAGGTTGAGCAGCCCGGCCATCGCCGAGGCGCCCGCGAACCACAGGATGCCGATGGTCGCGGCATCGTAGACGGTGCCGAAGACCGACCCCAGGTAGTGGTGGGCGAGATAGGCCAGGGCACGCCCGTTGGCGTCGCCGCCGACCTTGAACTCGTCCTGTGGGATCAGCAGGGTGGTGATGAAGCTCGTGCAGATCAGGAAGCCACTCATGATCACCGCGGCGGTGGTCAGCAGCTTCCGGGTGTCCCGGATCCGCCCGGTGGGCCGCTCCTCGGTGTCATCGGGGTCACCCTCGACGTGGGGCATGACCGCCACGCCGGTCTCGAACCCGGACAGGCCGAGGGCGAGCTTGGGGAACACCACCAGTGCCAGACCGACCATGACCAGCGGGTTGCTGTGCTGTTCGGTCAGCGCCTGCGACCAGTCGGTGACGACGTGGGAGGCGGTGGCCACATGCCACAGCCCGACGACCACCACGACCACGTTCAGCGCCAGATAGACGCCCACCAGAGCAACGGCCACCCCGATGGCCTCCATGAAGCCCTTGAGGAAGACCGCTCCCAGCAGGGCGACCAGGCCCATGGTGATGGCGACCTCATGGCCGTGCAGGACGCTGGTGAAGTGCGGATTCTCCACCAGGTGGGTGGAGGCGTCGGCCGCCGAGAGGGTGATCGTGATCAGGAAGTCCGTAGCGGCGAAGCCGAGCAGGGTCAGTACGAAGAGCTTGCCCTGCCAGAACGACAGCAGCCGCTCCAGCATCGCGATCGACCCCTCGCCGTGCGGGCTCTCCTTCGCCACCCGCCGGTACACCGGCAGCGCCCCGGCCAGCGTCACGGCCACCAGGACGAGGGTGGCCACGGGGGAGAGCAGCCCGGCGGCCAGGGCGGCGATACCGGGCTGGTAGCCGAGGGTGGAGAAGTAGTCCACGCCGGTCAGGCACATCACCCGCCACCAGCGCTGCCCCCGGTGCTCCTCGGAGGGCTGGGCGTGCGGCCCCGGCTGGCGCTTGGCCATGTCGGTCAGGCCCTCGAGCAGCCAGGACCGCAGGCGGCCACCGGCATGGTTCTCCGGAGGGGTCTCCACATCGGTGGAGGTGGCCATCGTGCACTCCTGTCGCAATCACGGACATACGGGGTCGACTCGACGAGCGACCCGGCCAGCGTAAGCGCTGGTGTCCGGCCCTCTGGAGGCCAGGGGCGGGGTGCCCCGCCGTTCCGGTCCCAAACCGCCGGGCGGCCGGGTGCCTCCTGCGCGGGATCTCTCCCGGACACTGGGGGCGAACGCCAACGCGGTCCTGCGAGGACTTCCGGCGAGGGCGGGGCACTGCTGGACCGCGTCCGTGATCTGGCGACCGACGCCGCGCACCTTGGTTACAGCAAGAGCGATCTCATCGACATGATGCTGGTGGTCGTCGTCGCGGTGGCGATGCGACGGGCGGGGCCTGGGCCGTGGGCCGTGCTTCAGTAGGTGTAGAAGCCGCTGCCGCTCTTGCGGCCCAAGCGTCCGGCGGCGACCATGCGGCGCAGCAGGGCGGGCGGCGCGTACAGGGGTTCCTTGAGGTCCTCCGGGCGGGCGCCCCCGGTCTCCACCATGCGGACGGCGGCCAGCAGATAGGGCACCAGCAGCGCGTTGACCACGAAGCCTGAGCGGTCGGGGGCCTGGATCGTCTGTTTGCCCAGCCGTTGGGTGGCGAAGTCCCTGGCGCGCTCCAGTGTTTCCGGGGCGGTGGTCAGGGCCGGGATCAGCTCCACCAGCGGCTGTACCGGGACCGGGTTGAAAAAGTGGTGGTGGCGGCTGCGAGGTCGACTATGGGGAAGGAGGAGGTGTTGGTGGCGAGGATCGCCTGAGGGTCGATGACCTCCTTGTCGAGGGTCTCCATGACGGTGGTCTTCAGATCCCGCTGTTCGGCGACGGCCTCTATGACGAACTGACGGTCGGCGAGATCGCCGAGGTGGCAGGTGAATTTCAGGCAGGCCAGGGCACGGTCGCGTTCTTCCTCGGTGAGCTTTCCGCGTCGCAACCCACGGTCCAAGGAGGCGGTGAGGCGGCGGCGGCCGGCATCAACGGTGCCAGGGGTGGCCTCGGCCACCAGTACGTCCAGGCCCTGGCGGGCGGCGACCTCGGCGATGCCGGAATCCATCAGGCCGCAGCCGACGACACCGAGACGGGAGACAGTTTGCAAGGCGAGTCCTTTACAGGGGAGGGGCACGCACCCGACCCGTGGTGACGTTAGGGTACTGAGTACCCTCGGTCAAGGTGCTGAGTGCCACGCCTGGCGGCTAGTCCTCCCCCAGCGTCTTTTCGATCTTCTGTACCACGCGCCAGATGGGAGCGTTCCGCGGCGCAACCATGACGATCACGTCGTCCTCCGGTGTGGGCGCGGCGTGGCCCTGGGTGGACTCGTCGGCGCTGCCCCACGTCTGCCGGACGAATGCCAGCGACTGGTCCACTGCCTTCGCGGCGTCGCCTTGGCCCCCGTCTCGCAGCCAGGTCCGCAGTCCGTTGTTGTGCGCGGCGACGACGGCTGCGGCCTGTACTTCCGCCCGAAGCGCTCCGTCCGGGGCGCCCGCGTAGCGTTGCCGGAGGTAGTGGGCCAGGGTCCGCTCGTAGCGGTGCACCACGGACAACTCATAGCCGCGCAGGCTGGGTACTTCGCGTGTGAGCCGATAGCGCTGCACGGAGAACTCGGGGCTCGCCGCGTACATTTGCATGACGAGACGGGCCGCGTCACAGACCACGTCGAGCGGCTCGCCGTCGCCGCTCGACGCGAGGAAGGCGCTCATCTCGGTCAGGCAGCGCTCATGTTCGGGGAAGACGACGTCTTCCTTGGACGGGAAGTAGCGGAAGAACGATCGGCGCCCCACTCCGGCCCGCGCCACGATGTCGTCCACGGTGGTCCGCTCGAAGCCATGCTCCAAGAAGAGCTGGAACGCGGCATCGATGAGCGCTTCGCGCATGGGCGCTCGTTCGGGCGACAGAGGCCCGCTGGCCGCCGCGGTTGCCCTGCCCTCGTCGCGTACGTCCGTCATGGAGGCAACCTAGCACCAGAACCAGCGAGAGTGGTACTGAGTGTCTTTACGGAGGGTACTGAGTGCCATACGCTTACTCGGGTGCTCCGGTTCGGCAGCGCAGACGTCCAGAAACCGCAAGGAGAGCCGGCGTGAGCTTGAGGATCGTTGTCTGTGTGAAGTATGTGCCCGACGCCACCGGCGATCGGCACTTCGCCGAGGACCTGACGCTCGACCGTGACGATGTGGACGGCCTGCTCTCGGAGCTGGACGAGTATGC
>NZ_JBIRPZ010000030.1:0-44899 GCF_044332925.1 Streptomyces sp. NPDC021212
GACCGACGGTTCTCCCGAAAGACAGCCGAAGCGCCAGTGAGTCCTCGAGTCAGGTCTCCAGGCGGTGCCACCGCAATCATCACTGTGAGTCCTGTGTCCAGGACTGTTGCTCAGTCGCGCGCCCCGGACGGTGTTGGGCACGCTGGTCGCCCGCATTCGCTCCGCTGCCGGGCGGCACGGATCTTGTCCGTGGTCCGGGGACGCGGGGGCGGGCTTCCTCACGATGTGGGACTTCCCCGGGGGCCGGACCGGAGGCAACCGATTCCTGGTGCTCGGCCTCGGCTCAAGTGAGGCCGCCGACGACGCCGTGCCGCCCGACCGGGACGAGCTGATCGCCTACGGGCCGCTGCTGTCCGACGACGGAAACACGTGGCTGGGCACAGCGGCGCTGGTCCGCGCGCCGGACCCGGAAGCGGCGCGCACTGTCCTGACTGCGGGCCGGTACGCGGGCATCGAGTCCACCGTTGGCAGTTCGGCGGGCGGCCGTCATGAGCCGCGCGCCTTGTGGTCGTCGGGTTCGACCTTGAGCGGTACGGTCACCGTCAGCCGTTCGGGGTTCTCGGACGTCCATTCTCTGCCTCCGCCAAGTGCTCGCAGGACGTAGGTCCGGCCCCCTCTTACGTCCGAGACGATCGCATCCCGGCCGGTGTCCTCGTCGCGGACCCGGTCGCCCACCCACACCTTCCCGTTCTTCACCCAGCCGCCTCGCACTTCATCTCGGCCCAGACCTGCTTGCCCCAGCGGTACAGCTCCGTCCCCCATCGCTCGGTGAGGGCGTTGACGATCAGGAGGCCGCGCCCCCTGGTGTCGTCGCCGTCCGGGTCCATCCGCAGGAGGGGGACGGAGCGGGTCCGGTCCGCGACGCCGAGGCGGATGCACTCCTCGGACGGGCGGGTGATGAGGACCCGGATCGACTCCAGGCGGGCGTGGTGGACGGAGTTGGAGACCAGCTCGGTGATCACCAGTGCGGCGTCCTCGATCAGGTCCTCCTGACCCCATGCGACCAGTGCGGTACGCACGAGCCTGCGGGCGGCGTCCGCGCTCTCGGGGACGCGTCGCATCGTTTGTGAATATCCGGGGTGCCCCTTGGGGCGAGGTGTGGCGGTCACGGACATCAGGACCTCGGTGAGTGCGAAGTGAACGGCCTTGCCCGAGTGAACGACGGTCCGCCAGGCGGGAGGAGGAAATGCCACCCGGATACGCAAACCGCCCAAGCGGAAATTTTCGGTCGACTCGCCTCACTGAGAGGGCTTGAGTGGCTACGGTGGGTACATGGAGGGGAACGGGCGCCTCATCAGTGCCATGCACGAGAGCGGGCTCACGCAGAACGAGTTGGCCGAAGCGGTGAACACTCACCTGATCCGCAACGGCTACGAGGGCACGGTGAGCGACCGGACGGTCCGTCATTGGCTGACCGGAAAAACCCGCTGGCCGCACTCTCGGCAGAGGGCGGCGTTAGAGGCAGTATTCGGATGTGGCACCGAAGAACTGGGATTCGTCCGACCAGCCCGAAAACGTTCCGCGATAGAACCGGAGGAGCCCGTGAGGCGCAGGCACTTCCTGACCGCAACCACTGGTACGACGGCCGCGGTCGTCGTACCTCTCGTCGCACAGCACTCCGTAGGCACCTCCGACGTGATCAGGCTCCGTTCCGGCTTGGGCACCCTGGTGGAGCTGGATGCCACACGCGGAGGTCACGAGGAGTTGGAGCGCACGGCCCTCGCCGGGGCGGCCGAGGCGTTGGGGAAGCAGGAGCTGGGCGCCTCCCAGCGCATCCGTCAGAGGCTGTTCGGCGTGGCCGCCGACTACACGTCCATGGCTGCTTGGTCCGCCATCGACGACAAGCGGACCGAGCGGGCCCGGAGTCTTCTGGACCGGGCGCTCTATTTGGCGGGGATGGCCAAGGATTCCATCGCCGAGCTGGATGCCTGGAACATGTACTCCATTCTCGCCCACCACCGTGGTGCGTACACAGAGGCCGTCGACTCCGGCCATGCGGCCCAGGCGACGGCCATCGCCCGGCGAGACCCGTTCTATGGGTCTCTGGCTCACGCCCGGACGGCCCTCGCCCACTCCAACCTGGGCGAACGACAGGCTGCCTTACGCTCCCTCGGGTGTGCCCAGGAAGCCTTGGGCAAGGCGTCCTTGGCTGATCCCCGGCCGAGCTGGACCGCCTTCTACGGCCCTGCCGAGCTGATGGCCATCACCGCCATCGTGCGGGACAAGATCGGCGAATCCGCGGAGGCCGAAGCCGCTTCCCACCAGGCACTGGCGAGCATCCCCAAGGAGTTCCGCCGCAACCGTGCCCTGGCCACCGCACGGCTCGCCCTGACCCAGCTTCACCAGCGCGACATCGACCAGGCGTGCGCCACCGCCTCCACCGTCTTCACACTGATGGCCGGGCATCCGATCCCCGGTCGTATGCGCTCTCTTCTGGGCGACTACTACCGGGACTTGATCACCATTGCCCCGGACGCGAGCGTCGCCCGGGAGTGGGGCGACCGCTACCGAACCGAATGGAGCCGAGCTTGAGCGCCGCCGATCTGGACGTCCGCCACTGCACGCACGCTGATCTCCCGGACATCCGTCAGACCTTGATCGACGTGCACGCCATCGCTGAGGGGGACGCGATGGAGGACGAGTTCAATCAGCGCTTCCCCTGGTTCGTGGACCACTGGGGCGGCCACCCCGAGTTCTCCTGCGTGATCGCGTTCGACGGCGACGAGGCAGTGGGCTTCGCCTATGGTGCCCCGGCCGCCCCTGGTCGCGAATGGTGGCGCGAGCACGTCGAGCCGGCGCCGGAGAAGGACTTGACCTTCTCGTACTCCGAGCTGGCCGTGATCCCGAAGTGGCGGAAGCAGGGCGTGGCCGAGCGATTGACCCGTGCGCTGGTGGAAAAGCGCGCCGAGGATCTTGTGGTCCTGCTCGTGGACGTCGAACACCCCCGGGTGCAGGCCCTGTACGAGTCCTGGGGCTTCCGGAAGGTGGGGGAGCAACGGCCCTTCCCGGACTCGCCGGTGTTCGCCGTCATGCTCGCCCGCCTTCCCCTGATCTAGTGCTGTGACCGCGAAGGTTCGCCCGGGTTGGTGGTTGGCGCGGCCCTCTCAATGCGGTGTGATGACGTTCAAGATGGATGCTTCGGCGGCTCTGTTGGCCCGTTGCCGGAGGCATGCGTCCACCCGGCTGGCGACGTCTCCAAGGGCTGTGCGGTCGCCCGCACAGCCTCGGAGTGGCGCCACTTCCCATTCGGACTTACTCGCTGAAGCGGGAAGATAAAACATGCGCTTTACGTGTGCTCGCGCTGTGCCGGTCACTGTGTCTCTCGGGGCGGGTTTGCTGCTTGGGCTAGTGGGGCCCGTTGCCGGGAAATGGGATAATCCCGTTTGTGTCGCCCTGAGTATTGTTTTTTCCAGTGGTTGGCCTTGGGCCTGTTACGCATTCCTGGCGGGATATTTCCGTCGATCGAAAATCGAGTCGGCGTTGCTGTCTTTTTTGGGGTTGGCTATCGGCGTAGTCACGTACTACCTCTTTAAGGGTATGAACCCCACCATTCCTGTCGGAATGGAACCTACCGACTCCATTCCTGCCGGACTGCAACCTGACGCCTCCAGTGAGGGGCAAATTCGCGTGTGGGGAATAGCGGCTCTCGTGTTTGGTGCGCCTGTGGGAGTCGTGGGGAACGTAGCGCGGACGCCCGGAGTCGGTGGCCTTCTGTTCCGCCTGCTTGTTCCACTGATCGCCTTCTTCGAGGCCACTCAGCGATCGAGTACAGAGGCGGACTCGCAGGGTCCAGTTTTCGCCATGACCTGGAACGTAACTCGCGTCGCAGCATGCTTCGTCGCCGTGGCTCTCATGGGACAGACCGTGTGGAGCTGGCGCGTTCGGCGTAGCCGAGCCGACGGGCGAACGGAAGTTGCCGCGCCCGCACGGCGTCTCTGACCTGATGGGAGGTCAGTCGAGGGCCAAGTACTCGGCTGAGGGATCGATCAGGTCGGGGCGCTCTGTCGGGTAGCGGTCCCCGTGGAGCGCCCGCATCGCCCAGTGCCAGGCTTCGTCGTGAAAGACGAGCCCGCGAAAGGGGGCATCACGCGGCTCGTAAGGGTAATGCTCCACGGCGGCCTCCCGGGCTCGGGCCGCTGCGAGGCCGCCGTACCGCTCCATGACCCACGCGTAGCGACGCCGCTCATCGTGCAGATACGCGACGTACTCCTCCTCGCTCCAGGTCATGTGGCAACTCCAGCCATCGGTCTCGTACTGTTCACTCGGCCAGGCGGCGGAACCAAGGAGCGGGGATGACAACGGGGATACGGAGCAACAGGATCCCACCCGGGAACGGGCTGGTAGGGCAGGCCGTCAACCCGTGGACATCGGTGTGGCGCACGGTCGCGCTGGTGGTGTTCGCGTGGGCCGCCGCGGCGGCCACCACCTGCGCCGCCTATCTGGCCGTGGGAACGGAGGCGGTGCCCATCGCGGTCGGGCTGCTCCTCGGCCTCGCCTTCGTCGTGCTGCTGTGCCTGCTCCACCGCGCCTTCTGGCTGGCCGTGCTGTCCGTGGTGCCCGGGCTGTTCGTCCTCGTCGGGGCGGTCCAGTACGCGCCCGAAGCGGCCCTGGAGGGGCGTGGCGTGCGCGAGAGCGTGGTGATCGTGGCGGACAGCGCGGCCGGTACGTCCCGGGACAACCATCGCTTCACTCTCCGTGGCGCGGACGGGAAAGAGCTGAAGGAGAAGCTGGAGTACGACGGTGACGCCTGGGTTCCGAAGGTGGGCGACCGGCTGGACGTCATGCGGGACCCGGAGGGCGAGCTGCCGATGGAGCAGGCGGACGATGTGGACGCCACGGGGCGCCTGGGCAGTCTGATCGTGGGAACGGTCATGTGGACCCTGATGGCGGCCCTCGCGGGTCGCCGTGGTCACGTCCGCCGCCGCCGGGGCATCGCGATGCCGGACCCCGGCTGACGGCCGGTCTTTCCGCTGAGGGGAACACCACGCCGACGGGAGCGGTTCATGAGGCATGGCTGTCATCCACAAAACCACCATGAACCCCACCAAGCTGGAGCTCCTGACACCCTGGCTTCCCCTCCAGCCGTGGTACCTCGGCGCGGGCGGCGCGCCGGAGCTGTCCAGGGTCGGGGGCTTCCGGCTCGATGACCCGCGGGGCGAGGTGGGGATCGAGTTCATGGTCGTCAGGGACGATTCCGGGGAGCGTCCCGTCCACTACCATCTGCCGCTCACCTACCGCGCCGACCCGCTCGCCGGGGCGGAACAGGCCCTCGTCGGCACGTCGGAGCACGGCGTGCTGGGGCAGCGGTGGGTGTACGACGGGTCCCATGACCCCGTCCTCGTCGCCCAGCTGCTCGCACTCCTCCAAGGCCGCGCCGAGCCGCAGATGCAGAGCGTGTCCGACACCCCCGACCCGTCCGTCACCGTCCAGGCGGCCGACGTTCCGGACGCGGTCGGCACCGTGTCGGTCACCAACGGGCCGGACGGCACCCGCCTGGCGCTGGGGCAGCTGACCCTCGACGTGACGCGCGTCCTCGAACCGGCCGGGCGGGCGCCCGAGGCCGAGGGACACGTCACCGCCACCTGGCGGTTGCCGGACGGCGGCGAGAGCCGCGGCGTGTTCGCCGTGCTCAACCGGACTCCGCGGTAAACGGTCCTCCGCTGCCGAAGGCCGCATCGGCGAAGCGTTCGCCGATGCGGCGGTGGGTGGCCGCGTCCGGGTGCAGTTGGTCGGGCAGCGGCAGCTCGGCGAAGTCGGCCTCGCCGTAGAGGTCGCGTCCGTCGAGGTAGTGCAGATGGGGGTCGTCGGCCGCCCGCTGCCGCACGATGCGGGCCAGTTCGTCCCGTACGACGGTGAGCGTCAGCTTGCCCGCCGCGCGCTCCGCGGGGTCGCCCGTGGCCCGGAACTGGAACCTCTCCTCGCTGATGCGGGAGAAGTCCGGGGCGCAGGGGCCAGGGGTGTCCTCGTGGATGGGGCAGTAGAGGGGGGACACGACCAGCAGCGGCGTGGTGGGATGCCCCTCGCGCAGGGTGTCCAGGAAGCCGTGCACCGCCGGAGCGAAGGCGCGCAGCCGCATCAGGTCGGCGTTGACCAGATTGATGCCGATCTTGACGCTGAGCAGATCCGCCGGAGTGTCCCGCATCGCGCGGGCGGTGAACGGGTCGAGTAGCGCGCCGCCGCCCAGGCCGAGGTTGATCAGCTCCACGCCGCCGAGCGAGGCGGCCAGCGCGGGCCAGGTCGTGCTGGGGCTCTCGGCGTCGGAGCCATGGCTGAGGGAACTGCCGTGGTGGAGCCACACCCTGCGGCGCCCTTCCGGTACGGGCTCCACGGCGGCGTCCGTGCGCAGGGCGACCAGCTCGGTGATCTCGTTGTACGGCAGCCAGATCTCGACGTCCTTCACGCGGTCGGGCAGCCCGGAGAACCGCACGGTGCCGACAGGACCCGACACGGTTTCCACCGACCCGGTGGTCATGTCCATCGTCCGGACGTTGCCGCCGGTCACGCCGCCCCGGGCCGCCAAGTGGCCGTCGACGAGCAGGTCGTACACGCCGTCGGGACGGGGCGGTGCGCCCCGGTAGGCGTTCTTGGTGCGGAGCGCGTCCAGTTCGACGGCGGTGGCCCGGGTACGGAACACCAGCCGCACGCCGGAGGGCTGGGCCTCCGCCATGGCCAACTGCCCGTCGGCGCACTGCGCGCGGGCCCGGGCGGGCAGCCGGTGCGGCAGCAATCCGTGCTCGGTGCGCTCCAGATCGAGAGCGCCGCGCAGGAGTTCCGGGGTGATGGGGATGGTCATATCGGTCTGTCGTTCAGGCATAAGCGATTATGAGTTCGCCTAATCGCTTTAGGCAAACGAGATGAGGTGATGAACCTCAAATCTCCCTCTGAACTGGCGTGATCACGGTTCGTCACGTCATCGGCCGGACAAAACTGACGACAAGGAGTCAGTTGGGGTGGAAGGGGGCATTCCGATGAGGGCCATTTTCCGGCGCACCACCGAGCCCGCACCGCGGGCTCTCGATCTCTACGACATCGCCTATCTGGCCGGTGGGCCGCAACGCATGATGGAAGTCGCCCTCGTCGCGCTGCACGAGCGCGGCATGGTGCGGGTCCGCCTCTCCCGGGTGCGTACCGTCAAGGAAACGGACGCCGAGCCGATCGACCACCCCGCCACCCACCCCGTCGAGCGCGCGGTCGTCGCGCTGTGCCGACGCCGTTCCCTGAGCATGCTCTCCCTCCACGGTGCCATGGAGGTCGGGCCCGAGGTGGAGGAGGCCGAACGCCGCATGGTCTCCTCCGGCCTGCTCACCGCCCGGCGCCTGCGCCTCACCCGCGCGGGCAGGCAGCACCTGGAGGCGGCCGAGCGGAGCGGGGCGTACCCCGCGTACGTCTTCGAGGGCCCCGCCGCACTGCCGGACGGCCCGCTGCGGCGCAACTTCAGCGAGGTGATTCCGCCGCCGTCCGGCCTCGGACGTCGCCTGATCCGCCTCGGTGAGGCCATCGAGGATGGGCAGCTGGATCACGGCCACGACTCCGGCGGCGGCCACCACTCCTGCGGTGGCGGCCATTCCTGTGGCGGTGGCGGTGGCGGTGACTGAAGTTAGGTAGGGGTGCTCAGGTGCTGGGCCCATGCGTCCTGACATGATCGAGGCGTGAAGGCCACGGGGAAACGATGGACGCATCTCGCCCTGTATCTGGGGCTGGTGTGGGCGGCCGGGGCACTGGTGGTGCCGCGCGCCTACCGCATCGGCTTCGGCCACGGGCTCGGACTCGACGTCGACCGGCTGCCGGCGGTCGCGATCGGCGCGGCGGCCATGGTCAGCGTGCTCGCGGTCGGCGTGGCCCCGGTGGGCCATGTGGTGCGGCCGTGCCGTACGCCCGGCGGGCGGCTCGGCTGGGCCGTGACGGTGTTCCTCGGCGGCACGGTCGGCCTCGCGGCCGGGATCGGGGCCTGGCGCTCCGGTGCGCTGCACGTGGGCGGGCCCGCGCAGCGCGCCGCGCTGTGCGGGGTGCCGTACGCGCTGGTGGCGGCGCTGTTCATCGCGGGCGTCGCGGTCCGTCTGATCTCCGGCGTGGCGGTGCTCGGGGTGGTGGCGTACGGCACGGCCGTCACGCACAAGTCCCAGCAGGAGAAGGAGATGCGGGGGCTGATGTCCGGTACCTCGCTGGCCCGCCAGGAGCTGCTGCTGCCCGACCCGCCCGCCGGATACCGCGTGGACGAGGGCAGCGGCGACCTGACGGCCGACGGCTTCCGGGTCCACTACCTCCCGTACATGGCCAGCGCGGCGGACGTGGCGTTCATGGTGACCCGCCTGGGCCACGACGCCGCGCGGGACGGCGGCGACATCACCGAGGCGACCCGGCACCTCGGCGGCGGGGCCGTCGAGATCGTCCTCTCGGAGCACCGCGACGGGATGCGGCTCACGGTGACCGCACAGGGCACGAGGGGCCCGGCGGACCGGGACGAGCTGCGGCGCATGCTGCACACCGCACGCCCGGCGAGCGACGCCGAGATCCTGCGCGCCCTACGCCGCCCCGCCGCCTGACCCGGCGGCCCTCACAGCCAGCGCTGTGCGGCCTCGGAGCTGTCGCCGGGGTTGGTGTTGAACGCGATCGCCGCCCGGGGCGCGTGCTGCCGGACCAGGTTCACGACCTTCTCGAACAGCGTCAGAAGCTGCTCCGGCTTGCGGATGCCGCCTCCGATGACGACGACATCCCAGGGTCGTTCGGTCAGCGCGCCGACGAGCGTGGACTCGGTCGACTCGTCGAGCGGGACCAGCACCGTGGCGGTGTCGTGGCCGCGCTCGCGGAGGCGGGCCATGTCCGTGTCGATGAGGGAGAGAACGGCGTCCGCGTCCATGCCGGGTGCCAGCCGCGGATCGAGGCCCAGAAGGAGTACCGAAGACATGTCGCGATCCTAATGCCCTGCCATTGACGACTAATTGATGCTACGTCAGGAACTTTCCTCCGCCTCGACGGCGGTCAGGCGGAGCAGGAACGCCGCGGGGGTGTGGGGCAGCGCGACGGTGAGTTCGGCGCGGTCCGGCGCCCACGTCGCTCCCGTGGCGGCGGACGGGTGGAGGTGTTCGACGCGGAGCGTGCGACCCGCCAAGTGGGGCAGCGGCACGGTCCGTTCGGGCGCCTCGCCGCCCCGGCGCCAGACCGCCACGTACGTCCGGCCGCCACCGGTACGCAGCCCCAGCGCCACCCACGCGTCCGTCCAGCCCGGCAGCCCCAGCGGCCAGAAGGGGACGGCCGAGGGCAGGTCGGGGCGCACCTGCCGGTACACCGCGAGAGCATCGCGTACGAGGTCCAGCTGGGCCGGTGTCATCCGGTCGAGGTGGCCCGAGAGGTGGACGCGGCCCAGCAGCGCACCGGTCAGCGCGAAGCGGATCTCGTCGTCGGTGAAGCCGGGCTGCGGGTACGCCCACACCGCGCCCTGCTCCGGCGGCACCGCGGTCGGCGCGGCGGCGGCGATGGGTGGGTAGCGGAGCGGGTCCTGCTGGTCGCTGGTGGACTGGAGCTGGGTGAGGGCGAGTGAGGAGCCGTCCATGCGCATGCCGCCCGAGGCGCAGTTCTCGATGACGAGGGCCGGATGGCGGTCGAGCACGGCGGCCAGCCAGCGCTGATGGGCGCGGGCGTGGGCGAGCAGGCCCGCGCCGGGGGCGGCGTGGCCGTGTTCCGGGTCCCGGTCCGTGCCCGGGGCGATGCTGATGTTGTAGTCGAGCTTGAGGTAGCCGACGCCCCAGTCGCCGACGAGGCGGTCGATGGTCGTGTCGAGGTGGCGGCGTGCGGCGGGGTGGCGCAGATCGAGGTGGTGGCGGCCGTTCTCGGTGAGGCGTACGCCGTCGCGCTGGAAGAAGGCGTCGTCCGGCAGCTCGGCGGCCACCGGGCTGCGGACGCCGACGACTTCGGGCTCCAGCCACAGCCCGGGGACCATGCCGAGGGAGCGGATGCGGTCGAGGACGAGCTGAAGTCCGCCGGGGAAGCGGCGGGTGGAGGGCTGCCAGGCGCCGACGCTCTCCCACCACTCACCGGTGTCGTCGTACCAGCCGGCGTCGATGCAGAAGTATTCGGCCCCGGCCCGGGCGGCGGCGTCGATCAGGGGCAGCAGCCGCTCGGTGGTGGGGTCGCCCATCAGGGTGTTCATGTAGTCGTTGAACACGACGGGCAGGGCGGTGTGGTCGGGATGCGGGCGCCGGACGGCCCGGCGGTACGCGGTGAGATGGGCCATCGCCGCGTCGAAACCGCCCCGTTCGGCGAGGGCGAGGGCGGCCGGGACGGTGGTGAACGACGCGCCGGGTTCGAGCCGTTCGCGCCACTGGTGCTCGGAGTCGGTCGGGCCGCCGAGCGCGACGTACGTCCCGTGGGCCCGCTCCCCGGCCTCCCAGCGCCACCCCACCGGCGACTCCACCTGCCAGAGCCAGGCCCGGCCGGTGGCGCGCTCGGTGAGGGCGCCCATCGGCAGATGGCCGTCCGTGGGCCAGCTGCCGACGCTGCTGAGGACGAGGGCGGCGCGGCTGTCGTGGCCGTGGGCGTCGCGTGACACGTCCACGATCCGGTCGCGCAGCGGTACGGCGGCCCAACGGCACTCGGCCAGCCACTCGTTGTGCGCCCAATGCGCGTCGAGCGCGTCGGGGGAGGGGAGGCCGCCGAGGACGAGGCCGGTGACGGCCTGGACGACGAGCGGGCCCGTGCCCTCGTTCGTCAGCCGCACCTCGGAGCGCAGCACCGGCAGGCCGTCGGGGGAGGAGAAGCGGACCTCGGCGGCGAGGCCGGAGCCGGGGTCGTGGAGGTCGAGCGTCAGCCGATGCCAGTGGCCGTCGCCGTCGCCGTTGTCGCCGCCATCGCAGCCGCGTCCGTCCGTCGCGGCCCGGTGGCCGCGGTACCGCAGCCGCGCGCCGAGCACCGTCTCGATGCCCCGCTGCCCCGACCAGTCGCTGCCGTGGCCGAGCGCCAGCACCTCCACCACCGGGAGCGGGGCGGCGTCGTCCGGCGCCGGGATGCCCGGCGGGGTGCCGTCGGGGGAGCCCAGCCGCACCAGCCGGACCACCCCGTCCGGCCCGGTCGCGAACGCGGCCGCCAGCGCCGAATGGCCCCATGTGAACGTCTCCCGCACGCCACGCCCCTTCCACCTGTGGCCACGTGACCGCGTATCCGCGAACGCGACGCGTCCCTTGACGCCCGCTGTGTGACCGGTCACAATCCTGACGTGCATGTGACCGGTCACACAAGAGGGGCCAAGCGGCCCGGCATCCGCGACGTCGCCACCGCCGCGGGCGTCTCGTACCAGACCGTCTCCCGGGTGATCAACAATCACCCGAGCGTCAGACCGGACACCCGCGAACGCGTCCTCGCCGCGATCCAGACCCTCGGCTTCCGCCGCAGCGCCACCGCGCTCGCCCTGGCCAGCGGGCGGACCCGGTCGGTCACCGTGCTGACCGCCAACACCACGCACTACGGCTACGCCGCCACCCTCCAGGGCATCGAGGAGGCCGCCCGCGCCGCCGGTTACACCGTCGCCATCGGCGTCCTGGAGTCCGACACCGTGGCCGACGTACGGGCCGAGGTGCGGCGGGCCGCCGACACCGGCGGCGGGCTGATCGTGATGGCGTACGACACCGCCGGGGTCCGCGCCCTGGCCGCCGTACCCGATGAACTCCCGGTCGTGGGCGTCGTCGAGACCCCGTCCCGGCCGCCCGCCGGGAACCGCCCCTGGGTGTGGACCGACGACCGCGAGGCGGCCCGCACCGCCACCCGGCATCTGCTGGACCTCGGCCACGAGACGGTGCACTACGTCGCCATCCCCTCCAGCACCCGCCGCACCGGCCGGCGCACCGCGGGCTGGCGGGACGCGCTGCGCGCGGCCGGGGCGCCGGAGCCGCGGCCGCTGGCCGGGAGCTGGGATCCGGCCGGCGGCTACCTGGCGGGGCGGCGGCTGGCCCGTGACCCGTCCGTCACCGCGATCCTGTGCGGCAACGACGACCTCGCGCTCGGCGTGATCCGGGCGCTGCACGAGGCGGGCCGGGCGATCCCGGACGAGGTGAGCGTGGCCGGTTTCGACGACGCCCCGCACTCCGCGTACCTCACGCCCTCCCTGACGACCGTACGGCTCGACTTCACGGGCCTGGGCCGGTCCGCCTTCGGCCGGTTGTACGGCCTGCTGGAGGACGCCGAACCGGTCGCGCCGCGCCCCGTCTCCGTACCGCTGCTGATCGTCCGCGAAAGCTCCGGCCCACCGCCGGCCCCGTTACCGCCGAACCCACCCTCGGAGGTCCCCCGCGCATGAGCAGGTCCGCCACATACAGCAGACACCGGATACGAACAGCCGCCGCGACCGCCCTCGCCGCCGCACTCCTCACGGCGGCCGTTCCCGCCGACGCCGACTCTCCCGCGGCCCCGCAGGCTGCCCCGAAGGCCGCCCAGCCTCTCTCCGTCGACCTCGCCGCCCCCGAGGGCCCCGTCCTGCACGGCGCCAACGGCTCGCTGTACGGCCTGAGCGACGACGGCGTGCCGACCGACGCAGCCCTCGCCCCGCTCAAGCTCACCACCGTCAGCCAGAAGCCGGAGGGCGGCGCCCAGCACCCGAACGGCGACGCCGTCACCGTCTCGAAGTCGTATCTCCGCAACGGCGGCGGCGACATCCTGGTGATGATGCAGGACATCTATGCGAAGTGGCCGTACGAGGACCTGGGCATCGACGACTACCTCACCAAGGTCGACAAGGTCGTGCGCGACATCGCCGACGCCCCCCACAGCGAGCGCTTCGTCTACGTCCCGTTCAACGAGCCCGACCAGATCTGGTACAAGCTCGGCGTCGCCGACCAGGCCACGTACGAGAAGAACCGCGACCGCTTCTTCCGCGACTGGAAGACCGTCCACGACCGCATCCGCGCCATCGACCCGGACGCCCGCATCGCGGGCCCCAATGAGTCCTCGTACCACTCCCGCCTGATGGGCGACTTCCTGACCTGGGCGAAGAAGGAGAACGTGCTGCCCGAGGTCACCACCTGGCATGAGCTGGGCCCGGACTCCCTGCGCGACTTCCAGGGCCACTACGACGACTACCGCGCCCTGGAGAAGCGTGCGGCAATCTCGCCGCGGCCGGTCAACATCGACGAGTACGCCAACCGCCGCGACCTGTCCGTCCCCGGCCAGCTGGTCCAGTGGGTCTCCATGTTCGAGCGCAACAAGGTCTACGCCGACCAGGCGTACTGGGACGCCGCGGGCAACCTCTCCGGCAGCGTCGCCCAGTCCTCCGTCCCGAACGGCGCGTGGTGGTTCTTCCGCTGGTACGCGACGATGACCGGCCGGACCGTCAAGGTCACCCCGCCCACCCCCAACGCCGTCGACACCCTCCAGGGCCTCGCGTCCTACGACACCGCCAAGCGTCAGGCGCAGGTGCTGGTCGGCGGGGCGGCGGGCGACGGACACGTGACGATCGGCCATGTCGACCCGAAGGTCTTCGGCCGCCAGGTCACCGCCACCGTCTCGGAGGCCGCCTGGTCCGGCTACGAGGGCGCGCACGCCGCACCCCGCACCCTGGCCCGGACGAAGCTGACCGTCGCGCCCGACGGCTCGGTGACGGTGCCGCTCACGCGGATGGACCGGATGTCCGCGTACCGGATCGTGCTCACCCCGGCGGGCAGCGGCACCCCGCAGGCCGCGCAGGTGCCCTGGCACGCGGCGTACGAGGCGGAGGACGCGGCGATCACGGCGGGCAAGGTCTACACCCAGGGCACCGTTTCCGACGCCAACGGCTACGCCGCCTCCGGCACCAAGGACGTCGGTTCCCTCAGCCAGGACACCAGCAAGGTGGCCTTCACCGTGGACGTGCCCCGCACCGGGGACTACGACCTGTCGGTCCTCTACGGCAACCAGAGCGGCGGCCCGGCCACCCAGCGGCTCACCGTCGACGGCGGCGCGGCCCGCACGGTCACCTACCCCTCCACCGAGAACTGGACCTACCGCGGCCTCGAGAACACCACCGTCCGGCTCTCCGCGGGCCGCCATGTGATCGCCCTGGCCCATGACACCGCCGAGGTCACCCTCGACCGCATCGACCTCACGGCCGCCACGAAGCCCTCCACCGCCTACGAGGCGACGCTCGCGGACACCACCGGCAGCCCCTCCTACGACTACGGCTCGGCGAGCGGCACCGGCACCGGCACCCTCGTTCTCGGCTCCCGGGACACCGCCGTCTTCGACGTCTACGCCCCGCGCGAGGGCTACTACACGGTGGCCCCGAGCGCGACCGGCGGCCCGCTGAAGCTCACCGCGCACGGCGCGACCACGGCCACCTCCCGGCGGCTCTACCTGACCGCCGGAAACAACCGCATCACCGCCGCCCCGGCCGGAGCGGCGCCCGTCCGACTGCGTTCCCTGAACGTCACGGGCGCGGGCGACGACACGGCGGGCGTGCGCGGGTACGAGGCGGAGAGCGCCGCCCTGTCCGGCACCGCGAAGCCCGAGTCCGGCGCGCACGCCTCGGGCGGCGCCTACGTCGGCCGGCTCGGCAACGGCGCGTCGAACACCGCCACCCTCACGGTCAAGGCCCCTTCCGCCGGCCGCTATCTGATGGCGGTCCGCTACGCCAACAACGAGCGGCGCGACAACGGCCACGCGTACAACACCGACATCGTCTCGCGCGGCGCGGACATCACGGTCGGCCAGGGGAAGCCCCGGCGCGTGATGTTCAAGAACACCTGGGGCTGGGACGACTACTGGACCCTGGCCCTCCCCGTCGACCTCGCCAAGGGCGCCAACACGGTCACCTTCGCCAACCCGGGCGCGTACGCCCCCAACCTCGACCGGATCGACCTGGCCCCGGTCATCGGCTGATCCTTTCGCGTGATGCGCCCCGGTGCGACGTGCAGCGCACCGGGGCGTTCGCACCCCTCCGGCTCCAGCGCGGTCGGACGCCGGAACGGCGCGCTCTGGGATCCTCAGCCGGTCGCCGCGTCCTGGGTGGGAGTGGGGCAGCCCACGGTGGCGGTCACGGCGGTCAGCAGCACCACCGAGTCCTCCAGCGCGAGCATTCCGTGCCGCTCGTGCGGAATGCGCTCCACCTGCCCGGCGATGAGATCCGTACGCACCCCGCTCCCGGTCAGCCGCACATGACCGTGCAGCACGTGCAGACTCGCCGCCGGGGGAGCGTTGTGCTCGTCCAGCTCACAACCGGAGACCATCGCGATCACGCTCTGCCGCAGCGGCCCGTCGTGCAGGAACAGATGTGCGCTGCGCCCGTGCGGATCGGCCTTCGCCTGGTCCAGATGGTGGCGGGCGAGCGCGGTGAGGTCATCCATGAGTGCCCCTCGATCGGCCTGATCTGATCGTCGCCGGGTTCCCTCAATCGTCACCGGCTAGCGTGATGCGCGCCAGTCCGCACCCTCGCGACATCGAGAGAGGCAACCGTGGCCGACTACCTGACCGTCCTGACGACCACCGACACCCCCGAGAAGGCGGAGGCGCTGGCGCGCGGCGCCGTGGAGGCCCGGCTGGCGGCCTGCGCGCAGATCAGCCAGCCGGTGACCTCCGTCTACCGGTGGCAGGACGTCATCGAGACCGCCGCCGAGTGGCAGGTGCTGTTCAAGACGACCGCCGCGCGGTACGAGGAGCTGGAGGCGCACCTCCGCGAGGCGCACGACTACGAGACGCCGGAAGTGATCGCGACGCCGATCACGCAGGGCAGCGAGGACTATCTGGCGTGGGTCGTGGCGGAAACAACAATCGGCTGACAGAAACCACTATCTGATATCTGTCATCTGCTATCCGCCAACGCATCGCTGATACCCCGCTCCCGCGGCCCCAGGAAGTGCGGGTCGGGCCGGAACGTGGCGTCGAGCACCGCCTTGCTCGCCGCCACGGTCTCCCGCAGCCCGCCGAAGCCCCACGTCGCGTCGTGTGGCTCGTCCACCGCGACCCCGTACGCGTCGATCCCCGCCGCCCCGCACAGCGCCACTGCCCGGCGGATATGGAACCCCTGGCTCACCAGCACCGCCCGGTGCACCCCGAACACGCGCCGGGCCCGGCTGCACGAGTCCCAGGTGTCGAAGCCCGCGAAGTCACTGACGATCCGCCGGTCCGGCACGCCCTGCTTCACCAGATAGGCACGCATCGCGTTCGGCTCGTCGTAGTCGTCGCGGCTGTTGTCCCCGGTGACCAGCAGCGCCCGTACCGTCCCGTCCCGGTACAGCGCGACCGCCGCGTCCAGCCGGTGCGCCAGATACGGCGACGGCTCCCCGCCCCACAGCCCGGCCCCGAACACCACCCCGACCGGCGCCGAGGGCACGCTCCTGACCGCCGTCCGCACCCGCCCGTCGGTACTCAGCCGCAGCCAGGTCGCGGGCAGCAGCGCCAGCACGCTGACGACCACGGCCACCTGAAACACCCGCCGCCACCCACGCCGCGTCCGCGGCAACCGCCGCCGTACCCGTTCGAGCATGTCCGCTTCCCCCTTGGCCCCGTCAGCATCATCGCGCTGTGTGACGCGGCCAACGGGCGCGGCGGTTGCGCCGGGCTATTCGGCGGAGTCGTCCTCTTCGGGCTCCTCGGGCACAACGAATTCGCTGGTGTCGAGATCGAAATCGAACGGAGCGGGGATGGGCAGCGGCTTGCCGAAGGGAACGGTCATCCGGGCCCGGTAGCCGTGGTCCGACGGATCCCAGAAGGCGGTGATCTCCTCGGCCTGCATGTCGAGCACGAGATACACCGGCACATGGCGGCCGTAGACCTCGAGCTTCTCCTGCCAGTCGACGTCGCGAGTGGACACCGAGGTCAACTCGGCCACGAGGGACAGCGCGTCGCCGTCCACGTGGCGCGCGGTGCCGCGGAAGGCCGCCAAGTCGGCGACGTGCAGGTCCGGCCCGTAGGCGCGCTCGGAGGAGGCGAAGCTGAAGAGGAACGGCGAAGTGTCCGCGTCATGCCCCTCGGGGACATGGGCCGCAAGCTGGAGGCGCAGCGACCTCATGTGCAGCTTGTAGAACGGCCTCGACCACGGCGACACGACGATCTTCCCCCTGATGAGCTCGGCCTTGAAGCCGTCCGGTGTATCCAGTTCCTCCGTGGCCCGGAGCAGGCCATCGAACCCCTTTTGGGGCTCCTCGGCTTCCGGCGTGTCTGTGGTCATCGGCCGCTCCAATATCGCGGTCACTGCATCCTCCATCTGCTACGGAGCGTACTCTCGGCCTCACCGTAGCGACGGTCCGTGACCCGTATCCGTTATCCGTTCGCATTACCCCGAACGAGCGATGTGCCCCATCCCCCATAGCCTTGAGGTGTCGTCCCGTACCAGCGAAACCAGCAGGTGATCCCAGCCGTGCCGCCGCTCCCCAAAGCCGAACTCCACCTCCACATCGAGGGCACCCTGGAGCCCGACCTCGCCTTCGCGCTCGCCGAGCGCAACGGCATCGAGCTGCCCTACGCCACCCAGGAAGAGCTGCGCGCCGCGTACTCCTTCACCGACCTCCAGGACTTCCTCAACCTCTACTACGCGCTGATGGCGGTCCTGCGCACCGAGGACGACTTCGCCGACCTCACCAACGCCTACCTCGCCCGCGCCCGTGAGCAGGGCGTCCGGCACGCCGAGATCTTCTTCGACCCGCAGGCGCACACCGCCCGCGGCGTCGACATCGGCACCGTCATCCGCGGCCTCACCCGCGCCCTCGACGCCGCCCCCCGGACCTACGGCATCACCACCCGCCTCATCATGTGCTTCCTGCGGGACGAGACCGCCGAATCGGCCCTGGCCACCTTCGAATCCGCCCGCCCCTACCTCGACCGCATCACCGCCGTCGGGCTCGACTCGGCCGAGGTCGGCCACCCCCCGTCGAAGTTCCGCGAGGTGTACGCCCTGGCCCGGGAGGCCGGGCTGAAGTGCGTCGCGCACGCGGGCGAGGAGGGTCCGCCCGCCTACGTCTGGGAGGCGCTGGACATCCTCGGCGTGGACCGCGTCGACCACGGCGTCCGCTGCCTCGAGGACGAGACCCTGGTGGCGCGGCTGGTCGCGGACCAGGTGCCGCTGACCGTCTGCCCCCTCTCCAACGTCCGCCTCCGCGTCGTCGACCGGCTCGCCGACCACCCCCTCCCCGCGATGCTGGACGCCGGCCTGCTGGTGACCGTCAACTCCGACGACCCCTCCTACTTCGGCGGCTACGTGCAGGACAACTTCACCGCCGTACGGGACGCCCTCGGGCTCGACCAGGCGACGCTGCGCACCCTGGCCCGCAACTCCTTCCAGGCATCCTTCCTGGACGAGGAGACGCGGGCCGCGTACCTGGAGGAACTCGACGCGTCTTGACCTCAACTTTGGTTCAACTTCTACGTTCGTCGCCATGGAGTACTCACACAGCGACACCGAACTGATCCGCCAGCCCATCGGCTACTGGAGCTGGGCCGCCTCCAAGGCGGTCGTCACCTACATCCGCGAAGGGCTGTCGGCATTCGGCCTCAGCCAGCCCCAGTGGTGGGTCCTGAACCAGGTCCGCGACGGCGGCGAGGACGGCCGCACCCGCACCGAGGTGCGGGCCGTCCTCGAGGGCTACCTGGACGTCGGTGCCGCCCTGGAACCCGAGATCGACGCCCTCCTGGACCGCGGCCTGCTGACCACCACCGCTGGGCGCCTCCACCTGACCCCCGAGGGCCGCGAGCTACACGCCCGAGCGGCGGAACACCAGCTGACGATGCGGGAGCGCATCCACGACGGCATCCCCGACGAGGACTACATCGCCACCCTCAAGGTCCTCCAACGCATGATCCACAACACCAACGGCAAGGCCTGGCACCACTGACCGGCCGAACCGGAACGGGACGAAGGCCGGGCCCGGGGGGCCAATCGATGGGTGGCCGCGACTACACGGGAGGAAGCGGGCCCGCCCCCACCCCCACCCGGCCTCTGGGCGTACCGGTGCCGGGCCGTGGTGCCAACGGGCGGGAGCGGCCGACGAGACGCGAGGGGGGCGGGGCCGCGCCCGCCCCCGCCCGGCACCCGGCCTCCGGGCGTACCGGAGCCGGGCCGTGGCCCGGGGCCAACCGGCGGGGAGCCGCCGTACGACGCGAGAGGGCGGGGCCCGCGCCCGCCCCCGCCCGGCATCTGGCCTCCGGGCGTGCCGGTGCCGGGCCGGGCTCGGGGTCAACGGGCGGGGAGCCGCTGCGCGGCGCTGGGGGTGGGCCCGCGACTACCCCCGCCCGGCACCCGGCCTCTGGTCGTATCGGTGCCGGGCCGTGGTGCCAACCGGCGGGAGCGGCCGACGAGACGCGAGGGGAGGGCGGGGCCGCGCCCGCCCCCCGCCCGGCACCCGGCCTCCGGGCGTACCGGAGCCGGGCCGTGGCTCGGGGCCAACCGGCGGGGAGCCGCCGTACGACGGGAGGGGGCGGGGTCGCAGGGGTGGGGTCCTGGACGCTGACGTGTATTTGTGGCGCCAATCGTTCGACGTTCACCCCACGCTCTACGCCAGCGGCGCCGTAAATATACGGTCCAGGGCCCTGCCCCGGAGGCGCCGCACCCGGCACCCGAAACCAACCCCAGGCGCACCCACCCCGCACCAGCAGCGCACCCCGCACCCGCAGCCCACCCCGCACCCGCAGCGCACCCACCTCAGCCCACCCCACCCCCCACCGTGAAGTCGGCGCAATCACCCGTCATGGCCACGCAACGGCACCGCAACACACCCCTGCCACAGTCACGTCATGACAGCGTCGCTCCGCCTTCACCCGCCCCGCCACACCGACAAGCGCCGCCCCCCGACGCTGGTCGCGGTGGCGCACGGCAGCCGGGACCCGGCGGCACTGCGCACCGTGACGGCGCTCGTGAACGCGGTCCGGGCCCTGCGGCCCGACGTGCCCGTACGGCTCGGGCACATCGAGCTGAACCGGCCGCTGCTCGCGGACACCCTCACGGCACTCCGCGGCGAAGCCGTCCTCGTACCGCTCCTCCTCGGCCGCGGCCATCACGTCAAGGAGGACCTCCCGGCGGCAGCCGCGAAGGCCCCGCACCTCAGCACGCGCATCGCCGCCCCCCTCGGCCCCCACCCCCTCCTCGCCGAGGCCCTGCGCGCCCGCCTCGAACGCGCCCGCCTCGAACGCGCCCGCCTCGAAGAGGCCAACCCACACCACCCCCGAGCCGTCGTCCTTGCCGCCGCCGGTTCCCGCGACCCCGACGGGGCCGTCGACGCCGCCGCCACCGCCACCCTGCTCAGCGCCCGGCTCGGCGGTGTACCGGTCGTCCCGGCGTACGCCTCCGCCGCCGCCCCGACGGTGGCCGACGCCGTACGAGCCCTCGCCCCGCACAGCAACCACCCCCGCGACATCGCCGTGGCCTCGTACTTCACCGCCCCCGGCCGCTTCGCCACCCAGTGCGCGAACGCCGCTCCCGGCATCGCGGCGGCCCCGCTCGGCGCCCACCCGGCCGTCGCCCGGCTGGTGCTCCACCGCTACGAACAGGCCCTCGCCGATGCTCCGCTGTCGTACCGGGCGGTTACCGTCGGTGTATGAGCCGCAGAGCAGGTCGTACGACAGATCGCACCACAGATCACACCGCAGATCGCCCGGCGCGTGCCGAACCCACGCCGACCCCCGGCTATGACGCGGCGGACCTGGAGCGCTGGGTCCAGGAGCCCGACAAGCGGCCGGGCCGGACCGCGTTCCAGCGGGATCGGGCCCGGGTGCTGCACTCCGCCGCGCTGCGCCGGCTCGCCGGAAAGACGCAGGTCGTACCCGCCGCACCGGCCATCGACGCGGACCTCGGCCTCGCCGCCCGCACCCCGGCCTGGGACGCCACGCCTCGTACGCGCCTGACCCACTCCCTCGAATGTGCCCAGGTGGGCCGGGAGCTGGGCGCCGCCCTCGGCTGCGATCCGGATCTGGTGGAGATGGCCTGCCTCGCCCATGACCTCGGCCATCCGCCCTTCGGCCACAACGGCGAACAGGCCCTCAACGAGGTGGCCCGCGACTGCGGCGGGTTCGAGGGAAACGCCCAGTCGCTGCGCCTGCTGGCCCGGCTCGAACCGAAGCGGTTCGTCCCCGACGTGGAGACCGGCGAGCCGGTGAGCGTCGGCCTCAATCTCACCCGGGCGGCCCTGGACGCGGCGACCAAATACCCCTGGCCGCGCGGCGGCCACCCCCGCGACCCCGGCTCGCCGAAGTTCGGGGTGTACGAGGACGATCTCCCGGTCTTCGCCTGGTTCCGGCGCGGCGCGCCCGACGAGCGCACTCCGTTCGAGGCCCAGGTCATGGACTGGGCGGACGACGTGGCGTATTCGGTGCACGACGTCGAGGACGGCCTGCACGCGGGCCATCTCGACCCGAACAGCCTGCTCGCCGAGCCCGAGCGGCGCGAGGTGTTCGCGGTGGCCGCCGCCCGTTACGCGCCGGGCGCCGAGGCGGAGGAGCTGGCCGAGGCGCTGGACCGGCTGCTCGACCAGGAGTGGTGGCCGCACGGCTACGACGGCACGTCCGTCGCCCAAGCCCGCCTCAAGGACGCCACGAGCCAGCTGATCGGCCGGTTCTGCCTCGCCGCGGAGGCCGCCACCCGGGCGGCGTACGGCACGGGCCGGTTCACCCGCTACCGGGCCGAGCTGGTGGTGCCGCGCACGGCCCGGCTGGAGTGCGCGGTGCTGAAGGCGGTCGCGGACCGTTACGTCATCCAGCGCGCCGACCAGGAGCTGGTCCGCGCCGACCAGCGCGTCGTGATCGCCGAGCTGGGCGAGGCGCTGATCGCCCGCGCCCCCGACGGGCTCGACCCGCAGTTCCGCGCGCTTTTCGACGCGGCCGACACGGCGGGCGACGAGAAGGGGCGGCTGCGCGCGATCGTGGACCAGATCGCCGCCTTGACGGACGTCTCGGCCCGCTCCCTCCACGCCCGCCTCACGGCCCCGCGCAAGGCACGCCACGTATGACGGCGTACCCACGCCACCGTGACCGCCCACCGTGACCGCCCACCCCGACCGACCGCACGAGACCACCCGCACCCCGCACCCGCACAACACGGCACCCCGCACCCGCACCCCACCGACCCACGACCCGCGAAGCCACGATCCGCGAAGCCACGACCCGCCACGGCTCGCCACCCACCACCAAAGCCGACCGAACCATGACCAACTGCGATCACCCGCGCTCCGCTATCGCCCCCCCCACACGACCCGTTCCCGCCACTCCGCACGGCCCCCTTCCCCCACCCCGCTCGGTGCGGGAGGCTCCCACGAGGCTCCCCATGGCTAAAGCTCCGGCCAAAGCTCCGGCTGATGCGACTGGTCGACGCGACCGGGGTAGAAGCAAACGCAGAGGCACCGCCCGGCAGCGAGGAGGAAAACAAGTGGTCGACGCACACCAGACGTTCGTCATCGTCGGAGGGGGTCTGGCCGGGGCGAAAGCCGCGGAAACCCTTCGTTCGGAGGGTTTCACCGGCCGGGTGATCCTGATCTGTGACGAGCGCGACCACCCCTATGAGCGTCCGCCGCTGTCCAAGGGCTTCCTCACCGGCAGCCAGGAGCGGGACAGCGTCTTCGTCCACGAACCCGCCTGGTACGCGCAGGCCGACATCGAGCTCCACCTCGGCCAGCCCGCCACCCACCTGGACCGCGCCGCCAAGGCCGTGACCCTCGGCGACGGCACCCGGATCCACTACGACCGGCTGCTGCTGGCCACCGGCGCCGAGCCGCGCCGCCTCGACATCCCGGGCACCGGCCTGGCCGGGGTCCACCACCTGCGCCGCCTCGCCCACGCCGAGCGGCTGAAGGGCGTCCTCAGCACCCTCGGCCGCGACAACGGACAGCTGGTCATCGCGGGCGCGGGCTGGATCGGCCTGGAGGTCGCGGCCGCCGCCCGCGGCTACGGCGCCGAGGTGACGATCGTCGAGCCCGAGCCGACCCCGCTCCACTCCGTCCTCGGCCCCGAACTGGGCGCCCTCTTCGCCGACCTCCACAGCGAGCACGGCGTCCGCTTCCACTTCGGTGCCACGCTCACCGAGATCACAGGCCAGGACGGCATGGTGCTCGCCGCCCTCACCGACGACGGCGAGGAACACCCCTGCCACAGCGTCCTGGCCGCCATCGGCGCCGCCCCGCGCACCGCGCTCGCCGAGGCCGCCGGGCTGGACGTGGTGGACCGGGCGTCCGGCGGCGGCATCGCCGTCGACGCCGCGCTGCGCACCAACGACCCGGACATCTTCGCGGCGGGCGACGCCGCCTCCGCCCCGCTCGCCTTCCTCGAGGGCACGCCGGTGCGCGCCGCCCTCCCGCCCGGCGCCCGGCTGCGCGTCGAGCACTGGGCCAACGCGCTGAACGGCGGCCCGGCCGCCGCCCGCGGCATGCTCGGCCAGGACGTCTCGTACGACCGGGTGCCGTACTTCTTCTCCGACCAGTACGACGTCGGTCTTGAGTACTCCGGCTACGCGCCGCCCGGCCGTACGACCAGGTCCTGATCCGCGGCGACGTCGGCAAGCGGCAGTTCATCGCCTTCTGGCTGAGCGACGGCCGGCTGCTGGCGGGCATGAACGTGAACGTGTGGGACGTCACCGGGCCCATCCAGCAGCTCATCCGCAGCGGCGCCCAACCCGATCCGGGCGCCCTCGCCGACCCGTCCGTCCCGCTCGGCTCCCTGCTGCCGTAACCGCCCCCGCGCGGGCCGCGCCGGGGCCCGGCCCATGCCGGACGTCGGTGCCGGACGTCGGTGCCGGACATCCGCGCCGGCCACCGGTGCCGGACATCGCTGTCGGACCCCGGCCGTAGAATTCACGCGTGGCAGGCCGGATCAACGATGACGACGTAAAGGCGGTGCGGGACGCGGTCCCGATCGACGCCGTCGTATCCGAATACCTCCAGTTGCGGAACGCGGGCGGTGGCAATCTCAAGGGGCTCTGCCCCTTTCACGACGAAAAGTCACCGTCCTTCCAGATCAGCCCCAGCAAGGGGCTGTACTACTGCTTCGGCTGCCAGGAGGGCGGCGACACGGTCGACTTCGTCATGAAGATCGACCACCTCTCCTTCGCCGAGACGATCGAGCGGCTCGCCTCCCAGGCCGGTATCACCCTGCGGTACGAGCAGGGCAGCGCCACCCCCGGCCGTCAGCAGGGCGAGCGCACCCGCCTGGTCGAGGCGCACCGGGCGGCCGCGCAGTTCTACGTCGAGCAGCTGGACAGCCCCGAGGCGGAGATCGGCCGCAAGTTCCTCGCCGAGCGCGGCTTCGACCAGGCCGCCGCCCAGCACTTCGGCGTCGGCTACAGCCCGGCCGGGTGGGACCACCTCGTCCGCTTCCTGCGCGGCCGCGGCTTCACCGACCGCGAGCTGATCCTCTCCGGCATCGCCCAGGACGGCCGCCGCGGCCCCATCGACCGCTTCCGCGGCCGCCTGATGTGGCCCATCCGCGACATCACAGGCGAGGTCGTCGGCTTCGGTGCCCGCAAGCTGCGCGACGACGACAACGGCCCGAAGTACCTCAATACCCCTGAGACGCCGCTCTACAAGAAGTCCCACGTCCTCTACGGGATCGACCTCGCGAAGAAGGACATCGCCAAGACCAGCCGCGCCGTGGTCGTCGAGGGATACACCGACGTCATGGCCTGCCACCTGGCCGGTGTCACGACCGCCATCGCCACCTGCGGCACCTCCTTCGGCGGCGACCACATCAAGATCCTTCGGCGGCTGCTGATGGACAACTCCGGCGCCGAGGTCGTCTTCACCTTCGACGGCGACGCGGCGGGCCAGAAGGCCGCCCTGCGCGCCTTCGAGGACGACCAGAAGTTCGCCGCCGAGACCTACATCGCGATCACCCCGGGCGGTATGGACCCCTGCGACCTGCGGCTCGCGCACGGCGACGACGCGGTCAAGGCGCTGGTCGAGAGCCGCACCCAGCTCTTCGAGTTCGCCATCCGGCAGATCGTCGCCCGCCACAACCTCGACACGGCGGTGGGCCGCGCCGCCGCCCTCGACGAGGCCGCACCGGTCGTCGCGGGCATCAAGAACAGCTCCATCCAGCACGAGTCGGCCGTCCACCTCGCGGGCCTGCTGGGCATCCTCGACACCCAGTTCGTCGTCCAGCGCGTCAGCCAGCTCGCCCGGTGGGCGCGGGACCGCGGTCGGGCCGGTGACCAGCGCCCCGACCAGCGCGGCCGCCCGAACCACCGGGGCGCGGCCCCTGGCGGACCCCATGGCCCCGGCCAGGCCCAGGGTCCTGCGGGCTCGGCTCCGCCCGGGCCCCGTGGCCCCGCCCTGAACCTCCGCAGCCCGGCCCACCGGGTCGAGCGCGAGCTGCTGAAGCTGGCCCTCCAGCGCCCCGAGCTGGTCTCCCCGGCCTTCGACGCCTACGGCGAGGACGAGTTCACCGCCCCGCCCTACGCCGCCGTGCGCCGCGCCATCGAGGCCGCGGGCGGAGCGGAGGGCGCCGACACCGACTATCTGCGCCGCGTCCGCGAGGCCGCCCCCGACGACACGGTCCGCGCCATGGTCACCGAGCTGGCCGTGGAGCCCCTCCACACCCGCCGCGACGCGGACGAGGTGTACGCGGGTGAGCAGCTGGTGAGGGTGCGCCAGGCGGCCGTCAACCACCGCATCAGGGAGGTCCAGGGCACTCTTCAGCGCCTGGGCCAGCGCGCCGACCCGGCCCATCTGGCCGCCGTCCAGAACGAGCTGTGGGTCCTCCAGCAGTACGCCCAGTCCCTCCAGACCCAGGGCGCCGCAGCGCTCTAGTGAGGCTGTAGCGGACGTCGCGTAACCGGTCGGTCACCGGCCGCTGCGTAAAAAGTGCCCGCACGCCCCTCGTGGCGGGCGTGTGTCGTACTCCACACTGGGTTGTGGTGCCTGAGTCCTCGGAGCGCGGCGGTGTTGGCCGGGTAGGCCGGGATCCCCCGCAGATCCGCTCATGATGTACGGGACGGACGGCGGCATGGCCGGCGCATCCGTACCCGATCGTTCTGCCGCCTCAGCAGCGATCACCCTGGAGGTCGCCCCCGTGCAGACCCAGACCCTCACCGACGCGGCCCCCGCGGTGCCGCCGCAGTCCCCGGCACCGTCGGCCATGGGCCCACCGGAACCGCCCACGCCGCCGGGCGCGGCCCTCGCTCCGGAGCCCCCGGACTCCGCCCCGGCCCCCGAACCGGACACCGAGCACGCCCCCGATCCCGAGGCCGAGCAGGCCCCCGACCCGGACCCCGAACCCGAAGCCGCCCCCGGCCCCGGCCCCGAACTGGAAGACGCCCCCGCCGAGCAGCAGCCCACCCGCGCCGAGACCACCGGCCCCTCCTCCGACCTCTTCCGCCAATATCTGCGCGAAATCGGCCGGATTCCGCTCCTCTCCGCCGCCGATGAGGTCGAGCTGGCCCGCCGGGTCGAGGCGGGCCTGTTCGCCGAGGAGAAGCTCGCCTCCGCCCCCGACCTCGACAGCCAACTCGCCCTCGACCTGGACCGGTTGGTGGTCCTGGGCAGGATGGCCAAGCGTCGGCTGATCGAGGCCAACCTGCGCCTCGTCGTCTCCGTCGCCAAGCGCTACGTGGGCCGCGGCCTGACGATGCTCGACCTCGTCCAGGAGGGCAATCTTGGCCTGATCCGAGCGGTCGAGAAGTTCGACTACGCCCGCGGGTACAAGTTCTCGACGTACGCGACCTGGTGGATCCGCCAGGCCATGTCCCGCGCCCTCGCCGACCAGGCCCGGACCATCCGGGTCCCGGTCCATGTCGTCGAGCTGATCAACCGGGTCGTCCGGGTGCAGCGCCGGATGCTCCAGGAGCGCGGCTACGAACCCACCCCCGAGGAGGTCGCGGTCCAGCTCGACCTCACCCCGGAGCGGGTGAGCGAAGTGCTGCGCCTCGCCCAGGAACCGGTGTCGCTGCACGCGCCGGTGGGGGAGGAGGACGATGTCGCGCTCGGCGACCTCATCGAGGACGGCGACGCCGCCTCACCGGTCGAGTCCGCGGCGTTCCTGCTGCTCCGCGAGCATCTGGAGGCCGTGCTGTCGACGCTCGGCGAGCGCGAGCGCAAGGTCGTCCAGCTGCGGTACGGACTGGCCGACGGACGTCCCCGGACGCTGGAGGAGATTGGCCGGATCTTCGGCGTGACCCGGGAGCGCATCCGCCAGATCGAGTCCAAGACCCTCAACAAGCTCCGCGACCACGCCTTCGCCGACCAGCTCCGCGGCTACCTCGACTGACTCGACCTCGCCTCACTCGACTGAACCGAGGCGGTCAGCCCCCGGCCTCGAACGCCCCAGGATGCGTCTGTTCCCGTACCGCCACGTACTGCTGCCGCACCGCCTGCCCCACCGCCAGATCGTCGCCCGGCTCGAAGACCTGGCTGGCGGCCGCGGGCCAGCGCGGCGGCTCGTGCGGGGACAGCGCCCCCTGCGCGGCGCCCAGCGCCCACGCGGCCTGCCGGGCGGCGCCCAGCGCGGCGTAGTCGGCCGGCTGCGGCACCACGATCTGCGCACCCAGCAGCGCGGGCGCGATCGCCCGTACCGCCTGGAGATCGGCCGCCGGCCCCAGCAGAAACACCCGCCGCACCCCGACCCCGCGCCCCCGCAGGATGTCGAGCGCGTCGGCGAGCCCGCACAGCATGCCCTCGAACGCGGCCCGCGCCAGATGCTCCGGCTTCATGGACTCGCGCCGCAGCCCGGTCAGTGTCCCGGCGGTGTGCGGCAGGTACGGGGTCCGCTCGCCCTCCAGGTACGGCAGCATCACCATCCCGTACGACCCCGGGGTGGACTTCAGCGCGAGCGCCGACAACCCCTCCAGGTCCGTGCCCAGCAGCTCCGCCGTACCGCGCAGCACCCGCACCGCGTTGAGCGTGTGCACGACGGGCAGATGCATCCCGGTGGCGTCGGCGTACGACAGGATCGTGCCGGTGTGGTCGGCCAGCGCCTCCTGATGGATGGAGAAGACCGAACCCGAGGCCCCCAGCGAGATCACCGCGTCGCCGACCCCCACGCCAAGACCGAAGGCCGCGGCCATGGTCTCGCCCGTACCGGCCGATATCAGCAGCCCTTCCGGCGTCTGCCCGGCGGGCTGGGCCGGTCCGATCACCTCCGGCAGCCGCACCTGGTGCCCGAGCGCCAGCTCGACCAGATCCGGCCGCCAGGCGCCGGTCGCCGCCGACCAGTAGCCGGTGCCGGAGGCCGTACCGCGGTCCGTCGTACGCCGCAGCGGCCGCCCGAGCAGCTGCCACACCAGCCAGTCGTGCGGCTGCAGCACCTCGGCAACCCGGCGCGCGGCGTCCGGCTCCGACCGCGCCATCCAGCGCAGCTTCGCCACCGACTGGGCGGCGGTCGGCACCGCGCCCACGGCCTGCGACCACGCCGCCCGCCCGCCCAGCGTCTCGATCAGATCGGCGGCCGCGGACTGCACCCGCCGGTCGTTGCCCATCTGAGCGGGCCGCACCAGCGCCCCGCTCCCGTCCAGCGCCAGCAGCCCGTGCTGCTGCGCCGACACGCCGATGGCCTGCACCCCCTCCAGCAGCCCGCCCTCGGCGGCCTCCCCGAGGGAGAGCAGCCACGCCTGCGGATCCACGTCATGGGGCGATCCCTCGGAGGGCGGCGCCGGGTGCGGCGCGTACCCCTGCTTGAGTACGGCACCCGTGTCCGTATCGCAGACGACGATCCGTGTGCTCTCGGACGAACTGTCCAACCCGGCGACTATCCCCATGGACCAGATCATGCCACCGCGGCGGCTAGGTGTTGCTGCTGCCCCAGTCGTCCTCCTCCGCGGCGGAGCGCGACTCCCGCTGCGCGATCTTGTCCCGCAGCGGCCGCACCTTGCCGAGCGCCTTCGTGGCGGCCTCCCGGCCGCCCAGCGCGGCCGACTCGGCGGTGTTGCGGACGGCCGGGTTCTGTACGAACCGCTGCGCGCACGCACGCAACTGCTCGTACCGCTCGCGGCCGGCCCGCGTGCCGAACACGTAACCCACAGCCAAACCGGTCATGAACGTCAGCCGGTAGCGCATCGACCTGCCCTTCTCGTTGTCCTTCGCATCGGACCCCGGAGTCGTTCCGCACGTCTACCCGCACGCGCCGCAGATCACCCTCCGATCACCGCGGCCATACCGATTGGCGGAGCACCCCCCTGCTTGCGCTAATGTATGTGTCGCAGCGAACGCACGCCCTCCGGCAAGCCCGGACGGGGGCGCGGTCGCGGCACACGGAGCAATCCCCTGTAGCTCAATTGGCAGAGCAGCCGGCTGTTAACCGGCAGGTTACTGGTTCGAGTCCAGTCGGGGGAGCTCGGTCCCCTGTAGCTCAATTGGCAGAGCATTCGGCTGTTAACCGGAGGGTTACTGGTTCGAGTCCAGTCGGGGGAGCAGCACGGAAGAGGACCCCTCACGGGGTCCTTTTTCATGCCCTCATCCCCTGTTCACGCCGTGCTCGCCCCCTGACCCAGGGCTGATCCACGGCATGCGGGCGCGCAACATCGGCCCGCCGAAGCAACAGATCGTATGAGCGGCTATGCTGCGGCAGACGGCGCGCACAGATGTGCACGACGCGCCGTTACGGGGCGGTAGCTCAGCCGGTTAGAGCAGCGGACTCATAATCCGTCGGCCGTGGGTTCGAGTCCCACCCGCCCCACCAAGAAAATCGATCTGACCTGCGCAAACGCAATTGGAGAGGCGGATTGCGTGAGGTATTTGCCTCAGATCGGTGAGGCAAACGCGTGCCTGTGCGGCCCGGCCGATCTTCCGTCCTCCTTGTGACCTGGGGTTTTGGGTCGATACCTGGGTGAGAGCCGTGGTTGATGCTCCCACGGCCGCGGCAAGCGAACCCAGCCCTTTCGGTTTTGCGCTGTCGGTGAGCGTGCGCGTGGTCGGGGGAGTCGGCAGCGGCGCAGGGGATGTCCGGCGGTACGCCGGTGCCCTCCCAGTTCGTGCTGGAGACGGGGTTGATGGCGCGGCTGACTGGGACGGTGGCTTCCAGGTGTGGGTGCACGGTCCAGCCGTTGCACGGATGTGCGCCGCCGCGGGTGCGCTCGCCGGCGACTGCGGTGCGGCCGAGCTGCTGGAGGTCGTACGCCATCTCCTCAGCGGCAGAGACCGGGGCCCACCCTGGTGGGTCTTGATCTCGTCGAGGGTGTTTCTCGATCTCCCATCGATGGACCTACAGCGCGGCCAGCGACGTGGCGGATGCGGCCTTGGGGTCGCCAACTGCTGCCGAAACCCATCAACAAACGCTGCTGCTGAACGTGAACGAAGCCAGACGACAGCTTGTCCGCGGTCCTGCCACCGTGTCCTCCGATGCAGAGCCCTCCTCGCCCGTCACTGCCGGGAACGGTCATGGACAGTAGAGGCATCCGGGAGCGCATGACGAGCCCGGTACCGTGCGACGGGCCTACGCGTTGAAGACCGTCGCCAACCTCTACGGACAGCTGCGCGACGTCAACGGGGCACGCGCTCCTCCGTGCGCACCTCAAGGCTGACACCGTCGAGCTTGTCGATGCCTTGGTCGACCGCGACTGGCTCACCGCGCGGACACTGGGCCCCGCGCGGGGTGGCGCGGAGAGTCCGCTCCTTGGTCTCACCTTCATACACGCCTTAAGTGTTCCGCTTCTTGACGCGCTGTGATCTATGGTGGGGTGGGGCTCCGGGGGAAGCACCGCTCCGGGGAAATGCTTGAGTGCATGCGGTGCGGTTTCGTGCCTGGGGGCGGGCTCATGAAATTCGACGCGAGCGGTATTGGCTTCGGCGTCCCTTGGTCCGGACAGTCCGGCAGCCATGGGGGCGCGTCATGACCAAGGATGTCATTGCCCTCACCAAGCAGTTGCCGGATCCGCGGACAGTCGCGGCTGCTCTGCTGTCGGGAGGACCTGATCTGCGGTTGCAGGCCCTGGGCGAGGGGGCTGTGGTGCAGCTTGCTGATGACGAGGGGCGTCCGCTGGTCTCCATCGAGTCGCCGATGCTGCTGGCTGTGCCGTACGAAGCGCAGCGTCTTCTGGGTGTGCGGGCGGATCAGCTGGGTGAGTCGGTGTGGTGGACGGAGGTCCGTGCGACGGCCGCCACGGACCAGGCGCGGCGCCTTGCCTCGGTGGCGGCCGGGCGCCTGGTCGCCCTGCTGGGCGGTGTGCTGTGGCCGCGGGAGGCCGCGGGAGAGGGGATCGGTGTCGTCGACACCCGCGGCGCCCAGGTTCCTCCTTCGCCCCATCCTGAACAGCCCGCGGTGGATGTCCTGACCGACGCCGCGGCCGTCCTTTTTCAGGACCGTCCGGTTCTCGCGCTGTCCTCCTGGATGGGTAATGCGCTGCTCTCCGCGGTGGCTGAGGAGCGCCGCGTGCAGGTCGTCACCCCGCCTCATACGCTGCTGACGCTCCCCGCCCGCCTCGCCCTGGCGGAAGTTGAGGGGCGCTGGGTGGTGCGGGAGGAGTCCGGGGACTATTACGACGGTCTGACCGGGGCGGTGCTGGGCTGGCAGGGGGATTCCTTCGTCCCCGTCCCGGACGGTTCCCGCGAGACCGGTGGAACGGGCACGGCGGCGGCTTTCGCTCCGGTGCCCAATCCGGATGAGCGTCAGCTGCTGCTGTCCATCCGTACCTGCCACCGGGCTGACGAACACCTGCTGCTGGGCGGGGCGCTGGAGGCTGCCTGGCAGCACCTGGCGGGGGCCGCTCCGGTCGCGTGGGGCACGGCCGAGCCGGCCGGCCTGCCGTGGTCCCGGCGCAACCTCACCGACTTCGCGCGGGAACGCGCCCCCCGGCCGACCAGACTGGTGGTCGTCGGCGCGCCCGACCGTCCGGCCATCGCTGCCCTGAACATCCTGCGCACCGCGGACGGCGTGGAAGAGGACATCAACCTCGGCATCGGTTACGGCAAGGACGAGGCACCGCCCTTTGACGCGCTCGCCGGTCTCGCAGATGACCTGGCCTCCCATCACGGTCTTCGCTCGGCTCTCGTTCATGTGCGGACCGGGCGGCGGGATGTGAACGTTCCGGCGAGTTTCGAGACGCCGCCCATCCCGCTCGCCTTGGCCCTCGGCGCGGAGGAAGCCCAAAGGGCCGGTGCCCGAAGTGACATGGTGCCGACTCCGCAGCCGCCGCAGGCCATCGGAGCGCGACGCCGACCGGGCAGGTACTACTGCCTGGGGGAGGCCGACTCTCCGTCCAACTGGGCGAGGTTGCGTTCGCTCCTGGAGCACTTGCGCGGCCGGGACGCATAGCGGGAAGGACCTTTTACCGCAGACATCAGGGGCATGAAGCAGAGCACGTTCGACGCGGCGTGCTCCGGGAGGGGAATCGCGGGGATCATGGCGAAGTGGAACATCGATCCGGCGGGCGTGGGTCGCATCGTCGGGGAAGCCGGACGCACAGCCTCGCATTTCGAGGGCGAGCTCAAGTCCATCAGCTCTCATCTGGAGAGCGCGATGAAGGCGGCCGGGACGCTGGACTTCGGGGGCGAGAGTGAGACGCCTGAGGTCGGTCTGGTGGGCATGACGCTGGGGCAGTACGCCACGGCCCAGCAGTCGGACCTTGCCTTCATCGTGGCCCGTGCGGACAAGTCGCTGCAGGGCGCAGTGGACGCGACGGAGGAATACAATAAGGGGGCCTTGGACATGGCGGCCAACGCGCAGGGTGAGGCACTCAAAGCGCCCTCCATCGATCTGGACAGCCCTGAGAAGAAGGGCGCCAAATGATCGACCCTCATGCCATACCGCAGTTCAAGGGCGATTTGGAGCAGTTGGAGAAGGATGCCACTGCGCTGAAGAAGCAGGCGGGGAAGTTCCGCACGACCGGCTCGGATGTCCACTCCAAATTCCAGAGCCTGTCCGGTGTCTACCACGCCCCCGAGGCTCAGCAGCTCTTCGACACCACCACACCTGTGCGCGACATGTCCGATGTCATCGCGGACGATCTGGAGAAGATCGCGGCAGCGCTGTCGGCCTATGCCGACGAAGTCCGCCCCGTCAAGGACAAGTTGCGGCGGCTCAAGTACCAGGCGGCGGCCTTTGTGGAGAAGGTCAAGGACGATGAGCATTGGAAGGATGACGAGGAGAAGATAGCTGAGCACTCCGGCCTGCTGCACCAGGTGAATGTCGCGGTGGCGGGGTTCCAGGCGGCCGAGCGTCGGGCGGCCAACAAGATCGGTGAACGCTTCTTCGGTTCCACCCACTACACCGTCGACGACGGCTCAGGTAAGCGGGGCGCGTACGGGTACCGGGCCGGTGATTTGGACAAGGCGAAGGACCTGCCCTGGGGCACCCCGGAGAAGGAGACCCACCGCTTCTGGGAGCTCGACCACTGGGGTGCCAGCGCGGCCAAGGGGTTCGGCATCGACGGCCTCGGCGGCGACGTCGACGGGCTCGCCACCCTGGTCGGCTGGCACGGGGGCGACAGAGCCTCCGAGGCTTGGAGCGCGCTGGGGGACACCTTCAGCGGCCTGGGGCAGTACACGACCTGGCCGTATGACTGGGTGATGTCCAAGACCATCGGTGGGGGCAACGGCGACAACAAGGAGAAGAAGGCATTCCGTGAGGCCCTCAAGGGCTTCGTGGCGTGGGATGAGTGGGACAAGGACCCGGTCCGTGCGGGAGGCCAGGTCCTCTACAACGTGACCCCCTTCGGCCTGGCCTCCAAGCTAGGAAAAATGGCCAAGGGCACCCACCTGGCCGAGGTCACGAAGGTCACCAAGGTCGTCGATTCCGTCACTGCCGGCACCAGGGCCGCTCGCGCCGCACTCCCGAAAGCCTCCGACGTGCTGCAGGCCGTCAAACGCCTCCCCCATTGGGGCGATGCATCTCACCTGGACCGCACCGTGGACGCGGCGGACGACCTGGCCCATCCGCGCGACGCGGGCGTACGCCTGCCGGACCAGGCCGACCAGTCTCCGACGGTCCTGGACAGCGACGGAAACATCCGCCACGCGGAAAACGGCGAGATCATCCACCGTATCGAGGACGCCAGGAAGGAAGGCGACCACCCGCAGCAGTCCTTGCCCGAGGACCACCCCGCACACGAAAGGGCACCCGAGCGCGAGAAGGCCACAGTAGGGGGCGGCGCGGACCATCAACCACCACGCGCCCACGCACACACCGGCGACGGCCCCTCCCCCCGCCACGAGCCTTCCACCGGCGGGCACAGTGGCGGCCCCGGTGCAGGCGGGCACGACGGCCCGTCGACCGGGGGGCACGGTGACGGCCCCTCCGGTGGCCATGGCGACAGGCACAGCACAGGTGGGCACCACGGTCCGTCGAGCGGTGGCCACGGTGACGGCGCCTCCGGCGGTCACGGCGACGGGCACAGCGCAGATGGGCACCACGGTCCGTCAACTGACAACCCTGGCAGCGGTCCCGACACGCCTGCGCACGCCGGGGAAAGCAGTGGGGGATCCACTGGCGCGTCCAAGGCCGGCGGCTGGGAAGCGACAGACGATGTAAAGGGCCCCGCCGCCGGCAGAACACTCAAGCTCCCCCATGAACGCCATACAATTGGCGGGGCTGGCCGAGCGGGAAAGAACATTAAGGAAGAGAACACTATCATCCTCCCCGAATACCGCGGCGAGATCGAAAAGGACATTGCGGGTATCGCGGAGGGGAGGGCCACTTTCATCCCGGAAGTTGATCGCTACGAAATAAATGGCCGCACGTACGGCGTTCACGAGAACGGGACCGTATATCCTGGTTCGGGTCCGGGGTTTGTGTCAATGGACAGAAACGAATACGCTGCACTCTCGGAGATCGCAAAGGCGAAGGGGGATCTCTCGGCGGCACCGCAACTCACGCGAGCACCACGCTTCGTCAACAACCCGGAAGTCGTCGAAAAGGCTCTTGCCATCTACAACGGGACTTACGCGCCATGACATACAATATCTTTCTCATCGATAGCTGTGACCCGGGTGCCATGGCTGAAGCTCTCGCGGAAATTTTCCAGGTCCCGGTGAAGGAAGTGGATGTCGCCGACGCCGACGGTGATCAGGAAGATCGGTACTGGGATGCACTGGTGTCCTGCGAATATTCGCATGTCCACGGTAACGTGTCCATTTCCTTGGATATCTATGCTCAGGACTCGGTGAAACAGCAGCCCACGGAGGCTCAGTTCTCCGCGGCCCTGGCTCGGCGGATCGGAACGCCCGTTCTTTACCCGCCGCAGGAGAGCCCCCTCAGTGCGCACTCTCTGGTCACCCCGGAAGGGGTGGTGACCCGAGCCCGACTGGATGAGACGGAGGATGAAGAGCCCTCGTTTACAGTCGTGGCAGTTGAAACATTCATCGAAAATTTGCCGGACGTTCCGGTAACGCATCTGCCAGAAGTAGTGCGCGAGCAGAAAATCGCAACGCCGCTCTCTGACTCTTTTACGGAAGCCTTCAAGGCCCTGGCGGATTCAGGTGGCGGACCAGAGTGCCCCGCTATTACGGCTGAGGTGGCCGAGATGGCGCGCGTCGCTCGGTCCTACCTCGGTGCATGGGAGAAACTGGCTCGACGTGCTGAGGGCAATTGGGAACCATCTGGTTGGTTTCCCTTGGAGTTCTACCGGGAAACGCTCGGCTATCGCGATGATATCGAAGGATACCTGCGCCAACTCCCAGAAAGCGTGGCTGTGCTGTATAAGCGGTACCTTGACAAGGTCGACAGCCTCTATAAAGAGCTGACCGTCGAAGACAAAGAACATGTTGTCGTTGACGACCGCGATGAGTCCACCGCTGGCTTGGTGCAAAAGGCCTGGTGGTGGTATCGCCGCCCCGAGCCCATGCCGTGGGAATCGTGACCAAAGAGTGGAGAGGAGTTCGGGCTGTCGGGGCAGCGGATCGAGTTCGACGCGGGCGAGCTTCCGTTGCTGGCTCGTTCGAGATGCGCCTGAACAACGAACAAGCCAGCCGTACGCAGGCTGCGGGTCTGGTCGCCGTGGCTGAGGTGGGAATCCATCGACGTGGCATATCGAGGGACGTCGAGACGCTGGTTGGCATGTGACGGCGCTCCTGGGGGCGTCTCCCTACCTGTCGCGGCTTTGGCCTGTGCGGTGTCTCAGGACTGATCGGCAACTGCCAGGCCGCGGGGACGTGGCCCCACCTGAGCGCTGCCACTTGCCGGGGCCTCGACGGCCGGTGAGGCAACTGCCTCACCGAGCCGGATCGAGCGGGATCGAGGCGGACGCAGCGGGATCGAATCGGATGGAGATATCCGGTTCTCCGGCAAAACCGCAGGTGAGATGGGTCACCGGTTTCGGTTCGAGTCCCACCCGCCCCACTTGTGCAGGGCTGAAACCTGCAGTAACGCCTCTCTTGAGGCGTTCGAACGCCAATTCGGGCTCAGCGGACTGAATCCGCTGCTCGCGAGTTCGGCGGCGAGTTGCCGGACGGCGTGGTCGTTGTCCTTCGAGGTCACCTCAGGGCAGGGTGCACGGTGCGGGCCCAGTGCCATGGGTGCCTGACTGAGTCCTCGACAGGCCGTTGCCATAGGGCCACCCCGTTCCTCATCGCCGACTGTGCGGCTGTGGAGTCTCTACTGTCTGAGGTCGATCGTGCGGACAGGCCGTCCCGTGGTGCGGGCGATGGTGTCGAAGTCGTGGTCGCAGTGGAGCAGTGTGAGCCCCGCTTCCTCCGCAGCGGCGGCCACTAGGAGATCGACGGGGCCTGCGATGCGGTGCTCACCCTTGACGGTCAGCTGTTCCTGGACGACGCGGGAACGGCGGTAGACGCCGTCCGGCATGGGGCACCAGACGTAGTGGGCATCGAGCGCCGCCTTCAAGCGCGTACGGTCTGCGGCCGAACGGGCTGAGTGGAGGATCCCGAGTTCGGTGATGTCGCAGATCGCCACAAGGCCGGCGCTGATCCTGTCATCCCAGTCGGCCGTGTTCTGGCGGAGCAGGACGCGGGCGAGCGCGGAGGTGTCGATGAGGTAATCGGCGACGGTCACTCATGCGCTCCGTTGCCGGAGGCGGTGTCGGCTGTGTTCGTGGGCCGGTACTTGCTCTTGTCCAGGAGAAGGTCCATGTCCAGCGCGCCGTCGGCCACCAGCTCGCGGGCTTCGTCGAGCGCACGCGGGCGCCGGTAACGGGCCGTGACTTCCCGCAGGGCGGTGTTGATGGTCTCGCGCTTGGTGGTGGTGCCGAGTTCCTTGGCCGCTTCTTCCAGGGCCTCGTCATCGAGGTCGATCACGGTACGACTCACGGGCACCCCCCTTTGTGTATCAACCAGAGCATACTAAGATATAAGATCTTTTGTATATCGTCGGGTGGAAGGTAGCAGGCGTCCTGCCCACTGGACTCTGTGAGCCGTCCGGGCCGGGAGGAGACGTCCCCCCGGCCCCGTCTCATCGGATGAACTTCGCAGGCTTGGTGGCGTAGTTGAGCAGGTACTCCAGGGGCCCGCGGCGGAAGAAGCGGGACCAGATCGCGGCGAACACTATCGCCCCGAGGACGAACATGAGCAGCGGCACCCATGAGTGCCGGGTGCCGGTCCCGGCGGGCACGGACAGCGTGGACTGTGCGATGAAGTGGCCGACGTAAGCGGTCAGGGACATGGTGCCCACGGCGATGACCGGTTTCGCCAGGCGGCGCAGTCGCGGCAGGCGGTCCATCGCCACCGTCGCACCGACGATCACGAGGATCGCGACTCCCACGCTGCCGATGATGTCGAACGTGGTGCCGCTGTGCGGCCCGGCCGTCAAGAGCAACGACGCCGGCATATCGGGGAACGACCCGCCATCGGGGGGCATCGACCCGGAGCCGCTGGACGACGGCCCGTCTTCCGCGAGGCTCCGCAACGCGTCCTTGCCGGCGAGCAGCAAGGACATGCCGTACGCGGTCACGGTGAGGGCCGCACCGAGCGCGGCCAGGCGCCGCTGGACAGCGCCGGAGGACAGGTCGAGGCGGCCCAGTGCCATGCCCGCGATCACGAACGACATCCACGTGAGCGCCGGGTAGAAGCCGCTGAGCAGCAGATCGAGCACTCCCACGTCACTGAGCCGGTAGAGCGGGTCGTAGGCGTTGATGCTTTGACGGATCGGCTCGGTCACCAGCGAGTTCAGGACGAACACCAGCTGCGGTGTGACGAGCGCGAGCGCGACCGCGATGATCGCGAGTGTCCTGACGCGCAGTCGTACCAGGGGCAGGGCCAGCAGGAAATAGACTCCGTAGAAGCCGAGGATGATCACTCCCCCGTACTCCCTCGCCATCGCGGTGCCCAGCGCCAGCAGGACCACGGCGCGGATCGCGATGCGGGCTTTCGCCTGCCGGCCGGCCAGGCCGGTCTTCGGTTCCCGGCGGCCGGTGAGCAACATCAGTGAGAACCCGGCGAGGGTGGCGAACAGGACCGACGAGTGACCGTCCGCCAGATACCGGATCCAGCTGGCGACGCCGTCCGTGGCCGACAGCGGGGGGCCGATGTGCACGACGTACATGCCGAACACCGCCAGCGCGCGGGCCAGGTCCACCCCGACAAGGCGTCCCATCGAGGGACCGGGCGAGGTCGGCACGGCGGACTCGGGCGGGGTTCGGGGCTGCGGAGGCGAGTTCTCCTGCGGAGCTGACGTCTCCTGCGGCGGCTGTGTCCGTGTCATACAGGGAACCTCGCGTGGACGCAGGCGGCGGACCATCCGGCAGTCCTCGGTAACGCCCCCGCCGGTTGGCGGGGGCCGCCCTGCCGACCGGCGGAGTCGCGTCTTCCCCCGGGCGTCGTCCGGCCTGAGGTCCGCGAGGCATTGGTGCACGCCCTCGCCACGAGCACAGCCGGACTCGTCCACTGAGCCGACTCCTGCTCACACACTGGCGGCCGGTCCCGGGTCCGGCGTCGGTCCGCTACGAGGACGTGTCCTTCCGCTACCGCCCGGCACGGCCGTACGTCCATCAGCAGGTCGGTTTCGAGGTGCCGGGCCACCACCACGGCACGTGGTCATGGCCGCCGAGGGACCCGTCGTCAGGCTCCCGTCGTCTCGTGAGCCCGCACCACCCAACGGGAAACGGGACAGCACGAGGCGGCGTGCCGTGGCCGGCGGCCGCGCGGCGGCTGGACCGCCCGGCTGCCTGGTCGGTCAGTCCGCGTTGAGGGGAATCCGCAGCCGCACCCGGTAGCCGCCCTCCTCGGTCGGGCCCGCCTCCAGGGTGCCGTGCAGGATGTCGGCCCGTTCCCGCAGACCGACCAAGCCGTGCTGCGAACCCGGGAGGGAGAGGGAGGGACGCGTGGGCGCGGTGTTGGTGACGGTCACTCCGACATCGTCGCCGTCCTGCCACAGCTCGGCCCACGCCCTGGCGCCGGGGGCGTGCTTGCGGACGTTGGTCAGCGCTTCCTGGACCGTACGGTAGAGGGCCCGCTGCGCGGGTGTGCCCACGGCGGGCGGCAGCTCACCCGACAACTCCACGTGAGTGCCGCTTGATTCCACCAGTTTTGCCAGGTCGGCCAGGGTGGGCTGAGGGGTCAGCCCGGTGGTGTTGCCGCCGGAGGCGCGCAGCAGCGTGACCATGGTGCGCAGTTCGTCGAGCGTGGTGACGCTCAGCGAACGGATCGTGTGGGCCGCCTCCTTGGCGTCCGCGTCCTTGGCGGCGACCTGCAGGGCTCCGGCCCGTACGGCGATCAGGCTGACCTGGTGGGAGACCACGTCGTGCATCTCGCGGGCCAGTTGGGCTCGTTCGCGGGCGAGCGCGGCCTGTGCGTGCAGCGCCCGCTCGTGCTCCCTGGCTTCCTCGATCTCGAAAAGCCGCCGTGCCAAGTCCCGGTGCGTCTGGAGAAGTTGCGCAATGAGAACCGGTGCGGCGGCGGTCGCCAGGCCGTACACGAAGGCGACCAGCGTCATGGTCCGGCCGACCTCGGTGAGGCCGGCCAGTGGCCACGGAATGCTGTTCGCGACGGCGGTCACGGCGACGCACACCGCGAGGAGAGTGCGATTGCGGGAGCGTTCGGCCAGCGTGAACAGCGCCACGAGCGGAGCGACGGCGACGGGTTGCGTCAGCGCAATGGGCAGGGTGAGCAGGAACACGCCGAGCGGGAACCTGCGCCGGAAGGCCAACGCGGCGCAGCCCAGCGTGGCCAGCGCGATGCCGAGCGTTGTGTCGTCCCACAGGTTCGCCCGTATATCCACGGCCGCCGCCGCCACCAGGACGATGTCGACGACCGGCGCGGGTACACGCTCCCACAACCGGCGTGCGCGGTTCACCGTCCGGCCTCCTGTGACCGCTCGTCGAGCAGTCCGGCCCGCTGCGCCAGCAGCGCGGCCCGCACCCGGCTCGTCACCCGTAGCTTCGTGAAGATCGCGCTGACGTGGTCCTTGACCGTGCCGGCACCCAGGTGGATACGCGTCCCGATGTCGGCGTTCGACAGACCCTCCGCCACCAGGACGAGGACGTCGCGTTCCCGCGCGGTGAGCAGCCGGACCCGTGCCGCACCCTCGTCGACGGCCGCCTCGGTGCCGGGGTGGCTGTGCAGCAGGGTCCGCGACGCCTTGGGGGAGAGCACCACACCGCCCGCTGCCAGGGTGCGCACCACGTGGGCGAGCTGTTCCGGCTCGGTGTCCTTGAGGAGGAAACCGGCCGCGCCGGAGTGCAGCGCGGTCAGTATGTACTCGTCGGTGTCGAACGTGGTCAGCATCGCCACCACCGGCGGATCCGGCATCGTGCGCAGTGTGCCCAGGACGGCGAGCCCGTCGACGTCCGGCATCCGGATGTCCAGCAGCACCACGTCCGGCCGCTCCCGGCGGACGGTCTCCACGGCCTCGCCGCCGCTCGCCGTCGCGACGACCTCGATGTCCACGGACGCGCCCAGAATGAGTTCGAAGCCCGAGCGGACCAGTGCCTCGTCGTCCACCACCACTACCCGGATCACGTGCCCTCCGCCTCACCCTCGTCCATGCCGTCCCGGCCCATGCCGCCTCGACCCTAAAGCCACGCAGAGCCCCGGCGGCCCGGCGGGCTGCGGCTCCAGCCACACGGAGGGGTAGCACCCACCAGTCGGCAGGGACACCACAGCCATCTGCCGGATACTCCATGATCGGCCAGGTCTCCAGCCTGACGGCATGACACATCACCCGGACTCCGCGCCGCTCCCGGCCGCCGCGCCGTCCCCTGAACGCGAGCGCACCAAGCCCTCGACCGGCGCGCCCGACGTTGGCCGGCTGATCGGGCTGGACCTGGCCCGCGGCCTGGCCGTCTTCGGCATGTACGCGGTCCACGTGGGGCCGGCCCCGAGCCAGGGCGGTGCCATCGGCTTCCTGATGGAGCTGGCGCAGGGCCGCTCCTCGGCCCTGTTCGCCGTGCTGGCCGGCTTCGCGGTCGCCCTCATCACCGGGCGCCGTACGCCGAAGACCGGCCTGGCCGGCCGTCAGGCCGTCGCCAAGGTCGTCATCAGGGCCGTGATTTTGTTGGCCCTCGGCACCGCCCTGACCATGACCGGCACCCCGGTCGTGCCGATCCTCGCCTTCTACGGACTGTTCTTCCTGCTCGTGCTGCCGCTGTACCGGCTGGGCACCAAACCGCTGGCGCTGATCGCCGCAGGATGGGCCCTGGTGGGCCCGCAGCTGCTGTACCTGCTGAAGCCGGTGGTCGGCGGCCGCGCGTTCCCCACCGTCGGCCAGGCCGACGGCATCGTCTCGCTGCTCTTCACCGGCGGCTATCCGGCCCTGACCTGGGTCCCGTTCGTCATCGCCGGTATGGCGGTCGCCCGCCTCGACCTGGCCGCCACGGCCATCCGGACACGCCTCGCCCTCACCGGCGTCGCCCTCGCCGTCACCGGCTACGGCGGCTCCTGGCTGGCACTGCGTCTCGTGCCCGGTGCCGCCGAAGCCATCCGGAAAACCGCAGGGGGACAGGGCATGTCGTCCGCACCGCCCGGCAGCGAGGGCATCTTCGGCGACACCCCCGCCGGGATGCTGGTCGCCTCCCCGCACAGCGAGGCGACCCTGTCCATCGTCGGCAACACCGGCGTGGCGATCCTGGTGATCACCGCGTGCCTGGCCGCCATCGACGCCCTCCCCCGGCTGCGCCGCCTCGGCAAGCCCGTCATCGCGGTCGGCTCGATGTCATTGACGGCGTACGTCTACCACATCGTCGCCATCTGGCTCCTGGACACCGAGGAAACGACCGTCCCACCCCTGTACATCCTGCTCGGCTTCATCGCGTCCGTCACCGTCCTCGCCACCATCTGGTCCCGCTTCTTCAAGCGGGGGCCACTGGAATGGCTGATGGGCAGGGCGACCGGGATCGCCCGGCGCATTCAATGAGAGCAATCCGAAGCGGCACGGACCGTGAGATCCCGACAGCGTCTCCTCATCGCCCCTCACCGTGAATCACTCCGGCTGGCCCGCCACGGGCAGGGGTGTGGGTCGGGCGCAAGGGCAGGATCCTTGAAGGTCGGCTCGCCTGGACCCTGGCCTTCGCAACGTCTTGGCCAAACACACTGGTCATAGAGCCTCCGTCCCCGGTTCCGGCACCGTGCGCATTCGCGTGGGAAGGGAAATCCGCTGCGTACGAGTTCGAGCTGCGTTTCCGGGCTGCCGCGATGTCCGGCCAGAGCCTCAGGCTCGGTCCTGGTGGGGCCGGTGAGAACGCGTTGGGGACACAAGGATAGGAACAGAAACCTTCTGACCTGCGCATACGAAACCCGGGCGCTGTCTCGCCCGGGTTTTTGCCTCACCGTCGCCTTGTGAGCGCCCTTTGTGGTGCGGTCACATCAAGACCCTGCTGGGGACGAGACCGTCCGGCAAGCCGTCATACGGGGTCGTCTGGGCTCCCAGCGGTTGTGGGGGCGGCGAGTGGCGGTGCGGTGGCATCTTGGCCCCGCATCGGGGGCGCCGAAACCTCCATCCATGGCCTCACCTGCGGATGTGCCTTAACGGTTCCTCCCCTTGACGGGCGGTGATCTATGGTGGGGCGGGGCTCCGGGGGAAGCACCGCTCCGGAGGAAGCGTGCGTACATGCGGTGCGGTTTCGTGACCGAGGGGCGGGCGCATGAAGGTCGGCGCGAGCGGTATCGACTCGGCCACGCCACTGAGAGCAGGCCGTGTGCGTTGTGGTGAGCTGGTCATCGGGCACGGCAGCCTGGCTCAGCGGATGGCAGGCGGGAAGCGCAGCGCCATCGGCTTCCACGTTCCTTCGTCCGGACGGTCCGGCTGTCACGGGGCGGCATCATGACGAAGGATGTCATTGCCCTCACCAAGCAGCTTCCGGACCCGCGGACCGTTGCCGCCGCTCTGCTCTCGGGTGGACCTGATCTGCGGTTGCAGACCCTGGGTGAGGGGGCTGTGGTGCAGCTGACCGATGGCGAGGGGCATCCGCTGGTCTCCATCGAGTCCCCGATGCTGCTGGCCGTGCCCCACGAAGCGCAGCGTCTTCTCGGCGTGCGGGCCGATCAGCTGGGCGAGTCGGTGTGGTGGACGGAGGTCCGTGCGACGGCCGCCACGGACCAGGCACAGCGTCTTGCCTCGGTGGTGGCCGGGCGCCTGGTGGCCATGTCGGGTGGCGTGGTGTGGCCGCCGGAGGCCGCGGAGGAGGGGATCGGTGTCGTCGACACCCGCGGCGCTCAGGTCCCTCCCCCGCCGCACCCCGAACAGCCGGCGGTGGATGTCCTGACCGATACCGCGGCCGTCCTTTTTCAGGACCGTCCGGTTCTCGCGCTGTCCTCGTGGCTCGTTAACGCGCTGCTCTCCGCTGTGGCGGAGGAGCGCCACGTGCAGGTCGTCACCCCGCCCCATACGCTGCTGACGCTCCCCGCCCGCCTCGCGCTGGCGGAAGTTGAGGGGCGTTGGGTGGTGCGGGAGGAGAGCGGGGGCTTTTACGACGGTCTGACCGGAGCGGTGCTGCGTTGGCAGGGCGATTCCTTCGTCCCCGTCCCGGACGGTTCCCGCGAGACCGGTGGAACAGGCACGGCGGCGGCTTTCGCTCCGGTGCCCAACCCGGATGAGCGTCAGCTGCTGCTGTCCGTCCGTACCTGTCACCGGGCCGTTGAACGCCTGGTGCTCGGCGGAGCGCTGGAGGCCTGCTGGCAGCACCTGGCGGGGGCCGCTCCGGTCGCGTGGGGCACGGCCGAGCCGGTCGGTCTGCCGTGGTCCCGGCGTAACCTCACCGACTTCGCGCGGGAACGCGCTCCACGGCCGACCAGACTGGTGGTTGTCGGCGCGCCCGATCGCCCGGCTATCGGTGCCCTGAACATCCTGCGCACCGCGGATGGCGTGGAAGAGGACATCAACCTCGGCATCGGTTACGGCAAGGACGAGGAACCGCCCTTTGACGCGCTCGCCGGTCTCGCCGATGACCTGGCCTCCCATCACGGTCTTCGCTCGGCTCTCGTTCATGTGCGGACCGGGCGGCGGGATGTGAACGCTCCGGCGAGTTTCGAGACGCCGCCCATCCCGCTCGCCTTGGCCCTCGGCGCGGAGGAAGCCCAAAGGGCCGGCGCCCGAAGTGACATGGTGCCGACTCCGCAGCCGCCGCAGGCCATCGGAGCGCGACGCCGACCGGGCAGGTACTACTCGCTGGGGGAGGCCGACTCCCCGTCCAACTGGGCGAGGTTGCGTTCGCTCCTGGAGCACTTGCGCGGCCGGGACACATAGCGCGAAGGACCTTTTACCGTAGACATCAGGGGCATGAAGCAGAGCACGTTCGACGTGGCGTGCTCCGGAGGGGAATCGGGGGGAATCATGGCGAAATGGAACATTGACGTGGCCGGCGTGGGCCGCATCGTTGGGGAAGCCGGACGCACTGCTGGGCATTTCGAGGCGAGCTGAAGTCCATCAGCTCTCATCTGGAGAGCGCGATGAAAGCGGCCGGGACGCTGGACTTCGGGGGCGAGAGCGAGACGCCTGAGGTCGGTCTGGTGGGCATGACCCTGGGGCAGTACGCCACGGCCCAGCAGTCGGACCTCGCCTTCATCGTCGCTCGCGCGGACAAGTCGCTGCAGGGCGCGGTGGACGCGACGGAGGAGTACAACAAGGGGGCTTTGGACATGGCGGCCAACGCGCAGGGCGAGGCTCTCAAGGCGCCCTCCATCGATCTCGACGGCCCGGGGAAGAAGGGCACCAAGTGATCGATCCC
>NZ_JBIRPZ010000031.1:0-34554 GCF_044332925.1 Streptomyces sp. NPDC021212
TTGCGCAGTGGTGAGTGTTCGATGGCGTTGGCGGGTGGTGTGGCGGTGATGTCGACCCCGGCCACGTTCATCGAGTTCAGCCGGCAGCGTGGACTGGCCGCTGATGGGCGGTGCAAGGCGTTCGCGGAGGGCGCGGACGGTACCGGTTGGAGTGAGGGTGCCGGTGTACTGCTGGTGGAGCGTCTGTCGGACGCCCGCCGCAACGGGCACCCGGTGCTGGCCGTCGTGCGCGGCAGCGCGGTCAACCAGGACGGTGCCAGTAATGGTCTGACGGCGCCGAATGGTCCCTCGCAGCAGCGTGTGATCCAGCGGGCTCTGGCGGACGCGGGTCTGGGGCCGATTGACGTTGACACGGTCGAGGCTCATGGCACGGGGACCCGGCTGGGTGACCCGATCGAGGCGCAGGCGTTGATCGCCACCTATGGGCAGGACCGTCCGGCGGACCGGCCTTTGTGGCTGGGGTCGTTGAAGTCGAACATCGGTCATACCCAGGCTGCCGCGGGTGTGGCCGGGGTTATCAAGATGGTTCAGGCGATGGGGCATGGGCTCCTGCCGCGCACGCTCCATGTGGACCGGCCTTCGAGGCAGGTGGACTGGGAGGCGGGTGCGGTGGAGTTGCTGACCGAGGCGGTGCCCTGGCCCGAGACCGACCGGCCACGACGCGCTGCTGTCTCCTCGTTCGGCGTGAGCGGGACCAACGCGCATGTTGTCATCGAACACGCTCCGCAGCCCGCTCCCGCCCTGCAGCCCGCGCAGACCGGGCAGTTGGCGCAGGTGTCGGAGTCGGCGCAGGTGGCGGAGGCCGGCCGGCCGGTGCCGTGGCTGCTGTCGGCGAAGACGGGGCCGGCTCTGGCCGCGCAGGCCCGGCGTCTTGCGGTTCATCTGCGGGCCGATGTGGATCTGCGTCCGGTTGATGTGGCGCATTCCCTGCTCACGACCCGGGCCGTTCACGCCGAACGCGGTGTTTTCGTCACCGGTGAGCGGGACGAGGCGCTTGCCGCTCTGGACGCGCTGGCCGAGGACCTTCCCGCTCCTCACCTTGCACGGGGCATCGTGCAGACCCCCGGCAAGACGGTGTTCGTCTTTCCCGGTCAGGGGTCGCAGTGGGCGGGTATGGCGGTGGAGCTCCTGGAGAGTTCGGAGGTCTTCGCCGGACACATGGCTGCCTGTGCGCAGGCTCTGGAGCCGTTCGTGGACTGGTCGCTGGACGACGTCCTGCGCCAAGCGGAAGGCGCCGCGTCACTGGACCGCGTGGACGTCGTCCAGCCGGTCCTGTGGGCGGTCATGGTCTCCCTCGCCGAACTGTGGCGGGCCCACGGCGTGGAACCGGACGCGGTGCTGGGGCACTCCCAGGGAGAGATCGCCGCGGCGTGCGCGGCGGGAGCCCTGAGCCTGGACGACGCGGCACGGATCGTTGCCCTGCGCAGCCGGGCCATCGCCGATCTCCTTGCCGGGCGGGGCGGGATGGTCTCGGTGGGAGCCTCCCGTGAGGAGACCGTGACGTTGATCGGTCCCTGGGAGGGGCGGATCTCGATCGCCACGGTCAATGGTCCGCAGTCCGTGGTCGTCGCCGGAGATCCCGACGCACTGGACGAACTGCGTGCCGAGCTGCAGACCCGTGATATCCGCAACCGCCGGATCCCGGTCGACTACGCCTCACACACGCACCACGTCGAAGCAATCCATGAACGGCTCCTGGCCGACCTCGCCGTGATCCGCCCGCGTGCCGCACGCGTTCCCGTGCTGTCCACGGTCACCGGCACCTGGCTGGACACCACCACGATGGACGCCGAGTACTGGTACCAGAACCTGCGCCAGACCGTGGAGTTCGAAGCAGCCACCCGCACCCTCCTGGACGAAGGGCATCACAGCTTCGTCGAGGTCAGCCCACACCCGGTCCTGACCATCGGTCTGCAGCAGACCATCGAGGAGAGCATGGCCCCGGCCATGACCCTGGCCACCCTCCGGCGCGAGGAGGGCAGCCTCCGGCACTTCCTCACCTCGCTGGCCCGGGCCCACGCCCAAGGACTCGCCGTCGACTGGGCCCCGGCCTTCGCCGGCACCGACCCCCGGACCATCTCCCTGCCCACCTACCCCTTCCAGCACGAACGCTACTGGCTGGAGGACGGAGCTCCGAAGTCGGGAGACGTGGCATCGGCTGGCCTTGGCCCGGCGGATCATCCGCTGCTGGGCGCCGCCGTGCCGCTGCCCGACTCCGGGAGCTTCCTGTTCACCGGCCAGTTGTCGCTTCGGAGTCACCCCTGGCTCGCGGACCACGCAGTGCGCGGCACCGTGCTGTTGCCGGGCACGGCGTTCGTGGAGCTGGCACTTCAGGCCGGCGGCCGACTTGGTTGCGGGCTGTTGGAGGAACTCATCCTGGAGGCACCGCTGGTGCTGCCGGAAAACGGCTCCGTCCAGCTCCAGCTCATGGTGAACGCCCCGGACGCCCAAAACGACTCGGGAGACAGGGCCGTCAGCGTGTACTCGCGGCCGCAGGACCCTACCGCGGACGCACCCTGGGTGCGGCACGCCACTGGAGTCGTCCGGCCCGGCGGCTCGCCGGAACCGGAGGGACTGACCGTGTGGCCGCCGACCGGCGCGGTCGCGGTGCCGGTCGAGGACCTCTACGAGGTGCTGGGCGACCGGGGTGTCGACTACGGACCTGCGTTCCGCGGGGTGCGGGCCGCGTGGCGCCGCGGTGACGTGCTGTATGCCGAGGCCGGCCTGGCCGAGGAGCAGCAGTCGGACGCCGCGCTCTTCCACCTCCACCCGGCCCTGCTCGACTCGGTGCTGCAAGGCATGGGACTGATGCCCTCGGAAGAAGCGGAGCAGGTCCGGATGCCGTTCACGTGGCGCGGTGTCACGCTGCACGCCATGGGGGCGTCGGCCCTGCGGTTGAGGCTGAGGCCCGCCGGGCCCGACACGGTGGATGTCCTGATGGCCGACGGCACGGGTAGGCCGGTCGCTTCGGCCGACGCACTGGTGGTCAGGACGTTCCGAGAGGAGGAACTGGCAGTCTCGCCGGACGCGTACCGCGACTGGCTGTACCGGGTCGACTGGCCCGAACTGCCGGAGGCCCCCCGGGCGCTTCCGGACGGGTCCTGGGCCGTACTGGGCGGGAACGCCGACGGGATGCTCGGCGCCGAAGGTACCGCGGGGCTGCCGGCCGGTGTCCCCGTCGACGCCTACCGGGACCTGGCGGAGCTGCGCGAGCGGACGGGCGCGAACAGCGCGTTCCCGGCCGTGGTGGTGGCGCCCGTCGCCACGGGCTCCGCTGCCGCGCCGGACGCGGTGCGGGAGGTGACGTACCAGGTGCTGGACCTGATCCAGTCCTGGCTCGCCGACGATCGTTCCGCCTCGTCGACCCTCCTTCTGGTGACCCGCGGCGCGGTGTCCACCGGCTTCGGGGACGACCTCGTCGATCTGGCACAGGCGCCGGTGTGGGGTTTGGTGAGGGTCGCGCAGTCGGAGAACCCCGACCGCTTCGTCCTCCTCGACCTCGACGGGAGCGAGCCGGTCGGACCTCTCCCGACGGCGGCGCTGCTCTCCGGGGAGCCGCAACTGGCGGTCCGGAAGGGCAAGGTGCTGACGGCCCGGCTGGACCGGCTGTCGTCCGACGCGGGAACGCTGCAGCCGCCCGCCGGGCCGGACCCGTGGCGACTCGATGTCACCAGCCGCGGCACGCTCGACAACCTCGCGCTCCTTCCGGTTCCGCAGGCGTCGGCGCCGCTCGCCGAGGGGCAGGTCCGAATCGCGGTGCGCGCGGCCGGCCTGAACTTCCGCGATGTGCTGATCGCTCTGGGCATGTACCCCGGTGAGGGCTCGATGGGCAGCGAAGGCGCCGGCGTGGTGGTGGAGGTCGGGCCCGGCGTTGAGCGATGGGCTCCGGGCGACCGGGTCATGGGCGTGCTCGCCGATGGCTTCGGGCCGGTCGCCGTAACCGACCAGCGCATGGTGACCAGGCTCCCGGACGGCTGGTCGTTCACCGAGGGCGCCTCGGTACCGATCGCCTTCCTCACCGCGTACTACGGGCTGGTCGACCTGGGCGGCCTGCGCGCCGGCCAGTCGCTGCTGGTGCATGCGGCGACCGGCGGTGTGGGAATGGCGGCGACGCAGCTGGCCCTGCACTTCGGCGCCGAGGTGTTCGGCACGGCGAGCTCGGGCAAATGGGAGACCTTGCTGGAGATGGGACTGGACGAGGAGCACATCGCCTCGTCGCGGGACCTGGACTTCGAGGAGAAGTTCTCGGCCGCCACGGGCGGCCGCGGCGTGGACGTGGTGCTGAACTCGCTGAACCTGGAGTTCGTGGACGCGTCCCTGCGGCTGCTGCCGCGCGGCGGCCGGTTCGTGGAGATGGGCAAGACCGACATCCGTGACGCGGAGGCGGTCGCCGCCGGGCATCCCGGCGTCGTCTACCGGGCCTTCGACCTGCTGGACGCCGCGGGGCCGGACCGTATCCAGGAGATGCTGGCCGAGTTGCTCGCGCTCTTCGAGGCGGGGGCGATCGCGCCGCTGCCGCTGACGACCTGGGACATCCGGCGCGCCCCGGAGGCGTTGCGCCACCTGAGCCAGGCACGGCACATCGGCAAGATGGTCTTCGATCTGCCGCCCGTACCGGACCCGGACGGCACGTACCTGATCACGGGTGCGAGCGGAGCGCTGGGCAGCCTGGTCGCCCGCCATCTGGTGACCGAGGGCGGCGTACGGAATCTGCTGCTCGTCAGCCGCCGGGGGGCGGCGGCTCCCGGCGCGGAGGAACTGGCCACCGAGCTCGCCGAGATGGGGGCGACGGTGACGCTGGCGGCCTGCGATGTGGCCGACCGGCAGGCTCTGGCCGGGCTGCTCGCCGACATCCCGGCGGAGCATCCGCTGACGGGTGTGGTGCACACCGCCGGTGTGGTGGACGACGGGACCGTGGAGTCCCTGACGCGCGAACGGCTGGACGTGGTCTACCGCCCCAAGGTGGACGCCGCCTGGAATCTGCACGAGCTGACCAAGGACAGCGGCCTGGCCGAGTTCGTACTGTTCTCGTCGGCCGCTGCGGCGCTCGGTAGCGCAGGCGTGGGCAACTACGCCGCGGCCAACACCTTCCTCGACGCCCTAGCCCAGTTCCGCCGGGCCCAGGGCCTGCCGGCCAGCTCCCTCGGCTGGGGACCCTGGGCCGAGAGCGCTGGCATGATCGTTCATCTGGGGGCCTCGGACCTCGCCCGGATGGCGCGTTCGGGCATCGCCGCCATGACGGCTGAGCAGGGACTGGCCCTGTTCGACGTCGCGCGGTCGGATGTGCGAGCGTCAGTGCTTCCAGTACGCCTGGAACTCACCGGGCACGGTGCGCAGGCCGGATCGGAAACGGTTCCGGCGCTGATGCGAGGGCTGGTGCGGGCACCGGTCCGGCGGGTCACGCAGACAACCACGGGTGACGCCGTCACCGGTCTGCGTCAACGGCTGGCGCAGCTGGCCGTCCCGGACCGCGATCGTGCCCTCCAGGAGCTGGTGTCCTCACACGCGGCCGCCGTGCTCGGGCACAACAGTTCCGGGGCGGTGCCCGTGCAGCGGCTGTTCAAGGAGCTCGGCTTCGATTCGCTGACCGCCGTCGAACTGCGCAACCGGCTCAACGCGGCGACCGGCCTCCGACTCCCCGCGACCCTGGTGTTCGACTACCCGACCCCGTTGGCGATGGCGGAACACCTCCAGAAGGAGCTGTTCGCAGACGAGATCCCGGCAGAGCCGCAGGTGTCGGAGGAACTGGACCGGCTGGAGGCGGCGTTCGCGGTCTCCTCGGCCGAGCACCTTCAGCAGTCGGGAGCCGCGGCACGGCTGAGGGCACTGCTGAAGCGGATCAGCATCAATGCTCCGGCGGGGGGAGACGCCGTTGACGGCCGCTCCGTCGACCTCGAAGCAGCCAGCCACGACGAGATCTTCGCCCTGATCGACGAGGTGGTAGGGGACGTGTGACCGGCCGCCAACTCCCGCTTCGCCCCACCCCTCGCCCGGACTAGCCGCATGGATGAGATCACGATGACGGATGAGACCGCTGTGCCCAAAGCAGAGACCAATGAAGACAAGCTCTTCTCCTATCTGAAGAAGGCCACCGCCGAACTCCAGCAGAGCCGCCGCCGGGTGGCAGAACTGGAGGCCGCGGAGCCGGAGCCCATCGCGATCGTGGGCATGGCCTGCCGGTACCCGGGGGGAGTGCGGTCCCCCGAGGATCTGTGGCGGCTGGTCGCGGAGGGGCAGGAAACGATCTCGGGCTTCCCGACGGACCGCGGCTGGAATCTCGAAGACCTGTACGACCCGGACCCGGACCGGCCCGGCAAGTCCTACGTCCGGAACGGCAACTTCCTTGACGGTGTCGCGGAGTTCGACGCGACGTTCTTCGGGATTTCGCCGCGTGAGGCACTGGCCATGGACCCACAGCAGCGGCTGCTGCTCGAGACGACTTGGGAGGTCTTCGAGCGCGCCGGGATCGATCCGGTGTCGCTCCGTGGCAGTCGGACCGGGGTGTTCGCCGGCATCAGCCACCAGGACTACGCCGCCGGACAGCAGTTGTCGGCAGAGGTCTCCGAGGGGCATCTGATGACCGGCACCGCGGTCAGCGTGGTGTCCGGGCGTGTCGCCTACGCCTTCGGCCTGGAAGGGCCAGCCATGACGGTGGACACGGCCTGCTCCTCGTCGCTGGTGGCGCTGCACCTGGCCGCGCAGGCCCTGCGCAACGGTGAGTGCACGCTGGCGGTGGCCGGCGGCGTCACCGTCATGGCCACGCCGGAAGCCTTCACCAGGTTCAGCCGGGAGCGGGGCCTGGCACCGGACGGACGCTGCAAGTCCTTCAGCTCGAACGCCGACGGCGCCGGCTTCAGCGAGGGTGTCGGTGTGCTGCTGGTGGAGCGTCTGTCGGACGCGCACCGCAAGGGTCACCGGGTGCTGGCTGTCGTGCGCGGCAGTGCCGTCAACCAGGACGGGGCCAGCAATGGTCTGACGGCGCCCAATGGTCCTTCGCAGCAGCGGGTGATCCAGCAGGCGCTGGCCCATGCCCGGCTGACGGGAACGGATGTCGATGCCGTGGAGGCGCATGGCACGGGAACCCGGCTGGGTGACCCGATTGAGGCGCAGGCGCTGATCGCGACCTATGGGCAGGCCCGGCCGACGGACCGGCCGTTATGGCTGGGCGCGCTGAAGTCCAACATCGGCCACACCCAGGCCGCCGCGGGTGTGGCCGGGGTCATCAAGATGGTCCAGGCCATGAGTCACGGGACTCTGCCCCGCACCCTCCACGTCGACCAGCCCTCCCCTCAGGTCGACTGGGAGGCGGGCACGGTGGAGCTGCTGACCGAGGCCACACCCTGGCCCGAGGTCGACCGGCCCCGCCGGGCCGGTATCTCCTCCTTCGGAATCAGCGGCACCAACGCCCACGTCATCATCGAACAGTGGTCTCCGCCACGGACGGCGTCCCACTCCGGCGGATCCCGTGCTGAAGAGCCCGGCGCACCGGATGGCGCTGCCGTCCCAGGCCCAACGGCGCCGGCCACCGGACAGCGGCCGGTTCCCTGGCTGCTGTCCGGGCACAACGCTGCCGCGCTGCGGGCGCAGGCGGACCGTCTGAGGTCGTACGCCGCCGACAACACCGGAATCCGTCCGGCCGAGATCGGCTTCTCGCTTGCCACCACCCGGGCGGCGCTGGAACATCGTGCCGTCGTGGTGGCAGCCGACCACGCGGGCTTCATAGCCGGTCTCGACGCGCTTACCGAGGACCGGACAGCTCCCGGAGTGGTGAGCGGAACCGTCGTGGCCGGTGCACGGACCGCGTTCCTTTTCTCCGGTCAGGGTTCCCAGCGGCCCGACATGGGCCGCGAACTCCACCAGGCGTTCCCGGTCTTCGCCGAGGCTTTCGAAGCGGTCTGCGCCCAGGTCGACCCGCACCTGGAGCACCCGCTTCGCGATGTCGTACTCGCCCCGCACGACAGCGACCTCGGCGCGTTGCTCCATCAGACCGCCTACACACAACCGGCGCTGTTCGCCCTCGAAGTGGCCCTGTTCCGGCTGGTCGAATCCTGGGGTGTCAGACCGGACTTCCTCATCGGTCATTCGGTCGGTGAGATCGCGGCGGCCCATGTGGCGGGGGTGTTCTCGTTGGAGGACGCGGCTCGTCTGGTGGTGGCGCGGGGGCAGTTGATGCAGGCGTTGCCGGCTGGTGGTGCGATGGTGGCGCTCCAGGCGTCCGAGGAGGAGGTTCTGCCCTCGCTGGCTCCCTGGCTGGAGCAGGGTCGGCTGGGTGTGGCGGCAGTCAACGGGCCGGAGTCCACCGTGGTGTCGGGTGATGAGGAAGCGGTGCTGGCGGTTGCCGGGCACTGGCGCGCGCAGGGTCGCAAGGTCCGTCGGCTCACGGTCAGTCATGCTTTCCACTCGCCTCGTATGGAGCCGATGCTGGAGCAGTTCCGTGAGGTTGTGGAGGGTGTTCGTTTCGCGGAGCCGGTCATCCCGGTCGTCTCCAACGTCACCGGTCGTCTTGCCGAGCCCGGGCAGTTGACCACGGCCGAGTACTGGGTCCGTCATGTGCGTCAGGCGGTGCGTTTCCACGACGGCGTCCAGAGCCTTCAGGCCGAGGACGTGACCGTGTTCCTGGAGATCGGCCCCGACGGGCAACTCTCGGCGATGGTCCGCAACTGCCTGGCCGACGCCGAGGGCCACCTCACTGTCGCACCCCTCTTGAGGCGCGAACGTTCCGAAACCCCCAGCGCGCTCGCCGCAATCGCCGAGCTGCACGCGCATGGCGTCCCGATCGACTGGCGCGCGTACTTCACCAGCACCGGTACGGGACAGAGCACGTCCGACACGTTCGCCACGCTGCCCACATACGCCTTCCAGCACCAGTCCTTCTGGCTCAGCCCCACGGCCCATGCCGGCGACGTCCGCGCGGCTGGGCTCACCTCGCCCGACCACCCCCTGCTCAGCGCGGCCACCACCACCGCCGTCGACGGCAGCATCCTGCTCACCGGCAGGCTGTCACAGGGGTCGCCCGCCTGGATCGGCGACCACCGCATCGGCGGTGCGGTCCTGCTGCCGGGCACCGCCTTTGTGGAACTCGCCGTACGCGCCGGGGATCACGCCGGTTGCGGCCGCATCGACGAACTCACCCTGCTCACGCCGCTGACGCTGCCCGAGCAGGGCGCCGTCCGGATCCAGGTCACCGTCGGCGCCCCGGCCGACGACGGCCGCCGCCCGGTGCACATCCACTCCAGCACCTCGGACACGACCGGCGACGAACAGTGGACCCTCAACGCCAGCGGAATGCTCACCGTCGAGACGACCGATCCGCCCGCCGACCTCACCCCCTGGCCGCCGCCGCACGCAACCCCCATACCGATCGACGGACTCTACGAGAGGCTCGCCGAACGCGGCTACGGATACGGACCGGTCTTCCAGGGCCTGCGCGCTGCCTGGACACTCGGCGACGACATCTACGCCGAGGTCGAGATACCCGCCGGCCACCAGACCGACACCGACGACTATGAGCTCCACCCCGCGCTCCTCGACGCCGCGCTGCAGGCGTCCTCCCTCCAGGGTTACGAGGCCGGGGCCGAGCGGCTGTTGCCGTTCGCCTGGACCGGGGTGTCGCTGTACGCGGCCGGTGCCTCGGCGCTGCGCGTCAAGGTGTCCAGTACTGGTCCCGACACCATGGCGCTGCTCGTCGCCGACACCGAGGGCCACCCGGTCGCCACCGTCGACTCACTGACCGTCCGGCCGATGACCACCGACCAGATCGCAGGAAGCACCAGCCACCACGACGCGGTGTTCACCGTGGGGTTGGAGTGGGCCGAACTCCGGGACGGCAACCGGACCATCCACCTGTCCGACTGCGCCGTGCTCGCTCCGAACGACCCGGACCTCACCACCGTTCCGGCCTGGCCCAAATCCTCCACGCAGCGGTACTCCGACCTCGCGGCGCTCTCCGAGACCTGCGAATCGGGCCGGTCGGTCCCCGCCGCCGTACTGGCACCCTTCCTCCCCGGCGATACACCGCCCGTCGACACGGCCGCCGCCACGCACGCGGCGACGCATCGGGCCGCCGCTCTCATCAAGAGCTGGCTGGGCGACGACCGTTTCACCGACTCGCGTCTGGTCTTCGTCACCCGCGGCGCGGTGGCTACCGGTGGCCAGGGCGATCTGCACGACCTGGAACACTCCGCAGTCTGGGGTCTGGTCCGTTCGGCCCAGACCGAGAACCCCGGCAGGTTCGCGCTCCTCGATCTGGAGGACCCGGACGCTGTCGCCGAACTGCCGGAGGCCGTCCTGGCCGATCAGGCACAACTGGTCCTGAGGGACGGGCGGCTGGGGAGCTTCCGGCTCGCCAAAAGTGCTGCGGTACCGGACCCCGACCCAGGTTGGGGTGCTGACGGTACGGTGTTGATCACCGGCGGGACCGGGACGCTGGGTGGGCTTGTCGCCCGTCACCTGGTCGCCGAGCACGGTGTCCGTCATCTGCTGCTCGCCAGCAGGCGGGGGCCGGAGGCGCCCGGTGCGGCGGAGCTGGCGGCCGAACTCACCGCTTTGGGCGCGGACGTCACCGTCGTGGCCTGTGACGCGGCCGACCGGGATGCGCTGGCCGGGCTGCTGGACACCGTTCCGGCCGAGCATCCTCTGACGGGTGTCGTTCACACGGCGGGCGTCCTCGACGACGCCACCGTCACCTCCCTCACCCCCGAGCGCATCGACACGGTGCTCCGTCCCAAGGTCGACGCCGCACTCAACCTCCACGAGCTGACCGCTCCTCTCGGTCTGACCCACTTCGTGCTCTTCTCCTCCGTCGCCGGAACCCTCGGTGGCGCGGGCCAGGGCAACTACGCGGCCGCCAACGCCTTCCTCGACGCACTGGCGCAGCTACGGAAGAGGCAGGGGCTGCCAGGCGTGTCGCTGGCCTGGGGCGCCTGGGACCAGACCGGCGGAATGACCGAGACGCTGGATGCGGGCGACATCAAGCGGATGGCACGCGGCGGTGTGCTGCCGCTCAGCCAGGAGCAGGGCCTGAACCTGTTCGATCTCGCGGTGGCGGGGGTCGACCCGTTGGTGGCTCCCATGCGGCTGGACACCTCCGCGCTGCGGGAGTCCGGTGCCGCGGTGCCGGAGATGTTGCGCGGGCTGGTACGCGAGCGGTCACGCCGCCGGGCCGGAGCCTCGCACGAGACATCCGCCGCCACCTCGCTGAAACAGCGGTTGTCGGGGCTGGGCGAGGCGGAGTGCCGGGCGGAGCTGCTGGATCTGGTGCGTGGTCATGCCGCGACGGTGCTGGGTTATGCGGACCCGGACAGCGTCGAGGAGTCCCGGCCTTTCAAGGACAGCGGCTTCGATTCGCTGACGGCGGTGGAGCTGCGTAACGCGCTGCACGGTGCGACGGGGTTGCGGCTGCCGGCCACGCTGGTCTTCGACTACCCGACGCCGGCGGCTCTGACGGATCATCTGTACGGGGAGTTGCTGGGCGTCCGCGACGAGGCCGTGCTCTCTCCGGTCACCGGGGCCGTGGATGACGAGCCGATCGCGATCGTGGGGATGGGCTGCCGTTATCCGGGTGGGGTGGCGTCTCCGGAGGATCTGTGGCGGCTGGTGGCCGAGGGGCGTGACGGGATCTCGGAGTTCCCGGCCGACCGTGGCTGGAATCTGGAGGGCCTGTACCACCCCGACCCCGACCACGCGGGGACCAGCTACACCCGTGCCGGGGGGTTCCTGCACGAGGCGGCGGAGTTCGACGCGGGGTTCTTCGGGATCTCGCCGCGTGAGGCGCTGGCCACCGATCCGCAGCAGCGGCTGCTGCTGGAAACCAGCTGGGAAGCGATCGAACGGGCGGGGATCGATCCTTCCACGTTGAAGGGCAGCTCCACCGGCGTCTTCGTCGGTGTCATGTACAACGACTACGGCACGGCCATGCAGCAGTCGGCTGAGGTTTTCGAGGGCCATGCGGCCAGCGGTAGTGCGGGGAGTGTGGCGTCGGGGCGGGTGTCGTACACGTTCGGTCTGGAGGGGCCGGCGGTCACGGTGGACACGGCGTGTTCGTCGTCGCTGGTTGCTCTGCACCTGGCTGTCCAGGCATTGCGCAGTGGTGAGTGCTCGATGGCGTTGGCGGGTGGTGTGGCGGTGATGTCGACCCCGGCCACGTTCATCGAGTTCAGCCGGCAGCGTGGACTGGCCGCTGATGGACGGTGCAAGGCGTTCGCGGAGGGCGCGGACGGTACCGGTTGGAGTGAGGGTGCCGGTGTACTGCTGGTGGAGCGTCTGTCGGACGCCCGCCGCAACGGGCACCCGGTACTGGCCGTCGTGCGCGGCAGCGCGGTCAACCAGGACGGCGCGAGCAACGGCCTCACCGCGCCCAATGGTCCCTCACAGCAACGCGTCATCCGTCAGGCACTCGCCAACGCCGGGCTGACCGGCAGCGACATCGAGGCCGTCGAGGCTCATGGCACCGGGACCCGGCTGGGTGACCCGATCGAGGCCCAGGCGCTGATCGCCACCTATGGGCAGGACCGTCCGGCGGACCGGCCTTTGTGGCTGGGCTCACTGAAGTCGAACATCGGCCACACCCAGGCCGCCGCGGGTGTGGCCGGGATCATCAAGATGGTCCAGGCCATGAGTCACGGGACTCTGCCCCGCACGCTCCATATCGACCAGCCGTCGCGGCAGGTCGACTGGGACGCAGGCGCGGTGGAGCTGCTGACCGAGGCGGTGCCCTGGCCCGAGACCGACCGGCCACGACGCGCTGCTGTCTCCTCGTTCGGGGTCAGCGGGACCAACGCACACGTCATCATCGAACACGCCCCCCAACCCGCACAGTCCCCGCAGCTGGCACAGGCCCCGCAGGTGTCGGAGTCGGCGCAGGTGGCGGAGGCCGGCCGGCCAGTGCCGTGGCTGCTGTCGGGTAAATCGGTGGCGGCGGTGCGGGATCAGGCGGCGCGCCTGTTGTCACATGTGGAGGACAGGTCCGGGCTTCGTCCTGTGGATGTCGGCTGGTCCCTGGTCACGACCCGTTCGGTGTTCCCCCACCGCGCTGTCGTCGTTGCCGACGGTCACGGTGACCGCCAGGTCCTCGCCGCGCTCGCCGCGGGTTCCCCGGACGCCGCGGTGGTCGAGGGGCTTGCCGACCTCGACGGCAAGACGGTGTTCGTCTTTCCTGGTCAGGGGTCGCAGTGGGCGGGTATGGCGGTGGAGCTCCTGGAGAGTTCGGAGGTCTTCGCCGGACACATGGCTGCCTGTGCGCAGGCTCTGGAGCCGTTCGTGGACTGGTCGCTGGACGACGTCCTGCGCCAAGCGGAAGGGGCCGCGTCACTGGACCGCGTGGACGTCGTCCAGCCGGTCCTGTGGGCGGTCATGGTCTCCCTCGCCGAACTGTGGCGGGGCCACGGCGTGGAACCGGACGCGGTGGTGGGGCACTCCCAGGGAGAGATCGCCGCGGCGTGCGCGGCGGGAGCCCTGAGCCTGGACGACGCGGCACGGATCGTTGCACTGCGCAGCCGGGCCATCGCGGAAGTCCTCGCAGGACACGGTGGAATGCTGTCGGTGGCCGCTCCGGTCACCGAGGTCGCGGCTTTGATCGGTCCCTGGGAGGGGCGGATCTCGATCGCCACGGTCAACGGCCCGCAGTCCGTGGTCGTCGCCGGAGATCCCGACGCACTGGACGAACTGCGTGCCGAGCTGCAGACCCGTGATATCCGCAACCGCCGGATCCCGGTCGACTACGCCTCTCACACGCACCACGTCGAAGCAATCCATGAACGGCTCCTGGCCGACCTCGCCGTGATCCGCCCGCGTGCCGCACGCGTCCCCGTGCTATCCACGGTCACCGGCACCTGGCTGGACACCACCACGATGGACGCCGAGTACTGGTACCAGAACCTGCGCCAGACCGTCGAGTTCGAAGCAGCCACCCGCACCCTCCTGGACGAAGGGCATCGCTTCTTTGTCGAGGTCAGTCCCCACCCTGTGCTGACCACCGCGATCCAGGAGACCCTCGACGCCACGGACACTCCCGCTGTCGCGACCGGAACCCTGCGACGCGATCACGGACACCTCGGGCATTTGCAACTCGCCCTCGCAGAACTCGTCACCCGTGGCCTGACCCCGCACTGGCCCGTCCTCTACCCCGAGGCCCGCCACACGGACCTGCCCACCTATCCCTTCCAGCACGAGCGCTACTGGCCGCGGATCAGTGCGGTCAAGGTCGGCGACGTCCGTGCCGTCGGGCTCAGCGGCGCCGACCACCCGCTGCTGAGCGTGACCGTGCCACTGGCGGACGTGGGGGGTCTCGTCCTGGCCGGGAGGCTCTCCCGCGAAACACACCCATGGCTCACCGACCACGCCGTGCGCGGGGAGGTTCTGCTGCCGGGTACAGCGTTCGTGGAGCTTGCCGTACACGCCGGTGACCAGGTCGGCTGCGCCAAGGTGGCGGAACTGACCATCGAATCTCCCCTGTTCATCCCGGAGCGCGGCGGCATACAGATCCAGGCTGCCGTCTCCGCCCCGGACGGCAGCGGTCTGCGGCAGCTGACCGTCGACTCCCGGCACGAGGACGCACCGGACGATGTGCCCTGGACGCGGAACGCCACCGGTGTGCTCGCTCCGCAGGACACCTCGGCGGAGTTCGACTTCGGTGTCTGGCCGCCAACCGCCGCCCGGCGGTTGGAGCACGACGGACTGTACGAACGGCTCGCCGGTTCCGGTCTGGAATACGGCCGGGTGTTCCAGGGGGTGCGGGCGGTCTGGCAGCAGGGCGAGGAGCTCTTCGCCGAGATCCGGCTGCCCGACACCGAGCACGAGGACGCCGATCGGTTCGCAGTGCACCCGGCGCTGCTGGATGCCACGCTGCACCTGCTCGCGCTGGACGCTGCGGAGACCGAGGAACTGTCGGAGACTTGGTTGCCGTTCGCGTGGACCGGGGTGTCGCTGTACGCGTCGGGAGCCACGATGCTCCGGGTGCGGCTGACCCGGGCCGGGGTCGGCTCCGGCGGCGTGCGTATCGAGGCGGCCGACGAGACCGGTGCGCCCGTGGTCACCGTCGACTCGATGGTGGCGCGCCCGGTGGCGGCCGACCAGTCGGCGGGTGCCTTCGGCCGACGCCAGGACTCCCTCTACCGGATCAACTGGACCGCGCTTCCCGTGCCGGTCCACGGGAGGTTGAGCAGTGCCGCGGTGCTCGGCCCGGACACGCTGGGAATCGGCGCTGCTCTCCGGGCCAGGTCCTTCGCTGATCTCGCGGCGGTGGCCGAGGCCGGCGACATCCCGGAGCTGGTCTTCTTGACGTGCCCGCCCGTCGCGTCGGCGTCCGCCGATGATGTGCGGGCCTCGACCGGTCGCGCGCTGGAACTGCTGCAGTCGTGGTTGTCGGACGACCGTTTCGACGGGTCGCGCCTGGTGGTGGTGACGCGTGGTGCGGTGGCGGTTTCGGCCGGGGAGGAGGTGACCGACCTGGTGGGTGCGTCGGTCCGGGGGCTGGTTCTTTCGGCGCTGGCCGAGCACCCTGGCAGGTTCTCGCTGATCGACGTCGATGACTGGGACGAGTCCCGGGCTGTTCTCGGCGCGGCGACCGCGGTTTTCGATGAGCCGCAACTGGCGCTGCGGGGTGGCCGGGTGAAGGTGCCCCGTCTTGGCTCCGTCGCGGTTCCCACCGCCGATGCGCCGGAGATACCCGATACCTGGGATGCCGACGGTACGGTGTTGATCACCGGCGGGACCGGAACGCTGGGTGGGCTTGTCGCCCGTCACCTGGTCGCCGAGCACGGTGTCCGTCATCTGCTGCTCACCAGCAGGCGGGGGCCGGAGGCGCCCGGTGCGGCGGAGCTGGCGGCCGAACTCACCGCTTTGGGCGCGGACGTCACCGTCGTGGCCTGTGACGCGGCCGACCGGGATGCCCTGGCCGCGCTGCTGGACACCATCCCGGCCGAGCACCCTCTGGCAGGTGTCGTCCACACCGCCGGCGTCCTCGACGACGCCGCCCTCACCTCCCTCACCCCCGAGCGCATCGACACGGTCCTCCGTCCCAAGGTCGACGCCGCACTCAACCTCCACGAGCTCACCCGGGACACCCCACTCTCCGCGTTCGTACTGTTCTCATCCGCCACGGCCACCTTCGGTACCGCCGGGCAGGGCAACTACGCGGCCGCCAACGCCTTCCTCGACGCACTGGCCCAATACCGGCGGGCCAACGGCCTGAGCGGCCAGTCCCTGGCGTGGGGACTGTGGGCGGAGGCCAGTGGGATGACCGGGCACCTGGACACGGCCGACCTCGCCCGCTACCAGGCCTCGGGCGCCGCACCGATCTCCTCCGAGGACGGGCTCAAGCTGTTCGACGCGGCTGTTACCGCCGACGAAGTGCTCCTGGTACCAATCAATCTGGACGTGAAGGTGTGGGAGAACCGGGCCCGTACCTCAGGCGAACCGCTGCACGCCCTGCTGCGGTCCCTGGTACGCGGGCCGGTCCGGCGGGCCGTCAGGTCGACGTCCACGGCCGAGGGCCCGGCCCTGGCCCAACAGCTCGCGCGGCTGCCCGAGGACGAGTGGCACGAGTTGCTGCTCGGGCTGGTCAGCACTCATGTCGCCTCGGTACTCGGGTACTCGGGTGCCCACGAGGTCGACGCCCATCGTGCGTTCCGGGACCTCGGCTTTGATTCGCTGTTGGCCGTCGCGCTGCGGAACGAACTCGCGACCGCGACCGGGCTGAAGCTGCCGGCCACGCTGGTCTTCGACTACCCGACGCCGACCGTGCTCGCCGAGTATCTGCGGTCGGAGGCCGTCGGGGCCAAGGGAGCGGTCGCCGTCCGAAATCAGCCGGTCACCGGGGTGGTGCAGGACGAGCCGATCGCGATCGTGGGGATGGCCTGCCGTTATCCGGGTGGGGTGGCGTCTCCGGAGGATCTGTGGCGGCTGGTGGCCGAGGGGCGTGACGGGATCTCGGAGTTCCCGGCCGACCGTGGCTGGAACCTGGAGAGCCTGTACCACCCCGACCCCGACCACCCCGGCACGTTCTACGCACGGGAAGGCGGCTTCCTCTACGACGCGGCGGACTTCGACGCGGGGTTCTTCGGGATCTCGCCGCGTGAGGCGCTGGCCACCGATCCGCAGCAGCGGCTGCTGCTGGAAACCAGCTGGGAAGCGATCGAACGGGCGGGGATCGATCCTTCCACGTTGAAGGGCAGCTCCACCGGCGTCTTCGTCGGTGTCATGTACAACGACTACGGCACGCGTCCCCTTGCGCAGCCCGAAGGCATTGAGGGCTATCTCGGTGGCGGTAGTGCGGGGAGTGTGGCGTCGGGGCGGGTGTCGTACACGTTCGGTCTGGAGGGGCCGGCGGTCACGGTGGACACGGCGTGTTCGTCGTCGCTGGTTGCTCTGCACCTGGCGGTTCAGGCGTTGCGCAGTGGTGAGTGTTCGATGGCGTTGGCGGGTGGTGTGGCGGTGATGTCGACCCCGGCCACGTTCATCGAGTTCAGCCGGCAGCGTGGACTGGCCGCTGATGGGCGGTGCAAGGCGTTCGCGGAGGGCGCGGATGGTACGGGCTGGGGTGAGGGTGCGGGTGTACTGCTGGTGGAGCGTCTGTCGGACGCCCGCCGCAACGGGCACCCGGTGCTGGCCGTCGTGCGCGGCAGCGCGGTCAACCAGGACGGCGCGAGCAACGGCCTCACCGCGCCCAATGGTCCCTCACAGCAACGCGTCATCCGTCAGGCACTCGCCAACGCCGGGCTGACCGGCAGCGACATCGAGGCCGTCGAGGCTCATGGCACGGGGACCCGGCTGGGTGACCCGATCGAGGCCCAGGCGCTGATCGCCACCTATGGGCAGGACCGTCCGGCGGACCGGCCTTTGTGGCTGGGGTCGTTGAAGTCGAACATCGGCCACACCCAGGCCGCCGCGGGTGTGGCCGGGGTCATCAAGATGGTCCAGGCCATGAGTCACGGGACTCTGCCCCGCACGCTCCATATCGACCAGCCGTCGCGGCAGGTCGACTGGGACGCAGGCGCGGTGGAGCTGCTGACCGAGGCGGTGCCCTGGCCCGAGACCGACCGGCCACGACGCGCTGCTGTCTCCTCGTTCGGCGTGAGCGGGACCAACGCGCATGTTGTCATCGAACACGCTCCGCAGCCCGCTCCCGCCCTGCAGCCCGCACAGACCGGGCCGTCCGAGCAACTGGCGCAGTCCCCGCAGATATCGGAGTCCGCGCAGACCGGGCAGTTGGCGCAGGTCTCGGAGTCGGCGCAGGTGGCGGAGGCCGGCCGGCCGGTGCCGTGGCTGCTGTCGGCGAAGACGGGGCCGGCTCTGGCCGCGCAGGCCCGGCGTCTTGCGGTTCATCTGCGGGCCGATGTGGATCTGCGTCCGGTTGATGTGGCGCATTCCCTGCTCACGACCCGGACCGTTCACGCCGAACGCGGTGTTTTCGTCACCGGTGAGCGGGACGAGGCGCTTGCCGCTCTGGACGCGCTGGCCGAGGACCTTCCCGCTCCTCACCTTGCACGGGGCATCGCGCAGACCCCCGGCAAGACGGTGTTCGTCTTTCCTGGTCAGGGGTCGCAGTGGGCGGGTATGGCGGTGGAGCTCCTGGAGAGTTCGGAGGTCTTCGCCGGACACATGGCTGCCTGTGCGCAGGCTCTGGAGCCGTTCGTGGACTGGTCGCTGGACGACGTCCTGCGCCAAGCGGAAGGCGCCGCGTCACTGGACCGCGTGGACGTCGTCCAGCCGGTCCTGTGGGCGGTCATGGTCTCCCTCGCCGAACTGTGGCGGGCCCACGGTGTGGAACCGGACGCGGTGCTGGGTCATTCGCAGGGTGAGATCGCCGCGGCGTGCGCGGCGGGAGCCCTGAGCCTGGACGACGCGGCACGGATCGTTGCACTGCGCAGCCGGGCCATCGCGGAAGTCCTTGCCGGGCGGGGCGGGATGGTCTCGGTGGGAGCCTCCCGTGAGGAGACCGTGACGTTGATCGGTCCCTGGGAGGGGCGGATCTCGATCGCCACGGTCAATGGCCCGCAGTCCGTGGTCGTCGCCGGAGATCCCGACGCACTCGATGAACTGGTCGCGGCATGCGAGGCGGACGGGACCAGGGCCCGTCGTGTTCCGGTCGACTATGCCTCGCACACACATCACGTCGAAGCGATCCATGAACGGCTCCTGGCCGACCTCGCCGTGATCCGCCCGCGTGCCGCACGCGTTCCCGTGCTGTCCACGGTCACCGGCACCTGGCTGGACACCACCACGATGGATGGCGAGTACTGGTACCAGAACCTGCGCCAGACCGTGGAGTTCGAAGCAGCCACCCGCACCCTCCTGGACGAAGGGCATCACAGCTTCGTCGAGGTCAGCCCACACCCGGTCCTGACCATCGGTCTGCAGCAGACCATCGAGGAGAGCATGGCCCCGGCCATGACCCTGGCCACCCTCCGGCGCGAGGAGGGCAGCCTCCGGCACTTCCTCACCTCGCTGGCCCGGGCCCACGCCCAAGGACTCGCCGTCGACTGGGCCCCGGCCTTCGCCGGCACCGACCCCCGGACCATCTCCCTGCCCACCTACCCCTTCCAGCACGAACGCTACTGGCTGGACGCGGCGGAGCCGCCTGCTGGGCGGGGAGCCGACACCGACGCTGTCGAAAGCGGCTTCTGGGACGCCGTCGACGGCGAGGACTGGCAGACGTTGGCCGATACGCTCGGCGTCACCGCCGAGACGCCCTTCGACTCCGTGATGTCCGCGCTGTCGTCCTGGCGGCTCCGGCAGCGTGAGGAGTCCTCGGTGGACGGCTGGCGTTACCGGATCGAGTGGAAGCCGTTCCGCGCCCCCGCGTCGGTACCGGATTCCGTCTCGGGCACCTGGTGGGTGGTCGTTCCCGCCGATGCCGGGGAGGCAGACAGGCAGAGGGCACACGCCGTGCGGGGCGCGCTGGAGGCCTCCGGCCGTGCGCGGACGGTCCTGGTCGAGGTGGACCCGGCCGCTGACGACCGCGCGGCGCTCGAACCGAAACTCCGGGCCGCCGCGGCGGAGGCGGGCCCGCCGACCGGAGTGCTGTCCCTGCTGGCTACCGATGAACGTCCTCTCCCCGGGCAGGATGTGGTGCCCGGCGGGCTGGCCGCGACCCTGGCCCTCGTCCAGGCACTGGGCGACGAGCAGGTCGATGCCCCTCTGTGGCTGGGCACGAGCGGGGCGGTCTCCGTCGGCCGGTCCGACCGGCTGGCGAATCCCGAGCAGGCCTCGGTCTGGGGGCTTGGACGCGTGGTCGCCCTGGAACACCCGGAACGCTGGGGTGGTCTGGTCGATCTGCCCGTAACCCTCGACCCGCGCGCTCTGGACAGGCTGGTGACAGTACTTGCCGCTGCGGGCGAGGAGGACCAACTCGCCGTACGCGCGTCGGGAATCCTCGTGCGCAGGCTCGTACGAGTACCCGCGAGCCGGGTACCGGACGATGCGCGGTGGAAGCCCGAGGGAACGGTCCTGGTGACCGGCGGTACCGGAGCGCTGGGCGCGGAGGTCGCCCGGTGGCTGGCCCGTGGCGGCGCCGAGCATCTGGTGCTGACCAGCCGTCGCGGCGGCTCGGCGCCCGGTGCGGCCGAGCTGGCGGACGAACTGCTCAGCCTCGGGACGGAAGTGACACTGGCCGCCTGTGACATGGCGGACCGGGACGCGGTCGCCGCGCTCCTCGCCGAGCACACACCCACCTCGGTGGTCCACACCGCCGGAGTCCTCGACGACGGGGTGCTGGACGGCCTGGACCCCGCGCGGCTGGAGTCGGTTCTGCTGCCGAAGGTGGCCGCCGCGCGGCACCTGCACGAGTTGACGAAGGACGCGCCCCTGTCGGCATTCGTGTTGTTCTCGTCCGCCGCCGGCGTGCTCGGTAGCGCAGGACAGGGCAACTACGCGGCCGCCAACGCCTACCTGGACGCCCTGGCCGAACAGCGCAGGGCCGACGGCCTGGTGGCCCATTCGATCGCCTGGGGAGCGTGGGACGGCGGTGGGCTGGCTGTGGGCGACACCGTGGTCGAGGAACGGCTGCGCCACGGAGGAGTGGTCCCCATGCGCCCGCAGCTGGCGATCACGGCGCTGCAACAGACGCTGGACAGGGCGGAGACCGCAGTGGTCGTCGCCGACGTCGACTGGCAGCGCTACATCACCGCAGTCACCCCGCGACCATGGCTCGCGGACCTGCCGGAGATCGCCCGGGCCCGTGACGCCGACGACGCGGCCGGTGCCCCCGGCGGCACGGCGGGGCAGGGCTCGTCCCGGCTGGCAGAGCGCCTCGCTGGACGCCCGGCGCCCGAGCAGCGGCGACTCGTGCTCGACCTGGTCCGTACGCACGTGGCTGCGGTACTCGGTCACGCCGGTGCGGAGTCGATCGAGCCCGGCCGGGCCCTGCGCGAGCTGGGCTTCGACTCACTGACCGCCGTCGAGTTGCGTAACCGGTTGGCCGCGGCCACCGGGCTGCGGCTGCCCACCACCCTGGTGTTCGACTATCCGAGCGCTGCCGTGCTCGCCGATCACCTGTGCGCTCAGGCGACCGGTTCGGACGAGGGGCCGACGCGGGATCCGTCCCCCGGCGCCGATCCGGCAGGCGGACCTCGTGGTACGGCCGGACTTGACGACGAACCCATCGCCATCGTGTCGATGAGCTGCCGGTTCCCCGGCGGTGTCTCCTCCCCGGAGGAGTTGTGGCAGCTGCTGCTCGCCGGTGAGGACACGATCACCGAGTTCCCCGACGACCGGGACTGGGACGTCGACGCCCTGTACGACCCGGACCCGGATCACCCAGGGACCACGTACTCCCGCAGCGGCGCGTTCATGTCCGACGTAGCCGGTTTTGACGCGGCGCTGTTCGGGATCTCGCCGCGTGAGGCGCTGGCCATGGACCCGCAGCAGCGGCTGCTGCTGGAGACGGCATGGGAGGTCTTCGAGCGGGCGGGCATCGATCCCACGTCGCTACGTGGCAGCCGGGCCGGAGTTTTCGTCGGGACCAACGGCCAGGACTACACCCGCCACGTGCCCCAGGAACCGATCGGCGTGGAGGGGTATCTGCTGGCCGGTAACGCGGCCAGCGTGATCTCCGGCCGTCTGTCGTACACGTTCGGCCTGGAGGGGCCGGCCGTCACGGTGGACACCGCCTGTTCGTCCTCACTGGTTGCCCTGCACCTCGCCGTCCAGGCGCTGCGCAACGGCGAATGCTCCGTTGCCCTGGCGGGAGGCGTGTCGGTGATGTCCACTCCGGCGGCTTTCATCGAGTTCAGTCGTCAGCGTGGACTGGCCGCTGATGGGCGGTGCAAGGCGTTCGCGGAGGGCGCGGATGGTACGGGCTGGGGTGAGGGTGTCGGTGTGCTGCTGGTGGAGCGTCTGTCGGACGCCCGCCGCAACGGGCACCCGGTGCTGGCCGTCGTGCGCGGCAGCGCGGTCAACCAGGACGGCGCGAGCAACGGCCTCACCGCGCCCAATGGTCCCTCACAGCAACGCGTCATCCGTCAGGCACTCGCCAACGCCGGGCTGACCGGCAGCGACATCGAGGCCGTCGAGGCCCATGGCACCGGGACCCGGCTGGGCGACCCGATCGAGGCCCAGGCGCTGATCGCCACCTACGGCCAGGACCGCCCGGCGGACCGGCCCCTGTTGCTGGGCTCGGTCAAGTCCAACATCGCGCATACGCAGGCAGCCGCAGGCGTCGCGGGCGTCATCAAGATGGTTCAGGCAATCCGCCACGGCGTGCTCCCCCAAACACTTCACGTGGACCGGCCGACCAGTCACGTGGACTGGGACGCAGGCGCGGTGGAGCTGCTGACCGAGGCGGTGCCCTGGCCGGAGACCGACCGGCCCCGCCGGGCCGGTATCTCCTCCTTCGGTGTCAGCGGCACCAATGCGCACACCATCGTGGAACAGGCCCCTGCGGCGGACGACGAGCCGGAAACGGCCGGACCGCCCGCCGATGCGGCGCCCACCGTGATGCCCTGGGTGCTCTCCGCTGCCACCGAGGACGCGCTGCGTGAGCAGGCCGCACGCCTCGCCGCGTACATCGACGAGCGCCCCGGGCCGAGCCCGGCCGATATCGCTTCCTCCCTCGTCACCACGCGTGCGGCCCTTGAACACCGCGCGGTGGTGCTCGGTGAGGACCGCGACGCCCTGCGGGACGGGCTGGTTCTGCTGGCGGGCGGGAAGGCCGGGCCGGCTGTCGTCCGCGGTATCGCCAGGCCCGGACAGAAGGTGGCGTTCCTGTTCTCCGGGCAGGGCAGCCAGCGACTGGGCATGGGCAGGGAGCTCTACCGGCAGCTGCCGGTGTTCCGGGAGTTCTTCGACGAGGTGTGCACCGCGCTCGACGCACACCTGCCGATTCCGATGGCGGCCACGGTGTTCGCGCAGGCGGATGGGGTGGATGCGGGGCTGATCGATGGGACGGGGTTCGCGCAGCCGGCGTTGTTCGCGCTGGAGGTCGCGTTGTACCGGACGTTGGAGGTGTGGGGTGTCCGGCCGGATTACGTTGCCGGTCATTCGGTCGGTGAGATCGCGGCGGCCCATGTGGCGGGGGTGTTCTCGTTGGAGGACGCGGCTCGTCTGGTGGTGGCGCGGGGGCAGTTGATGCAGGCGTTGCCCGCTGGTGGTGCGATGGTGGCGCTCCAGGCGTCCGAGGAGGAGGTTCTGCCCTCGCTGGCTCCCTGGCTGGAGCAGGGTCGGCTGGGTGTGGCGGCAGTCAACGGGCCGGAGTCCACCGTGGTGTCGGGTGATGAGGAAGCGGTGCTGGCGGTTGCCGGGCACTGGCGGGACCAGGGCCGCAAGGTCCGTCGGCTCACGGTCAGTCATGCTTTCCACTCGCCTCGTATGGAGCCGATGCTGGAGCAGTTCCGTGAGGTTGTGATGGGTGTTCGTTTCGCGGAGCCGGTCATCCCGGTCGTCTCCAACGTCACCGGTCGTCTTGCCGAGCCCGGGCAGTTGACCACGGCCGAGTACTGGGTCCGTCATGTGCGTCAGGCGGTGCGTTTCCACGACGGCGTCCAGAGCCTTCACAGCCAGGGGGTCACCACCTACCTGGAGATCGGCCCCGACGCTCCCCTGACCGCCATGGTCCAGGAGAGCCTGACCGCCCCGGTCCACACCGTTGCGACGCTGCGAAGGAACCGGTCCGAGACGACCGGTCTGCTCAGCGCACTGGCGCAGCTCCACGTCACCGGCACGGTTCCCGACTGGACCACCTACCTCGACCGCCGTCCCGCGCCTGCCACACCACTGCCCACCTACCCCTTCCAGCACCAGCACTACTGGATGCACAGCGGTGCCCAGGCCACTGATGTCAGCTCCGCGGGCCTGTCGGGTGCGAACCATCCGCTGCTGGGGGCCGCGGTCCCGCTGGCCGACGGCGAGGGCCATCTGTTCACCGGCCGGCTGTCGGCGCGCAGCCATCGCTGGCTGGCCGACCACCAGGTGGGCGGCAGTGTCGTACTGCCCGGCACGGCCTTTGTGGAACTGGCGGTATGGGCCGGTGACCAGGTCGGCTGCGGCCATGTGGAGGAGCTGACGCTGGAAGCGCCGCTGGTGCTGCCCGACAGGGGTGCGGTTCAGGTGCAGGTCCGGCTGGGCCGGGCGGACGAGTCCGGCCGACGTGAACTCACCATCCACGGGCGGCTCGCCACGGACCACGAGGAGCTGTGGCCCGAGGAGGAATGGACCCGGCACGCCAGCGGGATCCTCTCCAGTACCTCGGCCCCCGAACCCTCCGCACTGACCGTGTGGCCGCCGGAGGGCGCCACCGAGCTCATGGTGGACGACCTCTACGAACGGATCGCCGACAGCAGCTTCGGCTACGGTCCGGCCTTCCAAGGCCTGCGGGCCGCCTGGCGTCAGGGCGACACGGTCTTCGCCGAGGTGGCGCTGGGACAGGACCAGCACGCCGTCGCGAGCCGTTTCGGACTCCACCCGGCGCTGCTCGACGCCGCCCTCCACGGACTCGCACTCGGGCAGTCGGCGGCTGACGCGGCTGAGCCACAGGTCGACCGGATGCCCTTCTCCTGGAGCGGTGTCACGCTGTACGCCTCCGGTGCCACCGCACTACGGGTGCGACTGGACATGGCTTCGCCCGAGGAGGTGTCGCTGCTCGTCGCCGACGGCTCGGGTGTCCCGGTGGCCACGGTGGACGCGCTGAAGCTGCGCCCGGTCGCGGCCGACCTGGCCCGTCCAGGGATCGCCGACTCGCTGTTCCGGCTGAAGTGGTCGAAGACCGTCACGGACGAACCCGGCCGGGTCGAACCGGGGCGATGGGCGTTGATCGGCACACCGCCCGGCGCCGACTTCGCGCCGGAAGAGGACGGCGTCGTCTCCGGCAGCTACCCGGACCTGACCGCGTTGACCGACGCGCTCGACAAGGGAGCCGCCGTCCCGCAGGGGGTGCTGTTGTCCGCCCCGTCGGATGAGGGGCAGGACCAGGCGCACGATCTCGCGAGTGCGGTGGACGGGGCCACGAACGAGCTGCTCACCGTACTCCAGCAGTGGCTGTCCGACGACCGGTTCGACTCCTCCAGGCTGGCCGTGCTGACCCGTCACGCGGTGTCCACGGACGTGGAGGAGAACGTGACGGACCTGGCTCACTCCTCGTGGTGGGGACTCGTACGCTCGGCACAGTCCGAGCATCCCGACCGGTTCGTGCTGGTCGACACCGACGGCACCAAGGACAGTAACGCCGCACTTCTGCCCGCTCTGCTGTCCGGTGAGCCGCAGGTGGCGCTGCGTGACGGGGCCCTGTACGTGCCGCAGCTGGTCAGGGCCGTTGCCGCTGGGGAGAGTCCGGCGGTGTCGCGGGATCCGGCCGGCACGGTGTTGTTGACCGGTGGTACGGGGACGCTGGGGTCCTTGGTGGCCAGGCATCTGGTGGTTGAGCACGGGGTGCGGCGGTTGCTGCTGGTGAGCCGTCGGGGCGCGGAGTCCGAGGGCGCCGCGGCGTTGGTGGCCGAGCTGGCCGAACTCGGGGCGGATGTCACGGTGGCGGCGTGTGATGTGGCGGACCGGGAGGCTGTGGCGGCGTTGCTGGCGGAGATTCCGGCCGGTCAACCGCTGACGGCGGTGGTGCATGCCTCGGGTGTCACTGATGACGCGGTGGTCGAGGCGTTGACCGCTGAGCAGGTCGGACGAGTGCTGCGGTCGAAGGTCGATGGGGCGGTCAATCTGCATGAATTGACGCGCGGGCTGGACCTGTCGGCGTTCGTGTTGTTCTCCTCGGCGGCTGGTGTGTTCGGGAATCCGGGGCAGGGCAACTACGCGGCTGCCAATGCGTTCCTGGACGCGTTGGCGGTGCGGCGCCGGGCGGAGGGCCTGCCCGCGCGGTCGCTGGCCTGGGGCCTGTGGGAGGAGGCCAGCGCGATGACGGGCCGGCTGGCCGGAGCAGATCTGGCCCGGATGGGCCGTGCGGGCCTGCTTCCCCTCACAACCGGGCAGGGGCTCGCCCTCTTCGACGCCGCCCACCGGGTGGACGAGGCTTTGGTGCTGCCGATGAGGCTGGACACCACCGCCCTGCGCTCCACCACCGGGCAGCCGCCCGCGCTGCTGCGCGGCCTGGTCCGGGGCCGGGCTCGCCGGACGGCGGGCGAGGCCCCCGTGCGGGACGCGGCCGCCACCTTCCAGCAGCGGTTCGTCAGCCTGTCCGTCGCGGAGCGTGGGCGGGTGCTGCTGGAGACCGTACGTGCCCACGCGGCCGCCGTGCTGGGGCACTCCGGCCCGGAGGCCGTCGACGTCGACAAGGGCTTCATGGAAGCGGGCTTCGACTCCCTGAGCGCGGTGGAGTTCCGCAACCGGCTGACGTCCACCACCGGGCTGCGGCTGCCGGCCACCGTCACCTTCGACTACCCGAGCCCGGCCGCGCTGACCGAGCACCTTCTGACGCGGTTGGTCCCCGAGGCCGCCGCGCCCGCGCAGGAGCAGTACCCGCACATCCGGTCCGAAGACGGGCCGGTGGACAGGCCCGGAGACGAAGAGCGGGGCGCGATCGACGACATGGACGTCGACAGTCTCGTAGAACTCGCCCTCGGCGAATGATTCCTGACGCCGTATTGATCCGGGAGACAGTATGAGCACGGCCAATGACCAAGTAGTCGCGGCGCTCCGGGCGTCACTGAAGGCAAACGAACGACTGCGGGAGCGCAACGACGAGCTCACCTCGGCGTCTCGCGAACCGATCGCCATTGTCGGGATGGCGTGCCGGTATCCCGGCGGGGTGACATCCCCCGAGGAACTGTGGGACTTGGTCGCCGAGGGTACCGACGCGGTGTCGGAGTTCCCGGCGGACCGTGGCTGGAACGTGGAGGAGCTCTACCACCCGGACCCGGACCACTCGGGTACCTCCTACGTGAAGGAGGGAGGCTTCCTGCACGAGGCGGCGGAGTTCGATCCGGTGTTCTTCGGCATGTCCCCGCGGGAGGCGCTGGCCACCGATCCGCAACAGCGGCTGCTCCTGGAAACGGCGTGGGAGGCCTTCGAGCGTGGCGGCATCGACCCGGTCCGGCTCCGGGGCAGCCGGACCGGCGTATTCGTCGGCGTCATGTACAACGACTACCTCACGCGCCTCCAGCCGGCCCCCGCGGAATTCGAGGGACACCTCGGCAACGGCAGCGCGGGCAGCGTTGCCACCGGCCGGCTGGCCTACACGTTCGGGCTGGAGGGGCCGGCGGTCACGGTGGACACAGCGTGTTCGTCCTCACTGGTCGCCCTGCACCTCGCCGCCCAGGCGCTGCGCAACGGCGAATGCACCATGGCACTGGCAGGCGGGGTCGCCGTGATGGCCACTCCTGGGCCCTTCACCGAGTTCAGCCGTCAGCGCGGTCTCGCCGCGGACGGCCGGTGCAAGCCGTTCGCAGCGGCGGCGGACGGCACCGGCTGGGCAGAGGGCGTCGGCCTGCTGCTGGTCGAGCGACTCTCGGACGCCCGACGCAAGGGACACCCGGTGCTGGCCGTCATCCGCGGAACAGCGGTGAACCAGGACGGGGCCAGCAGCGGTCTGACCGTACCCAATGGCCCCTCGCAGCAGCGCGTCATCCGGCAGGCGCTGGCGAACGCGGGTCTGTCGCCTGCCGACGTCGACGCGGTGGAGGCGCACGGCACGGGCACCCCGATGGGCGACCCGATCGAAGCCCAGGCCCTGATCGCCACGTATGGGCAGGAGCGTCCGGCCGACCGGCCGTTGCGGCTGGGTTCGCTGAAGTCCAACATCGGCCACACCCAGGCCGCCGCGGGCGCCGCCGGAATCATGAAGATGGTCCAGGCCATGCGCCACGGGACCCTTCCGAAGAGCCTGCACATCGACGCCCCCACACGCCAGGTCGACTGGGAGGCAGGGGCGGTGGAACTGCTCACGGAGGCCGTGCCCTGGCCCGGGACCGATCGGCCCCGGAGGGCGGCCGTGTCCTCGTTCGGGGTCAGTGGCACGAACGCCCACGTGATCATCGAGGAGGCTCCTCAGGCTGAACCCCCCGAGGAGGCGACGGCGCGGCCGCCGCTCCATGCCGAAACCCTGCCGTGGGTGGTCTCGGGGCGTGGCGCGGAGGCCGTCCGGGCGCAGGCCGGGCGACTGCGATCTTATCTGTCGGAGCGTCAGGATTCGTCGTTGGAGGGCGTCGGACTGTCTCTGGCCACAACGCGGTCGGCGTTCCAGCACCGGGTCGTCGTCCTGGCGGCCGACCGCGACGGCTTTATGGCCGGGCTGGATGCGCTGGCCACCGGAGAGCCGGCGAAGGGCCTGGTCGAAGGGGTGGCCGTAGCGGGCGGCGGAGTCGCCCTCGTTTTCCCCGGCCAGGGTTCCCAATGGGCTGGAATGGCACTCGAACTTCTGGACTCCTCACCCGTGTTCAGGGACCGGATGGAAGCCTGCGCGCAGGCGCTGAGCCCCTACGTCGACTGGTCACTGACCGAGGTCCTGCGCTCCGGCGAGGGCGAGCTGGAGCGGGTGGACGTGGTCCAGCCCGCGCTATGGGCCGTGATGGTCTCGCTGGCCGAACTGTGGCGTTCCTTCGGGGTCCGGCCCGCCGCGGTCCTGGGCCACTCGCAGGGCGAGATAGCGGCGGCTTGCGTGGCAGGCGCACTCAGCCTGGAGGACGCCGCGCTGGTGGTCGCGCTGCGCAGCCAGGCCATCGCCGCCGAGCTGGCCGGCCAGGGCGCGATGCTGTCCGTCGCCCTGCCGCTGACGCGGGTCCAGGACCGGATGATCAGGTGGGGGGACCGGCTGTCGGTCGCGGCGGTCAACGGGCCCGGATCGATCGTGGTCTCCGGGGATCCGGACGCGGTGGAGGAGCTGCGGGCGGAGCTGGCCGCCGAGGGGGTGCGGGTCCGCGGGCTCCCCGTCGACTACGCCTCGCACAGCGCGCACGTGGAGCGGATCCGTACGCGTCTGCTGACGGCGCTCGCCCCGGTCTCCCCGCGCTCGTGCGACATCACCCTGTACTCGTCGGTGACCGGAGGCCCCCTCGACACCACGACCATGGATGCCGAGTACTGGTACCGGAACCTCCGGCAGACAGTGGAGTTCGAGCGGGCGGTCCGCACCTCGATGTCCGACGGCTACCGGTTCTTCATCGAGTCCAGCCCGCACCCGGTGCTGACGACTGGCATCGAGGAGACCGCGCACGACGCCGAGCGGTTCGCGGCAGCGGTCGGTTCGCTGCGCCGTTCGGAGGGCGGCTCCGACAGGTTCCTGACCGCGCTCGCGGAGGCTCATGTCCGCGGCGTGCAGGTGGACTGGCCGGCGATGTTCGCCGGCCGGCCCGCGAGCCGGCCCGATCTCCCGACGTACGCCTTTCAGCGGCAGCGGTACTGGCTGGCCCCCGATGCGCCCCCCGCTGCCGTCGGAAGCGGGGGTGACGGCTCGGAGACGCGGTTCTGGGAGGCTGTCGAGCGCCAGGATCTCGGGAAACTGAGCGAGACCCTGCAGATCGGTGACGCGGAACGGCAGGCGTCGTTGGGCGACCTGCTGCCGGCACTGTGGGCATGGCGCGAGCAGAACCGGTCCGCCGCCGTCCTGGACAGCTGGCGTTACCGGGTCTCGTGGCGGCCCGCCTCCCCGGCGTCCAATCCGGACCGACCGGGCACCTGGCTGATCGTGGTTCCGGCGGGGGCGGCGGACCAGCCGTGGGCCGAAGCGCTGTCCGGGGCCGCCGAAGGCCTCGGAGGCCGGTCCGTACGGGTCGAACTGGATATGGCCGGGGCCGGCCGGGAGGAGTACGGGGCCACGCTCGCAGAGGCGTCGGCCGACGGCCCCGTGGCCGGCGTGCTCTCCCTGCTTGCCCTGGCCGAGGAGCCGACGGACGCCCACCCGGTGTGGCGCCCGTATGTCACCGGCACGCTGGCGCTGGCGCAGGCGCTGGGCGACGCGGGGATCAGCGCGCCGCTGTGGCTGGCCACCCGCGGTGCGGTGTCGATCGGGCGGTCCGACAAGCCGGTTCCGTCGGCACCCGCGCAGGCCCAGCTGTGGGGCCTGGGCCGCGTCTTGGGACTCGAACACCCCGAGCGGTGGGGTGGGCTCGTCGACCTGCCGGAAACGGCCGACAAACGTGCGACGGCGCGGCTGGCCGACATCCTGGCCGGCGGCCTCGACTCCGAGGACCAGTGCGCGGTGCGGTCTTCCGGCGTATACGTACGGCGTCTGGTCCGCGCACCACTCGACCGGCGAGCGGCGAGGCCCTCCTGGCGCACGTCCGGCACGGCCCTGGTCACCGGTGGCACCGGCGGTCTCGGGGCGCACGTAGCCCGCTGGCTGGCGAGCACCGGCGCGGAACACCTGGTACTCACCAGCAGGAGCGGCCCGGACGCCCCTGGGGCGGACGAGTTGCGGGCTGAACTGTCCGCCCTCGGGGCGCGGGTGAGCGTGATGGCCTGCGATGTGTCCGACCGGGACCAGCTGGCCGCCGTACTGACACGGCTGGCCTCCGAGGGCCACACCGTCCGTACGGTGGTGCATGCCGCCGGGGTCTCCACACCGGGCGCGCTGGCCGACATCGGGCCCGTCGAGTTCGCCGAGGCCGTCGCGGGCAAGGCGGCGGGCGCAGCGCACCTGGACGAACTGCTCGGCGATGCGGAGCTGGACGCGTTCGTACTCTTCTCTTCCAACGCGGGAGTGTGGGGCGGCGGCGGCCAGGGCGCCTACGCTGCGGCCAACTCCTCTCTGGACGCGCTGGCCGAACGGCGCCGGGCCCGTGGCCGCGCCGCGACCTCCGTCGCGTGGGGGGCCTGGGCCGGCGACGGTATGGCCGCGGAGAGTACCGCCGACGAGCAGCTGCGCCGCCGAGGGCTGCGGGCGATGGATCCCGCGATGGCGATCTCCGCACTCCAGGAGGCGCTGGAGCACGAGGAGACGTTCCTCGCGGTGGCCGACATGGACTGGGACCGCTTCCTCCCGTCGTTCACCATGGCCCGGCCTCGCCCCCTCCTCGACGACCTGCCCGAGGTCCAGCGGCAGCGGCTGAGTGCGGTTCCCTCCCGGGCCACCGAGGAGGCCGATGGCCCGGCACTCGCGCAGCAGCTTGCCCAAGCCTCCGAACCGGAGCGCGCGCGGCACCTGCTCGGCCTGGTGCGCAAGCACACCGCGGCGGTGCTCGACTACGCCGGCCCGGACGAGGTCGAAGCGGAACGAGCCTTCCGGGAGCTGGGCTTCGACTCCCTCACCGCGGTGGAGATGCGCAACCGGCTCCAGTCGGCGACCGGCCTGACGCTGCCCGCCACCCTCATCTTCGACCACCCGACGCCCCGCGCTCTGGCGGCGCATCTGCGGGACGAACTGTTCGGCGCACGGGACGAGACGCCGGAACCGGCGCGGGTGGCGGCTCCGGACGACGACCCGATCGCCATCGTGTCGATGAGCTGCCGGTTCCCCGGCGGTGTCTCCTCCCCGGAGGAGCTGTGGGAGCTGCTGCTGTCAGGCCGTGACGCCATGTCGTCGTTCCCGGTGGACCGAGGCTGGGACAGGGAAAGCCTCGCCAGTGACGCCCCCGGACAGATCGGCAGCGGTTACACCCTTGAGGGCGGCTTCCTCGATGACGCGGCCGGTTTTGACGCGGCGCTGTTCGGGATCTCGCCGCGTGAGGCGCTGGCCATGGACCCGCAGCAGCGGCTGCTGCTGGAGACGGCATGGGAGGCCTTCGAACGAGCGGGTATTCCCTCGACCGCCCTGCGGTCCAGCCGGACCGGCGTGTTCGTCGGAGCTTCCACACAGGGCTACGCCCAGGTCGCGGCGGGGTCCGCGGAAGGGACCGAAGGACACCTGGTGACCGGTGACGCGGCCAGCGTCATGTCCGGTCGTCTGTCGTACACGTTCGGTCTGGAGGGGCCGGCGGTCACGGTGGACACGGCGTGTTCGTCGTCGCTGGTGGCCCTGCACCTCGCCGCGCAGTCCCTCCGCAACGGTGAGTGCACGCTGGCGCTGGCGGGCGGTGTGGCGGTGATGGTGACCCCGGCGGCGTTCGTGGAGTTCAGCCGTCAGCGGGGGCTTGCGGCCGACGGGCGGTGCAAGGCGTTCGCGGAGGGGGCGGACGGTACGGGCTGGGGTGAGGGTGTCGGTGTGCTGCTGGTGGAGCGTCTGTCGGACGCCCGCCGCAACGGGCACCCGGTGCTGGCCGTCATCCGCGGAACCTCGGTGAATCAGGACGGGGCGAGCAACGGTCTGACCGCGCCGAATGGGCCCTCGCAGCAGCGAGTGATCCGGCAAGCGCTGGCCAATGCCGGGCTGACAGGGGTGGATGTCGACGCGGTCGAGGCGCACGGCACGGGGACCCGGCTGGGTGATCCGATCGAGGCGCAGGCGTTGATCGCCACGTATGGCCAGGAGCGTCCGCAGGGGCGGCCGTTGTGGCTGGGTTCGCTGAAGTCGAACATCGGTCACACGCAGGCCGCCGCCGGTGTGGCGGGGGTCATCAAGATGGTCCAGGCGATGCGTCATGGGACTCTTCCGCGCACGTTGCATGTCGACCGGCCGTCGTCACAGGTGGACTGGGACGCGGGTGCGGTGGAGCTGCTGACCGAGGCGGTGGCGTGGCCCGAGGCCGACCGGCCCCGGCGGGCCGCGGTGTCCTCGTTCGGGGTCAGCGGTACGAACGCGCACATCATCATCGAGCACGCCCCGCAGGTGACTCCCACCCCCCAGGCCGTGGAGGCGGTGACATCCCCGGAGGCTGCTGAGGCTGATCGACCGGTTCCGTGGCTGCTGTCGGCGGGCACTGAGGCGGCGTTGGCCGATGTGGCCGAACGGCTGGCCGTCCACGCCGAATCGCACCCGGAGGTCAGTGCGGCCGAGATCGCGTTCTCGCTCGCGACCACTCGGTCCCCGTTGCCGTGCCGCGCCGTCGTCGTCGGCGCGGACCGCGACGAGCTGGTCCGGCGCGTCCAGTCCCTGGCCGGGGGCACCACCGCCCCGGGCGTCTTCCGCGGGACGGCGAGTTCGGAGCGCAACACGGCGTTCCTGTTCTCCGGGCAGGGCAGCCAGCGACTGGGCATGGGGCATGAGCTGTACGTCATGTACCCGGAGTTCGCCGAGGCGCTCGACGAGGTCTGCGGTCACCTCGACGTGTTCGCGGACCGGCCGTTGAAGGAGGTGCTGTTCGCGCAGGCGGATGGGGTGGATGCGGGGCTGATCGATGGGACGGGGTTCGCGCAGCCGGCGTTGTTCGCGCTGGAGGTCGCGTTGTACCGGACGTTGGAGGTGTGGGGTGTCCGGCCGGATTACGTTGCCGGTCATTCGGTCGGTGAGATCGCGGCGGCCCATGTGGCGGGGGTGTTCTCGTTGGAGGACGCGGCTCGTCTGGTGGTGGCGCGGGGGCAGTTGATGCAGGCGTTGCCGGCTGGTGGTGCGATGGTGGCGCTCCAGGCGTCCGAGGAGGAGGTTCTGCCCTCGCTGGCTCCCTGGCTGGAGCAGGGTCGGCTGGGTGTGGCGGCAGTCAACGGGCCGGAGTCCACCGTGGTGTCGGGTGATGAGGAAGCGGTGCTGGCGGTTGCCGGGCACTGGCGGGACCAGGGTCGCAAGGTCCGTCGGCTCACGGTCAGTCATGCTTTCCACTCGCCTCGTATGGAGCCGATGCTGGAGCAGTTCCGTGAGGTTGTGGAGGGTGTTCGTTTCGCGGAGCCGGTCATCCCGGTCGTCTCCAACGTCACCGGTCGTCTTGCCGAGCCCGGGCAGTTGACCACGGCCGAGTACTGGGTCCGTCATGTGCGTCAGGCGGTGCGTTTCCACGACGGCGTCCAGAGCCTTCACAGCCAGGGGGTCACCACCTACCTGGAGATCGGCCCCGACGCTCCCCTGACTGCCATGGTTCAGGAGAGCCTGACCGCCCCGGTCCACACCGTTGCGACGCTGCGAAGGAACCGGTCCGAGACGACCGGTCTGCTCAGCGCACTGGCGCAGCTCCACGTCACCGGCACGGTTCCCGACTGGGTCACCTGCCTCGACCGCCGTCCCGCGTCTGCCACACCACTGCCCACCTACCCCTTCCAGCACCAGCACTACTGGATGCACGGCGGTGCCCAGGCCACTGATGTCAGCTCCGCGGGCCTGTCGGGTGCGAACCATCCGCTGCTGGGGGCCGCGGTCCCGCTGGCCGACGGCGAGGGCCA
>NZ_JBIRPZ010000032.1:0-33646 GCF_044332925.1 Streptomyces sp. NPDC021212
TGGCCGAACATCTCGTCCGCACCTGGGGCGTCCGGCATCTTCTGCTGGTGAGCCGCAGTGGTCCTGATGCCCCCGGTGCGAAGGAACTGGCCGCATATCTGGCTGAGTTGGGTGCCGATGTACGGATCACCGCAGGCGATGTGGCCGACCGCGTCACCGTCAACGATGTCGTCGCGGGTATCGATCCGGCGCATCCGCTGACCGGCGTCATCCATGCCGCGGGCGCCCTGGACGACGCCGTCATCACCTCGCAATCGCCGGAACGGCTGGCGCGGGTGTGGGGGGCCAAGGCCACTGCCGCGGCCAACCTGCACACCGCCACCGCGCACCTTCCGCTGGCCATGTTCGTGATGTTCTCCTCGGCCGCCGGAGTCATGGGCAGCCCCGGGCAGGCCAACTACGCCGCGGCCAACGCCTTCTGCGACGCCCTCGCGTCCCACCGCCAGGATCGCGGCCTGCCCGGTGTGTCGGTGGCGTGGGGACTGTGGGCCGAGGCCAGCGGGATGACCGGCCACCTGGCCTCGGCGGACCTGGCCCGGATGGCCCGGTCCGGAATCGCCGCGATGGCCGGCGAGCAGGCGCTGCGCCTGCTGGACGCCGCCTGCTGGCACGGCGATCCTCAGCCGGCGGCCGTCGCCCTCGATGTCCGCGCCCTGTCCGCACAGCCCGCCGACGCTCTCCCGTCCCTGCTGCGCGCCCTCACCAACGACCCGCGCGGGGCCACCGTCCGGCGAACCGCCGCCACAGGGGCGCCCGCCGCGGGACTGGTCGCCCGGCTCACCGCGCTGCCGCCGGACGAACAACACCGCGCGCTGCTCAACCTGGTACGCGCCCAGGCGGCCGCCGTGCTGGGGCACACCGATGCCGGGGCGGTGGACGGCGACACCCCGTTCAAGGATCTGGGGTTCGATTCGCTGACCGCCGTCGAGCTGCGCAACCGGCTTGCCGCGGCCACCGGGCTGCGTCTGCCCGCCACGTTCATCTTCCGGCATCCCACGTCCTCGGCGATCGCCGGCGACCTGCGTGAACAGCTGTGCCCCGCGGCCGCGGACACCTCCGCGCCCGTCTTCGGCGAGCTGGAGAAGCTGGAGGGGGCGCTGGCCCGGTTCGTCCCCGACGACCAGGCCCGCGGCAGGCTGGCGAAGCGTCTGGAGGCGCTGCTGTGGCGGCTCGGCGACGGCGCCCCGGAGGCGGCCGCGGGCCACACCGTGGACGACGACGCCGTGGAAGCCGCGTCGGACGACGAGTTGTTCGCGTTCATCGACCGGGAACTGCCTTCTTGATCACGAGTAGCCTGAGTGAGGACTGATGTCGGGTACGGAAGAAAAGCTCCGCCAATACCTGAAGCGGGTCACGGTGGATCTGGGGCAGGCCCGTCAGCGGGTACGGGACATGGAGGAGCGGTCCCAGGAACCGATGGCCGTGGTGAGCATGGCCTGCCGCTACCCCGGCGGGGTGGGATCGCCCGAGGAATTATGGGAGCTGGTGTCCTCGGCCGGAGACGGGATCGAGGAGTTCCCCACCGATCGCGGCTGGGATCTGGAGGGTCTGTACCACCCGGACCCCGACCACCCCGGCACCAGCTACGTCCGCCACGGTGGCTTCCTGCGTGAGGCCGACCGCTTCGACGCCGAGTTCTTCGGCATCAGCCCGCGCGAGGCGCTGGCGATGGATCCGCAGCAGCGGCTGCTGCTGGAAGTGTCCTGGGAACTGCTGGAACGAGCGGGCATCGATCCCACGTCGCTGAAGGGCAGCCCGACCGGTGTGTACGCCGGGGTGTCCAGCCAGGACTATCTGTCCCGGATGCCCCGGATCCCCGAGGGCTTCGAGGGGTACGCCACCACCGGCAGCCTCACCAGCGTGGTGTCCGGCCGGGTGGCGTACACCTTCGGTCTTGAGGGGCCCGCGGTGACGGTGGACACCGCGTGTTCGTCGTCCCTGGTGGCCATGCACCTGGCCTGCCAGGCGCTGCGCCAGGGCGAATGCGAACTGGCCCTCGCGGGCGGGGTCACCGCGCTCACGACCCCGACCGCGTTCGCCGAGTTCTCCCGGCAGCGCGGGCTGGCCCCGGACGGGCGCTGCAAGTCCTTCGCCGCGGCCGCCGACGGCACCGGATTCTCCGAGGGCGTCGGGCTGGTCCTGCTGGAGCGGCTGTCGGACGCGCGCCGCCATGGTCATCGGGTGCTGGCGGTGATCCGCGGTTCGGCCGTCAACCAGGACGGCGCCAGCAACGGCCTGACCGCGCCCAACGACGTGGCGCAGGAGCGGGTGATCCGGCACGCGCTGGCCAACGCGCGCCTCGCCGCCGACCAGGTGGACGCGGTGGAGGCCCACGGCACGGGGACCTCGCTCGGCGACCCGATCGAGGCGCACGCGCTGCTGGCCACGTACGGCCGCGGCCGACCGGCCGACCGGCCCCTGTGGCTGGGCTCCCTCAAGTCGAACATCGGCCACGCCCAGGCCGCGGCGGGTGTGGCCGGTGTGATCAAGATGGTGATGGCCCTCCGGCAGGAGACGCTGCCGGTCACCCTGCACATCGACGAGCCGACGCCGCATGTGGACTGGGAGGGCGGCGGGGTACGGCTGCTGACCGAACCGGTGGCGTGGCCGAGGGGCGAGCGTCCGCGCCGGGCGGGGGTGTCCTCCTTCGGCATCAGCGGTACCAACGCCCATCTGATCCTGGAGCAGGCGCCCGAGCCGCCCGAGCTCACCGCGGAGAACGCGCCGGACGCGACCGCCGACGTCACCGCGTGGCTGCTCTCCGCCCGCAGCCGGCGGGCCCTGCGGGGACAGGCGGCGGCCTTGGCGGCACGGGTGACGGAGGATCCGCGGCTGCCCGTGGCCGACGTGGGATGGTCGCTCGCCACCACACGGTCGCTGTTCGACCACCGGGCCGTGGTGCTCGGCGGGGACCGGGACGCGCTGCTGGCGGCCGTCGAAGCGCTCGCCACCGGGGAAGCGCACCCGGGCGTCGTCCACCCCGGTGTCGCCGCCGTGGCGTCCGAGCCCGGGCCGGTGCTGGTCTTCCCCGGCCAGGGTTCGCAGTGGGCGGGCATGGGGGTCGGGTTGCTCGACGCCTCGCCGGTGTTCGCGGCGCGCGTGGCGGAATGTGAGCGGGCGCTGTCGCCGTACGTCGACTGGTCGCTCACCGACGTCCTGCGCGGCGACGAGGGCGCGGCCGGGATGAGCCGGGTGGATGTGGTGCAGCCCGTGCTGTGGGCCGTGATGGTTTCCCTGGCGGCGGTGTGGGCCGGGCACGGGGTCGCACCCGCCGCGGTCGTGGGGCACAGCCAGGGCGAGATCGCGGCGGCCGTGGTGGCGGGGGCGCTGTCCCTGGAGGACGGCGCCAAGGTCGTGGCCCTGCGCAGCCGGGCGTTGCGCAGGCTGGCGGGCGGCGGGGCGATGGCGTCCCTCGGCCTGGGGCAGGAGCAGGCGGGCAAGCTGCTGGCCGGGCTCGGCGACCGGGCCGCCGAGGTCGGGGTGGCGGCCGTCAACGGCCCTTCCTCCACCGTCATTTCGGGGCCTCCGGCGCAGGTGGCCGACGCGGTGGCCGCCTGCCGGGAAACGGACGGGCGGGCGCGCCCGATCGACGTGGACTACGCCTCGCACGGCCCGCAGGTCGACGAGATCGCCGCGGAACTGACCGAGGTTCTGGCCGGAATCCGGCCGGGCGCGTCGAAGGTGGCGTTCTACTCCACGGTCACCGGCGGACGGATCGACACCACCACCCTGGACAGCGGCTACTGGGTGACGAATCTGCGGGAGCCCGTACGCTTCGCCGACGCCATCGAGGCGCTGCTGGCCGATGGCCATCGGGTGTTCATCGAGACCAGCACCCACCCGGTGCTGACCGTCGGCATGCAGGAGACGTTCGAACACACGGCTGTCGAGGCGGTCACGGTGCCCACGCTGCGCCGCGACCACGGAGGAAGGGCGCAGCTCATCCAGTCCCTTGCCCAGGCGTTCACCGCCGGGGTCGACGTCGACTGGACGACCCTCCACCCGACCGGCCCGGCGGCCCCGCGCACCGTCGACCTGCCCACGTACGCCTTCCAGCGGGAGCGGTACTGGTTGCCCGACTCGGTGCCGTCCGACGCGGCGCCCAGGGCGGACGAGGACGAGGAACGGTTCTGGGCCGCGGTCGACGGAGAGGATCCGCGGGCGCTCCCCGATGCGCTGCGGCTCCCCGACGACCATGGCTCGCGGTCGTCGTGGGACACCGTGCTGCCGGTGCTCTCCGCATGGCGGCGCGAGCGGCACGAGCGGTCCGCCGTGGACTCCTGGCGCTACCGGATCCAGTGGCAGCCCCTGACGAACCTCACCGCCACCGCCCCGGACGGTGCGCACACCTGGCTCGTCGTCCGCCCGGCCGACGGTGCGCACGACTGGGTGAACGCCTGCGTCGAGGCGTTGGGCGCGGGTGGCGGGCGAGTGGAGGAGCTGACCGTCGCCGACGACACCGGCCGGGCACGGCTGACGGAGCTGCTGCACGACCGGTTCGCCGATGCGGCGCCACCGGCCGGTGCCCTGTCCCTGCTGGCACTCGACACGTCCACGCACCCCCGGCGGCACGGCGTGGCCACCGGGCTGACCGGCACGCTCACCCTGCTGCAGGCGCTGGTGGACGCGGACGTCACGGCGCCCCTGTGGTGTGCCACCCGTGGCGCGGTGTCCATCGGCGACACCGACCCCGTGACCGCTGCGCCACAGGCCCAGCTCTGGGGGCTCGGCCGGGTCGCCGCGCTCGAACACCCCGCCCTGTGGGGCGGGTTGCTCGACCTCCCCGCGAGCCCCGACGCGGTGGACCCGGACCGGCTGCGGGCCCTGCTCACCGGGGCGTCCGGCGAGGACCAGGTCGCGCTGCGCGCCTCGGGGGCGTACGGGCGACGGCTGGCCCCCGCCCCCGTCGGCGGTGCGGCGCCCGCGCGGGCCTGGGCGCCGCATGGAGCCGTGCTCATCACCGGCGACGCCACCGGCCCGGCGGCCCACATCGCCCGATGGGCGGCCGCCAACGGCGCGAAGCGCGTGATGCTGCTGGGCCATCAGGGCGGTGACGGGACCGCCGCGCTGAAGGCCGAGCTGGACGCGCTCGGCGCCGAGCTGACGATCGCGGACTGCGCGCCCGGCGACCGTGCGGGTGTCGCCCGCACCGTCGAACGGCTGGTGGCGGACGGCGGACGCATCGGGACGGTCGTTCACACCGCGACCTCCGGTGCGCTGGCACCGCTGACGGAGCTGACATCGGACCGGCTGGCCGACGAGATCTCCGCTCAACTCACCTACTCGGAGGCGGACGTTGAGGCGCTGTGCGGTCTCGGCCCCGAGGACAGTGTGATCTACTGCCACACCGTGGCGACGGCATGGGGCAGCAAGGACCACGGCTCGTACGCCGCCGCCTCCGCCCACCTCGACGCGCTCGCGCAGCGCCGACGGGCCGAGGGCCGGGCCACGGTCTCGATCGCCTGGGGGCTGTGGGACCTGTCGGACGGCGGCGATACCCGCCACCCGTCGGACCCGCACACCGAGCGTTCCCGGCGCCAAGGACTGTCGCCCCTGGACCCCCGATGGGCGCTGAACGCTCTGCGGCAGGTGCTCGACCACGGCGATCCGCAGATGACGATCGCCGATGTCACCTGGGAACGCTTCGCGCCCCTGTTCACCCTCGCCCGGACGAGCAGGCTGTTCGACACGGTGCCGGCCGCCCGCCACGCGATCGAGGCCGCACAGGAGCCGGCCGAAGAGGAGACCGGCCCCGACGGCGCCGTGGCGCTGCGCGAGGAGCTGGCCGCGCTGGGCGGGGAGGACCGGGCCGGGCGGCTGCTCGCCCTGGTGCGCGGACATGTGGCCGCCGTACTGCACTATCCGGCGCCGGAGGCGGTCGACCCGGGCCGGCCGTTCAAGGAACTGGGCTTCGACTCGATCGCGGCGGTGGAACTCAGGAATCGGCTGCGTGCCGCCACCGGGCTGAGCCTGCCGACGACGGTGGTCTTCGACTATCCGACACCCGAGACCCTGGCGGGCCGTCTGCTGGCCCAGCTGGCTCCGGAGGAGTCCGCCACCGCCCCTCCGGGGCTCGGACATCTCGACGCGCTGGAGGCGGAGCTGGCCGGAATGACGGCCGACGACCGGCGGCGCACCGGTCTGGTGAACCGTCTACAGGGCCTCCTGTGGAAGTACACGGCCACCGCTGACGAGGAAGGGGCGCCGGTGGAGGAGCAGGATCTCGCCGCCGCCACCGCGGACGAAGTGTTCGCCCTCATCGACCGCGAACTGGGAACCTGAGCGGCCGGGCCTGGGCGCCCTCTCGCGAAGAACCCCCCGTACGGCACGCCGTACGGGGGGGGCGCCGTGTGCCCGTCAGCGAAGGTCACGGGCCTGCCGGACGGTACGGGCCAGGTCGAGCAGATCGTCCGCCACCCGTCGGGGGTGCTGGGCGTGCAGATCGTGCTCCGAGTCCAGGTATTCGCGCATGGCCGCACCGCGCAGCGTGGCCGTGGTGGCCTCGATGCGTGAGCGGATGCGGTCGGCCCACTGCCGGTCCGCGCCCTTGGGGATGGCTGGCATCAGCAGGGTGGGCACCGAAATGGCCGGGTACCAGGGGCTCGGCGGCTCGTCCCAAATGCTGCGCAGCATCGACGTGTGCTGATCGAGGGTCATCCGCCGGGAGAGCGAACCGTCCGGGTTCTCCCGCATGGTGGCCACGGCCGCTTCGATCGCCGCCGGTGACCAGTCGGGGTGGATGTCCCGGAAGTAGTCACTCACGCTCCGCACGGTGGCGCCGTCCAGTGCGGGCGGGCGCAGTGCGCCCGCGAATGCCTCCCAGGAGGGGAAGGCCTTGGCGGGTTCGAGCCAGCCGCCGTCGACCAGGGCCAGCCCCGCCACCAACTCGGGGTGCTCGGCGGTCAGCCGCACCGATACGTTGCCGCCGTAGGAGTGCCCGGCCACCACCACCTCGGACAGCCCGAGGGCGGCGCAGGCCGCCACCAGGTCCGCGACGGCGGTCGGTGTGTCGTACCCCTTCTCCGGGGTGTCGGACTCGCCGTGGCCGCGCAGGTCGGCCGCGTACACCGGGTGGCCCGCGGCGGCCAGATGGTCGGCGACCTCGTCCCACATGCGGGCGTTCGAGGCCATGCCATGCACCAGGAGGAAGACGGGGGACGCGGTTCCAGGCCGGTGTCGGAAATGTAATTTCACATCGTCGGTTACGGGCACGGAAAGATCCATAGGAAAATTCTAGCCGCATGACCGCGGGCGTTTCGAGATCCACCGGCGGTCAATTGTCCCCGCATTAGGGGAACTTAAGAATGTGAGGGAAAAGAGACGCCGGACGGGAAGGGGTGGGCCCCCTCCCGCCCGGCGTCAGCGCGTCACGGTGCCCTATGCCGTGGCGCCGTCCCCGCTGTTGAGCGCCGCGTACGCCTCGGCGAGATAGTGGCCGAGCCGGGCAGGGGTGGGGTATTCGAGAATGGCGACGAGGGGAATTTCCACGTCGGTGAGCGTCATCAGCTTGCGGGTGAGTTCGAGCGCCGTCAGTGATGTGAGCCCGTTTTCGAGGAAATTGCTGTCGTCGTCGATCGGGGTGGGGGAGAGGATGTCGGCGAGTTGCGTCCGTACGGTCTCCCGCAGGATGTCCTCGCGCTCCTCGGCCGTGGCGATGGCCAGCGCCTGGTGCAGGGCCGCGCCGTCGACATGGGCCTCGCTCTGTTCCGTGTGCATCGCGGATCCGTTCGGTTGGGGGTCGGAGGAATCGCCGGGCGCGCTGCCATTGACCTCAGTGAATGCGTTCATCGTTCTCCCGCCTGGTGGGTGCTTCGTCGATGTCCGCGATGACCACGGACACCGCGTCCTCCGTGACCGCCTGCCGCAGCAGGGCGACCGCCGATCGTGGGGACAGTGCGGACATTCCCGTGCCCCGTGGCCGCTCGGCGGTGTCGGTGGCCGTGTCGACGCCCCAGCACACCGAGGTCGCCGGGACGCCCCGCGCCCGGCACTCCTGTGCGAGCGCATGCAGATAGGCGTGAGCCGGAGCCTGGTTGCCCAGCCCCGGGCCGGGCAGCACACCCACGGCCGAGGAACTGAGCACAAAGGCCGACAGGTCGCTCTTCAGGCTCAGGGCGCACAGATTCCTCGCCGCCACCGCGGCCGGCCACGCGCGCTCGATCCGCTCCGTGTCCAGCGGGCCGGTCTCATGGGGTGGCGGCACCGCGAGATGAAGCACCGCGGTCAGCGGTGCGTCGGCCGGCAGACCGGCCACGGCGGCGGCGAGCGCGTCCGGATCGGCCGGGTCGGTGGTGGCGATGGACACCTGTGTGCCCGAGGCGGTCAGTTCGGCGAGCAGGTCGTCGTCCGGGGCCGCGGTGTCGAGGAGGAGCAGACGGTCCGCGCCCGCCCCGGCCACCCAGCGGGCGGTGTGCGCGCCCAGGGCGGTGGCCGCCCCCGTGATCAGCACGGTGCCGTGCGCCGTCCAGCTCACCGGCACCGTGCGGCCCCCGGTGGTCGCGCGCCCGGATACGTCCCGCACCAGGCGGCGCGTGAAGCAGCAGTCGGCGCGCACGGCCACTTCGCCCTCGCCGTGGAAACCCGCGAGGACACCCGCCAGCCGCCGTCCGGCGCGTGCGTCGAACCGGTCCGGCAGATCGACCAGGCCGCCCCAGCACCGCGGGTGTTCCACCGCGAGGGCGCGGCCCAGGCCCCAGAGCTGGGCCTGCTCCGGACGTGTCACCGGATCCCCGCCACCGACGCCGACCGCGCCGTGGGTGGCCACCCACAGCGGGGCCTCGATCCCGGCCCGCTCCACCGCCTCGGCCAGCAGGAGGGTCGGGGCGAGGGCCGGACTCCGGCCGTCGTCTGCCGTGGGCTGCGACTCGTCCAGGGCCGACAGCGAGAGCACACCCGCGATGAACCGCCCGGTGGCGGCGTCGGATATCCGCTTGGCGAGGGCGCGGGCCGACAGGCCGTCCGGACCGAGTTCGACCACGTCGGCGCCGTGCTCGCGCAGCGCGGCGGCAACGGCGTCGGCGGGTGGGCCGCCGGCCGACGGGATCAGCCAGGTGCCCGACAGCCGCGGCGCCACCACCTCGGTCATGGCCTGCCAGGCGATCCGGTGCCGCCACCGCCGCTGCCGCCGCCAGGCGGCCAGCGCGGGCAGGAGCTCCCGCAGCGGGCCGTGCCGCTCCGCGGGCACGTCGAGGGTCCGGGTGAGGGCCGCCACGTCCCCGTACTCCACGGCGTCCCAGAACTCGGTGTCCACCCATGTCTCGGTCACCGGTGCGGCATCCGCCCGGGATCCGTCCTCCAGCCAGAACCGCTGCCGCTGGAAGGCGTAGGTGGGGAGCGGGACCGTACGAGGTGGTGTGGCACCGTCGAAGAGGGCGGCCCAGTCGACCGTGGCGCCCGTGGTGTGCAGCCGCGCCAGCGCGTACATCAGCTCGCGCACCTCGGACCGCTCGCCGTCGCCACCGAACGGCGTCAGCACCAGCGGCGCCGCCCCGTCCGGCAGACCCCGCCCGGGCCCCAGCTCCCAGACCACACCGGCCTCGCCGAGGTTCGGGGCTTCGGGGCGCGGCCCGGTCGTGTCGCGGCCGAGCCAGTAGCCGGGCGTGCTGATCCGCTCGTCCATGGGCAGGCCGGTGAGGCCGTCGAGGACCGGGACCGTCGGCGGGTGGAGGGACACCGTGCCGATGGCGTGGGGGAGTTCGCCGGGACCGGCCGCGACGAGGCGGCAGGCGTCGGCGAGGCCGAGGACACCGGCGACATGCGCGGCGGTGATCTCACCGAGGAGGTGACCGCCCACCGCACCGCCCACCGCACCGCCCACCGCATCTGGCCGTACCCCGGCCGCGTCCAGCAGCCGGACCAGCGCGATGTGCAGCGCGAGCAGCCCGGCATCCGAGCCCGGCGGCGGACGTTCCCCCGCCAACCCCAACCGCGCGCACACCTCGTCGAAGGCGGCGGCGAACACCGGGAACCGCTCATACAGTTCGCGGCCCGCCGCCGGACACCAGCCGCCCTCGCCGCCGAACAGGAACACGGTCCTGCGGGGTGCGGCCGCCGCCCCGCCGGTACGGGCCACACCCGGCCCGACCACGGCCGGATGCGGCTCACCCGCCGCCAGCGCCTCCAGCCCGGCCCGCAACTCGTCGCGCCCCTCGCCGACCACGACGGCCCGGTGGTCGAACACCGACCGCGTCGTGACCAGCGACCATCCCACATCGCGGGGTGAGACACCCGCGTCCGGGACCGTACGGGCGGCCAGAGCCCGCGCCTGGCCCCGTAACGCCGCCGCACCCCGCGCGGACAGCACCCAGGGCACCACTCCGGCGTGCGGCGCATCACCACTATCGGCATGGGAATCGGAGCAGGGCGCCTGCTCCAGAATCAGATGGGCGTTGGTGCCGCTCGCGCTGAAGGAGGACACCCCGGCGCGCCGCGGCCCCTCCTCGCGCACCGGCCACGCCGTCCGCTCGGTCAGCAACCGCACCGCGCCCCTGCGCCAGTCCACCAGTCTGGTGGGCCGGTGGATGTGCAGGGAGCGCGGCAGCACCCCGTGCCGCATGGCCATCACCATTTTGACGACACCGGCCAGCCCGGCGGCGGCCTGGGTGTGGCCGACGTTCGACTTCACGGAGCCCAACAGCAGGGGCCGATCGGCCGGACGCTCCTGACCGTAGGTGGCCAGCAGCGCCTGCACCTCGATGGAATCGCCGAAAGCCGTACCAGTGCCATGCGCCTCCACCGCGTCCACATCGGCCGCCGACAGCCCGGCGTTCGCCAGCGCGTCCCGGATCAGCTGCTGCTGGGCCGGGCCGTTCGGCGCCGCCATCCCCGTACTGGCGCCGTCCTGGTTGATCGCCGAACCGCGCAGCACCGCCAGCACCTGATGGCCGTGGCGCCGTGCGTCGGACAGCCGCTCCAGCAGCATCAGACCGGCGCCCTCCCCGTACACCATGCCGTCAGCCGCGTCCGCGAAGGACTTGCACCGCGCGTCAGGGGCGAGCTGATGCCGACCGGGGGGCACCTGGAACACGCTCGGGGTGTACATGAGGGCGGCCCCGCCCGCCAGCGCCAGGTCGGCTTCCCGCTGTCGCAGGGACCGCGCGGCCAGATGCATCGCCACCAGCGACGACGAACACGCCGTGTCCAGGGTGACGGCCGCACCGCGCAGCCCCAGGGTGAACGCGATCCGGCCCGACGCCACGCTCCCGGCGCTGCCGTTGCTCACATGCCCCAGCAGGTCTTCCGGGATCTCGCTCAGCCGTGACGCGTAGTCGTGGTACATCACGCCCGTGTACACGCCGGTGGAGCTGCCGCGCAGTGTCTGCGGATCGATGCCCGCGCTCTCGGTGGCCTCCCAGGCCAGCTCCAGCAGCATCCGCTGCTGCGGTTCGATGGCCGCGGCCTCACGGGGGCCGATGTCGAAGAACTCCGCGTCGAACGCGGCCGCGTCATGGAGGAAACCGCCCGCGCGGACGTACGAGTCGCCGTGGCGGCCCGGACCGAGGTCGTGGAGCCGCTCAAGATCCCACCCCCGGTCGGTGGGAAGGCCGGAGACGGCGTCCTGTTCGCCTGCCACCAGATCCCACAGCTGCTCCGGTGTGCGGACGCCGCCGGGGAAGCGGCAGGCCATACCGACGATCGCGATGGGGTCCTCCCGCTCCGACCGCAGATCCCGCAGCTGCTGCCGGGCCTCGTGCAGCTCTGCCGTCGTCCACTTGAGGTAGTCGACGAGCTTTTCCTCGTTCGTCATGACAGTCGCCCGGCCACCGTGCTGCGCGGATTCAGATCCACCAGGGCGAGTTCTTCGGGGCGCAGCGGTGGCGCGGTGAGTTCCGGCAGTGGCCGGTCCCGCTGCATCAGCGACAGGAAGCGGCTGGACGCCAGTTCGGACTGTGGGGCCGTCAGGCTGATCACATCGGTCACCACGTCACACACCGCCGAGGCGCGAATCGCCCGGTCGGAGATGAGATCGGAGAAGCGCTGCCGCGCCACCGCACCGCCGGTCAGCCTGGGATCCGTCACATCTGTACGGCAGTTGACGTAATCGACGTCCTTGGACGCGGCCATGATCCACGGGTCGTCCACCACCGCGCTGACGGCCTGCTGCACCCGCCGGGTCCGCGCCGGGTCGTATCCGGACCGCCCCAGCTCCGCGTCGAGCGCGGCGGCGCTGCGTGCGGCGGCGCTCATCCCGTGGCCGTAGATCGGGTTGAAGGCGGCCAGCGCGTCCCCGAGGACGAGCAGCCCCTCCGGCCAGGTCTCCAGCCGCTCCGGATACAGCCGCCGGTTGGCGCCGACGCGGGAGACCGCAACCGACGTCAGCGGCTCGGCCAAGGCGATGAGGTCGGCGACGAGCGGATGCCGCAGGGTCTGGGCGTACGGCAGGAAGTCGTCGTCGTGCGTGGGCAGCCCGGCGCCACGGGTGCAGGACAGGGTCACCATCCAGGTGCCGTCCTCCTGCGGATAGACCACCCCGAAGCGGCCGGGCTCGCGCACCCGGTGGTCGGCGGCCACATTGACGGCGGGGAATCCGGCGGTGGCACCCGGCGGCGCCCGGAACACCCGGGTGGCGTACGCGATGCCCGCGTCGACGATGTCCTCCTCGACCGGGGACAAGTCCAGCGCCGACAGCCAGTGCCGCAACCGGGAGCCGCGCCCCGAGGCGTCGACCACCAGATCCCCTTCGAGGGTCTCCATGGCCCCGGTGTCCATGTCCCGCACCCGCACCCCGGCGACCCGCTTGCCGTCGCCGGCCAGGTCGAGGATCTCGGCGCGCGACCGCACGGAAATCCGTCCGGCCGCCAGGACCTGGTCCCGGACGATCCAGTCCAGGAACGGCCGGGTGCACATGATGGCGTACTGCCGTGGCGGAAAGCGATGCTGCCAGCCGTGCGAGGTCAGCGTCACCAGGTCCTCGTGGAACCCGACCCGGCGGGCGCCCGCGCCCAGCAGCCGGTCGATGGTGCCCGGCAGCAGTTCATCGACGATACGGGCGCCACTCGACCACAGCACATGGACATGGCGCGCCTGGGGCGAGCCCTTGCGGTGGCGGGGCCCGGCCGGCAGCACATCGCGCTCCACGACGGTGACACTCTCCAGATGGCGGGCGAGCACATGCGCGGCCAACATCCCCGCCCAGCCGCCGCCCAGGACAATTCCGCGCTTCGGTTCGGTCATGGTTCTGCTTTCGTCCCTTCACCACTTACATCGGACTGGGGCTGCCCTTGGCCTGGACCATCCGAGCGAGGTTCTGGGTGACGGCCATGAAGTGCGCGACGCCGGTGAGTTCGGGGCCATCACCCACTTTGGTGTCCGTGATGCCCCAGAATGCCTGGGCGTGATGGACCAGACCGTCATCACCGAGCTCAATGACACCGATGATGCTGAAGGTCAGCTTCGTCGGCGCGTAGACCGTGACCGTGGTCGGCACCGCCGCCCGCCGGCCGTCCATCGAGGTGACCGGGCGGCCCGGCGTCTCGTGCACCTTGCATGCGATGGACCACGCGATGTGCTCGCGGAGCGCCTCCTTGCCGATCAGTGGCGGCGCGCCGACCGGGTCCTCGAAGACGATGTCATCCGAGAACAGGGCGAGTACGTCCTCCACATCACCGGCATTCATGCGCCGGGCATACTCCAGGGCCATCTTCTTGAGGGTCGCCTCATCGGCCATGAACGCCTCCTGCGTCAGGTCGCGGGTATCACTGCGGGATGCCAATGTCGGACCTCCCCCAGAACTTCTGCAGCTCCTGGATGAGGCCACCGGCCCCCGCTCGCACCATCAGCACGTACTCCCAGGCGATGCGGGCGTTCTCGGGAGCTTCGGGCGCCGTCAGCCAGCCGCGGTCGGCGAACTCGGGCCCCTTCGGGAGGTAGCCCATGGAGGCGGTGACGGGCACCAGCGCACGCACACCGTCCTGCCCCGCCACCGGCTCGCCGGGAATCTCGGCGATACCCGCCGCGGCCAGCTCCTCGAAATGCGCCCGCAGCGCGTCCCGCCCGCTCCGCCGGCCCGATCCGACCGGGTCCTCGAAGGTGACCTCGTCCGCGTACAGCTCCAGCAGCCCGTCCACATCCGCGGCGTTCAGCCGACGGCTGTGCTCGAGGATGAGCTTCTTCCGGCTTCGTTCGTCAATCAACGTGTGCTCCCATGTGCTGTCCGTCGCTTTCTCCGCGACCGAGGTCCTGGTCGATGAACTGGAAGATCTCGTCGGTGCCGGCGTCCTGGATACGGCCGTTCACCGCGGCGCCCTCCGCCCGGCCGCCGTGCAGGGCGTCCAGCTTCGACAGCGTGCTCCGCAGGCGCTTCCGCAGCGCGTCCCAGGCGGCCTCGTCCCGGGCGACGGTGAGCACCGTGCCTTCCATCCGCTCCAGCTCGCCCAGCACCGGGGTGAGCGGGTCCACGTCCCCCGGCGCCAGCTCGGTGTGCAGATGCGCGGCGAGAGCGGCCGGGTTGGGCTGGTCGAAGATGAGCGTGGTGGCCAGCCGCAGCCCGGTGACGGCGGTCAGCCTGTTCCGCAGCTCGATCGCGGTCAGCGAGTCGAAGCCCAGGTCCAGGAAGCCTCGTTCCGCCGGGATCCGCCCGGGGTCGGCGTGGCCGAGCGCGGCCGCGGCGTGCGTGAGCACCAGATGGAGCAGCACCCGGTGCTGCTCGTCCCGGGACAGCGCGGCGAGGTGGCCGGCCCAGTCGGTGTGCGCCCGCCCGGTGGCGGCGGTGCGCCGCGCCGGACCGCCACCGGTGAGCGCCCGCAGCGGGGCGGGCAGGGTGAGCGCGGGCTGCCCGGCCAGCGCCCGTACGTCCAGATCGATGGCGACGAGATGCGGTGCGCCGTGCCGGACGGCCGCATCCAGCAGCCCCAGCGCCCGTTCACCGGACATCGCACCGATGCCCGAGCGGGCCATCCGGGCCCGGTCCGCCTCGTCCAGGTGACCGGTCATGCCGCTGGCGTCGGCCCACAGGCCCCAGGCCACCGACACTCCCGGCAGGCCGAGGGCGCGACGGTGGGCGGCCAGGGCATCACAGAACGCGTTCGACGCGGCGTAGTTGGACTGCCCCGAAGAACCAAGGGTGGCCGCCGTCGAGGAGAACATCACGAACAGGGCCAGCGGTAGATCCGCCGTCGCCGTGTGCAGATGCGCCGCAGCCGTGGCCTTCGGATCCCACACCCGGGCCAGCCGCTCCGGAGTCTGGGAGGTGAGGACGGCGTCGTCCAGCACACCCGCGGCGTGGACGACACCGGTCAGCGGGTGTGCCGGGTCGACCCCGGCGACCAGGTCCGCCACGTCCGCCGGATCGGTGACATCGGCGGCGCAGACCTGAACCTGTGCGCCCAACTCGCCCAGTGATCGCGTAAGTTCGGGGGCGCCGGGAGCGTGTGGGCCGCTCCGGCCGGCGAGCAGCAGATGCTTGACACCCCAGCTGCGCACCAGGTGCTGGGCGACCAGGCCGCCCAGTGTGCCCGTCCCGCCGGTGATCAGCACGGTGCCGTCCGGGTCGAGCCCCCCACGCGCTTCCGAGGTGTCCTCCGGGTGCGAGCTGCCGGCACCGGCCCGTCCCAGCCGGGGCACCAGGACGCGTCCCGTACGTACCGCAACCTGCGGCTCACGCGCATCCACCGCGCGGACGACCGCCTCAGCGGCGACGTGGGGTTGGGTGTCCGGACCGAGGTCGAGCAGAACGAACCGTTCGGGATTCTCCGACTGGGCGCTGCGGATCAACCCCCACGCCCCGGCCCCGACCGGATCCACCGCGATGGGTTCACCGGAATCGGCCATGGCCACCGCGCCGCGCGTGACCACCACCAGCCGGGCATCGGCCAGTGCGGCCCGCCTCAGCCACCCCTGCACCAGCCCCAGCAGCCCGTCCATCGCCCGTAACCCCTCGCGGGCGTCGGCGACGTTCCCGGACGACGCGTGGCAGGACGTCAGGACGACCGAAGGAGCGGGCGCACCGGCGTCGATGGCCGAGACCAGCGCCTCCAGATCCGCGTAGCGTACGACGCCCTGGTCCGTGCCGTCGTTCTCCGCGCCCTCCGCCACCGAGACCGCCAGGCCCAGTGGATCCTCGCCCAGCACCACCCATCCGCCGTCGCCCACCACCGACCGTGCCGACGGCGCGGCGGCAGGCCCCGGAAGCGGTGTCCAGCCCAGGGTGAACAGCCCGTCCACCCCGCGCCCGGCCGAGGCCGCCGCCAATCCGTCGGCACCGGCCGGGCGGGTGACCAGAGAGTCCACTGTCAGCACCGGTGCACCCACCGCGTCGGCCACCGTCATCCGTAGCGCCTGACGCTCCTCGTCGCGGGCCAGCCGGACCCGCACACTGGTCGCCTCGGAGGCCCACAGGGACACGCCGTGCCACGCGAACGGCAGCCGCACCCGGTCGTCGTCCTCCTGCCCCTCCGGCACGTCCATGAGCAGCGAGGGATGCAGCGCCGCGTCCAGCAGCGCCGGGTGGATCCCGAACCCGCTCCGGTCACCGGCGGCATCCGGCAGGACCACCTCGGCGAGGATGTCCGCGCCGTGCCGCCAGGCGGCGGTCAGGCCCTGGAAAGCCGGTCCGTACCCGTAACCGGCCGTCCGGACCTGTTCGTAGAACCCGTCGATGTCCAGCGGCTCCGCGCCGGCCGGAGGCCATGTGCCCCCCAACCCCTCCGCCTGCCCGGGGGCGTCGGCGGGCGGGGCCAGCACACCCATCGCGTGGCACACCCACTCCTCGGCACCTCCAGTGTCCTCGGGGCAGGTGTAGACGGCCACGTCGCACCGCCCGTCCTTCGCCACGGCACCCACCACCACCTGCACCCGCAACCCGCCGGACGCGGGCAGTACCAGCGGTCGCTGCAGCGCCAGTTCCTCCACGCCGCCGCTGCCCACCTCATCGGCCGCCCGCAGCGCCCACTCCACCAGCACCGCACCCGGCGCCAGCACCGCACCCGCCACCACATGCTCACCGAGCCACGGGTGGGTCCGCGCCGACAGCCGACCGGTCAGCAGACGCGCGGTGCCGTCGGCCACCGTCACCGCCGCGCCCAGCAGCGGATGGCCCGCGGACACCAGTCCGAGACCGGCCGGATCGCCACCCGGCCCGGACTCGCCGTCGATCCAGTAGCGCTCGCGCTGGAAGGCGTACGTCGGCAGGTCGATGACGCGGGGGGCCGGGTCGGTGGGGAACCGGCGGGACCAGTCCACCTCGATCCCCGCCGTGAAGGCTTGGGCGGCCGCGCGGACCAGCTGCGGCGTCCCACCGTGGTCGCGGCGCAGGGTGGGTACGGTGGCGGCCTGGACTCCGGCTTCCTCGAAGGTTTCCTGCATGCCGACGGTGAGTACGGGGTGGGTGCTGGCCTCGATGAACACGCGGTGGCCGTCGTCCAGCAGGGCCCGTACGGCGTCGGCGAACCGCACCCGTTCGCGCAGGTTCGTCACCCAGTACGCGGTGTCCAGACCGTTCGTGTCCAACCGGCCACCGGTGACCGCCGAGTAGAACGCCACCCCGGAGCGCACCGGCTTGATACCGGCCAGGAGGTCGGTCAGTTCGTCGGTGATCTGGTCGATCTGGGGGCCGTGTGAGGCGTAGTCGACGTCGATCAGCCGGGCCCGGCCTCCCGCTTCCTGGCATGCGGCTACCACGTGGGTGACCTGGTCGGGTGGTCCGGATACGACGACGGATCCGGGCCCGTTGACGGCGGCCACGCCGACGTCTGACGCCTGTTGGCCCAGCCCGGTCAGGAGTGCTTCGGCCTGGTGCTGGCCCATTCCGAGGGATGCCATGGCGCCGCCGCCTGCGAGTTTGCGTAGTGCGTGGCTGCGGAGTGCCACGATTCTGGCGCCTTCGTCGAGTGAGAGTGCGCCGGCGACGACGGCTGCGGCGATTTCTCCCTGGCTGTGGCCGATGACGGCGGCCGGGGTGACGCCGTAGTGGTCCCATACGGCGGCCAGTGACACCATGACGGCCCACAGGACGGGTTGTACGACGTCGACGCGGCCGAGGTCGGTGGCGCCGGGAGCACCGCGCAGGACATCGGTGAGGGACCAGTCCACGTAGGGGGACAGGGCCTGTTCGCATTCGGCGGCGCGGGCGGCGAACACGGGGGAGTCGTTGAGCAGCGCGGCGCCCATTCCGGCCCACTGCGAACCCTGCCCCGGAAACACCAGTACCGGGCCCGTGCCACCCGCGGCCGCCGCGCCGCCGGGCTCGACCACCCCGGGATGGGCGTCACCGGCGGCCAGGGCCGTGAGCCCCGCCATCAGTTCGTCGCGGTCCTCGCCCACGACCACCGCGCGGTGGTCGAACACCGATCGGGTACGGATCAGCGACCAGCCCACCTCGGCGGGCGATACGTCCTCATCGGCGGCCACCCGCTCGGCCAGTGCCCGCGCCTGACCCCGTAACGCCTGATCGCTCCGCGCCGACACCACCCAGGGCACGACGCCGACGTCATCGGTGTCCGGGCGTGTGACGGTCTGCTCCGCCTCCTGCGGCGCCTCCTCCAGGATCAGATGGGCGTTGGTTCCGCTGATCCCGAACGAGGACACGCCCGCGCGGCGTGGACGCTCGTCCGCCACCCAGGCGACCTGTTCGGTCAGCAGTCGCACGTCACCGGCGGCCCAGTCCACATGCGGGGTCGGTGCGTCGATGTGCAGCGAGGCGGGCAGCAGCTGATGCCGCATCGCCATCACCATCTTGATGACACTGGCCACCCCGGCGGCGGCCTGCGTGTGCCCGAGGTTCGACTTGACGGAGCCGAGCCACAGCGGCCGCCCGTCCGGCCGGTCCTGCCCGTACGTGGCCAGCAGCGCCTGGGCCTCGATCGGGTCGCCGAGCGTCGTACCGGTGCCGTGCGCCTCCACCGCGTCGACCTCACGGGGCGCCAGCCGGGCGTTGGCGAGTGCCTGGCGGATGACCCTTTGCTGCGAGGGCCCGTTCGGCGCGGTCAGCCCATTGCTCGCCCCGTCCTGGTTGACCGCCGAGCCACGGATGACCGCCAGCACCCGGTGGTCATTGCGCCGTGCGTCCGACAGCCGCTCCAGCAGCACCAGTCCGACACCCTCGGAGAAGCCGGTGCCGTCCGCCGCCGCCGCGAACGCCTTGCACCGCCCGTCCGGCGACAGCGCCCGCTGACGGGAGAACTCGGTGAAGCCGCCCGGCGTCGCCATCACCGTCACCCCGCCGGCCAGCGCGAGGGTGCATTCGCCCTGCCGCAGCGCCTGCGCCGCCATATGCGTGGCCACCAGCGACGACGAACACGCCGTGTCCACCGTCACCGCCGGTCCCTCCAGGCCGAAGGAGTACGACACCCGCCCCGACACCACACTGCCGAGGTTTCCGGTGGCGACGTAGCCCGCCGCATCGCCGGTCGTCTGCCCGATGAGCGACAGATAGTGGTACGAGTCCACCCCCGCGAACACCCCGGTGTCGCTCCCGCTCAGCGCGTCGCGGCCGAGACCGGCGCGCTCGAACGCCTCCCACGCCGTTTCCAGCAGCAGTCGCTGCTGGGGGTCCATCGCGGCGGCCTCGCGTGGGCTGATCCCGAAGAAGTCGGCGTCGAAGTCGGCCACATCACGGAGGAAGCCGCCCTCCCGGGCGCTGCTCGTCCCGGCGCGCTCGGGATCCGGGTCGTAGAGGCCGTCCAGGTCCCAGCCGCGGTCCTCGGGAAAGGACGAGATGACGTCCGACCCCTCACTTACCACGCGCCACAGGTCCTCCGGAGTGGCCACATCGCCGGGGAAGTGGCACGCCATCCCGATGATGGCGATGGGCTCCCGGGCACGCTCATCGGCTTCGCGCAATTGCCGTTTGGCCAGGCGCAGATCGGCGGTCGCCCGCTTCAGATAGCTGCGGAGCTTCTCGTCGTCCGTCATGTCACATCAACCCGATCGTCACGGCCGTCTGGATTCATCGGAAGGCGGGGAAGGTCAGCGGACACTGTCGTCGAGGGGGGCGTTCAGTTCGCCGTCGAGCACCTGGAACAGCTCCTCGTCGGTGGCCGACTCCAGATCGTCCGCGGCCGAATCCGGGTCGCCCTCGGTTCCGCCGTCGACCCTGCGCAGCAACTCCCGCAGCCGCTCCGAGATCCGCGTCCGCTGCTCCGGGGCGTCGGACACCGTGCCCAGGGCCGCGCCGATGGCGTCCAGATCGGCGAGGATGGAGCCGGCTCGGGCCGCCACGGCCGGGGCCAGCAACTCGTCCAGGAGCCGGACGACCGCGGTGGGCGTGGGGTGGTCGAAGACCAGAGTGGCGGGCAGCCGCAGCCCGGTGGCGGTACTGAGCCGGTTCCGCAGCTCGACGGCGGTCAGCGAGTCGAAGCCGAGTTCCCGGAAGTTCTGCGCGGGGTGGATGGAGTCCGCCGCGTCATGGCCCAGCACGGTCGCGGTATGGCCGCGCACCATCTTGAGGAGTGCTTGCCGCCGGTCCTCCTCGGAGAGCCCCGCGAGCGCCCGCGCCGGATCCTCGGCGGACACCCCGGCTTTGGCAGCCGCCTGGGGAGCGCCACCGCGCACGAGGGTACGGAAGAGGGCCGGTGGTTCGCTGTCCCGGGCCTGACGGCGCATGGCGGCCAGGTCCAGGCGGATGGGCGCCAGCGTGGGCAGGCCACTGGCGAGGGCGATGTCGAGCAGCGCGAGCCCCTGCTCGGTCTCCAGCCCCACGATGCCCGCCCGCGCCAGCCGGGCCCGGTCGGCGTCGGACATGTCCCCGGTCATCCCGGTCGCCTGCTCCCAGTACCCCCAGGCCAGGGACGTCGCGGACAGGCCCTGGGCGTGGCGGTGCTGGGCCAGGGCGTCCAGGAAGGCGTTGGCGGCCGCGTAGTTGCCCTGCCCCGCGGCACCGAGGAGACCGGCGGCGGCGGAGAACAGCACGAACGCCGAAAGCCCCAGGTCCCGGGTCAGCTCGTGCAGATTCCACGCCGCGTCGGCCTTCGCCCGCAGGACGTGGTCCACCTGAGCGGGTGTCAGCGCCTCGACCGTGGCGTCGCGCAGCAACCCGGCTGCATGGACCACCGCGGTGAGCCGATGACGCTCGGGAAGGGACTCCAACAGCGTGGCGAGGGCCGCGCGATCCGCGGTGTCACACCCGGCGACAGCGACCTGCGCGCCCAGTTCGGTCAGCTCCGCCGCCAGCTCGGGGGCGCCCGGCGCGTCCAGGCCCCGGCGGCTGACCAGCAGCAGCCTCCGTACGCCGTGCCGCGCCACCAGATGGCGGGCGGTGGCGGCGCCCAGGGTGCCGGTGCCACCGGTGATCAGGACGGTGCCCTCCGGATCGAGGGCCTGGGGAATCGTCAGGACGATCTTGCCGATATGGCGTGCCTGGCTGAAGTGGCGAAACGCCTCGGGAGCCCGGCGGATGTCCCACACCGTGGTGGGCAGGGGGCGCAGCGTTCCGTCCTCGAACAGCACCGACAGCTCGGCCAGCATCTGCTGGATACGGTCCGGACCGGCGCCGCTGACGAGGTCGAAGGCGCGGTAGAGGACCCCGGCGTGCTCGGCGCCGACCCGGTCGGGGTCACGGATGTCGGTCCTGGCCATGTCGATGAAGCGACCGCCGGGCGCCAGCAGCCGCAGCGACGCGTCCACGAAGTCACCCGCCAGCGCATTGAGCACCACATCCACGGACCCGGCGGCCTCCCGGACCTTGTCCTCGAAGTCCAGCGCGCGGGAGGAGGCGATGTGGCGGTCGTCGAAGCCACGGGCCCGCAGCGCATGCCACTTGCCGGGGCTCGCGGTGGCGTACACCTCGGCCCCCCAGCGCCGGGCCAGCTGCACGGCCGCCAGACCGACCCCGCCCGTGGCCGCGTGCAGCAGCAGCTTCTCCCCCGAGCGTAGCCCCGCGAGATCGGCCAGCCCGTAGTACGCGGTGAGAAAGGCCGAAGGGATGGTTGCCGCCTGCGCGTACGACCAGCCGTCCGGCATCCGCGCGATGAGCCTGCTGTCGGTGATGACCAGCGGCCCGGTGCCGTTGAACAGGCCCATCACCCGGTCGCCCACGGCGAACCCGACGGTGTCCGGGCCCACTTCGACCACCACCCCCGCGCCGTCGCCACCGAGCGGTCGGGGGTCCTCCACCATGCCCAGCGCCACCACGACGTCATGGAAGTTCACCCCGCCCGCGTACAGCGCCACCCGCACCTCGCCGGGGCCCAGCGGGCGCGTGTTGTCCGGGCAGTCGACCAGGGCGAGATGGTCCAGGCTGCCGTGCCCGGTGAGCCCCAGCCGCCAGGCCGCCGGGCCATCGGGCGGGGTGAGCCGCTTGGCGGCGTCGTCATGGACGAGCCGCGCCACGTACGCCTCGCCGGCGCGCAACGCGATCTGCGGCTCGCCCGAGGCGACCGCGCCCGTCACCGCCCGAGCCGAAAGGTCATGCTCATCCAGGTCGAGCAGCAGCAGACGGCCGGGGTTCTCCGACTGGGCGCTGCGCACCAGACCCCAGGCGGCGGAGGCGGGCAGGTCATGGATGTCGTCATGGCCGTGGGTGGCGACCGCGTGCCGGGTGACGACGGCCAGCCGGGATCCGGTCAGCTCGGGGGCGGCGAGGAAGCCCTGGAGCAGCGAGAGCACATCCGTGCCGATGCGGTGCGTGTGCTCGACCGGGTCGGCGTCAGGGGGAGTGGTGACGGTGGCGAACACGATGTCGGGCGCCGGTGCGCCATCCGCCGTGGCCGCCCGGACGGCGTCGAGGCCGGGATGACACGCGGCATCGGGCAGGGCGGCGGCCAGCGCTTCCATGCCGGGCTGGAGGACGACCGTACGGAGCGCAGGCCCTCCGTCAGGCAGGGGCATCGGCGCCCAGCCGAGTTGGAACAGCGCGTTGCGGCCGGCGGAACGGGCCCGGCCGAGCCGGGCATCTTCCGGCACCGGCCGCAGGATCAGATCGTCCACGGTCACCACCGGTGCGCCGACCGGATCGCAGACCCGCAACGCTAACCGGTCCGGCGCGGTGGGGGTGATGCGCACCCGCAGGGCATCGGCGCCGGTGGCGCACAGCCGCAGACTGGTCCAGGCGAAGGGGAGCCGAACCCGCTGCGCCTCCTCGGAATCGGGGGCGACACCGAAGGCGCGGGCGTGCAGGGCGGCGTCGAGAAGGGCCGGGTGGATGCCGTACCCGGTGGCGGAGGCGCGTTCGCTCTCGGGCAGCGCCACCTCGGCGTAGATGTGCTCGTCCAGCCGCCAGGCGGCGGTGAGGCCCTGGAACGACGGGCCGTAGGCATAGCCGTGGTCGGCGAGCCGGGCGTAGAAGTCCCCTACGGGCAATGGAGTGGCCCCCGGTGGCGGCCACGCGCCGTCGAGCGGAAGGGGCGCGGCTGCGGGTGAGGGGGCGAGCGCACCGGTGGCGTGCCGCGTCCACGTCGTGTCACCGCTCTCGGCGGCGGGACGGGAATGGATGGTGAAGGAGCGCTCGCCGCCGTGGCCGGGGGCGCCGACGACGACCTGGACATCGACCGCCTCGCCGTCCGGTACGACCAGCGGTGCGGCCAGGGTCAGCTCGGACACCTGGTCACAGCCGGTCCGGGCGGCGGCGTGCAGGGCGAGTTCGGCGAAGGCGGTCCCGGGCAGCAGCACGGTGTCCAGCACCCGGTGGTCACTCAGCCAGGGGTGGGTCTGCGGGGACAGCCGTCCGGTCAGCAGATGGGTGCCGCCCTCGGCCACTTCCACGGCGGCGCCGAGCAGCGGATGCCCGGCGGACACCAGGCCCAGTTCGGCCGGATCGCCGCTGGGCCCGCCCCGGCGGTCGAGCCAGTAGCGTTCGCGCTGGAAGGCGTACGTCGGCAGGTCGACGAGGCGGAGGACCGGGTCGGTGGGGAACCGGCGGGACCAGTCCACCTCGATCCCCGCCGTGAAGGCTTGGGCGGCCGCGCGGACCAGCTGGGCGTGGCCACCGTGGTCGCGGCGCAGGGTGGGTACGGTGGCGGCCTGGACTCCGGCTTCCTCGAAGGTTTCCTGCATGCCGACGGTGAGTACGGGGTGGGTGCTGGCCTCGATGAACACGCGGTGGCCGTCGTCCAGCAGGGCCCGTACGGCGTCGGCGAACCGCACCCGTTCGCGCAGGTTCGTCACCCAGTACGCGGTGTCCAGACCGTTCGTGTCGATCCTGCCGCCGGTGACGGTGGAGTAGAACGACGCCTCCGCCTGGGCCGGTTCGATACCGGTCAGGAGGTCGGTCAGTTCGTCGGTGATCTGGTCGATCTGGGGGCCGTGTGAGGCGTAGTCGACGTCGATCAGCCGGGCCCGGCCACCCGCTTCCTGGCATGCGGCTACCACGTGGGTGACCTGGTCGGGTGGTCCGGATACGACGACGGATCCGGGCCCGTTGACGGCGGCCACGCCGACGCCTGACGCCTGTTGGCCCAGCCCGGTCAGGAGTGCTTCGGCCTGGTCCTGGCCCATTCCGAGGGATGCCATGGCGCCGCCGCCTGCGAGTTTGCGTAGTGCGTGGCTGCGGAGTGCCACGATTCTGGCGCCTTCGTCGAGTGAGAGTGCGCCGGCGACGACGGCTGCGGCGATTTCTCCCTGGCTGTGGCCGATGACGGCGGCCGGGGTGACGCCGTAGTGGTCCCATACGGCGGCCAGTGACACCATGACGGCCCACAGGACGGGTTGTACGACGTCGACGCGGCCGAGGTCGGCGGCGCCGGGAGCACCGCGCAGGACATCGGTGAGGGACCAGTCCACGTACGGGGACAGGGCCTGTTCGCATTCGGCCACGCGGGCGGCGAACACCGGTGAGCTGTCCAACAGCGCGGCGCCCATTCCGGCCCACTGCGAACCCTGCCCCGGAAACACCAGCACCGGGCCCGCCCCAGAGGCAGCGGTGGCCTGGGCGGACATCGCACCGGCCGACTCCACCACAGCGGGGTGCGACTCCCCGGCGGCCAGGGCCGTGAGCCCCGACATCAGTTCGTCGCGGTCCTCGCCCACGACCACCGCGCGGTGGTCGAATACCGATCGGGTACGGATCAGCGACCAGCTCACCTCGGCGGGCGATACGTCCTCATCGGCGGCCACCCGCTCGGCCAGTGCCCGCGCCTGACCTCGTAACGCCTGAGCGCTCCGCGCCGACACCACCCACGGCACCACACCGATGCTGCCGCCGGGACCCGGTAGCGCCGTGGGGTGTTCCGCCTCTTCGGGGGCCTGCTCCAGGATCAGATGGGCGTTCGTCCCCGAGATGCCGAACGCGGACACCCCGGCCCTGCGCGGCCGTTCTCCCCGGGGCCAGCCGACCGGCTCGGTCAGCAGCCGTACGTCACCCGAGGTCCAGTCCGCGTGGGGCGTCGGTGCGTCGATGTGCAGCGAGACGGGCAGCAGCTGATGCCGCATCGCCATCACCATCTTGATGACACTGGCCGCACCCGCGGCGGCCTGCGTGTGGCCCAGGTTCGACTTGATGGAGCCCAGCCACAACGGCCGGTCCTCCGCCCTTCCCTGCCCGTACGTGGCCAGCAGCGCCTGGGCCTCGATCGGGTCGCCGAGCGTCGTACCGGTGCCATGGCCCTCCACCGCGTCCACCTCGGCGGTGGACAGGCGGGCGTTGGCGAGTGCCTGGCGGATGACCCTTTGCTGCGAGGGCCCGTTCGGCGCTGTCAGCCCGTTGCTGGCCCCGTCCTGGTTGACCGCCGAACCACGGATCACCGCGAGCACCCGGTGGTTACGGCGCCGCGCCTCACCGAGCCGCTCCAGTACGACGAGCCCGGCGCCCTCGCCCCACCCGGTGCCGTCGGCCGCGGCGGCGAAGGGCTTGCACCGGCCGTCGGGGGCCATACCGCGCTGCCGGGAGAACTCGATGAACGCCCCAGGAGTGGCCATCACCGCAACGCCACCGGCCAGCGCCAGATCGCATTCGCCATGGCGCAGCGCCTGACAGGCCAGATGGATGGCGACCAGCGACGACGAACACGCGGTGTCCACCGTGACCGCCGGTCCTTCGAGGCCCAGCGAGTACGCCACCCGGCCCGACAGCACACTGCCGAGGTTGCCGGCTCCGACGTAACCCTCCACCTCGCTGGTGATGTTCCCGATGACCGACAGATAGTCGTGGGAACCGATCCCGGCGAACACACCGGTGTTGCTGCCGCTCAAGGTGTCGCGACGGAACCCCGCCCGTTCGAAGGCCTCCCACGCCGTTTCGAGGAGCAGCCGCTGCTGGGGGTCCATGGCCAGCGCCTCACGCGGGCTGATGTCGAAGAACGCCGCGTCGAATTCGGTCGCGTCGTAGCAGAATCCGCCCTGGTCCACGTAGGACGTGCCGTACTGCTCGGGATCCGGATCGAAGAGTTCGCCGAGCCCCCAGCCCCGGTCGGTCGGAAACGCGGAGATGGCGTCGCCGCCCCGCGCCACCAGTTGCCAAAGATCCTCGGGTGACCGCACCCCGCCGGGATAGCGGCATGCCATTCCCACGAGGGCGATCGGCTCCGGCTCGACGGAATCGACCTCGCGCAGACGCTGGCGGGTCTCCCGCAATTCGGCCGTGACCCACTTGAGGTGATCGAGAAGCTTCTCTTCGTTGGACATCTGGCGCAAGCTCCTTGGCGCGGCGCGGAGGGTGGAGGTCATCGGGCTCACGACTTTCCGAACTCATCGGAAATGAGGTCGAAAATGTCTTCCGCTGTTGCTGTCTCAAGCTCGCTGTGAGCCGTGGAACGGCCCGCTTCGCGTTCCGTATCGCTCCACTTGGCCAGCAGTAGTTGCAGCCGGCCGGTGATCCGGCGACGGGCCGCCTCGTCCACCGCGGACGGCTCCGACACCGAATCCCACTTGTCGAGGTCCGACAGCAACCGCCCCTCGGAGGTCACATCCGTGTCGACAAGTCGCTCGCGCAGGAAGTCCGCGAGTTCTTTGGGCGTGGGGTGATCGAAGATGAGAGTGGGTGGAAGATCGATACCGGTGGCGGCGGTGAGCCGGTTACCGAATTCGACGGCGGTGAGGGAATCGAACCCCAGCTCCTGGAATGGCTGGGTGGCGGGGACGGCGTCCGTGGTGGGGTGGCCGAGGATTGCGGCCGCGTGCGTCCGCAGGTGATGGAGGAGAAGTTGATGCTGTTGGGCGGGTGTGCCGCACGCCAGTTGTTGCTGGAGCGAGCTGACAGTCGCCGTCGAATCCGGGGCGTCGGCGCCGGACGACGGGATGGGCATGAGGCGGGTGAGGAGGGGACTCGGCCGTTGCGCCGTAAAACTGGCCGGGAACTTCTGCCAGTCGATGTCGGCGACGGTGACGGTGATGTCGTCATGGTCGAGGGAGTGTTGAAGGGAAGCGATGGCGAGGTCCGGGTCGAGCGGATTCATCCCGCGCCGGTGGTAATAGTCGATGACGGCCTCGTCGGAGGCCATGCCCGCGTCGCCCCAGGGCGCCCAGGCGATGCTGGTGGCGGGGAGTCCTTGACGGTGTCGGTGTTCGGCGAGGGCGTCGAGGTAGGTGTTGGCGGCGGCGTAGGCGGCCTGTCGGCTGCCGCCCCAGGATGCGGCGCCGGAGGAGAAGAGGACAAAGGCGCTGAGGTCGTGGTCCTTGGTCAGTTCATGGAGATGCGTGGCGGCGAGCGCCTTGGGCTGAAGGACCTCGTTGATGTGCGGGAGGTCGATCTCCGCGAGTGATGTGTTCTCCGCGATACCGGCGGCGTGGATGACGGCAGTGAGGGGGTGTTCGGTGGGGATGGTTTCGATGAGGTGGTGGAGGGCGGTGCGGTCGGAGACGTCGCAGGCGGTGATGGTGACGGTGGTGCCGAGGTCGGTGAGTTCTTGTGCGAGGTCGGCGGCGCCCGGGGCGTCTGGTCCGGTGCGGCTGGTGAGGTGGAGGTGGGGTGCGCCGTTGCGGGCGAGCCAGCGTGCGATGTGTGCGCTGAGCCCGCCGGTACCACCGGTGATGAGCGTGGTACCGGTCGGCTGCCAGGGGGCCGCCGGCGCGTCGGTGGCGGGCGCATGCTCAAGACGGCGGCCCAGGACGGTCGAACGGATCGCCACCTGATCCTCGGGCTGCCCGGGCATGAGCATCCCCGCGATCCGGCCGGGAGTGCGGACATCGATGGTGTCGGGCAGGTCGATCAAACCACCCCAGAGCCGGGGGTACTCCAGTGCGGCAACCCGGCCGAACCCCCAGGTCTGTGCCTGATGGGGATGGGGGAGCGCATCGGAGGAGGTGGCCGCCACGGCACCTTGGGTGAGGCACCACAGGGCGGTGGGCCACCCGAGTTCATCGAGGGCCGGGACCAGGGCCATGGTGGCGGCCAGTCCGGTGGGAACGGCCGGGTGATCCGGGTGGGTGGTCTCGTCGAGGGCGAGGAGGCTCAGTACGCCGACGGGTGCGGTACGTACGCCGTCGGGACCGGCGAGCTGCTGGGCGAGGACCTCGCGATGAACAGCAACGGTGTTGATGGTGAGCGTTTCCCGCGTCGCGCCGTGGGCATCGAGCGCCTGGGCGGCGGCCTGGACGGCCGGGTGCTCGGCCAGGCCGGATGGCACAAGGAGCAGCCAGGTGCCGGTGAGGGCAGGAGTTGCTGCCGCGTCGGGCAGGTGGGCCCAGGCGATCCGGTAGCGCCACGAGTCGATGGTGGAGTGCTCCCGGTGCCGTCGCCGCCAGGCCGAGAGAAGGGGGAGGGCGGGCAGCAGGGCATCGATGCCGGGGCCGTCCTCCCCCAGTTGGAGCGTGCTGGTGAGGGCGTCCACATCCTGCGCTTCGATGGCGCCCCACAGCTGCGCCTCGGTCGCGTCATGCTGCGCGCCGCGGCCGTCGTGACGGCGAGTGGGCGGGGCGAGCCAGAAGCGTTGGTGTTGGAAGGCGTAGGTGGGGAGTTCGACGGTGCGTGGGGCTGGGCCGGCGGGGAACCAGGGCGCCCAGTCGACTGTGGTCCCGGCGGTGTGGAGTCGTGCCAAGGCGTTGGCGAAGGCGTGGACGTCGGGTTGTTTGCGGGTGAGGGTGGCCGTGACCAGGGGGCTGGGCTGGTCGGTGTCGGTGGTGGCGTGGCTGAGTGTGTGTTGTGTTGCGGTGGCCAGGACCGGATCTGGTCCCAATTCCAGGAAGGTGGATGTTTCGGGTGCGGTGTGGGTGATGGCGGGGTGGAAGTGGACGGGTTGGCGGATGTGCTGGGCCCAGTAGTCGGGGGTGGCGATCTGTTCGTCGGCGGGGTGTCCGGTGAGGTTGCTGATGAGGGGGAGGGTGGGTTGGTGATAGGTCAGGCCGGTGATGGCTTGGGTGAAGGGTTCGAGGATGGGGTCCATCTGTGGGGAGTGGAAGGCATGGCTGACTGCCAGGGTCTTCGTCTTGCGGCCCTTGGCGGCCCAGGTCGCGCTGATCCGGGCCACCGGTTCTGCGGGCCCTGAGACGACGGTGTTGATGGGGGTGTTGAGGGCGGCGATGGTGACCTGTCCGTCGTGCTCGGCGAGGTCTTCGGCGAGCTCGTCGGGGGTGGCGGCGATGGTGGCCATGGCGCCGCCGCCCGGGAGTCGGCCCATGAGGGTGGCGCGGGCGGCGACGAGTCGGCAGGCGTCGGGGAGGTCGAAGACGCCGGCCACATGGGCGGCGGCGACCTCGCCGATGGAGTGGCCGATGACGGCGTCTGGGGTGATGCCGGTGGAGGCGAGGAGTCGGGCGAGGGCGATGTGGAGGGCGAAGAGTCCGGCTTGGGTGTAGGTGGTGTGGTCCAGCAGCCGCGCCTGCTCGGGGTCCTGGCCGAAGACGACGGGCCGGAGCGGGTGTTCCAGGTGGGGGTCCAGGAGTGTGCACACTTCGTCGAAGGCTTCGGCGAAGACGGGGAACCGGTCGTACAGTGCCGCGCCCATGCCGGGGCGCTGGCTGCCCTGACCGCTGAACAGGAACACCGTCTGACCCGAGCCGCTTACACGACCTCTGGGGTGTACCACGGCAGGGTGCGGTGCACCGGTGGCCAGCGCTTGCAATCCCGCCGCCAGTTCTTCGCGGCTTTCCCCGACGATGACGGCCCGGTGGTCGAAGTGCGAGCGGGTCTTGAGCAGTGACCAGCCCACCTCGACCGGCGATACGTCGTCCTCAGCGCAGACGCGCTCGGCCAGGACCGCGGCCTGGCCCCGAAGGGCCTCTGGGCTCTGTGCGGACACCAGCCACGGCACGACACCGCCGACGGTGGGAACCGGCGCTACCTGATGGGGAGCTTGCTCCAGGATCAGATGGGCGTTCGTGCCGCTGATGCCGAAGGATGAGACACCTGCCCGGCGTGGCTGCTCGCCCTGCGGCCATGGGATGGGCTCGGTGAGCAGCCGTACGTCACCCGCGCTCCAGTCCACGTTCGGACTGGGCTCGTCGATGTGCAGCGAGCTGGGCAGGAGCCCGTGCCGCATCGCCATCACCATCTTGATGACACCGGCCACCCCCGCGGCGGCCTGGGTGTGGCCGATGTTGGACTTGATGGAGCCGAGCCACAGCGGCCGGCTCTCCGGCCGGTCCTGTCCGTACGTGGCCAGCAGTGCCTGGGCCTCGATGGGGTCGCCGAGGGTGGTCCCGGTGCCGTGGGCCTCGACCGCGTCCACCTCGGACGGTGTCAGCCGTGCGTTGGCGAGCGCCTGGCGGATCACTCGCTGCTGCGAGGGCCCGTTCGGCGCCGTCAGGCCGTTGCTGGTGCCGTCCTGGTTGACTGCCGAGCCCCGTACGAGCGCCAGCACGCGGTGGCCGTTGCGCCGGGCGTCCGACAGCCGCTCCAGCAGGACGAGACCCACGCCCTCGCCCCACACCATGCCGTCGGCGGCCGCGGCGAACGGCTTGCACCGGGCATCGGGGGCGAGACCGCGCTGGCGGGAGAATTCGATGAACGCGCCCGGGGTGGCCATCACCGTCACCCCGCCGGCCAGGGCGAGGGTGCATTCGCCCTGCCGTAGCGCCTGAGCCGCCAGATGCATCGCGACCAGCGACGACGAGCACGCCGTGTCGACCGTCACCGCGGGCCCTTCCAGACCGAACGAGTACGCCACCCGACCGGACACCACGCTGCCGATGTTTCCCGTGGCGACGTAGCCCTCGACATCGCTTGCCGTATCGCCGGTGAGCGACAGATAGTCCTGGGAGGTCACTCCGGCGAAGACGCCGGTGTTGCTGCCGCTGAGCGCGTCACGGTCGAGTCCCGCGTTTTCGAAGGTCTCCCAGGCGGTTTCGAGGAGCAGCCGCTGTTGGGGGTCCATGGCGAGCGCTTCACGCGGGCTGATCCCGAAGAACGCCGCGTCGAACGCGGGCGCGTCGTGCAGAAAGCCACCCTCGCGGACGTAACTCGTACCCGAGTGGTCAGGGTCGGGGTGGAAGAGCGTGTTCAGGTCCCAGTGCCGGTCGGTCGGCATTTCCGTGATGGCGTCGCGGTGGGCGACGACCAGCTCCCACAGATCCTTCGGGTTGCGCGCGCCACCGGGATAGCGGCAGGCCATTCCGACGATCGCGATGGGCTCGTCGAGCGCGGCCGCGGTCGACGCATGGGCGGTGACAGCTGTCTGCAGCCCCGTGATGTCGGCACACAGATGGGTCGCCAGGGTGTGCGGTGTGGGGTGGTCGAAGATGAGTGAGGGCGGAAGATCGATTCCTGTGAGAGTGGCGAGCTGGTTACGGAGTTCGACGGCGGTGAGGGAGTCGAACCCCAGCTCCTGGAACGGCTGGGCGGGGGGAATGGCATCGGGCCCGGCGTGGCCCAGGATTGCGGCCGCCAGGGACTGGATCTGGTGGAGGAGCAGCTGATGCTGCTGGGCGGGGGTGCTGGAGTCGAGCTGCTGGCGCAGCGGTGTGACAAGCGACGGGGCGGGGACATGATCCGCCGGGTGTGTGGCGAGCTCGATCAGGTCGGAGAGCAACGGACTCGGCCGTTGTGCCGTGAAGGTGGCGGGGAACTTCTCCCAGTCGATGTCCGCGATGGTGACGGTGGTGTCGCGGTGATTGAGCGCGTGGTGGAGCGCAGCAACCGCGACATCGGGGCTGAGCGGGGCCAGCCCCCGCCGTCCGTAGAAGGCGAGCGCCGTCTCGTCGGCGGCCATGCCCGCGTCGCTCCAGGGTCCCCAGGCGATGCTGGTGGCGGGGAGTCCTTGACGGTGTCGGTGTTCGGCGAGGGCGTCGAGGTAGGTGTTGGCGGCGGCGTAGGCGGCCTGTCGGCTGCCGCCCCAGGAGGCGGCGCCGGAGGAGAAGAGGACAAAGGCGCTGAGGTCGAGATCTTTTGTGAGGTCGTGCAGATGCGCGGCGCCCAGGGCTTTGGGCTCCAGCACATGCTGGAGGCGCTCCGGCTGGAGATCGGCGATCAGCTCGGTGTCGGAGGCGCCGGCGGCGTGGATGACGGTGGTGAGGGGGTGTTCGGTGGGGATGGTTTCGATGAGGTGGTGGAGGGCGGTGCGGTCGGAGACGTCGCAGGCGGTGATGGTGACGGTGGTGCCGAGGTCGGTGAGTTCTTGTGCGAGGTCGGCGGCGCCCGGGGCGTCTGGTCCGGTGCGGCTGGTGAGGTGGAGGTGGGGTGCGCCGTTGCGGGCGAGCCAGCGTGCGATGTGTGCGCTGAGCCCGCCGGTACCGCCGGTGATGAGCGTCGTACCGGTCGGCTGCCACGGAACACGGCTCGTGGAGGGCTGGGGAGCGCGACGGAGGCGGTGGGCGTACGCGCCGGTGGCGCGGATCGCGGCCTGGTCCTCGGGCTGCCCGGGCGCGAGAAGCGCCGCGAGGCGGTCGGCGGTGCCGTGATCGATGACGGTGGGGAGGTCGATCAGACCACCCCAGCGACGGGCGTGTTCCAGCGCGGCCGCGCGGCCGAATCCCCAGGTCTGCGCCTGGCGCGGGCTGGGGAGCGGGTCGGCGGGATGGATGGCGACAGCACCCTGGGTGAGGCACCACAGGGGCGCGGCCACCTCGGCGTCACCGAGGGCCTGGACCAGGGCGGTGGTGGCGACGAGCCCGGAGGGAACCGCGGCGTAGGCGGGATGCGGCTCCTGGGCGAGCGCGAGCAGGCTCACGATCCCCGTCGGCTCGCTGTCGACGGCGAACCGGGTGAGGTCTTCAGCCAGATCACCGCGATGGACGTGACCGGCCTCGAGCGTGTGGGGGAGGGGAGTGGCGCCGTGCGTGGTGAGGGCCTGTTCGACGGTTGCCACGGCGGGGTGGTCGGCGTGTTCAGCCGGAATGAGCAATAGCCAGGTGCCGGAGAGCGCGGCGGGTGTGGCGGGCGCGGGAAGTTGCTTCCAAGTGGTCCGGTACCGCCACGAGTCGATGACCGCTTGCTCGCGATGTTGCCGTCGCCAGGCCGACAGAGTCGGCAGCACGGCGCCCAGCATGGGCTGCTGATCGGCAGGGGAGTCAAGGGTCGCGGCGAGGGATTCCAGGTCCTCGCGCTCCACGGCTTCCCAGAACACCCGGTCCGCTTGCGCGGTCTCGGTGACGGCCGTGGCCGTCTCGGAGGAGGCGAGCCAGAAGTGCTGGCGTTGGAAGGCGTAGGTGGGGAGTTCGATGGTGCGTGGCGTCGGGACGGCGGGATACCAGGGGGCCCAGTCGACTGTGGTCCCGGCGGTGTGGAGTCGTGCCAGGGTGTGTGTAAACGCCTGGGTTTCGGGTTGTTTGCGGGTGAGGGTTGCTGTGAGGAGAGGGGTTGGATGCTGGTTGTGGTGGAGGGTGTGTTGGGTTGCGGTGGTGAGGGTGGGGTCGGGGCCGAGTTCGAGGTAGGTCCGGGTGTGGGGTGCGGTGTGGGTGATGGCGGGGT
>NZ_JBIRPZ010000033.1:0-21320 GCF_044332925.1 Streptomyces sp. NPDC021212
GGGATCTCCCCGCGTGAGGCCCTTGCCATGGATCCGCAGCAGCGGCTGCTGCTGGAGACCTCGTGGGAGGCCCTGGAACGGGCGGGCATCGACCCCTTGTCCCTGCGCGGCACGACCACTGGCGTGTTCTCCGGCATCTCGGGCAGTGGGTACGGCGGGACCATGCACGACCCCGAGGGCGAGTCCGGTGGGTATCTGCTCACCGGCAGCACGCCGAGCGTCGCCTCGGGCCGGTTGTCGTACGTGCTGGGACTGGAGGGCCCGGCGGTGTCGGTGGACACCGCGTGCTCGTCGTCCCTGGTCGCCCTGCACCTGGCGTGCCAGGCGCTGCGCGCGGGCGAGTGCGAGATGGCGCTCGCCGGGGGCGCCACCGTGATGGCTACCCCGGGCATCTTCCTGGAGTTCTCGCGGCAGGGCGGGCTGGCCGGGGACGGCCGGTGCAAGTCCTTCGCGGACGCCGCGGACGGCACCGGATGGGCGGAGGGTGCCGGCGTACTGGTGCTGGAGCGGCTGTCCGACGCGCGGCGCCTGGGGCATCCGGTGCTCGCGGTCGTGCGCGGGAGCGCGGTCAACCAGGACGGTGCTTCCAACGGTTTGACCGCGCCGAACGGCCCCTCCCAGCAGCGTGTCATCCGCCAGGCCCTGGCGAACGCACGCCTGTCGACCTCCGAAGTGGACGCGGTGGAGGCCCACGGCACCGGTACCACGCTCGGCGACCCGATCGAGGCGCAGGCGCTGCTGGCGACGTACGGCCAGGGCCGTGACGGTCAGGATCCCCTGTGGCTGGGCTCGATCAAGTCGAACATCGGGCACAGCCAGGCCGCGGCCGGCGCGGCCGGATTGATCAAGATGGTGATGGCGCTGAGGGAAGGGCAGCTGCCGAAGACCTTGTACGTCGACCGTCCCTCGTCCCACGTGGTCTGGGAGTCCGGTGCGGTCGAGCTGCTGAGCGAGGCCCGTGCGTGGCCGCGTGGTGAGCGGCCACGTCGGGCGGGTGTCTCGTCGTTCGGCATCAGCGGGACCAACGCGCACGTCATCATCGAGGAGGCCGAGGAAGCTCTCACGATCGAGGCGCCCGTGGCCGTGGAGCGGCCGTCGGCGGGGCTGCCGGTGGTGCCGTGGGTGCTGTCCGGCCGCAACCCGCAAGCGACGCGGGCCCAGGCGGCACGACTTGCGGCATTCCTCGCTGAGGGCTCCGACCGTTCCCCGGCGGATGTGGGCCTTTCGCTCGCGACGACCCGCGCGGCGCTGGAACACCGGGCAGTGGTGCTCGGCGCCGACTTCGCCACCCTGCACTCGGGCGTGGCCGCGCTGGCCGATGGTGATGCCTCCGTGGTGTCCGGTGTGGCGGCCGAGGGGCGTACGGCGTGGATGTTCACCGGCCAGGGCAGCCAGCGGCCCGGCATGGGCCGTGAGCTGTATGAACGGTTCCCGGTGTGCGCCAGGACCCTGGACGAGGTCTGCGGCCACATGGACGCCGATCTCGACGGCGCCGCCGAGTTCCCGGTCCCGGTGCGGCAGGTGCTGTTCGCGGACGACGGCTCCGAAGAGGCGGGGCTGCTGGACCGGACGGGGTATGCCCAGACGGCGCTGTTCGCTGTTCAGGCTGCGGTTGTGGAGCTGCTGCGTTCCTGGGGAGTGCGCCCGGACGTGGTGCTGGGCCACTCGGTCGGCGAGCTGGCCGCCGCGTACGCCGCCGGGGTCTTCGAACTGGGCGACGCTGCCCGGCTGGTGGCGGGTCGTGCCCGGTTGATGCAGGCGCTGCCCTCAGGTGGCGCGATGGCAGCGATCGAGGGTACCGAGGCCGAGGTCGTCGACATTCTCGGCGGGTTTGCCGAGAGGGAGCGAGCCACGGTCGCGGCGGTGAACGGGCCGAGCGCGGTGGTGGTTTCCGGTGACGAGGACGCGGTCGAGCGGGTGATGGCGGTTGCGGGGGAGCGGGGCCGCCGGGTGTCGCGGCTGCGGGTGAGCCACGCCTTCCACTCGCCGTTGATGGAGCCGATGCTGGCGGAGTTCGCCGAGATCGCGGCAAGCGTGACGTACCGGCAGCCGATCCTTCCTGCGGCCAGCACCCTCACCGGGCGGCCGGTCGACGAGCAGGACTGGGCCACACCGGACTACTGGGTCCGCCAGGTCCGCCGCCCGGTGCGCTTCCACGACGCCCTGCTGACCACAACCGGCGAGCAGGCGGCGGCCCGGCTGCTCGAAATCGGTCCGGACCCGGTGCTGACCGCGCTCGCTCAGTCCGAAGTGGACACGGCGGTGTCGGTGCTGCGCAAGGGACGGGCCGAGGCCGGGACCGTGATGGCAGCGGTGGCGGAACTGTTCGTACACGGCGGCAAGGTGGACTGGTCCGCCGTGTTCGCTGAGAGCGGCGCCGAGCGGATCGGCCTGCCGACGTATGCGTTTCAGCGGCAGCGTTTCTGGATGGGGGCTGTCCGGCCGGGTACCGATGCGAGCGGCTTGGGTCTGGGTGCGGTGGGGCATCCCCTGTTGGGTGCTTCGGTTGCGGTGGCGGGTTCGGATGCCGTGTTGCTGACATCACGGCTCTCGGTGCGGTCGCATCCGTGGCTGGCTGATCACGTGGTGGCCGGTTCGGTGTTGGTGCCGGGCACTGCGTTCGTTGAGCTTGCGGTGCAGGCGGGGGACCGGGTCGGGTGTGACCGTGTGGAGGAGCTGACCTTGCAGGCGCCGTTGGTCCTTCCGGAGGACGGTGCTGTTCAGGTGCAGCTCGGCATTGACGCGCCGGAGCCCGGCGAGGAGCGGCGTTCGCTGCGTGTGTACGCGCGCCCGGACGGTGCCTCGGCCGACCGGCCGTGGACGTTGCATGCCACTGGCACTGTCACGGCCGAGCCTGTTGTCGCCGACTGGGATCTGGGTGTGTGGCCGCCTGCCGGTGCGGAACCGGTCGCGCTGGAGGGGCTGTACGAGCGGCTGACGGGCGCCGGGCTGGTCTACGGGCCGGCGTTCCGGGGCTTGCGGGGAGTCTGGGCGAGCGGCGGTGAGGTGTTCGTGGAGGCGGCCTTGCCGGAGGAGGTGGCCGCGGAGGCGTCGGCGTACGGTGTGCATCCGGCGCTGCTGGACACGGTGCTGCACGCGCTCGGGCTCCAGAGCCCGGACGTTGAGGGCGCGATGCTGCCGTTCCTCTGGTCCGGCGTGTCGCTGTCCGCCGTCGGTGTCTCGGCCGTACGGGTGCGGCTGTCGCCGCGAGGGACCGGCGAGTACAGGCTGCGCGTGGCCGACGCGGCTGGTCAGCCGGTGGCCGACATCGACTCGCTGGTGCTGCAGCCGGTGTCGGTCGCCGACCTCGCTGCCGCCCGTGCCACGGCCGACAGCCTGTTCCGGCTGGAGTGGACCCCCGCGCCGGCTCCGGCCGAGCCCGGCGAACGTGGCGACTTGGCCGTCCTCGGTACCGATCCGTACAACGAGGACGGGTGGTCTGCCGCGGGAGTCGCGGTGACCGGTTACGCCGACGTGGACGCGTTGATCGCTGCCCTGGACGACGACGGTGTGGCGGTTCCGCGGACCGTCGTGCTCCCGGTGGCGCGGAATTCTGGGGATCTCCTGGGTGTGGTCGCTGGTGTGCTGGGGGCCATGCGGACGTGGCTGGCTGAGGAGCGCTTGGCGGGTTCGCGTCTGATGGTGTCGACCACGGGCGCGGTCACGGTGAGCCCTGCCTCCGACACGGGCGAGCTCGACCTGGCGGCCGCCGGGGCGTGGGGCCTGGTGCGGTCCGCGATGAACGAGCATCCGGGAAGGTTCGCGCTCGCCGATGTGGATGACGAGCCGGACTCCTACCGGGCTCTGGCGGCGTACCCGGTCGAATCCGGTGAATCCGGGGAGAGCCAATTCGCGGTGCGGCAAGGCCGGACCTGGGTGCCCCGGATCGCCCGAATGACCCCCGCCACCGGCGAGGACATCCCGGCGACACAGTGGGACAAGGGAACGGTGCTGGTCACCGGTGGGACCGGCGGACTGGGTGCCGTGATCGCCCGCCACCTGGTATCCACGCACGGCGTACGGAATCTGCTGCTGATCTCCCGCCGAGGCCACCAAGCCCCCGGTGCTCAGCAACTCCACAAGGAACTGGCCGACTTGGGTGCCTGCGTGACGATCACTGCCTGCGACGTCAGCGACGAGCGGGCACTCGCCGACGTGCTCGACACGGTCCCGGACGATGCGCCCCTGGCAGGGGTGGTGCACGCCGCCGGTGTGCTCGACGACGGCCTGATCACCGACCTCACTCCGGAACGCCTGGCCGATGTGCTGTCGGCGAAGGCGGAGTCGGCGCTGCACCTGCACCACCTGACGGCGAAAGCCGACCTGCAGGCGTTCGTGATGTTCTCCTCGATCGCCGGAGTGGTCGGAAACGCCGGGCAGTCGGCCTACGCGGCGAGCAACACCGTGCTCGACGCACTCGCGGTGTCCCGACGCGCCCAGGGGCTGCCCGGCGTATCCCTGGCGTGGGGCATGTGGGAACACCCCGACGGTATGGGCGGCCGCCTCGGTGACGCTGACCTCGCCCGTCTGCGCGGACAGGGCTTCGCGCCGCTGACCACCGAGCATGCGCTCGCGCTGTTCGACGTGGCGGTACGGTCCGACGAGCCGATCGCGCTGCCGGTCTCGGTCGACACCACGGCACTGGCCGCACGCAGGGACAGCCTGCCCGACATGCTGCACGGCCTCGTGCCGACGGCCGCCCGGCAGCGGCGCGCCGGGGACCGGAGCGGTGCGGGCAGTTCCGATGCGCTTGCCCGTCGCCTGCGGGGCCGGTCCGCGGCCGAGCAGGAACGGGTGCTGCTGGACCTTGTGCAGTCCCAGGTCGCGGTGGTGCTGGGGCATGGTTCCGCCGGCGCGATCGATCCGGGACGAGCGTTCAAGGATCTCGGGTTCGATTCGCTGACCGCAGTGGACTTGCGTAACCGGCTCAACAGCGCGACCGGGCTCGTCCTGCCCGCCAGCCTTGCCTTCGATCACCCGACGATCGAGGGCCTCGCCGGGTACCTGCGCGACCAGCTCGACCAGGGCTCCGGCGAGGGCGATCTCGGCCTGAGCGATCTGGAGAAGTTCGAAGCCGCAGTGCTCTCGATGGCCCAGGACGGCGCACTGCGCCAGCAGGTCCGGTCACGCGTCAAGGCGATGGTGGCACGACTGGAGGAAGACCTGGGCGGCGACGGTACCGAGAACGACGATATCGATTCCGCTTCACTCGATTCGATGTTCGAAATCATCGATCGCGAACTCGAAGGATGAGGGCGCTCATGACGGCACCCTCACGCGCGACAAAGGGGCTGGGCTCACGTGTCCACTGACGAGAAGACGCTGACGTACCTCAAGCGTCTCACCACCGACCTCCGCGAGACCCGTCAGCGTCTGCGAGAAGCGGAGGCGAAGGACCACGAGCCGATCGCGATCGTGGGGATGGGCTGCCGCTACCCGGGCGGTGTGTCGTCCCCCGAGTCCCTGTGGGAGCTGGTCGACTCGGCCGGCGACGGGATCACCGGGTTCCCGGCCGACCGTGGCTGGGACCTCGAGGCCCTGTTCGACCCGGACCCGGATCGTGCGGGCACCTCGTACGCGCGGGAAGGTGGTTTTCTGCATGACGCGGCCGAGTTCGATGCGGAGCTGTTCGGCATTTCGCCGCGTGAGGCCCTTGCGATGGATCCGCAGCAGCGGTTGTTGCTGGAGACGTCGTGGGAGGCGCTGGAGCGGGCCCGGATCGACCCGTTGTCGTTGCGTGGTTCGTCGACGGGTGTGTTCGCGGGGCTGATGTACCACGACTATGCGTCGCGGTTGCAGGTCGCTCCGGAGGAAATCGAGGGCTTTCTCGGGAACGGGAACGCGGGCAGCATCTTCTCCGGCCGCATCGCGTACGTCTTCGGGTTCGAGGGGCCCGCGGTGACGGTGGATACGGCGTGTTCGTCGTCGTTGGTGTCCCTGCATTGGGCGTGTCAGGCGCTGCGTGCGGGGGAGTGTGGGATGGCGTTGGCCGGTGGTGTCACCGTCATGTCGACTCCGTCGACATTCGTTGAGTTTTCGCGGCAGCGCGGTCTGGCCTCGGACGGCCGTTGTAAGTCTTTCGCGGACAGTGCGGACGGTACGGGGTGGGCCGAGGGTGCCGGGGTGGTGGTGCTGGAGCGGCTGTCCGACGCTCGGCGCCTGGGGCATCAGGTGCTGGCGGTCGTACGGGGGAGCGCGGTCAATCAGGACGGTGCGTCGAATGGGCTGACGGCGCCGAATGGTCCGTCGCAGCAGCGGGTGATCCGCCAGGCGTTGTCGTCGGCGCGGCTTTCGGCGTCGGAGGTGGACATTGTCGAGGCGCATGGTACGGGGACGCGGCTGGGTGACCCGATCGAGGCGCAGGCGTTGCTGGCGACATATGGTCAGGCGCGGTCCGAGGACGAGCCCTTGTGGCTGGGTTCGGTGAAGTCGAACATCGGCCATACGCAGGCTGCTGCTGGTGTTGCGGGTCTGATCAAGATGGTGATGGCGCTGCGTGCGGAGCGGTTGCCGCGGACGCTGCACGTGAACGAGCCCTCGACCCAGGTGGACTGGACGGCGGGTGCTGTGCAGTTGCTGAGGGAGGCTCGTAGGTGGCCGAAGGGGGAGCGTCTGCGCCGAGCGGGTGTCTCGTCCTTCGGGATCAGCGGCACCAACGCGCACATCATCATCGAAGAAGCGCCCGAGTTCGAGCTCCAGCCCGACCCTGACGTGGCCGAAGAGCCGCCTTCGGGGCAGTCGCTGCCCGTGGTGCCGTGGGTGCTGTCGGGGCGGGGCGAGCGGGCGGTGCGGGCGCAGGCCGAGCGCCTGGCCGGTTTCCTCGGCACGGCGGAAGGGGTGGCTGACTGCTCGGCGGCCGATGTCGGCTACTCGCTGGCGACGTCGCGTGCGGTGCTCGATCACCGTGCTGTGGCGTTGGGCGGGGATCTGGAGGAATTGCGGTCGGGGGTCGCCGAGCTGGCCGACGGCGGCACTTCCGTGGTGTCCGGTGTGGTGTCGGACGGGCGTACGGGCTGGATGTTCACAGGGCAGGGGAGCCAGCGGATCGGGATGGGCCGTGAGCTGTACGGCACGTTCCCCGTGTTCGCGAGGACCCTGGACGAGGTCTGCGGCCTCCTGGACGCGGAGCTTGCGGGTGGGCCGGGCTTCGGTGTTCCGGTGCGGGAGGTGTTGTTCGCGGCGGAGGGTTCTGCGGAGGCGGCCCTGCTGGAGGGCACCGGGTATGCGCAGACGTCGCTGTTCGCGGTGCAGGTCGCGTTGGTGGAGTTGCTGCGGTCGTGGGGCATGGGTCCGGATGTGGTGCTGGGCCACTCGATCGGCGAGTTCGTCGCGGCGTATGCGGCGGGTGTGTTCGAGCTGGCCGACGCTGCCCGGTTGGTGGCCGGTCGTGCGCGGTTGATGCAGGCGCTGCCTTCGGGTGGTGCGATGGCGGCGATCGAGGGCACCGAGGCCGAGGTCGCCGACATCCTCAGCGGGCTTCCCGAAGGCGAGCGGGCCACAGTCGCGGCGGTCAACGGGCCGGTGTCGGTGGTCGTCTCCGGTGACGAGGACGCGGTCGAGCAGGCCATGGCGAGCGCGCGGGAGCGGGGCCGCCGGGTGTCGCGGCTGCGCGTCAGCCACGCCTTTCACTCGCCGTTGATGGAGCCGATGCTGGCGGAGTTCGCCGAGATCGCGGCGGGTGTCGCCTACCGGCAGCCGGTGCTCGCCGCCGTCAGTACGGCCACCGGTGAGCCGGTCGGTGAAGAGGACTGGGCCACTGCTGACTACTGGGTGGATCAGGTCCGTCGGCCGGTCCGTTTCCACGATGCTCTTGAGGCCGCCACCGGTACACAGGGTGTCAGCCGACTGCTGGAGGTCGGCCCCGACCCGGTGCTGACCGCGCTGGCCAAGGCGGCTTCGGACGTGACTGTGGTGTCGGCCCTGCGCAAGGGGCGGCCTGAAGCCGAGACCGTGTTGGGTGCCGTGGCCGAGGTGTTCGTGCGTGGCGCGAAGGTCGACTGGGCGGCAGTCTTCGCCGGGACGGGCGCACGACGGGTCGACCTGCCGACGTACGCGTTCCAGCGGCAGCGGTACTGGCTCGAGGCCTCCCGGCCGGTCACCGACGCTCGTGGCTTGGGCCTGGGCGCGGCCGAGCACCCCATGCTTGGCGCGGCGGTGACCGTGGCCGGATCGGACGCGGTGCTGCTGACCGGGCGGCTCTCGGTCCCCTCGCACCCGTGGCTGGCTGATCACGCTGTGGCGGGCTCGGTGCTGGTGCCGGGCACGATGTTCGTTGAGCTCGCGGTGCAGGCCGGCGAGCGGGTCGGCTTCGAGCGGGTCGAGGAACTGACTCTGCAGGCGCCGCTGGTGCTGCCGGAGCAGGACGCGCTCCAAGTGCAGCTCAGCATCGACAGTGCCGAGGGTACGGAGCAGGGCCGACGCGCAGTGCGCGTCTACTCCCGCCCCGAGGACGCGGCGGCCGAGGAACCGTGGACTCTGCATGCCACGGGGACTCTCATCTCTGGTGGGGCTGTCGCGGATTGGGACCTGGCCGTGTGGCCGCCTGCCGGTGCGGAGCAGGTTCCGGTGGAGGGCTTGTACGAACGGCTCGCCGGTGGTGGCCTGGTGTACGGCCCGGCTTTCCGTGGTCTGCGGGAGGTCTGGCGGCACGGTGAGGACCTGTTCGTAGAGGCGGCTCTGCCCGAGTCGCTGTCCGGTGATGCGGCCGATTTCGGTCTGCACCCGGCACTGCTCGACTCCGTGCTGCACGCCTTGGGAGTGGGGGACCAGGGCGGCGAGGGAGCGGCGCTGCCGTTCTCGTGGTCGGGTGTGTCGTTGTCGGCGGTCGGTGCGGCCGCGGTGCGGGTGCGGCTGTCCGTGAGGGGATCTGGCGAGGTCGCCCTGCAGATCGCCGACGCTACGGGTGCTCCGGTGGCCGAGGTGGAATCGCTGGTATTGCGGCCGGTGTCGACCGCGGATCTGGCCGCGGCGAACTCCCCGCATCGGGACAGCCTGTTCCGCCTCGACTGGATCCCCGCACCCGCACCCGCTCCCGGCGAACTCGACGGATCGGGTGCTGCCTGGGCCGTACTCGCCGACACCGATGAGTGGCGCGACTCGGGTGTTCCGGTGACCGGTTATGCCGATCTGGCCGCGCTGACCGCCGCGCTGGATGACGGTACCGCCGTCCCGGACACCGTTGTGCTTCCGCTCCGCTCCACGGACACCGAGGTCACCGACGCGGTGGCCGGTGTGCTGGCCGTGATCCGTGAATGGCTGGCCGAGCGGCGCTTCGCCGGATCGCGCCTGGTGGTGTTGACGTCGGGGGCGGTGGAGGTGGACCCGGCCGAGGACGGTGCTCGCGATGTGCTGGATCTCGCGGGTGCTGGGGTGTGGGGTCTGGTGCGTTCGGCGATCAGTGAGCATCCGGGGCGCTTCGTGCTGGCCGACGTCGATGGTGCGCGGGAGTCGTACGAGGCCCTGGCTGTCGGCCTCGCCGGGCTGGGCGCGGACCAGGTCGCCGTCCGCGAGGGGCGCGTGTGGCTGCCGCGGCTGGTGCGGATGGCTTCGGGCGGGGTGTTGGAGCCTCCGGCGGGTGTGGGTTCGGCATGGCGGTTGGACATGGTGGCCAAGGGCCAGTTGGACGGCGTCGCGCTGGTACCCGAGGAACCCCGGGCGCTGCGTCCCGGTCAGGTGCGCGTGGGTGTGCGTGCGGCGGGGGTCAACTTCCGTGATGTGCTGAATGTGCTGGGGATGTATCCGGGGGACGCCGGTCGGCTCGGGCATGAAGGTGCCGGAGTTGTGGTGGAGGTCGGTCCTGGTGTGGACGACTTCGCTGTGGGGGACCGGGTGATGGGTCTGCTGGACGGCGGGTTCGGGCCGTCGGCGGTGGCGGATGCGCGGATGCTGGCGCGTATACCGGACGGTTGGTCGTACGAGCAGGCGGCGTCGGTGCCGATCGTGTACCTGACCGCGTACTACGCACTGGTCGATCTGGCGGGACTGGGGGCGGGTGAGTCGGTGTTGATTCATGCCGCTGCCGGCGGTGTGGGTATGGCGGCGGTGCAGTTGGCTCAGCATCTGGGTGCGGAGGTGTTCGCGACGGCGAGTCAGGCCAAGTGGCCGACTCTTCGCGGGCTGGATGTTGCGGCCGATCGTATTGCTTCGTCGCGTACGACGGAGTTTGAACAGGTCTTCTCCGCGGCGACGGGCGGTGTCGGGCTGGATGTGGTGTTGGACTGCCTGGCCGGGGAGTTCGTGGATGCGTCGTTGCGGTTGACGCGGCCGGGTGGCCGGTTCGTGGAGATGGGCAAGACCGATATTCGGGATGCGGGTGAGGTGGCCGATGCTCATCCGGGCGTGATCTATCGGTCGTTTGATGTCATGGATGCGGGTCCTGAGCGGATCGGCGAGATGCTGGCGGCGTTGTTGGGTCTGTTCGAGAATGGTGCGCTGCGGCCGGTTCCGGTCACGGCGTGGGACATCGCCCGGGCTCCGGAGGCGTTGCGATTCCTGGGGCAGGCGAAGCATGTCGGCAAGGTCGTGCTGACCTTGCCGGTGCCGTGGGGTGAGCGTGGCACGGTGTTGGTGACCGGCGGTACGGGTGGTCTCGGCGCGGTCGTGGCCCGGCACCTGACCACGGAACACGGAGTACGGGACCTCTTCCTGCTCTCCCGGCGTGGGCCAGACGCGCCGGGGGCGGGTGAGCTCGAACGGGAGCTGACCGCTCTCGGCGCGCGGGTGACGATCCGTGCGTGTGATGTCAGCGACCGGCAGGCGCTGGCGGATGCGTTGGATGCGGTCCCCGACGATGCCCCGTTGAGGGGCGTGGTGCACACCGCTGGAGTGCTCGACGACGGGATGATCGCGGAGCTGACCCCGGAACGGCTCGCCGGAGTGCTGGCGGCGAAGGCCGATTCCGCCATGCATCTGCACGAACTCACCGCAGGCCGTGATCTGGACGCGTTCGTCCTGTTCTCCTCCTTCGCGGGTGTGGTGGGCAATGCGGGCCAGGCGGCTTACGCCGCGGGCAACGCGGTGCTCGACGCCCTCGCGGTATCCCGGCGAGCCCAGGGGCTCCCGGCCGTGTCGCTGGCGTGGGGCATGTGGGAGAACTCCGAAGGTATGGGCGGCCGACTCGGCGAAGCCGACCTGAGCCGGATGCGGCGCCAGGGCTTCCCGGCCCTGGGGACCGACCACGGGCTGACCCTCCTTGACATCGCCCTGCGGATCAACGAGCCGGTGGCGGTGCCGGTCGCCCTACGGACCTCGGCACTCGCCGCGGTACGCGACAGCCTGCCCGCCGTGCTGCACGGACTCGTCCCGGCGACGCGGCAGCGCCGGACCGTCGCCGGGCAGGTTGCCGCCGCCGGCGGCGGCGAGCTGGCCCGCCGCCTGCGCGGACTGCCCGCCGCAGAGCAGGACCGGTTGCTGCTGGACCTCGTACAGACCCAGGTCGCCGGGGTGCTGGGGTACACGTCGGGCGCGGAAGTCGATGCCGGGCGGGCATTCAAGGACCTCGGCTTCGACTCGCTGACCGCGGTAGAGCTGCGCAACCGCCTCACCACCGCGACCGCCGTCCAGCTGCCCGCGACCCTGATCTTCGACCACCCGAACCCCACCGCGCTGGCCGACCACCTGCGTACGCGGGTCCTGGGCGCGGTGGTCGAGCAGGCCGCTTCGCCCGTCCGGAAGACGGCGACGTTCGTGGACGACGACCCCATTGTCATCGTCGGTATGGGCTGCCGCTATCCGGGTGGCGCGACCTCGCCGCAGGCGCTGTGGGACCTGGTCGACTCGGCCGGTGACGGTTTTTCCCCGCTGCCCGCCGATCGCGGCTGGGACGTGCGGACGCTGGTCGACACGACCGGCGTCAGCGGTGGCGGATTCGTACAGGACGTGGCGCGGTTCGACGCCGAGTTGTTCGGCATCTCGCCGCGCGAGGCCCTTGCCATGGATCCGCAACAGCGGCTGCTGCTGGAGACCTCCTGGGAGGCCCTGGAGCGGGCCGGGATCAGCCCCCTGTCGCTGCGCGGCTCGGCCACCGGCGTGTTCGCCGGAGTATCTGCGAACGGGTACGGCGGGAACGTGCACGAGCCCGAGGAAGAGATGGAGGGCTACCTCCTGACCGGCAGTACCCCGAGCGTGGCGTCGGGCCGTCTCGCCTACTCCCTCGGCCTTGAGGGCCCCGCGGTGTCGGTGGACACCGCCTGCTCGTCGGCGCTGGTGGCGCTGCACCTCGCGGGCCAGGCGCTACGCGCGGGCGAATGCGACCTGGCCTTGGCCGGTGGCGCGACGGTGATGGCCACTCCGGGGATCTTCCTGGAGTTCTCGCGGCAGGGCGGGCTGGCCGGGGACGGCCGGTGCAAGTCCTTCGCGGAGGCCGCGGACGGTACGGGGTGGGCCGAGGGTGCCGGCGTACTGGTGCTGGAGCGGCTGTCCGACGCGCGACGCCTGGGGCATCCGGTGCTGGCGGTGGTGCGCGGGAGTGCGGTCAATCAGGATGGTGCGTCGAATGGTCTGACGGCGCCGAACGGTCCGTCGCAGCAGCGGGTGATCCGTCAGGCGCTCGCCGCCGCGCGGATCCCGGCGTCCGAAGTGGACGTCGTCGAGGCGCACGGCACCGGTACCACGCTCGGCGACCCGATCGAGGCGCAGGCGCTGCTCGCGACCTACGGCCAGGGGCGCGACGGAGCCGAGCCGCTGTGGCTGGGCTCGGTGAAGTCCAACATCGGCCACAGCCAGGCCGCGGCCGGCGCGGCCGGGCTGATCAAGATGGTGATGGCGCTGCGCGAGCAGCGGCTGCCGCGGACGCTGCATGCGGACGAACCCTCGTCCCATGTCGATTGGGGCTCCGGTGCGGTACGGCTGCTGACCGAGGCCCGTGCGTGGCCGCGCGGTGAGCGGCCACGTCGGGCGGGTGTCTCGTCGTTCGGCATCAGCGGGACCAACGCGCACGTCATCATCGAGGAGGCCGAGGACGCTCCCGCGATCGAACCGGCCATGGGCGACGAGCAGCCGACCGCGGAGCCGGCTGTCGTGCCGTGGGTGCTCTCCGGCCGGACCGCGGAAGCCTTGCGCGCGCAGGCCGGGCAGCTGGCGGCCTTCCTCGACGAGCAGGACTCCGCGCCCGCCGATATCGGATGGTCTCTGGCGGCCACGCGCGCGGTGCTCGACCACCGTGCCGTCGTACTCGGCGCCGACTTCGCCACCCTGCACTCGGGCGTGGCCGCGCTGGCCGATGGTGATGCCTCCGTGGTGTCCGGTGTGGCGGCCGAGGGGCGTACGTCGTGGATGTTCACGGGGCAGGGCAGCCAGCGGCCCGGCATGGGCCGCGAGCTGTACGGCCAGTTCCCGGTGTTCGCGCGGGTCCTGGACGAGGTGTGCGGTCACCTGGACGCCGAGTTGGCGGGTGGGCCGGGGTTTGAGCACCCGTTGCGGGAGGTGTTGTTCGCGGCGGAGGGTTCTGCGGAGGCGGTTCTGCTGGAGGGGACCGGGTATGCGCAGTCGGCGTTGTTCGCGGTGCAGGTGGCGTTGGTGGAGTTGCTGCGGTCGTGGGGCATGGGTCCGGATGTGGTGCTGGGCCACTCGATCGGCGAGTTCGTCGCGGCGTATGCGGCGGGTGTGTTCGAGCTGGGGGATGCCGCGCGGTTGGTGGCGGGTCGCGCCCGGTTGATGCAGGCGCTGCCCTCGGGGGGCGCGATGGCGGCGATCGAGGGTGCGGAAGCCGAGGTCGCCGACATCCTCAGCGGGCTTCCTGAAGGGGAGCGGGCCACGGTCGCGGCGGTCAACGGGCCGAGCGCGGTAGTGGTTTCCGGTGACGAGGACGCGGTCGAGCGGGTGATGGCGGTGGCGCGGGAGCGGGGCCGGCGGGTGTCGCGGCTGCGGGTGAGCCACGCCTTCCACTCGCCGTTGATGGAGCCGATGCTGGCGGAGTTCGCCGAGATCGCGGCAAGCGTGACGTACCGGCAGCCGGTGCTCACAGCGGTCAGTACCGTCACCGGTCAACCTCTCGCAGATTCTGACTGGACGACCCCCGACTACTGGGTCCGCCAGGTGCGCGAGCCGGTCCGCTTCCATGAAGCGTTCCGGACCGCCGTCGGCGAGCAGGCGGCGGCTCGCCTGCTCGAAATCGGTCCGGACCCGGTGCTGACCGCGCTCGCGCGGTCCGAAGGGTCCACCGCGGTGTCGGTGCTGCGCAAGGGGCGCGAAGAGGCCGACACCGTGCTGACCGCCGTGGCCGAGATGTTCGTACGGGGCGGCAAGGTGGACTGGTCCGCTGTGTTCGCCGGGACCACTGCGCGGCGGGTGGAGCTGCCGACGTATGCGTTTCAGCGGCAGCGTTTCTGGATGGGGGCTGTCCGGCCGGGTACCGATGCGAGCGGCTTGGGTCTGGGTGCGGTGGGGCATCCGTTGTTGGGTGCTTCGGTTGCGGTGGCGGGTTCGGATGCGGTGTTGTTGACGTCGCGGTTGTCGGTGCGGTCGCATCCGTGGCTGGCTGATCACGTGGTGGCCGGTTCGGTGTTGGTGCCGGGTACGGCGTTCGTTGAGCTTGCGGTGCAGGCGGGGGACCGGGTCGGGTGTGACCGTGTGGAGGAGCTGACCTTGCAGGCGCCGTTGGTCCTTCCGGAGGACGGTGCTGTTCAGGTGCAGCTCGGCATTGACGCGCCGGAGCCCGGTGGGGAGCGGCGTTCGCTGCGTGTGTACGCGCGCCCGGACGGTGCTTCGGCCGACGAGCCGTGGACGTTGCATGCCACTGGCACTGTCACGGCCGAGCCTGTTGTCGCCGACTGGGATCTGGGTGTGTGGCCGCCTGCCGGTGCGGAACCGGTTGCGCTGGAGGGGCTGTACGAGCGGCTGACGGGCGCCGGGCTGGTCTACGGGCCGGCGTTCCGGGGCTTGCGGGGAGTCTGGGTGAGCGGCGGTGAGGTGTTCGTGGAGGCGGCCTTGCCGGAGGAGGTGGCTGCGGAGGCGTCGGCGTACGGTGTGCATCCGGCGTTGCTGGATACGGTGCTGCACGCGCTCGGGCTCCAGAGTCCGGACGTTGAGGGCGCGATGCTGCCGTTCCTCTGGTCCGGCGTGTCGCTGTCCGCTGTCGGTGTCTCGGCCGTACGGGTGCGGCTGTCGCCGCGAGGGACCGGCGAGTACAGGCTGCGTGTGGCCGACGCGGCTGGTCAGCCGGTGGCCGACATCGACTCGCTGGTGCTGCGACCGGTTACCGCAGCAGACCTCGCCCGGGCGGGTTCTGCGCCCACGGAGGATCTGTTCCGGCTGGACTGGGTTTCCGCGCCGGCTCCGGCCGAGCCGGGTGACCCCGGCGACTGGGCCGTCCTCGGCACCGATGCGCAGACCGAGGACGGGTGGCGTGCCGCCGGTGTCGCGGTGACCGGCTACCAGGACTTGGGAGCGCTGACCGCTGCCGTGGCCGGGGGCGCTTCGGTTCCCGGCACGGTGGTCCTGCCGGTGGTGGCGAATCCTGGTGATCTCATTGGTGGGGTTGCTGGTGTGCTGGCGGCGATGCGGACGTGGCTGGCTGAGAAGTGTCTGGAGGATTCGCGCCTGGTGGTTTCGACCAGGGGCGCGGTCGCGCTGGATGCTGCCGACGCGAGTGAACTGGACCTCGCGAGTGCGGGCGTGTGGGGTCTGGTGCGGTCGGCGATCAGCGAGCACCCAGGCCGGTTCGCGCTGGCCGATGTGGATGGCGAGCCGGACTCCTACCGGGCTCTGGCGGCGTACGCGACCCAATCCGACGAGAGCCAGTTCGCGGTGCGCGAGGGGCGGGTCCGCCTGCCCCGGATCGTACGGATGACCGTTCCCGCCGCGGACGAGGACGTCCCGGCGACACGCTGGGACAAGGGCACGGTGCTGGTCACTGGTGGTACGGGTGGTTTGGGTGCGGTGGTGGCTCGGCATCTGGTCACCGCGCATGGTGTTCGTGATCTGTTGCTGCTCTCCCGGCGTGGTGTGGGGGCGCCGGGTGCGGAGGAGTTGCGTGATGAGCTGGCCGGGCTGGGTGCGCGGGTGACGATTGCTGCGTGTGATGTGAGTGATCGGGCGGCTCTTTCCGAGGTTCTCGATGCGGTTTCGGGTGACGCGCCGTTGACCGGTGTGGTGCATGCCGCTGGTGTGCTGGATGACGGGGTGGTCGCTGATCTGACGCCGGAGCGGTTGGCTCGGGTGCTTGCGGCGAAGGCGGAGTCGGCGGTGCATCTGCATGAGTTGACGGCTGACCGTGATCTTGATGTGTTCGTCCTGTTCTCTTCCTTTGCGGGTGTGGTGGGGAATGCGGGTCAGTCGGCGTATGCGGCGGGTAATGCGGTGCTGGATGCGTTGGCGGTGTCGCGTCGGGCGCAGGGGCTGGCTGGTGTGTCGTTGGCGTGGGGTATGTGGGAGCAGGCCGAGGGTATGGGGGGCCGTCTGGGTGAGGCGGATATCGACCGGCTTCGGCGTCAGGGGTTCCCGCCGCTGTCCACGCGGGACGGGCTGGCGCTGCTGGATACCGCTTTGCAGGTCAACGAGCCGGTCGCGTTGCCGGTCGCGGTGCGGACCGCGTCACTGGCCGGGCGGCGGGACACGCTGCCCAGCGTGTTGCGCGACCTTGCGCCGCCCACCGAGCAGCGGCGCTCCCTCGGCCATGCCGCGGCCGCCGACGACTCGGGGCTGGCCCACCGCCTGAAGGAGCTTTCGCCCGCCGAGCGGGACCGGATGCTGCTCGACATCGTGCAGACTTCTGTCGCCGCCGTCCTCGGATACACCTCGCCCGGATCGATCGATCCGACGCGCGCGTTCAAGGAACTCGGCTTCGACTCGCTGACCGCGGTGGACCTGCGCAACCGGCTCGGGTCCGCCACCGCCCTGCAACTGCCCGCCACCATCATCTTCGATCATCCGACGGTTCTGTCCCTGCGGGACTACCTGCGGGCGGAGTTGGTGCCGGAGGACGACGGCGGCGCCGGATTCCTCTTCGGGGAACTCGAAAAACTCCAGTCGGTTCTTGCCGAGACGGTGCCCACCGATGAGGCCGTCCGCGCCGAAGTCGGCAGCAAGCTACAGAGGCTGCTGGCTGTATGGGCCGAGAGCGAGGGCGGCCCGGAGATCCGGGCGGGCGCCGAGGGGATCGAGGACGCGACCGACGACGAGCTGTTCTCGCTGATGGACAGCAAGCCATGGGCGAACTGAGCCCCCTGGCTCAGGCTTCGGCTCTATCTGAAGGATAAGGAACGCATGGCGAACGAAGACAAGCTCCGGGAATATCTCAAGCGCGCGATCGCCGATGCTCGGGATGCTCACCTTCGCCTGAGTGAAGCCGAAGCGAAAGCCCACGAGCCCATCGCGATCGTGGGCATGGGATGCCGGTACCCGGGCGGGGTGGCCTCGCCGGAGGATCTGTGGCAGCTGGTCAGCTCGGCGGGGGACGGGATCACCTCGTTCCCCACCGATCGCGGCTGGGACCTCGAGACCCTCTTCGACCCCGACACGGACCGCCCGGGCACCTCGCACGTACGCGAGGGCGGATTTCTCCACGACGCGGCCGAGTTCGACGCCGAGTTGTTCGGCATCTCCCCGCGCGAGGCCCTCGCCATGGACCCGCAGCAGCGGCTGCTGTTGGAGACCTCGTGGGAGGCCCTGGAACGGGCGGGGATCAACCCCCACTCGCTGCGCGGCTCGGCTACCGGCGTCTTCGCGGGCCTGATGTACCACGACTACGCGTCGCGCCTGAGCGGCGTGCCCAAGGACGTCGAGGGCTTCCTCGCCAACGGCAACGCGGGCAGCGTCTTCTCCGGCCGCATCTCGTACGTGTTCGGGTTCGAGGGGCCCGCGGTGACACTCGACACCGCGTGCTCATCCTCGCTGGTCTCCCTGCACCTTGCCTGCCACGCGCTACGGACCGGCGAGTGCGGGATGGCGCTCGCCGGTGGCGTCACCGTGATGGCCGCCCCGACGACGTTCGTGGAGTTCTCCCGGCAGCGTGGCCTCGCTGCCGACGGCCGGTGCAAGCCATTCGCGGAGGCCGCGGACGGCACCGCCTGGGCCGAGGGCGCCGGCGTGCTCGTACTGGAGCGGCTGTCCGAGGCACAGCGGCTGGGCCACCAGGTGCTCGCGGTGATCAGCGGCAGCGCCGTCAACCAGGACGGCGCCTCGAACGGGCTGAGCGCGCCGAATGGTCCGTCGCAGCAGCGCGTGATCCGCCAGGCGTTGAAGGCCGCGCGGATCCCGGCGTCCGAAGTGGACGTCGTCGAGGCGCACGGCACCGGAACCCGGCTCGGCGATCCCATCGAGGCCCAAGCGCTGCTCGCGACCTACGGCCAGGGGCGCGACGGCGCCGAGCCGCTGTGGCTGGGCTCGGTGAAGTCGAACTTCGGACACACCCAGGCCGCCGCGGGCGTCGCCGGCGTCATCAAGATGGTGATGGCCCTGCGCGCCGGGGAATTGCCCCGGACCCTGCACGTGGGTGAGCCCTCGTCGCACGTCGACTGGAACGCGGGCTCGGTGCGCCTGCTGACCGAAGAACGCCCCTGGCCCCGTGCCGAACATCCCCGTCGCGCGGGGATTTCTTCGTTCGGTATCAGTGGTACCAACGCCCACGTCATCCTCGAGGAACCTCCTGCCGCGGCAGGAGGTGACAGTGGTGACGGCGACGGCCAAGGGAACGGCACCGCCTCCGACGAGGCCACGACGGACCTGTCGGCGATGCCGGTGGTGCCGTGGGTGCTGTCCGGCCGGAACGCCCAGGCGGTGCGGGCACAGGCCGGACGCCTGGCGGCCTTCCTCGGCGAGCGGGACCACTCCCCGGTCGACGTCGGCTTCTCGTTGGCGACCACGCGGGCGGTTATGGAGCACCGGACCGTGGTGCTGGGCACGGACGGGGCGGCGCCGCTGACCGGCCTGACAGCACTGGCCGGTGGCGACGCCGCGATATCCGGCGCGGTGACCGACGGCCGGACGGGCTGGATGTTCACTGGTCAGGGCAGCCAGCGGATCGGGATGGGCCGTGAGCTGTACGACCGGTTCCCGGCGTTCGCCCAAGCCCTGGACGAGGTGTGCGGCCACCTGAACACCGAGCTGGAAGGCGCCGCCGGGTTCGACGCCCCACTGCGGGACGTACTGTTCGCGGCGGAGGGTTCTGCGGAGGCGGCCCTGCTGGATCGGACTGGGTATGCGCAGTCGGCGTTGTTCGCGGTGCAGGTGGCGTTGGTGGAGTTGCTGCGGTCGTGGGGCATGGGTCCGGATGTGGTGCTGGGCCACTCGATCGGCGAGTTCGCGGCGGCGTATGCGGCGGGTGTGTTCGAGCTGGGGGATGCCGCGCGGTTGGTGGCGGGTCGTGCGCGGTTGATGCAGGCGCTGCCTTCGGGCGGCGCGATGGCGGCGATCGAGGGCACCGAGTCCGAGGTCGCCGACATCCTCGGCGGGTTTGCCGAGGGCGAGCGGGCCACGGTCGCGGCGGTGAACGGGCCGACCGCGGTGGTCGTGTCCGGTGACGAGGACGCGGTCGAGCGGGTGATGGCGGTGGCGCGGGAGCGGGGCCGCCGGGTGTCCCGGCTGCGCGTCAGCCACGCCTTCCACTCGCCGCTGATGGAGCCGATGCTGGCGGAGTTCGCCGAGATCGCCGCGAGCGTCACCTACCGGCAGCCGGTGCTTCCGGCCGTCAGCACGGTCAGCGGGCAACTGGTCGGCGCGGCGGACTGGGCGACCCCGGAGTACTGGGTGCGCCAGATCCACGAGCCGGTCCGGTTCCACCGGGCTCTGGAGACCACCACGACCGAACAGGACGTAACCCGGCTCCTGGAGATCGGACCCGATCCGGTGCTGACCGCGCTGGCCCGGACCGCCGTCGACAGTGCGGTGGCGTCGACATTGCGGAAGGGGCGCGGCGAGCCCGAGACCGTCCTGTCGGCGGTCGCGGAGATGTTCGTACGCGGCTCGCAGGTCGACTGGCCCGCCATGTTCGCCGGGACCGGTGCGCGACGGGTGGATCTGCCGACGTACGCCTTCCAGCGGCAGCGGTACTGGCTGGATGCCGCGCGGCCGGTCACTGACGCGCGGGGGCTGGGCCTGGGCGTCGCGGAGCATCCGTTGTTGGGTGCTTCGGTGTCGGTGGCCGGTTCGGATGCCGTGTTGCTGACGTCACGGCTCTCGGTGCGGTCGCATCCGTGGCTGGCTGATCACGTGGTTGCCGGTTCGGTCCTGGTGCCGGGCACGGTCTTCGTTGAGCTTGCGGTGCAGGCGGGTGATCGGGTCGGGTGTGCCCGGGTCGAGGAGTTGACCTTGCAGGCGCCGTTGGTTCTTCCGGAGGACGGTGCTGTTCAGGTGCAGCTGAGCATCGATGGTGCCGGGGATGGCCGTCGTGCGCTGCGGGTTTACTCGCGCCCGGAGGGGGCGGATGCGGAGCAGCCGTGGGCTTTGCATGCCACGGGTGTTCTCGTTGCTGGTGTTCCTGCTGGTGGGTGGGATTTGCGGGTGTGGCCGCCGGTGGGTGCGGAGGCGGTTGCGGTGGATGGGTTGTATGAGCGGTTGTCGGGTGCGGGGTTGGCGTATGGTCCGGCGTTCCGTGGTCTGCGGGAGGTGTGGAAGCAGGGCGAGGACCTGTTCGTGGAGGCTGCGCTTCCGGAGGAGGTCGCGGAGGACGGGGCCGGGTTCGGTTTGCATCCGGCGCTGCTGGACACCGTGCTGCACGCCCTGGGACTCGGCGAAGTCGGTGCCGGTGCCGGTGCGGACCAGGCTTTGCTGCCATTCATGTGGTCGGGTGTGTCGCTGTCCGCCGTGGGTGCCTCCGCCGTGCGGGTACGCCTGTCTCCACGAGGCACGGGCGAGGTGGCGCTGCGGGTGGCCGATGCCGTCGGTGACCCGGTCGCCGAGGTGGCATCGCTGGTGCTGCGCCCGGTCTCGGTCACCGAACTGAGCGCGTCCGCCTCTGCCACGGCGGAGAGTCTGTTCCGGCTGGAGTGGCTTCCTGCGCCGGTGGCCCAGTCCGAGCAGTCTGTGGAGTCTGCCGGTTGGGCGGTGCTTGGTGATGTCGAGTCGGGTGGGTGGCGGGGTGCCGGTGTTCCGGTGACGTCTTACGACGGTCTTGCGGGTTTGGTCGCCGCTGTTGATGGTGGTGCCACGGTGCCGGAGACGGTTGTGCTTCCGGTCGCGCGCGGTGGTGCCGGTGTCGGTGATGTGGTGGCGGATGTTCTGGGTGTGGTGCGTGGGTGGTTGGCTGAGGAGCGTTTTGCGGAGTCGCGGTTGGTGGTGTTGACGTCGGGTGCGGTGGAGGTGGCCTCGGCCGAGGACGGTGCTCGCGATGTGCTGGATCTCGCGGGTGCTGGGGTGTGGGGTCTGGTGCGTTCGGCGATCAGTGA
>NZ_JBIRPZ010000034.1:0-19258 GCF_044332925.1 Streptomyces sp. NPDC021212
GCCGACCGCGTCACCGTCAACGATGTCGTCGCGGGTATCGATCCGGCGCATCCGCTGACCGGCGTCATCCATGCCGCGGGCGCCCTGGACGACGCGATGCTTCCCGCGCAGTCTCCGGAGCGACTGGCGCGGGTGTGGGGGGCCAAGGCCACTGCCGCGGCCAATCTGCACGCGGCGACGGCGCATCTGCGGCTCGGCACGTTCGTCATGTTCTCCTCCTTCGCCTCCGATCTGGGCACTCCCAGCCAGGCCAACTACGCCGCGGCCAACGCCTTCTGCGACGCCCTCGCGTCCCACCGCCAGGGTCTCGGCCTGCCGGGGCTTTCGGTGGCCTGGGGGCTGTGGGCGGCCACCAGCGGCCTCACCGCCCGGCTGGACACCGCCAACCTGGCCAGGATCGGCCGCCTGGGGATCACGGCCAACAGCACCGAAGAGGGGCTGGCTCTGCTGGACGCGGCGTGCCGCCACGGCCGTCCCCATCTGCTGGCGCTCAAGCTGGACACCCGGGCCCTGGCCGCCCAGGACACCGCCACCCTGCCCACCCCGCTCCGGGCGCTCGCGGCCACCGGCGGCAGCGGCCGTGGCCGACCGGCCGCGGCGGTCGGTGGCCGGCCGACCGACTGGGCCGGCCGGCTGCGCGGGCTGCCGTCCCCCGAGCAACACCGGCTGCTGCTCAACCTGGTGCGCAGCCACGCCGCCACCGTGCTGGGCCACGCCGACCCCGCCACCGTCCACCCCGACGCGTCGTTCAAGGACCTCGGCTTCGATTCGCTGACGGGGGTCGAGCTGCGCAACCGGCTGGCCGCGGCCACCGGGCTGCGGCTGCCCGCGGCGCTCGTCTTCGACCATCCCGAAGCGGCCGCGCTCGCCGAACACCTGCGCCGTCAACTCGCCCCGGACGACGCCGGGGCCCCGGACCGTGACGTACTCCACCCGGTCTTCAACGAGCTGGTCAGGCTGGAGAACAGCCTGTCCGACGTGGCCGTCGAGGAGCTGGATTCCGGTGCGGTCACGACCCGGCTGGAGACGTTGCTCTCGCGCTGGAAGGCGATGTGTCCCTCGGGCGACGACGCCGGCGCCGTGGAGCGGCTGCAGGTCGCGACCGCCGATCAGGTGCTGGATTTCATCGACAACGAGCTTGGCCTGTCATGACCGACGTGGCGCGCCCTTTCACGGAAGGCCGGGTGACCCTCTGTGCCGCATGCTGATGAAGAGAAGCTGGTCGACTATCTGAGGCGAGTGGCCGGCGACCTCCACGAGACACGTCAGCGGCTCCGCGCCATGGAGGACCGCTCCCAGGAGCCGGTGGCCGTGGTGAGCATGGCCTGCCGGTATCCGGGTGGGGTGGGTACGCCCGAGGACCTGTGGCGGCTCGTCGCCTCCGGCGACCACGCGATGGGGGAGTTCCCCACGGACCGCGGCTGGGACCTGGAGAGCCTGTTCCACCCGGACCCGGATCACCCCGGAACCAGCCACGCCCGTGAGGGCGGATTCCTCTATGACGCCGACCGGTTCGACCCCGAGTTTTTCGGCATCAGCCCGCGCGAGGCCGTGGCCGTCGACCCCCAGCAGCGGCTGCTGCTGGAGGTGGCCTGGGAGTTGCTGGAACGTGCCGGAATCGACCCCGCCTCGCTCAAGGGCAGCACGACGGGTGTGTACGCCGGGACCGCCCTCCCCGGATTCGGCACGCCACACATCGACAGGAGCGCCGAGGGCTATCTGGTGACCGGCAACGCCCCCAGTGTGCTGTCGGGCCGGGTGGCGTACACGCTCGGACTCGAAGGGCCCGCGGTGACGGTGGACACGGCGTGTTCGTCGTCGCTGGTGGCCATGCATCTGGCCTGTCAGGCGCTGCGGCAGGGCGAATGCGGTCTGGCCCTGGCCGGTGGTGTGACGGTGATGGCGATCCCGAACGTGTTCACCGAGTTCTCCCGGCAGCGGGGTCTCGCGCCCGACGGCCGGTGCAAGGCGTTCTCCGCGGACGCCGACGGCACCGCCTTCGCCGAGGGCGTCGGCCTGGTGCTGCTCGAGCGGCTGTCCGACGCCCGTCGCCACGGCCACCGGGTGCTGGCGGTCATCAGGGGCTCGGCCATCAACCAGGACGGTGCCTCGAACGGCCTGACCGCGCCCAACGGCCCCTCCCAGCAGCGGGTCATCACCCAGGCGCTGGCGAACGCACGGCTGTCACCGGCCGAGGTGGACGCGGTCGAGGCACACGGCACCGGCACCCGGCTGGGCGACCCCATCGAGGCGCATGCGCTGCTGACCACCTACGGCCAGGACCGGTTCGACGGAAAGCCACTGTGGCTGGGGTCCGTCAAGTCGAACATCGGCCACACCCAGGGCGCGGCAGGCGTGGCGGGCGTCATCAAGATGATCATGGCGATGCGGTACGAAACGCTGCCCGCCACCCTGAACGTCAACCAGCCCACTCCGCATGTGAACTGGGACGCGGGTGCCGTACGCCTGCTCACCGAACCCGTCGCCTGGCCACGCGGGGAACGGCCGCGCCGGGCCGCGGTGTCCTCGTTCGGGATCTCCGGAACCAACGCCCACCTCCTCCTCGAATCCGCCCCGGACGGCGCGCCCGCGCGCCCGGCCTCCGAGGGGGCGCCGACCGGCGGCTGCCCGCTGCCCTGGGTGCTGTCGGCCCGTACCGACCAAGCGCTGCGCGACCAGGCCGCGGCACTGGCCGCCCATGCCGACGCCCATCCGGGGCTGCCGCCGGCCGACGTGGGCTGGTCGCTCGCCAGGACCCGTACCGTCTTCGAACACCGCGCCGTGATCCTCGGCGACGACCGCGACCAGCTGCTGACGGCCGTCCGCGCGCTCGCCGACGACCGGGCCCACCCCGGGCTGACCCGTGCCGGAGCGGCCCGCCTCGGCGCCACCGCGCTCATGTTCACCGGCCAGGGCAGCCAACGGCCGGGCATGGGCGCGGAGTTGTATCGATCCTTCGACGTGTTCGCGACGGCTCTCGACGAGGCATGCGCCCATCTGGACCCGCTGCTCGGACGCTCGCTGCGCGACATCCTCTTCGCCGCCGAGGGCACCGACGAGGCCCGCTCCCTGCACCGCACCGGAGTGACGCAGACGGCCCTCTTCGCCCTGGAGACCGCTCTCTTCCGGCTGGTGGAGTCCTTCGGGCTCACCCCGGGATATCTGACCGGCCACTCCGTCGGCGAAATCGTCGCCGCACATGTGGCGGGCGTTCTTACCTTGCCGGACGCCTGCACCCTCGTCGCCGCCCGGGGCCGGCTCATGCAGGCGCTCCCGGCCGGTGGCGCCATGGCCGCCGTCGAGGCCACCGAGGAACAGGTCCTCCCCCTGCTCAGCGAGCATGCGGACCATCTGGCCCTGGCGGCAGTCAACGGCCCTTCCGCCCTCGTGGTGTCCGGCGCCGCCGAGGCCGTGGACGATGTGGTGCGCACCCTCAAGGAGCGCGGCCACCGCACCAAGCGGCTGCACGTCAGCCATGCCTTCCACTCGCCGCTCCTCCAGCCGATGCTGGACGACTTCCGCCAGGTCGCCCGCACCCTCACCTACCATGCGCCGCACATCCCGGTGATCTCCAACGTCACGGGTGAGGTGGCCGACGCCGACCAGCTCCGCGACCCGGAGTACTGGGTACGCCACGTCCGCGAGCCCGTACGGTTCCACGACGGACTGCGGACCCTGCGCACCGAGGGCGTGGTGCGCTCCCTCGAACTCGGCCCGGACGCCGTCCTCACCACCATGGCCGAGGACGCCCTCGCCGCCGATGGGGCGACGCCCGAGTCGGCCTTGGTGTTCGCCGCCGCTCTGCGCCACGGCCGCGACGAACCCCGCACCTTTCTCTCCGCCCTGGCCAGAATGCACATCGACGGCGGCACCGCCGACTTCTCCGCCGCACTCCCCGACGGCGCGGGCCAGGTCGACCTGCCCACCTATCGATTCCAGCGCGAGCGCTACTGGCGAGCCGTCCCGAGCGGCACCGCCGACGTACGCGCCGCCGGGCTCGGCGCCACCGGCCACCCCCTCCTGCAGGCCGTCGTGGAAACACCCGAAGGCGAACTGCTGCTCACCGGGCGGCTGTCGCTGAACACCCACCCCTGGCTGGCGGACCACACCATCGCAGGCAGTGTGCCGCTGCCCGGGACGGCCTTCCTGGAGCTGGCACTGCTCGCCGCCGCGCGGGCCGGCAGCGACATGGTCGACGACCTCACCCTGGAGACCCCGCTCCTCCTGCCCGCCTCCGGGGCGGTGCACATCCAGTTGGCCGTCGCCGCGCCCGACGACACGGGCCGACGCGCGCTCACCCTCTCCTCCCGCCCCGCACACGAGGACGACGAGAGCCCGGAAGCCATGGACACCTGGCGCCGCCACGCCGTAGGGCTCCTCGCCCCCGCGGCCCCGGCGGCGCCCGCCCCGGCGGCACCCCCGGCGCCGTGGCCACCGGCCGACGCCACCCCGGTCGACGTGGCGGACCTGTACCGGCGCCTCGGCGAGCAGGGGTACGCGTACGGCCCCTCCTTCCGCGGACTGCACGCCGCGTGGCGGCACGGCGAGGACATGCTCGCCGAGGTGCGCCTGGCCACCGAACAGCGGGGCGAGGCCGAGGGGTTCGGTCTGCACCCGGCTCTTCTCGACAGCGCGCTGCACCCGGTGGAGGAACTGTTCAACGCGGACCACGCGCGCACCGACCGTACATCGGGCACCGTCAGACTGCCGTTCTCGTTCGGCGGGGTACGGCTGTTCGCCACCGGCGCCACCCGGCTACGGGTCCGCATCACCCCGACCGGCCCCGACACCGTCGCGATCACCCTGACCGACGACCATGGCGCCGTGGCCGCCACCATCGAAACCCTCGGGCTGCGCGAGATCCCCGCCGACCGCTGGCGCTCCACCTCCACCGACGACTCCCTCTACCGGCTCGACTGGCAGCCCCAGCCGCTACCCCTGGGCCAACCGGCACCGGCCGGGAGCTGGGCCGTCGTCGGCCCCGACCGCCTGGACCTGGCCGGCGGCCCCGAACCCGGCTCCTCCCACCCGGACCTTGCCGCGCTGCAGGCCGCCATCGACGCAGGACTGCCGCTCCCGAGCCTCGTCATCATGACGTGTGCGGGAAGGCGCGACAGCGCGACGTCCGACCCCGACCAGACACCGGCACTGGTGCGCGCGGCCGCCCATCAGGTGCTGGACGCGCTGCGCACGTGGCTGACCGACGAACGGTTCGGCACGGCCCGGCTGGTGATCGCCACCCAGGGCGCGATCGCCGCCACCCCCGGCGACCCGCCCCCGAACCTGACCATCGCGCCCCTGTGGGGCCTGGTCCGCGCCGCACAGGCCGAACACCCCGAGCGCATCCTGCTGCTGGACCTGGACGACGACCCGGCCTCCCGCCACGCCCTGCCCACCGCCCTCCCGGCCGCCGTGGCGGCCTCCGAAGCCGAGCTGGCGATGCGGGCCGGGACCGTACGCGTCCCCCGTCTGATCCGGGTCCGCCCCGACCACGAGGCGCCGCTTCCCGCCCTCGACCCGGACGGAACCGTCCTGATCACCGGCGGCACCGGCGCACTCGGCCGACTGGTCGCCCGGCACCTGGCCACCGCACATGGCACCCGTCACCTGCTGCTGGTCTCCCGGCGCGGCCCGGCCGCACACGGCATCGACACCTTCACCGCCGAACTGGCCGACCTGAGCGCGGACGTACGAGTCGCCGCCTGTGACGTCGCCGATCCCCACGCCCTGGCCGGTCTGCTGGCCACCATCCCCGCCGCCCATCCGCTGACGGCCGTCGTCCACGCCGCCGGGGTGCTGGACGACGGCGTGGTCACCTCGCTGACCCCCGAGCGGTTCGACGCCGTACTCGCCCCGAAGGCCGACGCGGCATGGCATCTGCACCGGCTGACCCGTGAGATGGCCCCGACGGCCTTCGTGCTGTTCTCCTCCGCCGCTTCCCTCATGGGCAACGGCGGGCAGGCCAACTACGCGGCCGCCAACATGTTCCTCAACGCCCTCGCCGAACACCGCCGCGCCGAGGGCCTGGTGACCCACACACTGGCCTGGGGACTGCTGGCCTCGGCCGGTGGCATGACCCATGACCTCGACGACGCCGACCTGGCCAGGATGGCGCGCTCCGGTGTCGCCCCCATCGCGGACGACCAGGTCCAGGCGCTGCTGGACACCGCGCTGACCACCCCGTACCCCGTCCTCGTACCGGCCCGGTTCGATCTGGCCGCACTGCGCGGCCGGGCCGCCACCGGGCCACTGCCGCCCGTCCTGCGGGCCCTGGTGCCCAGCCCCGCCCGGCCGCCCGCCCAGGACACCCGGGCGGTGTCCTGGGCCGAGCGGCTGGCCGGCCTGCCCGCCGCCGAACAGGACCGCGTCCTTGGCGAACTGGTCCGCGCCCAGGTCGCCACCGTGCTCGCCCATCCGGCGCCGGAGGCCATCGAGCTGGGCCGCGCCTTCCAGGAACTCGGATTCGACTCACTGACCGCCCTCGACCTGCGCAACCGGCTCAACGCGGCCACCGGAACCCGGATCCCGGCCACCGTCATCTTCGACTATCCGACCCCCGACGCCCTGGTGGGCTTCCTGCGCGAGAAGCTGATCGCGACCCGCGACGCGGCACCGCTCGCCCCCGTGGCCGCGCCTGTGGCCGCCGACGGCGATCCCATCGCCATCGTCGGCATGGCATGCCGCTACCCGGGCGGGGTCGGGTCGCCGGAGGAGCTGTGGCGGCTGGTGTCCGAGGGCGCGGACGCGATCGGTGAGTTTCCCGGTGACCGGGGCTGGGACCTGGCGGGGCTTTTCGACCCGGACCCGGATCACCCCGGCACCAGCTATGCCCGCGAGGGCGGATTTCTGTACGATGCCGCGCGGTTCGACGCCGAGTTCTTCGGCATCAGCCCACGCGAGGCGCTGGCCACCGACCCGCAGCAGCGGCTGCTGCTGGAGACCGCCTGGCAGGCATTCGAGAGCGCGGCCATCGACCCGGTGACCCTGCGCGGCAGCCAGACCGCCGTCATCACCGGCGTCATGTACGACGACTACGGCAGCCGCTTCCTGGGCCGTACCCCGGAGGGCGTCGAGGGCCGCCTGATGACCGGCAGCACCCCCAGCATCGCCTCCGGACGGGTCGCGTTCACCTTCGGCCTGGAGGGGCCCGCGGTGACGGTGGACACGGCGTGTTCGTCGTCGCTGGTGGCCATGCATCTGGCGGCCCAGGCGCTGCGCCAGGGCGAATGCGCGCTGGCGCTGGCGGGCGGCGTGACCGTGATGGCCACGCCGAACACCTTCGTCGAGTTCTCGCGCCAGCGCGGACTGGCCATCGACGGCCGCTGCAAGCCGTTCGCGGCGGCGGCGGACGGCACGGGCTGGGGTGAGGGCATCGGCCTGCTCGTCCTGGAACGGCTGTCGGACGCCCGGCGCAACGACCACCGGGTGCTGGCGGTCATCAGGGGTTCGGCCGTCAACCAGGACGGTGCCTCCAACGGCCTGACCGCCCCCAACGGCCCCTCTCAGCAGCGGGTGATCCGGCAGGCGCTCGCCACCGCCCGCCTCACCCCGGCCGACATCGACGCGGTGGAGGCCCACGGCACCGGCACCACCCTCGGCGACCCGATCGAGGCACAGGCGCTGCTCGCCACCTACGGGCAGGCGCGGGCCGACGGACGGCCGCTGTGGCTCGGCTCCATCAAGTCGAACATCGGCCACACCCAGGCCGCCGCCGGGGCCGCGGGCGTCATCAAGATGGTGATGGCGATGCGGCACGGACTGCTGCCCGCCTCGCTGCACATCGACGCACCGAGCCCGCACGTGGAGTGGGAGGACGGCGTACGGCTGCTGACCGAGCCGGTGGAATGGCCGCACGAGGAGCGGCCGCGCCGAGCCGCCGTGTCCTCCTTCGGCATCAGCGGCACCAACGCCCATGTCGTCCTCGAACAGGCGCCGGAACCAGCCGATACGGCGGAGCCCGCCGCTCACCAGGGCGTGGTGCCCTGGGTGCTGTCCGCGCGGGGCGTCACGGCGCTGCGCGAGCAGGCCCGGGCACTGGCCGCCCACCTCGCCACCGCCCCCGGGGCCACGCCCGCCGAGGTGGGCTGGTCACTGATCAGGACCCGTACGCTCTTCGACCACCGGGCGGTGGTCGTCGGCGAGAGCCAGGCGGAGCTCCTGGCCGCGGTGGAGGCGCTCGCGGGCGACGAGACACACCCGGGTGTCGTGCAGTCCGCCGTCACCCCGGACCCGCGCGCGGCCGGCCCCGTGCTGGTGTTCCCCGGCCAGGGCTCGCAGTGGCAGGGGATGGGCGCCGAACTCCTCGACACCGCACCGGTGTTCGCGGAGCGGATGGCCGCCTGCGAACGGGCCCTGGCCCCCTACGTCGACTGGTCCCTCACCGACGTACTGCGCGGGCGCGGCACCGAAGGCGTCGCCGATCTGAGCCGCGTCGACGTGGTGCAGCCGGTGCTGTGGGCGGTCATGGTGTCCCTGGCCGCCGTATGGGCCGGTCATGGCGTGACACCCGCCGCCGTCGTGGGCCACAGCCAGGGCGAGATCGCCGCCGCCTGCGTGGCCGGGGCGCTCTCGCTGGACGACGGCGCCCGCATCGTGGCCCTGCGCAGCCGGGCCCTGCGGCGACTCGCGGGCGGCGGGGCGATGGCCTCCCTCGGCGTGGGCCGGGAACGCGCCGAGCGGCTGCTCGCCGAACTGGGCGAGCGCGCGGCCACGGTAGTGGTGGCAGCCGTGAACGGGCCCGCGTCGACGGTGGTGTCCGGACCGCCCGAGCAAGTGGCGGCGGCCGTGGCCGCCTGCCGTGACACCGGTGAGCGGGCCCGGATGATCGAGGTGGACTACGCCTCCCACAGCCCCCAGGTCGACGGGATCACCGACGAACTCACACGGCTGCTGGACGGCGTTCACCCCACCCGGCCCGGAACGGGCGTGGTCTTCTACTCCACCGTGACCGCGGCCCCCGCCGAACCCGCCGGGCTCGACACCGCGTACTGGGTGCGCAACCTGCGCGAACAGGTGCGCTTCGCCGACGCCGTACGGGCCGCCCTGGCCGATGGTCACCGCGTGTTCATCGAGGTCAGCACCCACCCCGTCCTCACCGTCGGCATGCAGGAAACCTTCGAGGAAGCGGGAAGCGCGGCCATCGCGGTGCCCACCCTGCGGCGCGACCACGGCGATCTGGCGCAGCTGGTGCGCTCGGTGGCGCAGGCGTTCACCGCCGGGGTCGAGACGGACTGGACCACCCTGTTCCCGGCCGACCCCGCGCCCCGTACCGTCCCGTTGCCGACGTACGCCTTCCAGCGGGAACGCTACTGGCTGGACGGAGCGGACGGCCGCGGCGGTGACCCCGCCGACCTCGGGCTGACCTCCGCCGACCACCCCTTGCTGGGAGCCGCCGTCGAGCTCGCCGATGGCAGCACCCGTCTGCTCACCGGCCGCATCGGGACCGGTGGCGGCCACGGCTGGCTCGCCGAGCATGTGGTGGCCGGGGCGCGCCTGGTGCCGGGCGCCGCGCTGGTCGAATGGGCGCTGCGGGCCGCCGACGAGGCCGGGTGCGCGGTGGTGGACGAACTGACGCTGCACACTCCGCTGGTCCTTCCCGAATCCGGTGGGCTGCGCGTCCAGGTGGCGGTGGGCGCGGCCGACGAGGACGGCCACCGCGAGGTGCGCGTCCACTCCCGCCCGGACGCCGACACCGACGGAACGTGGCTGTGCCACGCCGACGGCGTACTCGCCCCGCCCCGCGGCCACCCGGCCCCCGAGCCCTCCGGGACATGGCCGCCACCGGGCGCGGAGCCGGTGGACGCGGACGGCTTCTACGCGCGGGCCGCCGCCGACGGATACGCGTACGGACCCGCCTTCCAGGGCGTACGCAAGCTCTGGCGGGACGGCTCCGACGTGCTGGCCGAGGTGGCGCTGCCCGAGACCGCCGGCGAGCGGAGCGGATTCGGCATCCACCCCGCGCTGCTGGACGCCGTACTCCACCCGGCCGCCCTGCTCACCGGGCGGACGCCCGAGCGGGACGACGACGGCCGGATGTGGCTTCCGTTCACCTGGAACGGAGTGTCCCTGTGGGCCGCCGGGGCGACCACGGTACGGGTCCGGCTGTCGCCGGACGGGCGGAACGCGGAGGGCGAGCGGGCGCTGCGGGTGACCGTGGCCGACGCCGTGGGCGACCCCATTCTCACGGTCGACTCGCTGGTGCTGCGCCCCGCCCGTACGGACCAGTTGCGCACCCCGGGCCACCGCGGCCCGGACGGGCTGTTCACGCTGGACTGGATTCCGCTGCCGGGGGCGCCGGAGCCGGTGGCCGACCGCGGCGAGTGGGTGGTGCTGGGCCCGGCGGAATGGGACACCGCCGGTGCTGTGCGCCACCCGGATCTGGCATCGCTGCTCGCGGCGGCCGACGATGGCGCATCCGCTCCCTCGGTGGTGCTGACCGGTGTCCCGGCCGCATCGGCGGCCACCCCGGCCGAGTGCATGGCCACCGTCCAGCGCACGATGAGCCTGCTGCAGGCGTGGCTGGCCGAACCCCGGCTGGCCGACGCCCGGTTGGTGGTGGTGACGCGGGGTGCCGTCGCGGCCGGTGCACCGGACGGGGACGACTCCGGAACCGATGCCATGGACGCGGCCGGTGCGGCGGTGTGGGGTCTGCTCCGCAGCGCGCAGGCGGAGAACCCCGACCGGTTCATCCTGCTCGACCTCGACCCCCGTGGCCCGGCGGAAGCACCGGGCGCAGGTGTCCTGGAAGGGGTGCTCAGCGCGATGGGGATGGCCGAACCGCAGGTGGCGGTGCGCGCGGGCCGGGTGTGGGCGCCACGGCTGACGCGTGCCGGGGCCGCCGGAAGCGGCGGCCTGGTGGCCCCGGTGGCGCAACCGGCCTGGCGGCTCGCGGTGGAAGGGACCGCGACCATCGAGAACGTGACCCCGGTGCCCTGCCCCGAGGTGCTGGACCCCCTGGGCCCCGGTGAGGTCCGTATCGCGGTCCACGCGGCAGGCGTCAACTTCCGCGACGCCCTGATCGCCGTCGGGCTGTACCCGGGCGGCGGGGTGTTCCGGGGCAGCGAAGGCGCCGGTGCGGTCGTGGACATCGGTGCCGGGGTGACCGGACTGGCCGTGGGCGACCGTGTGATGGGCCTGTTCGAAGGCGCCTTCGGCCCGCTGGCGGTGGCGGACGCGCGCATGGTGGTGCCGATCCCGGACGGCTGGACCTTCCAGCAGGCCGCCGCCGTACCGGTCGTGTTCCTCACCGCCTGGTACGGCCTGGTGGACCTGGCCGGACTGCGGCACGGAGAGTCGGTGCTCATCCACGCCGCCACCGGCGGCGTCGGCATGGCCGCCGTCCAGATCGCGCGCCACCTGGGCGCCGAGGTGTACGCCACGGCGAGCCCCGGCAAGCACGCGGTGCTGGAGGAGATGGGCATCGACCAGGCACACCGCGCCTCGTCACGCACCCTCGACTTCGAGACCGAGCTACGGGACGCCACCGGTGGCCGGGGCATGGACGTGGTGCTGAACAGCCTCGCCGGACCCCTTGTCGACGCCTCGCTGCGGCTGCTGGCCGACGGCGGGCGGCTCTCGGAAATGGGCAAGACCGACATCCGCGACCCGGAGCACATCGCCGCCACCTGCCCCGGTGTGCGCTACCGAGCCTTCGACCTCGTGCCCGACGCCGGACCGGACCGCATCGGCGAGATGCTGCGCACGCTGCGGGAGCTGTTCACCGCCGGGGTGCTGCGGCCCGCCCCCGTACGGACCTGGCCGCTGAGCCGGGCGCGGGAAGCGCTGCGGCAGCTCAGCCAGGCCCGCCACACCGGCAAGCTGGTCCTGGACGTACCCGCCGCCGTGAACCCGGACGGCACCGTGCTCATCACGGGCGGCACCGGCACGCTGGGTGGCATCGTCGCCGAACACCTCGTACGCACCTGGCAGATCCGCCACCTGGTACTGGCGAGCAGGCGCGGCCCGGACGCACCGGGTGCCGCAGAACTGACGGTTCGTCTCGGTGAGTTGGGCGCGCAGGTGCGCGTGGTCGCGGTGGACGTCACGGATGCGGCCGCAGTGGCGGAGCTGGTGGCGGGGATCGATGCGGAGCATCCCCTGACCGGCGTCATCCATGCCACGGGTGTGCTCGACGACGCGGTGCTCACTTCGCAGACGCCGGAGCGGGTGGCGCGGGTGTGGGAGGCCAAGGCCACGGCGGCGGCCCATCTGCACGCGGCGACGGCGGACCTGCGGCTCGGCATGTTCGTGATGTTCTCCTCGGCTGCCGGGGTGCTGGGCAGTCCAGGCCAGGCCAACTACGCCGCCGCGAACGCCTTTTGTGACGCCCTGGCCGCCCGCCGCCGGGCCGAAGGGCTGCCGGGCGTGTCGGTGGCCTGGGGGCTGTGGGCCGACGCCAGCGGGATGACCGGTCACCTCGCCGAGGCCGACCTCGCGCGGATGGCCCGTACCGGCGTGGGCGCCCTCGGCACCCAGCAGGGCCTGGCCCTGCTCGACGCAGCAGTTCAGCACGGCGGCCACCTGCTGGTGGCAGCCGACGTGAACCCCCGGACCCTGGCCGCCCTGCCCGCCGAGCGCCTGCAAGCCACCCTGCGCGCACTCGCCACCACCACGGGTGGTGGCGGGCGGGGGCGGCGTACGGCGGCCGTCGCCTCCGACGCGGGACAGCCCGTCGACTGGGCCGACAGGCTGGCCGGGCTGTCGGCGGCCGAGCGCCACCGGCTGGTGCTGGGCCTGGTCCGCGGCCACGCGGCCACCGTGCTGGGACACACCGATGTGGACGCGGTGCAGGCCGAGGCCAGCTTCAAGGAGCTGGGCTTCGACTCGCTGACCGCCGTGGAACTGCGCAACCGGCTCGCCGCCGCCACCGGACTGCGGCTGCCCGCCGCGATGGTCTTCGACTACCCCGAGGCCGCGGTGCTCGCCGAATACCTGCTGGAACGGCTCGCGCCCGACGACGCCAACGCCCCACCCCTGGACGGCGTGGACCCCGTACTGGGCGAGCTGGCCAGGCTGGACCACACCCTGGACGCCCTCGTCACGGACGAAGAAGGACGGCACAGGATCGCCAAGCGGCTGAGCGGACTGCTGGCGAAGGTGAACGGCGGATCGACCGACGCGTCCGGCGCGACGGACTTCGACGCCCTCGAATCCGCTTCGGACGACGAGATGTTCGCGCTCATTGACCGTGAACTGCGCTGATGGAGGAGCGAGGACAGATGTCGGTTACGGATACGGGTTCGGGTTCGGGTTCGGGTTCAGGGTCGGGTACGGGGCCAGGTACGGGTACGGAAGAAAAGCTCCGCCAGTACCTCAAGCGGGTGACGGCCGATCTGGGGCAGACCCGTCAGCGCTTGCGCGAGGTGGAGGAGCGGGCGCAGGAGCCGGTGGCCATCGTCAGCATGGCCTGCCGCTTCCCGGGCGGGATCGCCTCCCCCGAGGACCTGTGGCGCCTCGTCGCCTCCGGCCAGGACGCCATCGGGGACTTCCCGAAGGACCGCGGCTGGGACCTGGACGGCCTGTACCACCCGGACCCGGACCACTCCGGCACCACCTACGTCCGCCGAGGCGGCTTCCTGCGGAACGCGGACGGATTCGACGCCACCTTCTTCGGCATCAGCCCGCGCGAGGCACTGGCCGCCGAACCGCAGCAGCGCCAGCTCCTGGAGGTCTCCTGGGAACTGCTCGAACGCGCCGGCATCGACCCCACCTCACTGAAGGGCACCCCGACCGGCGTCTACGCGGGCGCCGGAATCCTCGGCTTCGGCACGCCCCACATCGAAAGGAGCGCCGAGGGCTATCTGCTCACCGGCAACACGCTCAGCGTCGTCTCGGGCCGGGTCGCCTTCACCCTCGGCCTCGAAGGCCCCGCGGTGACCGTGGACACGGCATGCTCCTCGTCCCTGGTCGCCATGCACCTGGCCTGCCAGGCGCTACGGCAGGGCGAATGCACCCTGGCCATGGCCGGTGGCGTCACCGTGATGACCACCCCCCACACCTTCGTGGAGTTCTCCCGCCAGCGCGGACTGGCCCCCGACGGCCGTTGCAAACCCTTCGCGGCGGCCGCCGACGGCACCGGATTCTCCGAAGGCGTCGGCCTGCTGCTCCTGGAACGACTCTCGGACGCACGGCGCAACGGACACCAGGTCCTCGCGGTGCTCCGGGGCTCGGCGATCAACCAGGACGGCGCGTCGAACGGCCTGACCGCGCCCAACGGACCCTCGCAGCAGCGGGTGATCCGACAAGCCCTCATCAACGCCCAGCTGTCCTCAGCCGAGGTGGACGCCGTGGAGGCCCATGGCACCGGCACCACCCTCGGCGACCCCATCGAAGCGGACGCGCTGATCGCCGCGTACGGCCAGGACCGGCCGGCCGACCAACCGCTCTGGCTGGGCTCGCTGAAGTCCAACATCGGCCATGCGCAGGGTGCCGCGGGCGTGGCCGGTGTGATCAAGATGGTGATGGCGCTGCGCCACGAGATGCTGCCCGCCACCCTGTACGTCGATGAGCCGACCCCACACGCGGACTGGGGCAGCGGCGCGGTACGGCTGCTGACCGAGCCGGTGGCGTGGCCGCGCGGCGAGCGTCCGCGGCGGGCCGGTGTGTCGGCGTTCGGCATTTCCGGAACCAATGCGCATGTGATCGTAGAGCAGGCTCCGGAGGCGCCTGAGCGTGCTGAGGCGCGGCCCGTTGTGGGTGTGGTGCCGTGGGTGGTGTCGGCGCGGAGTGCGGAGGCGCTGCGGGAGCAGGCGGCGGCGTTGGCGGCGCGGGTGGTCGATACGGAGGTGGGGGTTGCCGAGGTCGGCTGGTCGTTGGTGAGGACGCGGTCGGTGTTCGAGCATCGTGCGGTGGTGGTGGGTGAGGGCCGTGCGGGGTTGGTGGCGGCGGTTGAGGCGTTGGCGGCGGGGGAGTCGCATCCGGGTGTGGTGTGTTCGGGTGCTCCGGCGTTGGCGAGTGGTGTGGGTCCGGTGTTGGTGTTTCCGGGGCAGGGTTCGCAGTGGGCTGGTATGGGAGCTGCGTTGCTCGATGCGTCGCCGGTGTTCGCGGGGCGGGTGGCGGAGTGTGAGCGGGCGTTGGGGCCGTATGTGGATTGGTCGTTGAGGGATGTGCTTCGTGGGGCGGAGGGTGCGGCTGATCTGGGTCGGGTGGATGTGGTGCAGCCGGTGTTGTGGGCGGTGATGGTGTCGCTTGCGGCGGTGTGGGCGGGGCACGGGGTGAAGCCGACCGCCGTTGTCGGTCACAGTCAGGGTGAGATCGCGGCGGCGGTTGTGGCGGGGGCGTTGTCGTTGGAGGACGGCGCGAAGGTGGTGGCGCTGCGTAGCCGGGCTCTGCGTCGGTTGGCTGGTGGTGGCGCGATGGCGTCGCTGGGGGTGGGCCAGGTGGAGGCCGGTCAGCTGTTGGCCCGGCTCGGGGGCCAGGCCGCCGCGGTGGGCGTGGCAGCGGATAACGGACCCTCTTCTACGGTGGTTTCGGGGCCGTCGGAGCAGGTGGCCTCGGTGGTTGCCGCCTGTCAGGAGAACGGCGACCGGGCGCGGCTGATCGACGTGGATTACGCCTCGCACGGTCCCCAGGTCGATGAGATCCGCGACGAGCTGATGCGCGTACTGGACGGCGTGACCCCGGTAGCCGCTCCCTCGGACGACGTGGCCTTCTACTCGACGGTGACCGGCGGCCGAGCCGATACGGCCGGTCTGGACACGGCGTACTGGGTGACCAATCTGCGGGAGCAGGTGCGGTTCGCCGAGGCGATCGAAGCGTTGGTGGCCGATGGGCACCGGGTGTTCATCGAGGCCAGCACCCATCCCGTACTGGCGGTCGGCATGGAGGAGACCTTCGAGCGGGCGAGCGTCGACGCGACGACCGTGCCGACGCTGCGCCGTGACCACGGTGGCCGGGAGCAGCTGGTGCGGTCGCTCGCCCAGGCGTTCGTCGCGGGCGTTCCCGTAAACTGGACGGACCTGTTCCCGGCCGAGCCGACACCGTGCACCGTGGACCTGCCCACGTACCCGTTCCAGCACCAGCGGTTCTGGATGGCGGGATCGGGTGGGGTCGGCGACCCCAGTGACCTCGGGCTGGTCTCCGCCGGGCATCCGCTGCTCGGCGCGGCGGTCGAGCTTGCCCATGGCAGTACGCACCTGCTCACCGGCAGGATCCCGGCCGGCGGCGGCGCGAGCTGGCTCAGCGACCATGTGGTGGCGGGAACCGCACTGGCTCCGGGCGCGGCGCTGGTGGAGTGGGTGTTGCGGGCGGCCGACGAGGTCGGCTGCGGTGGGGTGGAGGAGCTGGCGCTTCAGGTGCCCTTGGCCCTCCCCGAGTCGGGCGGCTTGCGCGTACAGGTCGTGGTGGGGGAGGCAGCCGAGGACGGGCGGCGTGAGGTTCAGGTGTACTCCCGTCCCGGGGACGCCGACTCCGTAGCGGGGTGGGTGTGCCACGCGGAGGGCGTACTGTGCCCGCCACGTGAGGACACCGGTGCGACGACCGAGGGCTTGCGGGGTGCGTGGCCCCCGCCAGGCGCACAGCCGGTGGAGCTGGATGAGTTCTACGAACGGGCCGCGGTGGCGGGATATGCGTACGGGCCGTCCTTCCAGGGGCTGCGCGCGATGTGGCGGGACGGTGCGGATCTGGTCGCCGAAGTGGCGCTGCCCGAGGCAGCGGGGGACGAGGAGGGTTTTGGCATCCACCCGGCGCTGCTCGACGCCGCGCTGCACCCGGCGCTGCTGCTCGCCTCGTCGGAGCGGGAGCAGGACGACGGCCAGGTGTGGCTGCCGTTCGCCTGGAACGGTGTGTCCCTCTGGGCCACCGGCGCCACCACCGTGCGGGTGCGGATCTCCCCGCAGCAGCACGGCGTGGACGGCGAGCGCGGACTGCGGATGGTGGTGGCCGACGCTGCCGGGGAACCGGTCCTGACGGTGGACTCCCTGGTGACGCGCCCGGCACGAATCGATCAGTTGCGGGCCGCGGACGCGCGTGGCGTGGACGGGCTGTTCGCGCTGGAGTGGACGCCGTTGCCCGCCGTGCCGGTCATGACGAATGACGACGGCTGGGTGGTCCTGGGTCCCGACGCCGCGGACGAGGACCTGGAGTCGTTGATCGCGGCGCTCGATGCCGGCGGGCCGGTCCCGTCCGTGGCCCTCGCCTGTTTCCCGCGCTCCGACGACGCCGGTGCCGTGGCGGCCGCCGCGGGGCTTGCCCTGGCGGAGCGGGCCTTGGGGATGCTGCAGGGCTGGCTGGCCGAACCACGCTTGGCCGATGCCCGGTTGGTGGTGGTGACGCGGGGCGCGGTCGCGCACGCCGAGGACGACATCCCGGATCTGGCCGGTGCCGCCGTACAGGGCCTGGTGCGCAGTGCGCAGGCGGAGAACCCGGGACGTTTCCTCCTGCTCGACCTCGCGCCCGGAGCCGATGTCCTCGAGGACGGTGTGCGGGACGCGGTCGCGTGTGCGGTGGAACGGGACGAACCTCAGCTGGCGGTACGGGGCGGTCAGGCGTTGGTGCCCCGGCTGAGGCGTGCCGACAGCGACCGGCCGTCGGACGTCGCGGGCGTCCTCGACCCGGACGGCACGGTGCTCATCACGGGTGGTACCGGCACGCTGGGCGGACTGGTCGCCGAACACCTTGTCCGTACGTGGCAGGTCGGCCACCTTCTGCTGGTGAGCCGCCGAGGGCCGGATGCCCCCGGCGCACGGGACCTGGCCGACCGGCTGGAAGACCTCGGCGCGCGGGTGCGGATCGCCGCGCTCGACGTCACGGATGCGGCCGCGGTGGCGGAGCTGGTGGCGGGGATCGACGCGGAGCATCCGCTGACCGGCGTCATCCACGCCACTGGACTGCTGGACGACGCGGTACTCACCTCGCAGACCCCGGAGCGTCTGGCGGCGGTGTGGCAGGCGAAGGCCACGGCGGCGGCCCATTTGCATGCCGTGACGGCGGATCTTCCGCTGGGCATGTTCGTGATGTTCTCCTCGGCCGCCGGGGTGCTGGGCAGCCCGGGTCAGGCCAACTACGCGGCGGCGAATGCCTTCTGCGATGCACTGGCCGCGCACCGCCGGGCCACCGGCCTTCCGGCGCTGTCGGTGGCCTGGGGACTCTGGGCCCAGTCCAGCAGCCTGACCGGAAAGCTCGCCGAGGTGGACCGGGCCCGGATGTCCCGCTCGGGGATCGCCGCGATGGCCACCCCCAAGGCGCTGGCCCTGCTGGATGCCGCGTGCCGAGTCCAGCGTCCGCTGGTGGTTGCGGTGGATCTTGATGTGGCGGGGGTGGCTGGTGGTGATGTGCCTGCGGTGTTGCGGGGGTTGGTGGTGGGGCGTGTTCGGCGGCGGGTGGCGGTTGGTGGGGGGCGGGTTGGTGGGTTGGCTGGGCGGTTGGTGGGGCTGGATGAGGGTGCGCGGTTGGCTGTGGTGGGGGAGGTGGTGCGGGGTTGTGTGGCGGCGGTGTTGGGGTTTGGTTCGTCGGGTGAGGTGCGGTCGGGGGCGGCGTTCAAGGAGGTGGGTTTTGATTCGTTGACGGCGGTGGAGTTGCGTAATCGGCTGTCGGCGGTGACGGGGTTGCGGTTGCCCGCCACGATGGTGTTCGACTATCCGACGCCCCACGCCCTGGCCACCTACCTGTGCACCCGACTGGTGGGCGAGACGGTCCGACCCACAGCGCCCGCCGTGACGTCGACGAGCACCGACGAACCGATCGCTATCGTTGCGATGACCTGCCGCTTTCCCGGCGGGATCACCTCCCCGGAGGGCCTGTGGGACCTGGTGTCCTCGGGCGATGAGGCGATCGGGAAGTTTCCGACCGGCCGAGGCTGGGATCTGGACGGCCTCTTCCATCCGGACCCCGACCACCCGGGCACCAGCTATGCGAACGAGGGCGGTTTCCTCCATGACGCCGACGCGTTCGATGCGGGGTTCTTCGGCATCAATCCGCGCGAGGCGTTGGCGACGGATCCGCAGCAGCGGCTGCTGCTGGAGGCGGCGTGGGAGGTGGTGGAGCGGGCCGGTATCGACCCCGTGTCGTTGAAAGGTACTCCGACCGGTGTTTACGCCGGAGTGATGTACCACGACTACGCCGCCGGGCTCAGCAGCGGCACCGATGCCAAGCTCGAAGGCTATGCGATGCTCGCGGGCTCGGGCAGCGTGGTTTCGGGGCGGGTGGCGTACACGTTGGGGTTGGAAGGCCCGGCGGTGACGGTGGATACGGCGTGTTCGTCGTCGTTGGTGGCGATGCATCTGGCCGCGCAGGCGCTGCGGCAGGGTGAGTGCTCGCTCGC
>NZ_JBIRPZ010000035.1:0-16160 GCF_044332925.1 Streptomyces sp. NPDC021212
GTGAATCAGGATGGTGCGTCGAATGGGTTGACGGCGCCGAATGGTCCGTCGCAGCAGCGGGTGATCCGGCAGGCGTTGGCGGGTGCGGGGTTGTCCGTGTCCGAGGTGGACGCGGTGGAGGCGCACGGTACGGGGACGACGTTGGGTGATCCGATCGAGGCGCAGGCGTTGCTGGCGACATACGGTCAGGAGCGGCCGGGTGACCAGCCGCTGCTGCTCGGCTCCATCAAGTCGAACATTGGGCACACGCAGGCGGCTGCGGGTGTGGCTGGTGTGATCAAGATGGTGCAGGCCATGCGGCATGGCGTGCTGCCTGCCTCGTTGCACATCGATGAGCCGACCCCTCATGTCGATTGGAGCAGTGGTGCGGTACGGCTGCTGACCGGGCCCGTGGAGTGGCCGCAGCACGAGCGTCCCCGCCGGGCCGGCGTGTCGTCCTTCGGCGCCTCCGGTACGAACGCCCACGTCATCCTGGAGCAGGCCCCGCAGGCCCCGCAGGCCCCGCAGGCTCCCGGACCGGCGTCGGGGGCGGCGCACGATGGGGTCGTGCCCTGGGTGCTGTCCGCACGGAGCGCCGAAGCACTGCGCGGGCAGGCCACGGCACTGGTGGCGCGTCTGTCTCCCGACCCGCAGGTATCGGCCGTCGAGGTGGGCTGGTCGCTGTTGACGTCCCGCTCGCTGTTCGAGCACCGAGCCGTGGTGCTGGGCAGCGACCGCACAGACATGGCGGCGGCGGTGGAGGCACTGGCGGCCGGTGAGCCGCATCCGGGGGTGGTGCACCGGCCTTCAGGGGCGGTCGCGTCCGGAAAGACGGTGTGGCTGTTCAGTGGACAGGGCAGCCAGCGCGTGGGCATGGGCGCCGGGCTGTACGACCGTTTTCCGGTCTTCGCCGCAGCGTTCGACGAGGTCTGCGGCCTGCTCGACCCGCATCTAGAACACCCGTTGCGACAGGTGGCGTTCACCGGTGTTCCGGAGCAGCCGGGGCTGCTGGACCACACTACCTACGCCCAAGCCGGACTCTTCGCCCTGCACGTCGCCCTGGCCCGGTTGTTGGAATCGCTGGGGCTGCGCCCCGATGTGGTGATCGGCCACTCGATCGGCGAGGTCGCCGCCGCCTATGTGGCCGGTGTCTTCGACCTCCCCGACGCCTGCCGACTCGTCGCCGCCCGCGCCACCCTCATGGGCCGGCTCCCGGACGGCGGCGGCATGGCCACCATCACCGCTACCCCCGACGAACTTGCCGAAGACCTCGCCGAGCACGACGGCCAGGTCACCATCGCGGCCCTCAACACCCCTACCAGCACCGTCATCTCAGGGCCCACCAGTTTCGTTCAACAGATCGGTACGGCCTGGGCCGAACGCGGCCGCAAAACGCGGATGCTCAGCGTCAGCCACGCCTTCCACTCCCCACTGATGGACCCCATCCTCGAACCCTTCACCCAAGCCATCACCGGCCTGACCTATCACCGGCCTACCCTCCCCCTCATCAGCAACCTCACCGGACAACCCGCCGACGAACAGATCGCCACCCCCGACTACTGGGCCCAGCACATCCGCCAACCCGTCCACTTCCACCCCGCCATCACCCACACCGCACCCGAAACAGCCACCTTCCTGGAATTGGGACCAGATCCGGTCCTGGCCACCGCAACACAACACACACTCAGCCACGCCACCACCGACACCGACCAGCCCAGCCCCCTGGTCACGGCCACCCTCACCCGCAAACAACCCGACGCCCGCGCCTTGGGCCACACCCTCGCCCAACTCCACACCATCTCTGCCGATGTCGACTGGACCAGCTGGTTCCCGACCGACCCCGCGCCGCGGACGGTGGAGTTGCCCACCTACGCCTTCCAACGCGAGCGGTACTGGCTGGCCGCGGCCGGTGGAGTGGGGGATGTCGCCGCCGCCGGGTTGCAGCGGGTGGAGCACGCGTTGCTGCCCGTGGCGGTGGGGCTGGCGGACGGTGGGGTGTTGCTCACCGGCCGGGTCTCGGCCGTCGGCGTCAAGAACTGGCTGGCCGAACACGTGATGGCCGGCGCGGTGCTGGTGCCGGGTGCGGCGCTGGTGGAGTGGGCGTTGCGGGCGGCCGATGAAGCCGGGTGCGGTGGGGTGGAGGAGCTGGCGCTTCAGGTCCCGCTGGTGCTTCCCCCATCCGGCGGGCTGCGAGTCCAGGTGGTGGCGGGCCCGGCCACCGAGGACCGGCGGCGCGATGTGCGGATCTACTCCCGCCCCGACCGCGATGCCGAACCGGGCACCGACCCGGGGTGGGTGTGCCATGCGGAGGGCGTGCTGAGCCCACCGTCGGTCGATGGCGGGGCTGAGGAGCTGTCCGGGGCGTGGCCCCCGGCAGAAGCGGAACCGGTGGACGTGACCGGCTTCTACGAGCGCGCGGCGGCGGCCGGATACGTGTACGGTCCGTCCTTCCAGGGCGTACAGGCCGTGTGGCGGGAGGGTACGGACGTCCTCGCCGAGGTGGCGCTGCCCGAGTCCGCCGGAGACCGCGATGGCTTCGGCATCCATCCCGCACTGCTGGACGCCGCCCTGCAACCGGCGCTGCTGCTCGACCCGTCCGAGCCGGAGCCGGACACCACCCGGGTGTGGCTGCCGTTCGCCTGGCAGGGCGTGTCGTTGTGGGCGGGTGGCGCGACGACGGTCCGGGTCCGGCTCTCGCCCCGGTCGCCGGAGGCGAACGGGGTGGAGGGGGAGCGTGGCCTGCGGGTGGTCGTGGCCGATGCGGTGGGCGTTCCGGTGCTGACGGTCGACGCGTTGGTGATGCGCTCGGCCGACCCGGATCAACTGCGGGCTACCGTGGGGCCCGAGGTGGACGGGCTGTTCACCCTGGACTGGACCCCCTTGCCGACATCACCGGAAAGCCACGACGCCGACGAGTCGTCGGCAGCTGCCGACTGGGTCCAGCTGGGGCAGGCGGAGTCGGCCCCGATCGGGGAGAGCACGGTCCGCCATCCGCATCTGGCGTCCCTGATCGCCGCGCTTGATGGCGGTGCATCCGTTCCCTCGGTGGCCGTCGCCTGCCTGTCCGCTCCCTCCCCGGGCGGCAACGTGGCCGATACCGGACTGGCCCTGACGGGCGAGGCGTTGGCGCTGTTGCAGGGCTGGCTGGCCGAGCCGCGTCTGACCGATGCCCGGCTGGTGGTCGTCACCCGGGGCGCGGTCGCGGCCGGGGTGTCCGACGGCGAGGGCCAGGGCGCCAGCGAGGGACAGGGCGACGGTGGCGTGAACGCGGCCGGTGCCGCGGTGTGCGGGCTGGTGCGCAGTGCGCAGGCGGAGAACCCCGGCCGCTTCCTGCTGCTCGACCTCGACCCCGCTGGTGAACCGGCCGACGAGAGCATGGTGGACGGCGTACTGCGGGCCGTGGCGATGGACGAGCCCCAGGTGGCGCTGCGCGCCGGGCGGGTCCTGGTGCCCCGGCTGCTGCGCGCCGGTGGGGCGAGCACCGGGGGAGTGGTGGGGCCGGCCGGGCAGCCCGCGTGGCGGCTCGAACTGACGGGCGCGGCCACGCTGGACAATGTGAAACCGGTGCCCTGCCCCGAGGTGCTGGAGCCTCTGGGCGCGGGCCAGGTGCGGGTCGCGGTGCACGCGGCGGGCATCAACTTCCGCGACGCCCTGATCAGCCTGGGGATGGTCCCGGGCCAGACCGGGCTGGGCGGCGAGGGCGCCGGGCTGGTGGTCGCGGTCGGCCCGGGGGTGACCCAGGTGGCGGTGGGCGATCCGGTCATGGGTGTCTTCGACCGTGCGTTCGGCCCGCTGGCGGTGACGGACGCACGTATGGTGGCGCCGATCCCTGCCGGGTGGACGGTCCAGCAGGCTGCCGCGGTGCCGGTGGTGTTCCTCACCGCGTGGTACGGGCTGGTGGAGCTGGGCGGCCTCCGAGCGGGCGAGTCGGTACTGATCCATGCGGCCGCCGGTGGTGTGGGCATGGCGGCGGTGCAGATCGCCCGCCACCTGGGCGCCGAGGTGTACGCGACGGCGAGCCCCGGCAAGCATGCGGTGCTGGAATCCATGGGGATCGACGCCGCACACCGGGCCTCCTCGCGCGATCTCGACTTCGAGCACGTCGTACGCGAGGCCACGGGCGGCCGCGGCGTGGACATCGTACTGAACAGCCTCGCCGGCCCCTTCGTCGACGCATCGCTACGGCTGCTGCACGAGGGCGGCCGACTCCTGGAGATGGGCAAGACCGACATCCGCGACCCGGAGCGCATCGCGGCCGACCACCCGGGCGTGCGCTACCAGGTCTACGACCTGATCGGGGACGCCGGACCGGACCGCATCGGCGGAATGCTGGCCGAGCTGGGCTCGCTCTTCACGGCCGGAGTACTGGAACCGCCACCGCTACGGGCATGGCCGTTGGACCGGGCGCGGGAGGCACTGCGATACCTCAGCCAGGCCAAACACACGGGCAAGCTCGTGCTGGACATCCCGCCCCCGGTCGACCCGCACGGCACCGTACTGATCACCGGCGGTACCGGCACCCTGGGCGCCCTGGTCGCCGAGCATCTGGTGCGCACGTGGCAGACCAGGCATCTGCTGCTGGTCAGCCGCAGCGGCCCCGACGCCCCGGGCGCGAAGGAGCTGGCGGTCCGGCTGGGCGAACTGGGTGCACAGGTACGGATCGAGGCGGCGGATGTCGCCGAGGCCGCCGCAGTGGCCTCCCTGGTGGCGGGCGTCGACCCGGAGCACCCGCTGACCGGGGTGATCCACGCGGCCGGTGTTCTGGACGACGCGGTGGTCACCTCGCAGACGCCGGAGCGCCTGGCGCGCGTGTGGCAGGCCAAGGCCACGGCGGCGGCCCATCTGCACGCGGCGACGGCGGAGCTGCGGCTCGGCATGTTCGTGATGTTCTCCTCGGCTGCCGGGGTGCTGGGCAGTCCAGGCCAGGCCAACTACGCGGCGGCCAACGCCTTTTGTGACGCCTTGGCCGCCCGCCGCCGGGCCGAAGGGCTGCCGGGCGTGTCGGTGGCCTGGGGGCTGTGGGCCGAATCCAGCGAAATGACCGGAAACCTCACCGAAGTGGATCTGGCACGGATGGCCCGCTCCGGTATCGCAGCAATGGCGGGCGACCACGCCCTGGCACTGCTCGACGCCGCCGTTCAGCACGGCGGCCACCAGCTGATCGCGGCAGATGTGAACACGCGGGTCCTCGCCGCCCAGCCCCAGGACACCCTGCCCGCCGCGCTGCGCGCCCTGGTCGCGGCGAGTGCCGGTGCCGGGCGTACGACGGAACGCCGTACGGCGGCGGCCGCCGGTGCACAGCCGGTCGACTGGGCCGGCCGGCTGGCGGGATTGTCCGCCCATGAGCGGCGTCGGGTGCTGCTCGATCTGGTCCGTGGCCACGCGACCACCGTGCTGGGCCATGCGGATGCGGAAGCGGTCCAGGCGGACACCAGTTTCAAGGATCTGGGCTTCGACTCACTGACCGCGGTGGAACTGCGCAACCGGCTCTCCGCCGCCACCGGCCTGCGGCTGCCCGCCGCCCTCGTCTTCGACTATCCCGAGGCGGCCATCCTGGCCGACTATCTGCTGGAACGCCTCGTCCCCGAAGAGGACGGCTCGCCGGGCCGGTCCGGTGTGGACCCGGCCCTCGGCGAACTCGCCCAGTTGGAAGCCACGTTGGCCCGCCTGGATGTGGCGGACGACGAGTCCGGGGCGGTCACGGCCCGGCTGGAGAGTTTGCTGGCCACGTGGAAGGCGACGCGGAACCTGGCGGGCCGGAAGACCGCCGCGGAGCGGCTGGAGTCCGCGTCCGCGGCCCAGGTTCTCGACTTCATCGACAACGAGCTGGGTGTGTCCTGAATGTGCCGGGCGCGACGATCGCTTAAGGCCGGGTGAAACCTCATGGTGAACGTGAACGTAAACGAAGAAAAGCTGGTCGAATACCTCAAGCGCGTGTCCGCGGATCTGCATGACACACGGCTGCGCTTACGTGAGGTGGAAGAGCGTTCCCAGGAGCCGGTGGCCGTGGTGAGCGTCGCCTGCCGCTTCCCGGGCGGAGTGGACACCCCCGAGGCACTGTGGCGACTGGTGTCCGAAGGAGTCGACGCGATCGGCGACTTCCCCACCGATCGTGGCTGGGACCTGGAGGGCCTGTACCACCCGGACCCGGATCACCCCGGCACCACCTATGTCCGCCGGGGCGGCTTCCTCGACGCCGCCGACCAGTTCGACCCCCAGTTCTTCGGCATCAGCCCGCGCGAGGCGCTGGCCACCAGCCCGCAGCAGCGGCTGTTGCTCGAAACCGCGTGGGAGGCATTCGAGCGGGCCGGTATCGATCCCCTTTCCCTGAAGGGCTCCCCCACGGGGGTCTATGCCGGTACGGCCACCACCGGCGGCGCCTCGGGCGACCTCCCGGAGACGGCATCAGAGGGATACGCGGGCAACGCCCCGAGCCTGCTGTCGGGCCGGGTGTCCTACACCTTCGGCCTGGAAGGCCCGGCCGTCACGGTCGAGACGGCGTGCTCGTCCTCTCTGGTGGCCATCCACCTGGCCATGCAGGCCCTGCGGCAGGGCGAATGCACGCTCGCCCTCGCCGGTGGGGTCACGGTGATGGCCACCCCCGAGGTGTTCACCGGATTCTCCCGGCAGCGCGGCCTGTCCCCGGACGGCCGGTGCAAGGCGTTCGCCACCACCGCCGACGGCACGGGGTGGGGAGAAGGCGTCGGCCTGGTGCTGCTGGAGCGGCTGTCGGACGCACGGCGCATGGGCCACGAGGTGATGGCCGTGATCCGCGGATCGGCCATCAACCAGGACGGCGCCAGCAACGGGTTCATGGCGCCGAACGGTCCTTCGCAGCAGCGCGTCATCCGCCAGGCGCTGGCGAACGCCCGGCTGGCCCCCTCCGAGGTGGACGCCGTCGAGGCCCATGGCACCGGCACTACACTGGGCGACCCCATCGAGGCGGACGCGCTGATCGCCACGTACGGGCAGGACCGGCCGGAGGACCACCCCCTGTGGCTGGGGTCCTTGAAGTCCAACATCGGCCATACGCAGGGCGCGGCGGGCGTGGCCGGTGTGATCAAGATGGTGATGGCGCTGCGCCACGAGACGCTGCCCGCCACCCTGCACGTCGATGAGCCGACCCCTCATGTCGAGTGGGACGGAGGCGGCGTACGGCTGCTGACCAAGCCCGTCGAGTGGCCGCGCGGTGACCGGCCACGGCGGGCAGGGGTGTCCTCTTTCGGGATCAGCGGGACCAACGCGCATGTGATTGTGGAACAAGCTCCGGACGCGCCCGAGGCGGCGCCGACGCCCGAGCACGGTGGTGTGGTGCCGTGGGTGGTATCGGGGCGGAGCGAGGAGGCCTTGCGGGGCCAGGCGGGCGTGTTGGTGGCGCGTCTGGCTGAGGATCCCGGGCTGATGCCGGTGGATGTGGGCTGGTCGTTGGTGACGTCGCGGTCGGTGTTCGAGCATCGTGCGGTGGTGGTGGGTGAGGGCCGTGCGGGGTTGGTGGCGGCGGTTGAGGCGTTGGCGGCGGGGGAGTCGCATCCGGGTGTGGTGTGTTCGGGTGCTCCGGCGTTGGCGAGTGGTGTGGGTCCGGTGTTGGTGTTTCCGGGGCAGGGTTCGCAGTGGGTGGGGATGGGTGCGGGGTTGTTGGATGCGTCGCCGGTGTTCGCGGGGCGGGTGGCGGAGTGTGAGCGGGCGTTGGCCGCGTATGTGGATTGGTCGTTGAGGGATGTGCTTCGTGGGGCGGAGGGTGCGGCTGATCTGGGTCGGGTGGATGTGGTGCAGCCGGTGTTGTGGGCGGTGATGGTGTCGCTTGCGGCGGTGTGGGTGGGGCACGGGGTGCGGCCTGCGGCGGTGGTGGGTCACAGTCAGGGTGAGATCGCGGCGGCGGTTGTGGCGGGGGCGTTGTCGTTGGAGGACGGCGCGAAGGTGGTGGCGCTGCGTAGCCGGGCTCTGCGTCGGTTGGCTGGTGGTGGCGCGATGGCGTCGCTGGGCTTGGGCCAGGAGCAGGCCGGACAGCTGCTGGCCCGGCTGGGCGATCAGGCTGCGGGCGTGGGTGTGGCTGCGGTCAACGGGCCCTCTTCTACGGTGGTGTCGGGGCCATCGGAGCAGGTGGCCTCGGTGGTTGCCGCGTGTCAGGAGAACGGCGATCGGGCGCGGCTGATCGCCGTGGATTACGCCTCGCACGGTCCCCAGGTCGATGAGATCCGCGACGAGCTGATGCGCGTACTGGACGGCGTGACCCCGGTCGACGTGGCCGGAGCAGGCCCCGCGTTCTACTCCACGGTGACCGGCGGCCGGATCGCCACAAGTGGTCTGGACACGGCGTACTGGGTGACCAATCTGCGGGAGCAGGTGCGGTTCGCCGAGACGATCGAAGCGTTGGTGGCCGATGGGCACCGGGTGTTCATCGAGGCCAGCACCCATCCCGTACTGGCGGTCGGCATGCAGGAGACCTTCGAGCGAGCGGGCATCGACGCGACGACCGTGCCGACGCTGCGCCGCGACCACGGCGGTCAGGACCAGCTCGTGCGCTCTCTCGCCCAGGCGTTCGTCACAGGCGTACGAGTGGACTGGACCACCCTCTTCCCGGCCGAGCCCACGCCACGGACGGTGGACCTTCCGACCTACGCCTTCCAGCGTCGGCGGTTCTGGGCGGCTGCCGCGAGCGGTCGAGTGGGCGATGTGGCCGCGGCAGGGTTGCAGCGTGTGGAGCACGCCGTGCTGCCCGCCGCGGTCGGGCTGCCCGAGGGCGGGTTGCTGCTGACCGGCAGGGTCTCGGCTGGAAGTGGCGGCTGGCAGGCCGAGCACGCCGTCGCGGGCGCGGTGTTGATGCCCGGTGCGGCGCTGGTGGAGTGGGCGTTGCGGGCGGCCGATGAAGCCGGGTGCGGCGGCGTCGAGGAGCTGGCGCTTCAGGTGCCCTTGGCCCTCCCCGAGTCGGGCGGCTTGCGCGTACAAGTGGTGGTGGGCGAGGCGGCCGAGGACGGAAGGCGCGACGTGCGGGTGTACTCCCGCCCCGACCGCACCGCCGAGCCGGGCGGCGACCCGGGGTGGGTGTGCCACGCGGAAGGCGTGCTGAGCCCGCCATCCCCGGACGGCCCGGCGGACGAGTTGTCCGGCGCATGGCCCCCGGAGCAGGCGACGCCGCTGGACGTGGCGGAGTTCTACGAGCAGGCCGCGGCGGCCGGGTACGCGTACGGCCCGTCGTTCCAGGGGCTTCGGGCGGCGTGGCGCGACGGTCAGGATCTGCTGGCCGAGGTGGCGCTGCCGGAGGCCGCCGGAGACCAAGACGGCTTCGGTATCCACCCGGCGCTACTCGACGCAGCACTCCACCCCCTCCTGTTGGCCGACCGGTTCGCCGCCGACTCCGACCTGGCGGAAGCCGAGCAGCTGTGGTTGCCGTTCGTCTGGAATGGCGTATCCCTGCACGCAACGGACGCGACCACGGTGCGCGTACGGCTCACGCCGAGCCAGGAGAGCGCGACCGGCGAGCGTGGGCTACGGCTGGTCATGGCCGATGCCGGGGGTGGTCCCGTTCTCACGGTCGACTCCCTCACGATGCGCCCGGCCGATGCCGATCAGCTTCGGTCCGTGGGCGGGCGCGATGCCGGTGGGCTGTTCACGCTCGCCTGGACGCCCTTGCCTGCCGTGCCGACGACGACGGATGACGACGGCTGGGTGGTGCTGGGCGGCGACGGCTCGGATGATGTCGTGTGCCACCCGGATCTGACCGCGCTGGCTGCCGCGATGGACGGCGGTACGCCGGCTCCGACCCTGGCCTTGGCGTATCTCCCGGCCGTGCGTGTGCCCGTCGACGATGACTACGTGGCGGATGCGAGCGATGGGCTCACCGCTGTCGGCCACGCACTGCGCCTGGTCCAGGGCTGGCTGGCCGAACCACGCTTGGCCGATGCCCGGTTGGTGGTGGTGACGCGGGGTGCGGTCGTGGACGCCGGGGAAGGCGTCCCGGATCTGGCCGGTGCCGCCGTTTGGGGCCTGCTGCGGAGTGCTCAGGCGGAGAACCCGGACCGGTTCATCCTCCTCGACACCGATCCCGACCCCCACGCCGAGGTCACCCATCGCAGTGTGGCCGACGCCGTGGCCCATGCCGTACGGGCTGATGAGCCGCAGGTGGCCATGCGGGCCGGGCAACTGCTGGTGCCTCGCATGGCCCCTGCCCGCGCAGGCCAGGACGAGTCCACCGCCGAGGGACCGGACGTGCCCGGCGCTCTCGACCCGCACGGGACAGTACTGATCGTCGGCGGTACGGGCCTGCTGGGCGGCCTGGTCGCCGAGCACCTCGTACGCACCTGGCGGGTCAAGCACCTGGTGTTGGCCAGCCGCCGAGGCCCCGAGGCCCCGGGCGCGCAAGAACTGACCGACCGGCTGAGCGATGCGGGCGCACAGGTACGAGTCGTCACCGTGGACGTCACGGACGCGGGCGCGGTGGCCGAGCTGGTGGCGGGGATCGACGCGGAGCATCCGCTGACCGGTGTCATCCATGCCGCGGGCGTACTGGATGACGGGATGATCACCTCGCTGTCTCCGCAACAAGTGGCGCGGGTGTGGCAGGCGAAGGCCACGGCGGCGGCCCATTTGCATGCCGTGACGGCGGACCTCCCGCTGGGCATGTTCGTGATGTTCTCCTCGGCCGCCGGAGTGGTGGGCAACGCCGGTCAGGCCGGATACGCGGCGGCGAACGCCTACGTCGATGCGCTGGTCGCCCGCCGACGCGGTCTCGGGCTGTCCGGGCTCTCGGTGGCATGGGGGCTGTGGGAGCAGTCCAGCGCCATGACCGGGCACATGGGCCGGACGGACCTGACCCGGCTGCGCGGAATGAGGCCGTTGTCGTCCGAGCGCGGACTTGCCCTGCTGGATGGCGCGTGCCGAGTGCAGCGTCCGCTGGTGGTTGCGGTGGATCTTGATGTGGCGGGGGTGGCTGGTGGTGATGTGCCTGCGGTGTTGCGGGGGTTGGTGGTGGGGCGTGTTCGGCGGCGGGTGGCGGTTGGTGGGGGGCGGGTTGGTGGGTTGGCTGGGCGGTTGGTGGGGCTGGATGAGGGTGCGCGGTTGGCTGTGGTGGGGGACGTGGTGCGGGGTTGTGTGGCGGCGGTGTTGGGGTTTGGTTCGTCGGGTGAGGTGCGGTCGGGGGCGGCGTTCAAGGAGTTGGGTTTTGATTCGTTGACGGCGGTGGAGTTGCGTAATCGGCTGTCGGCGGTGACGGGGTTGCGGCTACCCGCCACGATGGTGTTCGACTATCCGACGCCCCACGCCCTGGCCACCTACCTGTGCACCCGACTGGTGGGCGAGTCCGCGGTGACGCGTGGCACGGCGATGACGGTGACCGACTCCGGTGAGCCGATCGCGATCGTGGGCATGACCTGCCGGTTCCCCGGTGGTGCGACGTCTCCCGAGAAGCTGTGGGAGCTGGTCGCCTCGGGGCAGGACGTGATCGGAGAGTTTCCGACCGGCCGAGGCTGGGATCTGGACGGCCTCTTCCATCCGGACCCCGACCACCCGGGCACGTCCTACGCCCGCAAAGGCGGGTTCCTGTATGACGCCGACGCGTTCGATGCGGGGTTCTTCGGCATCAATCCGCGCGAGGCGCTGGCGACGGATCCGCAGCAGCGGCTGCTGCTGGAGGCGGCGTGGGAGGTGGTGGAGCGGGCCGGTATCGACCCCGTGTCGTTGAAGGGTACTCCGACTGGTGTTTACGCCGGAGTGATGTACCACGACTACGCCGCCGGGCTCAGCAGCGGCGCCGATGCCAAGCTCGAAGGCTATGCGATGCTCGCGGGCTCGGGCAGCGTGGTTTCGGGGCGGGTGGCGTACACGTTGGGGTTGGAGGGCCCGGCGGTGACGGTGGATACGGCGTGTTCGTCGTCGTTGGTGGCGATGCATCTGGCCGCGCAGGCGCTGCGGCAGGGTGAGTGCTCGCTCGCTCTCGCGGGGGGTGTGACGGTGATGGCCACCCCGGATGTGTTCACCGGTTTCTCGCGCCAGCGTGGCCTGGCTCCTGATGGGCGGTGCAAGCCGTTTGCCGCGGCTGCTGATGGTACGGGGTGGGGCGAGGGGGTGGGGTTGCTGTTGTTGGAGCGGTTGTCGGATGCGCGGCGTCATGGGCGTCGGGTGTTGGCGGTGATCCGGGGTTCGGCGGTGAATCAGGATGGTGCGTCGAATGGGTTGACGGCGCCGAATGGTCCGTCGCAGCAGCGGGTGATCCGGCAGGCGTTGGCGGGTGCGGGGTTGTCTGCGGCCGAGGTGGATGCGGTGGAGGCGCACGGTACGGGGACGACGTTGGGTGATCCGATCGAGGCGCAGGCGTTGCTGGCGACATACGGTCAGGAGCGGCCGGGTGACCAGCCGCTGCTGCTCGGCTCCATCAAGTCGAACATTGGGCACACGCAGGCGGCTGCGGGTGTGGCTGGTGTGATCAAGATGGTGCAGGCCATGCGGCATGGCGTGCTGCCTGCCTCGTTGCACATCGATGAGCCGACCCCTCATGTCGATTGGAGCAGTGGTGCGGTACGGCTGCTGACCGAGCCCGTGGAGTGGCCGCAGCACAAGCGTCCCCGCCGGGCCGGCGTGTCGTCCTTTGGCGCCTCCGGTACGAACGCCCACGTCATCCTGGAGCAGGCTCCAGACGCCCCCGAACCGGCGTCGGCATCGGCGCACGATGGGGTCGTGCCCTGGGTGCTGTCCGCACGGAGCGCCGAAGCACTGCGCGGGCAGGCCGCGGCGCTGGTGGCACGTCTTGCCGAGGACCCTGGGCTGATGCCGGTGGACGTGGGCTGGTCGTTGATCAAGGCGCGGTCGGTGTTCGAGCATCGTGCGGTGGTGGTGGGCGAGGACCGTGCGGAGTTGCTGGCTGCCGTCGAGGCGCTGGCGGCGGGGGAGCCCCACCCGGACGTGGTGCAGGCGGGCGTTCCGGCGTCGGTGAGTGATGTCGGTCCGGTGCTGGTGTTCCCGGGGCAAGGATCCCAGTGGGCCGGTATGGGAGCCGCGCTGCTCGATGCGTCGCCGGTATTCGCGGCGCGGGTGGCGGAGTGCGAGCGAGCGCTGTCGCCGTACACCGACTGGTCGCTCACGAATGTTCTACGCGGAACCGAAGGCGCGGCCGATCTGGGCCGGGTGGATGTGGTGCAGCCCGTCCTGTGGGCGGTGATGGTGTCCCTTGCCGCCGTGTGGACCGGCCATGGCGTGAAGCCCGCCGCCGTTGTGGGTCACAGCCAGGGGGAGATCGCGGCGGCGGTTGTGGCCGGGGCGCTGTCGTTGGAGGACGGCGCGAAAGTCGTGGCGCTGCGCAGCCGAGCCCTGCGCCAACTCGCCGGTGGCGGAGCGATGGCCTCGCTCGGCGTGGGCCAGGAGCAGGCCGAACAGCTGCTGCTCCGGCTTGGAGAACAGGCCGAGGCGGTGGGTGTCGCAGCGGTCAACGGGCCCTCATCCACGGTCATTTCAGGGCCGCCGGAGCAAGTGGCCGCCGCAGTGGCCGCATGTCAGGAGAACGGCGACCGCGCACGGCTCATCGATGTGGACTACGCCTCGCACGGCCCCCAGATCGATGAGATCCGCGACGAACTGTTCCGCGAACTCGACAGTATTCGCCCGAACGACACCTCCGGACCAGGCATCACGTTCTACTCGACGGTGACCGGCGGCCGCGCGGATACGGCACAACTGGACACCACGTACTGGGTGACGAATCTGCGGGAGCGCGTACGGTTCGCCGACGCGCTCGAGGCGGCGCTGGCCGATGGGCATCGGGTGTTCATCGAAACCAGCACCCATCCCGTGCTGACCATCGGCATGCAGGAAACCTTCGAGTGCACGGACGTGGAGGCCGTCACGGTGCCCACGCTCGCCCGCGAGCGTGGAGACCGCGCCCAGCTGGTCCGGGCGCTCGCCCAGGCGTTCGTCACCGGAGTCGACGTCGACTGGACGGCCCTGTACCCCGCCTCGCCCCCGCCCCGGGTCGTGGACCTGCCCACCTACGCCTTCCAGCGTGAGCGGTATTGGCTCGACGGCCACAGCGGTCGCGGAGGCGACCCCGCTGACCTCGGGCTGGTTTCCGCGCGGCATCCGGTGCTGGCCGCCGCCGTGGAGCTGGCCGATGGCAACGGCCATGTGCTCACGGGCCGACTCTCGGCGCGCAGGCATGCCTGGCTCGCTGAGCATGTGGTGGCGGACGCCGCGCTGGTGCCTGGTGCGGCCCTTGCCGAGTGGGCGCTGCGGGCCGCCGACGAGGTCGGAGCCGGTGGCGTGGAGGAACTGGCGCTCCGGGTCCCGCTGGTGCTGCCCCCATCCGGTGGCGTGCGTCTTCAGGTGGTCGTCGGCGCGTCCGGGGACGACGGGCGCCGCGATGTGCAGGTGTACTCGCGGCCCGACGGCGATGCCGATCCCGACGCCGTGTGGGTGTGCCACGCGGAGGGCGTACTGAGCGCGCCCGCCGACCGCACCGACGACGCGGCCGGACTGACCGGCGCATGGCCACCGGCAGGCGCGGAGCTGCTCGAGACGGAGGGATTCTACGAACGTGTCGCGGCGGCGGGGTATGCGTACGGGCCGTCGTTCCAGGGGCTACGGGCGGTGTGGCGGGACGGCGCGGACGTCCTGGCCGAGGTGGTGCTGCCGGAAGCCGCGGGCGAGCACGGTGGCTTCGGCGTCCACCCGGCGCTCCTCGACGCCGCCCTGCACCCGGCCCTGTTGATCGACCAGCTCGCCAGCGGCCCCGACACCCAGCCCGCCCCTGGCCAGGTGTGGCTGCCGTTCGCGTGGAACGGCGTGACGCTGTGGGCAGCCGAGGCCACCACGGTCCGGGTGCGGCTGTCCCCCCACGAGCAGAGCGCGGACGGAGAACGAGCGCTGCGCGTGACCGTGGCGGACGCGGTCGGCGCCCCGGTACTGACCGTGGAGTCGGTGGCGATGCGCCCGGCGAGTGCGGACCAGTTGCGGTCGGCGGAGAGCCGTCGTACGGACAGCCTGTTCACCCTCGACTGGACGTCCTTGCCCCTCGCCGTGGACGCCACGGCACCGGCGGGCGGCGACGGCCACTGGGCGGTGCTGGGCACCGACTCCCCACACCTTGCCGGACCGGATGTGAACCACCTGCCGGACCTCACGGCACTGATCGAGTCGCTCGATCGCGGGGAGCCGGCCCCGGCGGTGGTCCTTGCCGACGTACCGTCCACGGGTGCTGGCGACGCTACGGCAGCCGAGGGCCTGGCCAAGACGGAACGGACGCTGGCCCTGCTCCAGGGCTGGCTGGCCGAACCACGGCTGTCCGAGGCCCGGTTGGTGATGGTGACGCACGGTGCGGTCACGGCTGACGGCTCTGCCGAGCGTGGTGTGCAGGTGGCTGCCGCCGCCGTGTGGGGCCTCGTGCGCAGCGCCCAGTCGGAGAATCCCGGCCGGTTCCTCCTGCTCGACCTTGACGGCGAGGCCGGCGCCGACGCCGTACGGGCTGCGGTCACACACGCCGTGGAGCGGGAGGAACCACAGCTCGCCATCCGTGCGGGGCGGGTCCTCGTGCCCCGCCTCGTCCGGGCCGGGGCCGGTGGCGCGGGGCTGGTGGGTCCGGTGGAGCAGCCCGCGGCATGGCGGTTGGACACCGTCGGGGCGGCCACCCTGGACAATGTGGTGCCGGTGCCCTGCCCCGAGGTGCTGGAGCCGCTGGGGCCGGGCCAGGTGCGCATCGCCGTCCGCGCGGCCGGTATCAACTTCCGCGACGTGGTGGTGAGCCTGGGCATGGTGCCGGGGCAGACCGGGCTCGGCGGCGAAGGCGCCGGCGTGGTGGTGGACATCGGCGCCGGAGTCACCGATGTCGCGGTGGGAGACCGGGTCATGGGCGTCTTCGACCAGTCCTTCGGCCCCCTGACGGTCACGGACGCACGGCTCGTGGCCCCCGTACCGGCCGGGTGGAGCTTTCAGCAGGCCGCCGCCGTACCGGTGGCGTTCCTCACCGCCTGGTACGGACTCACGGACCTCGCCGGACTCCGGCCGGGCCAGTCGGTGCTGATCCATGCCGCGACGGGTGGTGTGGGGATGGCTGCGGTGCAGATCGCCCGCCATCTCGGTGCGGAGGTCTACGCCACGGCTTCTCCCGGCAAGCATGCGGTGCTGGAGGACATGGGCGTCGACCGGGGACACCGGGCCTCGTCACGTGATCTGGACTTCGAGCACGTGGTGCGGGAGGCCAC
>NZ_JBIRPZ010000036.1:0-12392 GCF_044332925.1 Streptomyces sp. NPDC021212
CCCGCAGCAGTCCTTGCCCGAGGACCACCCCGCACACGAAAGGGCACCTGAGCGCGAGAAGGCCACGGTCGGGGGCGGCGCGGACCACCAGCCACGCGCCCACGCACACACCGGCGACGGCCCCTCCGCTCACCACGAGCCTGCCACCGGGCGGCACGGCGGCGGCCCCGGTGCCGGCGGGCACAACGGCCCCTCGACCGGCGGTCACGGTGACGGCCCCTCCGGCGGGCACGGCGACGGCCACAGCGCGGGCGGACACCACGGCCCGCCGACAGGCAGTCATGGCAGCGGACCTGACGCGCCCGCGCACGACGGGGCAAGCGGTGGTGACCACGACGGCCCTGGTACCGAAGGTAGCTCTGGGGACGGACCGGACGGCGGCAGCCACGACCCCTCCGACTGGTCCGACCGAGTCGGCGAGGGGGACCGCACCGCTCAAAAACCGACCGCCCCTATGAGCCCTGATCAAGAAGCTGCGGTCACTGACGCGCTCAAGCGTGCGAAAATGCCACCACAGGACCTGGAGCGTGCGCTCACACAGCTGCGCAAGAGCGGATACGGCGCGAGAATCGCCGAGCACATCGCTCAAGGAAGATTTGATAGTCTACCCGGCTATTATGGAAAAGAGGGTCTCCTCTTTCAGTGTAAGCAAAAGGGTATGCTTCCCGCTGTGCACCAGGCCATGGAGTTCGCCGCGGACCTCCAGAAACGCGGAGTGGACGACCTGGCCTTCGAGGAAAAGTTGCCAGATAAGGGACTGGATCTCGATGTCCTGGTCAAGTCAGGGGAGGACATCAAGTATGGGTGCCAGCTCAAGGACGTGGATCACGAGTCCGGCATCAGTTCCGCAGCAAAAAAGATCGCAAAGAAGGGGCTGGACGGCGCCATTTCAGGCCCCAAGGTCGCCATTTTGGATGTCCACGACACCAGGGCCGCCCTCACGGAAGCCACCGTCAAGGCAGTGGAGCACTTCGCGAAGAGGACCGAGGCAACTTTCGAGCTACGCTTTGACGATGGTTCTGTCACCATTCCACCCAACGGTCAAATCTACCCGTAAGGAGTCCGCATGCCTTTCTTGATGCGCGCACCCGAGGAATGTGCCTCCTGGGATTGGGACTTGGGCCACTTCGCGCCGCCCGGCCTGGAGTCCGCGTTGAGTACAGCGGCGCGCATGTCGGAGCTGCTGCGGGATCACGGCCTCTTGGAGCCGAGTCGGGTGGAATGGCGCTGGTTCGTCTACGGCGTCGGCGGTATCGGCATCAAGACGACGCTCCCTGTGACGGGGCGGCTCGACCCCGCCGACCTCGCCCAGCGAATTGAGCGGAGCCGGCCTTCGGGTTACCCGGATGCCCGGGTAGGAAATCTCACTGTGTCCGGACGGGGAACATGGTTCGACGCGGAGGGCGAGGAGCGGTACGAGCAGGATCTTATCGTATTGAGTGTCGATCCGGATGAATGCTATCTCTCGGCTGACGTAGCGGTTTTCCATGACATCTGGGGTCATTTCGACTTCAGGGGTTTTCCGCACCCGGAAATCCACAAGCGTAACGCACCCAGGCTCGCTGCGGCTCTTGGGGAACTCGATGCGCTTCTTGGGGTGACGGCGGTGGCGGGTGACGCAACCTACTTCGGACGCGCTGAAGGTCACGGCATCGAAATGCCCGACGTCATTGACGGGCGGGGCCCCGATCTCACGGACCGCCTGTAAACAGCGACCATTCCGTTTTGGTCGTCGTGTCGAAACCGTCCCCCTCGCACTGTTGGAGGGTGGCGTTCAGCTCCGCCCTGCCGGTTCCTGTCCGGGCCGGCTCGGGCGGAGATCAGGTCGGAAAGCAAGCCGACCACGTCTTGCCCCGTGGCCTGCCCCGCCATGGCGGAGCGCGTGGTCAGTAGTGGTACCGCGCCTGGACGATGATCAACTCGTTGTCGGTCGGCTTGTGCACGAGTCGGTGCGTGTCGTCGATCAGCTTGTTTATGCGCTTGATCATCTTGCGGTCGTTCTCGGCCCAGTAGGTGTAGTCCTCCTAGGCGTGCGACGTGAAGGAGATCCTCACGCATGCTCCGCGTCGGGGTCGATCAGCTCACGCTGCTGGGTCTGGCCGCCCTCGGCCTCGGCGATGGAGTCGAGGAGGCGGCGGGCGTTCTTGGGGGAGCGCAGGAGGTGCACCGTCTCCGTCCAGGAGGTGAAGTCCTCTTCGGACATCAGGACGGCGTTGCCCTTGCGGGAGGTGATGTGAACCGGGGCGTGGTCCTCGTTGACCTGCTCGATCAGTGGGAACAGGTTCTTGTGGCACAGGGCGCCGGTCGCGTGCACCGACTCGGGCAGCGTAAGCCGCGTCGCGAGCGCCTCGGAGGGGTGGGGCACATGCCTCACCGCGACCGTTCGGTCTGCGGCGCGGGCTCCGCAGCATCTTCCGCGGGTAGGCTGGCCTGATCAGGGAAATGCGGCGGGGACGAGGCATGGGCGGGGTCGACAAGACGCGGAGTGGCGGGGCTGAGCGGGCGACCTCGCGGGATGTCGCCCGGCTTGCCGGGGTGTCGCACACGGCCGTGTCCTTCGTCTTCAACGGGCGTGCCCGGGGCAACCTCTCCGCCGAGACGCAGGAGAAGATCCGCAAGGCAGCCGCGCAGCTCGGCTACCGGCCGAACGCCGTCGCCCGCGGCCTGCGCCGACGTCGTACCGCCGTGATCGGTCTGGTCACGGACGAGATCGCCACATCGCCGTTCGCCGGGCGGCTGCTGCGCGGGGCCATGGACACGGCCTGGAACAGTGAGCATCTGGTGCTCACCGTCGACTCCGGGCAGGACCCGGCCACCGAGGACGCGGCGGTCGCCGAACTGCTCGACCGGAGGGTCGACGGGATCATCTACGCCGCGCTGTCGTTGCGCCGCGCCCGAGTCCCCGACGGCCTGCACCGCACGTTCGCCGTGCTCGCCAACTGTTACGCCGAGGACGGCTCCCTCCCGGCCGTCATCCCCGCCGAGCGGGCCGGTGGCCGCAGCGCCGCGCGCGTCCTCCTCGACGCGGGCCACCGTCGTATTGCCCAGGTGGGCGGCCTGGACGACATCGCCACCGCGGAGCGCCTGCGTGGCTTCCGGGACGCGCTGCGGGCGGTGGGGCTCACCGCCGAGAAGGACTGGATCACGCGGACGGGAGGGGAGATCGCCGCCGGGTACGAGGGAGCGTTGCGGTTGCTGGACGGTGTTCCCGCTAACCGGCGGCCCACGGGGATCGTCTGTTACAACGACCGGGTCGCCGCGGGTGTCCTTCACGCCGCCGCGCGTCTGGGCCTCGACGTGCCCGCCGATCTGTCCGTCGTCGGCTACGACGACCAGGAGCACATGGCTGCTTTCCTCAGCCCGCCCCTCACCACGGTCGCTCTGCCGCACCGCGCGATGGGAGAAACGGCCGCCCGCCTGCTCCTGGACGCCATCGCCGGCGGGACCGCGCCGCCCGTCGCCACCCGGCGGCTGGAGTGCCCCGTCGTCATGCGGGGTTCGGTGGGACCAGCGCCCAACCCGTGACCTCGACGTCCCTCCCCGACACGGCCAGCTCCGGGACGTCGTCGTCCCGTCGGTACACCCGTTCCGTGGCCATCGCCCGGTCGCCCGCGAACAATTCCAGAAGGGAGCCGTCCACGAGGATCCGTACGGTGAGGGTCTCGCCCCGCCGGGCCGGCAGGACCAGGGGGGCCGTGCCGTCCGGGCGGGAGCGTGGCCAGGCCGTGCGGTTCAGGGTCACGGTGCCGGACGCCGGGTCGAGCCGCACGGTCAGTTCGCCTCCGGACGCGGCCCGCAACAGACTCAACGTCGCCGTCGACCGGGCGGTCACCAGCAGGTCGTACGAGAGGGGGAGCGGCCAGCGCGGTCCGGGTGTGGCCGTGAACGGGACGGCCGCTCGAAGCAGTTCGAGCTCCGCAGCCGGTACGACCCGCAACGTGCCGTCCTCGTGGGTGTCCACCACGCGTGGTGCCGTGAGAACTCCGGACCAGCCGGCGCGGTCCACCCCCTCACTCGGACGTGACTCCCAGGACCAGCCCCAGAGCAGGGCGCGGCCCGACTCCGTGTCCTGGAGGACGGAGGGGGCGTAGAAGTCGCGGCCGAGGTCCAGGGGGCCGCCCGTGCCGACTCGGAACCTCAACCCACCGTCTACCTCTTCCAGCAGATGCCCAGTCAGGTACGCCGTGTTCAGCGGGTCGCCGTCCCACAGCGCCACCGCCAGCACCCAGTTGCCCCTGGCGGTCTCCCACATCTGCGGGCATTCCCAGCCGATCGCCCGCGTACCGAAGGCGCGGGCCGCCGCCGCGTCGCGGCCGTCCAGCAGGACCCCGGCGAACCGCCACGTGTACAGGTCCTCACAGTCGTACACCAAAACGGACGGGGTGCCGTCGGCGTGGCCCGCGCCCACCAGCGCCCAGCGACGTCCGGCGAAGCGGAAGACGAAGGGGTCCCGGAACATCGTCACGTCCATGCCGGGTGGCGGACCGGCGACCACCGGCACCGGCAGTTGCTTCCACTCCTCCAGGCCATCGTCCTCGGCCACGGCGAGACAGATCGTGCTCAGGCCCTGGTGATCGCGGTCGATCCCGGAGTACACCGCTGTCGGTACACCACCGTCGTCCACCACGCAGCCGGACCAGCAGCCCGCTTCGTCCGGGCCGCCGGGCGTCGGCCGCAGGGCGATTCCGTGGTCGTCCCAGCGGGCGAGGTCGGGGCTGGAGGCGTGGCCCCAGTGGATGTTCGCGTGGACGGGGGCGTCGGGGTTGTGCTGGTAGAAGAGGTGGTAGCGACCGCCCCAGCGGAACGGCCCGTTCGGGTCGTTCATCCAGTTGGCCGGCGGGCGGACCCGGAAGCGCGGGCTCTGGGCGTCAGTCGACCGGCTCACGGAACTCAACGATTGACTCCTGCGGATGCGATGCCCTCGCGCAGAGGGCGCTGGCCGACGACGAACACGACGACCGCGGGGATCATGGAAAGGACGACTCCGGCGAGGACGACGGAGATCGAGCCGGTGCCGAGGTTGCCCTGGAGGGAGACCAGACCCAGCGGCAGCGTGAGGTTCTCGGTGGAGGTTTCGAGGATCAGCGGCCGGAAGAACTCGTTCCAGTGGTAGTTGAAGGCCAGTACGCCGACGATGGCGAGACCGGGGGCCGCCAAGGGGGCGTACACGGACCGGAAGACGCGCCACGGACCCGCGCCGTCGATCATCGCCGCCTCGCCCAGGTCCTTCGGCATGCCCAGGAAGTACTGGCGCATCAGGAAGGTGCCGAAGGCCGTCGGGAAGGCCGGGATGATGAGGCCGAGCAGGGTATCGGTCAGACCCATCGTCTTCAGTTCCAGGAAGACCGGGACGATCGTGACCTGCAAGGGCACCATCATCGTGGCCAGGACCAGCGCGAACAGCGGCTTTTTGAAGCGGAATTCGAGGCGGGCGAAGGCATAGCCCGCCAGGCCCGCAGTGATCATCTGGCCGACCGCGATCAGCGCGGTCACCAGGGTGGAGTTCAGCGCGTACAGCCAGACGTCGATCTGGTCGAAGACCCCGCGGTAGGCGTCGACGGTGGGGTCCGTGGGAATGATCTCCGGCGGCAGGTCGAAGGACTCCGCCGGTGTGCGCAGCGACGTGGACACCGTCCAGATGACCGGGCCGAGCGTCAACAGCGCGCACACCGCCAGGCCGGCGATCCGGGCCCAAGGCGCGAGGCCGTGCCGTACCCGCGACACGGCGGGGCTCGTGCGGGCACTCGACACAGAACCCGAGAGGGAACTCGTACTCATTCGACTCACCCGGCTCACTGGTAGTGGACATAGCGCCGGCTGAGCCGGAACTGGAGGGCGGTGACCGCCATGATCAGGACGAAGAGCAGGACACCCACGGCGGACGCCTCGCCGAAGCGGAGCTGCTCGAAGGCCGTCTCGTAGATGACCATCACGACCGTGCGGGTGGAGTCGCCGGGACCGCCGGCCGTGAGAACGTACGGCTGCTCGAATACCTGGAGGGCGTTGATGATGCCGACCACGGACGCCACGAGCAGCGTGGGCGACAGCAGCGGCAGGGTGAGGGCGAGGTGTTTGCGCAGACCGCTCGCGCCGTCCAGCGAGGCCGCCTCGTGCACCTCCTTCGGGATGTTGTTCAGGCCCCCGACGAACAGCAGGAACGAGAAGCCGAACTGCTGCCAGACGTATGCCAGGACCACGGCCGCCATCGCCCCGTTCTCCGAGGTCAGCCATGGGACCGAGGGGATGCCGGCCGTGCCCAGCAGCCAGTTCACGGGGCCGAAGTCCTGATTGAACAGGTACTTCATCACCACCGAGATGGACGCGGCGGAGAGCACCAGTGGGAAGAAGAACGCCGAACGGAAGACGGGCCGCAGCCACTTGGGCATCCGGCCGTTCACCGTGATCGCCAGCACGAGCGCGATGAGCAACTGCAGCGCGACCGCGAGCACCATGAAGACGAGGGTGTTGCGGAAGGAGACGAGGACCGTCGAATCGGTCAGGACATCGCGGTAGTTGGACACTCCTGCCCATCGGGGGTCCTCGATCACGTCCCACCGGAAGAGGCTGAGGACGACCGAGCCGACGATCGGTACGACCGTGAAGACGACGATGCCGACGACGGTGGGCGCGAGGAACAGTACGGCGAGCAGGCGGGTGCCCCGGCTGCGGGCGGTGGTGGCCGCGTGCTCGGACGCCTTACGGCTCTGAGGGGCCTTGTGGGTACGGACGGACTCGGGTCGTACGGGCCTGACCTCGGTGTTCGTCATACCTCACGCTCCATGGCCTTCTCCAGGTCCCCCTGTAGCCGTCGCAGCGCGGGACGCACCGCGCCGGGGCTCGCGAGGGCCGCTCCGGTGTGTTTGATCAGCAGCTGCTCGACTTCGTTGACCTGCGGCGGGGCTGGGATCGGGCCGGTGATGGGGATCTTGTCGAGGGTGTCGTAGAAGACCTGCCAGTGGGCCGGGCCGGTCTCCCGGTAGCGGGCCCCGTCGACCATGGAGCGGCGGGCCGGGGTGGTCTGGTTGGCTGCGAAGAGCTGGGTCATCACGTCCTTGCGGGCGGTGTACTTGATGAACTCCCAGGCCTCGTCCCGCATCTTCGACGTGCGCAGCAGCGCGTACCCTGCGGCGCCGAACTGGTGACGTCGCGTGCGCCAACGCGGGAAATACCGGACGTCGTAGTCGGTCGGTTTCATGCCCGCGAGGTGCAGGCCGCCCGCCCAGAAGCCGCCCGCGGGTGTGACGCCGACGCGGCCGGTGGAGAACACGCCGACGAGGTTCCGGCCGTCGCCGCCCTCCGGGCGGGTGCACAGGTCCTCCTGGATGAGGGAGGCGAGGTAGTCGTACACCTCCGCGACGCGGTCGGAGTCGGCCTGGGGTGTCGTCCATCGGTAGCCGCCGCCCCGGCCGCGCCGCTGCGCCTCGGGATAGAAGGAGTTCCAGAGCCAGTCACCCCCGGGGGCCTTGGACTCGGCGAGGAGATTGGTTCCGTTGGCGAAGAGCCAGGGGACCACTCCGCCCCACAGGCGGTTGGTCCAGAAGTAGGGCGTGAACCGGGCGCCGTTGCTGCGCTTCATCGCGCGCAGCAGCGTCGTGAAGTCGTCGCGGGTCCAGTCGCCGTCGGGGAGACCGGCGCCCGCCCGCTCCAGGACCCGGTTGTTGACGTACATGTCAGCCGCGTTGAACTCGACCGGCAGCTGGTAGAGGCTCCCCTCGTACATCATCGACTCGACCAGCGAGGGATGGACATCGGCGAAGTACGGGCGCAGCTCGGCCGCGTCCCGCTTCGCCCACCTGTCCAGCGGTACGCCGAGCCGGCCGGCGAAGAGCTGCACGCCCTCGGTGGCGACGTACACGAGGTCGGGTGCGGTGCCCGCGGCGATCTGGGTGAGGATCTTGGAGAAGAAGTCCGACCAGTCGGATGCCTGTACGGCGTTGATGCGGATCTTGATGTCGGGGTGGACCTCGCGGAACCCGTCGCGCAGGGTGCGTTGGGCCTCGGGGCTGAGGGCGGAGCCGAGGGTGGCGATGACGAGCGAGCCGTCGTCGCGACCGGGGATGTCGGCGCCGGTGAGGCGGTCCCAGCCGGCCGCGACGCCGGCGAGAGCGGCGGCTCCGGCGCCGTACGCCCCATAGCGCATCAGGTCCCGGCGGGAGAGGAGCGAGTCGGTCATGGGCGGGCCTAACTCGTGTTAGTAGCAGGTGGTTCCCTGATGATGAGAATCCCGTTACGGCCCTGTCAAGGGATGTGTGTGGTTGGGAAGTCGTTGAACGAACTGTGCGTGAAGGCTTGACCTTTAACGAGTTAGGTATACGGTCCGGTCCACATGAGGCACGTCCCGACGACGTCGGGGAAGGGAGCCGCACGATGCGTGGCATGTCGAGGAGTTCGCTGAATCCAAGTGGGACTCTGTCCAGGCGGTCGCTGCTGGCGGCCTCGGCCGCCGGCGCCGCCGGTGCTCTGCTGCCGGTCCCCGCGAGAGCTGCGGAGGCGGCGTCCGGCGAGGCTACGGCCGGGTGCGCGGGCAGCTACCGCGCCGAGTATCACTTCACGGTCCCCGACCAGTGGATGAACGACCCCCAACGCCCGATCTGGATCAACGGCGAGTACCACTACTACTACCTCTACAACCCCGACTACTCGACGGGCGGCACGTCGGCAGGCACCACCTGGCGCCTGGCCACCAGCACCGACCTCGTCTCCTTCACCGACAAGGGCGTCGCCGTGCCGAAGGACACCACCCCCAACGGCGATGTCTGGTCCGGTTCGGCGGTGGTCGACACGGACGGTACGGCGGGCTTCGGCACGGGCGCGGTGATCGTCATCGCCACCATGGCGCCCGACGACGTCAGCCAGGCGCAGTACCTGTACTACTCGACGGACGGCGGCCGCACCTTCACCAACCACGGCACCGCCCCGGTCCTCCCCAACCCCGGCGTACGGGACTTCCGCGACCCCAAGGTGATACGCGACGAGGAGCGCGGGCGGTGGGTGATGACGCTTGCCGAGAACGACAAAGTGGGCTTCTACCACTCCGCCGACCTCAAGGCGTGGACGTACGTCGGCGGCTTCATCAAGGGTGGCATCGGTGTCCTGGAGTGCCCCGACCTGTTCCGCATCAGGGCGGAGGACGGGGTCTGGAAGTGGGTACTGGGCGTCAGCGCCAATGGCAAGGGCTCCGGGCTGCCGAGCACGTTCGCGTACTGGATGGGCTCCTTCGACGGCACGACCTTCACCGCCGACGCATCCGATCCCCAGTGGCTGGACCACGGCTGGGACTGGTACGCGGCGGTCACCTTCGACAAACGCGACGCGAACGGGGCCCTGGACCCGGCCGCACGGTACGCGATCGGCTGGATGAACCACTGGGACTACGCGAGCACCACCCCCACGATCGAGTGCGACGGCTTCAACGGCACCGACTCGATCGTCCGCGAGGTGCGGCTGAGGCGTACGCCGTCGGGTACGTACTACCTGGCGTCCCAGCCGGTGGCGGCCCTGGGCGACCATGTGTCGCGTACGGTGAACCTCGGCGACATCACCGTCGACGGCACGCGACTGCTCGACTACACGGGTGCGGCGTACGACCTGACCTGCGAGATCACCTGGGATCAACTGGTAGGCGCCGGGCTCCAGTTGCGGCGGTCTCCGGACGGTGAGCGGCACATCGACGCGGGGATCTACGGCGGCTACGCCTTCGTCAACCGCGGTTACACCATCGGCCCCGACACCTCCGGCCGCTGGCAGGAGAGCCGTACGCCCTTCGACCCGTCCGCCCGCACGGTCCGCCTGCGCATCCTCGTCGACCGTTCGTCCATCGAGATGTTCGTCGGCGACGGCCGGTACGTGCACTCGACCGAGGTCTTCCCCCATCCGTCCGACACAGGGCTGGCGCTGTTCACGATCGACGGGCAGGCGGTGTTCCGCAACACCGTGATCCGGGAATTCACGGTCTGATCCGACGTGAGGTGGCCGGGGCGGACAAGGCTGCCGGTGGCGGCGCGCCGGGGCTCTCGTCCCGAGGCAAGTGAGACGTCTGCACTGCGGGAACGGGCACGAAGGGTCCACGTTGGTAGTCGTGACGGCAGGCGCCGCATGTCGGCGGCGGCCGTGCGCAGCGTCACCTTCTGGTGGGCGGCCTCTCGGGCGGCACGAGCGGCGGCGCGGGGGCTGAGGTCCGTTCCGGTGACGCGGTGCCCGTGCAGCGCGAGGCCGATGGCCTGCGTGCTGATGCCGCAAGAGCCGTCCAGCACCGAGGCGCGGTCCTGACCTTCGGCCAGTTCGTCGTAGAAGTGCGCCACCGAGGTATCGGGCATGGCCCACGGCTACTGTGTCGGCTCCTAGGGAGGCGCTGGAAGCGCTGGTCACCTCATGCTCGCTTGCAGCCTTCGCTGACGGTGTTGCCATCATTTCTCGCGACGCGCATGCGCGTCGCCCGGGCAGTTGCGCAACCGGTCAGCCTGCGACTGGCTCGCCGCGCAGACGCTGGGCCCCGCATGGGGTGGCGCGCCGGGTCCGCCCCATGGCCTCACCTGCGGATGCGCCTTTTGGGTTCCCCTTCTTGACGGGCTGTGACCTATGGTGGACAGACATGGGGCTCCGGGGGAGGCACCGCTCCGGGAGAAAGCGTCAGTGCATGCGGTGCGGTTTCGTGACCGAGGGGCGGGCGCATGAAGGCCGTCGCGAGCGGCATCGGCTTCCGCGTCCCTTGGCCCGGACAGTTCGAGAGCCACGGGGCGGCATCATGACGAAGGACGTCGTTGCCCTCACCCTGCAGTTGCCGGATCCGCGGACCATTGCGGCCTGTCTGCTGTCGGGAGGACCTGATCTGCGGTTGCAGACCCTGGGCGAGGGTGCTGTGGTGCAACTGGCCGATGGCGAGGGGCATCCGCTGGTCTCTATCGAGTCCCCGATGCTGCTGGCCGTGCCGCACGAAGCGCGGCGGCTTCTGGGTGTGCCGGCGGATCAGCTGGGCGAGTCGGTGTGGTGGACGGAAGTGCGTGCGACGGCTGCCACGGACCAGGCACAGCGCCTTGCCTCAGTGGCGGCCGGGCGCCTGGTCGCCCTGTTGGGCGGTGTGCTGTGGCCGTCGGAGGCCGTGGAGGAGGGGATCGGTGTCGTCGACACCCACGGCGTTCAGGTGCCTCCCGCGCCGCATCCCGAACAGCCGGCGGTGGATGTCCTGACCGACACCGCGGCCGTCCTTTTTCAGGATCGTCCGGTTCTCGCGCTGTCCTCGTGGTTCGGTAATGCGCTGCTCTCCGCTGCGGCGGAGGAGCGCCGCGTGCAGGTCGTCACCCCGCCCCATACGCTGCTGACGCTCCCCGCCCGCCTCGCCCTGGCGGAAGTTGAGGGGCGTTGGGTGGTGCGTGAGGAGACCGGGGGCTACTACGACGGTCTGACCGGGGCGGTGCTGCGCTGGCAGGGCGATTCCTTCGTCCCCGTCCCGGGCAGCTCGCGGGAGACCGGTGGAACAGGCACGGCGGCGGCTTTCGTCCCGGTGCCCAACCCGGATGAGCGTCAGCTGCTGCTGTCCGTCCGTACCTGCCACCGGGCTGACGAACACCTGTTGCTGGGCGGAGCGCTGGAGGCTGCCTGGCAGCATCTGACCGGGGCCGCCGCTCCGGCCGCCTGGGGCACGGCCGAGCCGGCCGGCCTGCCGTGGTCCCGGCGTAACCTCACCGACTTCGCGCGGGAACGCGCCCCCCGGCCGACCAGACTGGTGGTCGTGGGCGCGCCCGATCGCCCGGCTATCGCTGCCACGAACATCCTGCGCACTACGGACGGCGTGGAGGAGGACATCAACCTCGGGGTCGGCTACGGCAAGGGTGAGGAGCCGCCCTTTGACGCGCTCGCCGGTCTCGCCGATGACCTGGCCTCCCATCATGGTCTTCGCTCGGCTCTCGTTCATGTGCGGACCGGGCGGCGGGATGTGAACGCTCCGGCGAGTTTCGAGACGCCGCCCATCCCGCTCGCGCTGGCGCTCGGCGCGGAGGAGGTCCGAAGGACCGGTGTGGGGGTTGGGAAGGTGCCGGTTCCCCAGCCGCCGCGGGCTATTGGAGCGCGACGCAGCCCAGGCAGGTACTTCAGTTTGGGAGAGGCCGACTCCCCGTCCAACTGGGCGGCGTTGCGTTCCCTTCTGGGGCATCTGCGCGGCCAGGACGCATAGCGCGAAGGACCTTTCACAGCAGACATGAGTGGCATAAGGGGAGCACGTTCGACCCGGCGTGCTCCGGGAGGGGAATCGCGGGGATCATGGCGAAGTGGAACATCGATCCGGCGGGCGTGGGCCGCATTGTCGGGGAAGCCGGACGCACAGCCTCGCATTTCGAGGGCGAGCTCAAGTCCATCAGCTCTCATCTGGAGAGCGCGATGAAGGCGGCCGGGACGCT
>NZ_JBIRPZ010000037.1:0-7128 GCF_044332925.1 Streptomyces sp. NPDC021212
GTCGAGGAAAAACACCACGTCTGGGAAGTCGGCCACTGGGTCAAATCCTTCGTCTGGGACGGCCTGATCGTCGACGGCGTCTGGGGCACCATCAAGGGCCTGGGCACCCTCGTCGGCGTCGACGGCTGGGACGCGGCCGGCCAAGCGTGGAAAGGCCTGGCCCAGCTGGCGACCGGCCTGGCCATCAGCACGATCCCGGGTGCGAGCACCGCGTTCTGGCTCCTGCCGGACGACAAGCTTCCCTCCTGGGTGCGCGATTCCCGCACCGCGATGAAGCAGACCGGCAAGGCACTCGTCGCCTGGGACGAATGGGGCAAGAACCCGGCCCGGGCCGCGGGAGCGGTCACCTTCAACGTCGTCACCACCGTCTTCACCGGCGGCGCCGGCGGAGCCGCCTCCGGCGCCGGCAAAGCCGGCGCCGTCGCCAAGGTCCTCTCCGCCACCGGCAAAGCCGGCCGCGTCATCGACCCCATGACCTACGTCGGCAAGGGTGTAGGCGCAGGACTGTCCAAGGTCGGCGACATCGCCAAGGGTCTCAAGGGGATCCAGGCCATCGAAATCCCCAAACTCCCCGACGGCACCATCAAACTCCCGGAAGGCACCGTCAGGCTCCCCGACGGCACCGCCCACCTCCCCGAGGGAGCCGCCATCCCCGACGGCGCGGCCAAGCTCCCCGACGGCACCATCAAACTGCCCGACGACGTACTCGCGCTCCCGGAGGGCACCACCAAACTGCCCACCAACCCGGGCCAACCCGCCCGGTACTACGACCTGGACGGCAACTTCCTCGACGAACACGGCAACGTCCTCGACAGCATCGACGACGCCGGCAAGGAAAGCTCTCCCGACATCACCCCGGCCACCGACGCGGACGCACCCAACGTGCACAGCCCCGCCAAGGAACCGGCCCTGGTCGGCGCCGGCGCCCGCACCGCCGACAATGCGATTCACACTGGTGAAAGCACTGTCAGTGGCACAGCCACCTCTCCCGACAACCTAGTCGACAGTGGAGCGCACACAGCGAACAGCCCAATCAATACTGAACGTTCCGGGGGCGACATAGCTCAAAGGGATACACACAGCGGAGACAGTAACCTCTCCGATTCCGGGCACTCCACAGAGCACAACACGACCGACGGGCCGCAGACGAATAGGCCCGATGGCCACCACAACCCCTCTGAAGGGCTCAACGACAGCGACCACACGGCTCACAGCGGTGAGGAACATGCCCCTGACGGGCATCACGAGTCGGCCATACCGGATCCCGAGCCGACCGTCAGCCACGACGCGGCCGACATGGCAACCCGGCGTGACTTCCACGCACGGACCGCACCCGAGTCCACGATCCCGGTGCCCCCCAAAGAGCCTGGCGACATCGTGCTGGACTCTGGTGACCCCGTCTACTTCAGGGATGGCAGAACGGCTATCGGCTACGACAGAAACACCCGAGTCAACTTCGATAATGTGCAGCCGCTGAGCGGCTATCACGACGTGGTTGTGCACGGAAATAACCAAGGCTTCTTCGAGCCTGGCCGCGTCAACGAGGCTGGAGCCGGTTTCACAGCCGGAGACACTCATCCCACACATGTCGCTGAGGCGATCCGCGCCAACCCGAGCTACGACGGGGGACCGGTACGACTGGTGTCCTGCCACACAGGCACGACCGCGGAAGGCGCGTTGGACATCCCCGCAGCCCAGTCAATTGCCAACGAACTGGGAGTTCCCGTGATGGCCCCGACGAACAAGGTCGGCGTAAGCTCCAGGCTTGGCCCCGGCCAGACTCCGACTATCTTTGATGGGGGATACTGGCGAACCTTCCTACCCATGGTGCAGTGAGAGGGGAACACCACATGAAAATCGCCGACTTCTTCCAGGAGCTCTGGCCACAATCTTTCGGGACCCCCACAGGAAGCCTTAAAGACAGCCTCACAGTAAGTCCCTACGAAGACGCCCAAAAAATTGCAGAATACCTACTGGCCGGACACGAAATCTTTAGCGTCATGGGATCCTCCGAAGACGTACTGGGTTCCGGAAAGACCATTCTCGGCGGCGACTCAATCTACACTGACGGCGAGTGGCTATGGCGAGGCGATCTTTGGTTCTATGTCCGGACCCACCACGTAAAGCTCCCAGAAGAATTCCTTGCCCAAATTAGGGAAAGCAACTACGCAGTGCCTGCCGAGAACGAGCCTCAACTCATTGAAATCGCAAAGTACGTCCAGAAAAATCTGTGAAACGAATCGACATCGACGATCCCGACGTCGACATGGACTACGGCCAACGCCTGCTGTACCAGGGCGAACTGTTCACCGGTGAAGTCGAGGAGCGACTGGGAGGCGCGCTCGTCAGCCTGGACGCGTACGTGGGCGGTGTCCAGCACGGTCCGAGTCGCGAGTGGTACAAGGACGGCACGCTCCGCTCCCAAGGCACCGCCCGCCTGGGGCGCCCAGTCGGCATTTCACGCGAGTGGCACGCCAACGGCACACTCGCCTCCGAACAAGAGTTCGATGAAGGCGGGCTGACTCTACTGAAAGACCGTCAGTGGGACGAGGAAGGGCAACCCACGAGGGACTGGCGCAAGAGCTGAGGCGGGCGCCCTCGCCACTGCCTCCCGGCTGACTGAGGTTTGTTTGGCATCGAACCGGCTCAACTCATTGAAGCCACCACCGAAATCGACCCTAGCGCCGAACAATGACCTGTTGAGTGCATCCGTAACGACGAACGTGACGTCAAGGGCAGGTGCAAGGGCAACACTTTTGTCGTACGTCTGGATGACGGAATACTCGCGATCCCGCCAGGGAGCAAGCCCGACCCCAAGGACATGCTGTGATCACCACGGACCCCATCGGCGACTGGACATGGGAGATCGCCCCAAGCCGTGACGACGCCCGCCCTTCTCGCGCCGTGGAGATCACCACTGCGATCTGGCGCATCCTGGCCAAGTTCGACCTGGCAGTCGCGCCAGGAAGGATCAGCTTCTCGGTACGCCCCAGAGACAACATGAGGGATGCCTGGGTGAACGTCCAGGATCAGATTCTGCATGCAGGTTCGCTCCTTTCTGGAACCACCATTTCGGACGCCGTTGGCCAAGTGGAAATAAGCGAGGGTGACCTCGTCGTCAGCGCTCGGGTTCAGTGCCCCGGCCTGTGGCATGAAACAGGAATTACTCACAGAGCAGAACAACTATTCGTCGCCACAGTTGATATCTGGCAACGCAATCTCATCGTGGTCACGTTGGAAACGTATTCCGACGCCTGGTTGACCATGGATACGCGTGAACGCGAGCAAGCCTCGGTACACGCACGAAACGCCCCTAGGCTTGCCGCCGCCCTGGAGGAGATCTCGGCAGCACTCGGAAGCGCGCCCACCCCCGGCGACCCGAACCGTCACGCGACCCCAACGGAGACCGGCTTCGAGGACCCGATAGTCAAGGGGACCGCATATGTCGACTCCTGGGGAACCTTCGAGGTCCCGGCTCGATCCCGTCGGCTCCGAGCCGACCTACCGCTGACCGAAAACGATTATGAAGAGATCACCGACCACCCGGTGCGGTACTTCACCATTCAGCGTGAGGGCCGGACTATCGGTTACGTCTGGGCTTCCACCGGCGACAACGCCGCGTGCTACGAGCCCCGAACAGCGGCCGGCGACGAGGCATTCGAGGCTGGAAGGGAATGGCTCCTACTCCTCAGAACAGCGCACGAGCAAGGGCTCGACGCCCTAGCCGCTCTCGACTGGCTGACCCGACTTCCCTCACGAACGGAAATCGGCACGATCACCGAAGCTACTCCGCAAGAAGCCCCCTCCCTGGACTCCCTGGAAGAGCTGTCAGGCCGCTACTGACATGCTGATGGAACATCAACTCGTGCACGACTGGCTGACCCGGAACGGCTGGTCCCCGGGCCGCGACATCGGACAGCGCGCCGAAGAACTCATACAGATTCGCGTGCAGGACGCCGAGCGCCAAGGAGTCTCCCTGCCACCGGTACCGGCCGCGGAACGTGCCCTCCACACCTACGGCTGGCTCACTCTCGGCCATCCCACGGTGCAGCGATCCGCCTGGATCATGGATCCGACATTCGGTTACGACGGCGACGTGAGGGCCGTCCAGGAGCTGGCACTTGGGCTCGGTGTCGGACTTTCCCCAGCCGGATACGAATCATCCGAGTGTGGAATTATTCTGGTGGACGAAAACGGTCGATTATTCCATCTCCATCACACCGGAGGGTACTACTTGGGGGAGAATGACTTCGATGCGTTCTCTCGATTCCTAAGCGGCGTGGTCGACCCAGACGCGGAGGATTTTTTTGCCTGAGCAGTGCCCGGCGATTTCCTCTTCCCTACTCGTCGACGACAAAGTGGTCAGCCACACCAGCCTGATCGGCGAGGGCAAGGCGAATCTCCACCCCGCCGTCTCGGACTTCGTCGGTTCATAGACCATGGGTAGGTTTACGTGCGCATCTTGCCAGCTTTCTGTGAAATCCAAACGGTAGATTTGGGACGATTCGAGAAGATCTCGCTACGAGAAGCGTCCGATCGACTGGACCACTCGCTGCGTGAGCCGTTGGCCCGGTACCTGAGTGAGTCTCAGGCGTTGATGACTGCCGGAAACATCGAAGACCCGCTCGACCCCGCGAAGGGCATGATTGTTCCCTTCGGTTTCTCCACTGACAGAGAATGGGCATGGCCGACGTACTGGGGATACTTCGTCCGCGAATACGGGATTCCCGTGCCAGATGACTTCTTCGCACACGCGCATGCCCGTAACTTCGAACCGGTTAAATTGGGTTCGGAGGATTCACAGCGAGCGAGCCAGGCCATCCAAAGGGTCCTGCACAGATAGAAGAGGTGAGGAATGCCCGGCGGCCTCGCGCACCGCGCCCCTCCCCTTGCCGCTCCTCCCCTTCGTCCTGCCCTGCACCACCGGTTACCGAGAACCCCGACGTACTTGTCCGGCTGACAGGACTTCGAGGGCCTCATGCGCCATCCGAAGGGGGCGTAACGGCGGACAGGCGGGTGCCCCGGCTCTCGGCGATCCGGTGCGCATCGCGCAGCGCCTCGGTCAGGCGCGCGGCGAGGTAGCGGAGCTGTACGGGGGTGGCGCTGCGGTCGCCGAGCATGTCCGCGGCGTGGTCGAGGAGTTCCGCGGCCATACCGAGCTGCACGCACTCCACGTTGTCGGCGACGCGGGACACGTACCCGGTCCCGTCGCCGATCACGTAACAGGGCTTGCCCTCCGCAGTGGACCAAGGGAGCAATCGGGCCCCGCCCGGCAGGCTGATCACGCGGCTACCTCCATGTCATCGACTTTCCCTATGCATCGCTGTGTAGCGATCCACTCACACAGTGAGACGAGTCGGGCTAGGCTCGCCAGTAATCAGCAGGTGACAGGGGTTCTGTCGCAAGGAGGTTGACCGGTGGGCAGCATCTACGGCGACTGGCTCAGGGAACAGCGCGAAGCGGCGGGCATGACCCAACAGGAACTGGCCGACGCGGCGATCATGACCCGCTCGCACATCTCCCACATCGAGGCAGGCCGCCGCATCCCGTCCAAGGAGGACGCACGGCGACTGGACCAGGCCCTGAACACGGGCAATGTGCTGAGCAGTTTCCTGCCGCAGGACGAGGCCGCGGTCGCCGACTACTTCGAGGCAGCACGGCAGCTCGAACAGCAGGCGACGGTGATCCAGGAGTTCGCGCTGTCCTACGTACCCGGCATCCTGCAGACGGGAAGGTACGCACGTGCGGTCCTGCGCTCTGTCTTCCCCCCACCGAGTGACGAGGAATGTGACCGGCTCGTCGTCACCCGACTTGAGCGGGCGAAGATCCTTGATGACCCGGTGACGCCCGTAGTGTGGGCCCTGCTGGACGAGGCGGTTCTGCGTCGCCCGATCGGCGGCCCGGAGGTCATGGCCGAGCAGATCACACACATGGTGTGCCTGGCGGAAAGCGACCGCGTGCGCGTCCACCTCCTGCCGTTCAGCCTGGGCGCCCACCCTCTGCTGCCGAGCATGATGTCGCTGATGTGGTTCCAGGACCAGCCCCCGGCCGCCTACAGCGAGGGGGTGTCCGTCGGCAAGCTGCACGACTCCCCAGCACTGGTCGAACAACTCCGGGGCGCATACGCTCTCGCGCTGGGCGATGCGCTGCCTCTGAAGGAGTCACTCGCCCTGATGAGGGCGACCGCGAAGGAGTACGAACATCATGGGTGAGCGCATATCCGGGGCCGCGGCCCCGCCGAGGGGATGGCGGAAGTCGTCCTACAGCAACAACGAGGGAGGCAGCTGCGTCGAGGTGATGGATGGCCATCCGTCAGGCGTCCCCGTACGCGACTCGAAGAACCCCCACGGCCCCGCGCTGCTCTTCCCGGCGTCCAGTTGGTCCTCGTTCGTCACCGCGGTCAAAGGCGACGTTCAGCTCACATCGGGATGATGCGACCGCCACTCCGGCGCGGGCATGCGCCGCCTCAGCGGCACGACTCGGCCATGAACGCGTCACAATCAGCCATCCCCCATTGCAGGGCCGATCCGGCCCTTGATAGATATGGACCCTGCGTATATAGCCGCTCAGCCTGGCAGGGGGAGTCCAGATGAAGTTCGACATGGGATCGCAGGTCCTGTCGACTCTGAAGTCGAAGTCGCGTGGGTCCAGTGATGATCTGGGAACGCTGATCCGCCAACTGGTGCAGGCGGCGGAGCCGTTGGAGGGCAAGTTCAACGGGTCGGGCAAGGCTGCTTTCGACTCGTTCAAGGCACGCTCGGACGAGATCGCCTCGTCTCTGCAGAGCTCCCTGTCGGGCATCCTCGGTGGTCAGTCGGGCATGGACACGGCGTTCAGCTCGGGCGACCAGGAGCATGGCGACAACGCGCGGCAGCAGATGTCTGCGGCCAACTTCGACGCGGCCCGCTTCGGCGGCCGCTGATCTTTGCGGGACTTGACGGGGAGTGAGTGACTGATGGCTGCTGGCAATGACCGTCGTTCGTACGACACGGGTGCTTCTGGGGACGCGCAGGTCAACATTCAGGCGGTGGTCGCGCGTCTGGAGCAGGTGATCACGGCGCGCGACGCCCAGGTGAAGGCGGCGATGTCCGACTTCACCGCGGACGGTGTGGCGGACGAGTACCACGG
>NZ_JBIRPZ010000038.1:0-6154 GCF_044332925.1 Streptomyces sp. NPDC021212
TCGACCGGCTTCGGCGTCAGGGGTTCCCGCCGCTGTCCACGCGGGACGGGCTGGCGCTGCTGGATACCGCTTTGCAGGTCAACGAGCCGGTCGCGGTGCCGGTCGCGCTGCGGACCGCGTCACTGGCCGGGGTGCGGGACAGTCTGCCGGGTGTGCTGAAGGCGCTCGTCCCGGCCGCCCCCCAACAGCGCCGCACCGCAGGCCAGTCCGCCACTGGCGGTGGCAGCGCGCTGGCCCGGCGTCTGCTCGGGCTGTCCGCGGATGAACAGGAACGCATGCTGCTGGATCTGGTGCACACGTCGGTCGCCGGGGTACTCGGACATGCCTCCGTCGCGGCAGTTGACCCGACCAGGGCGTTCAAGGATCTCGGTTTCGACTCCCTGACCGCTGTGGACCTGCGTAACCGGCTCAGCTCCGTCACTGACCTTCAGCTGCCGGCCACGATCGTCTTCGACCATCCCACTCCTGCTTCCCTCGCCGGGTATCTGCGTGAGGAACTGCTCGGCGTGGTCGAGGAGCAGGCGGTGGAAGAGCGCCCGGCTGTGCGTGCGGGTGCCGTCGATGAGCCGATCGTGATCGTTGGCATGGGCTGCCGCTATCCGGGTGGTGTGACTTCGCCGGAGACGTTGTGGGAGCTGGTGGATTCCGGTGGTGACGGGATGTCGCCGCTGCCGGTGGACCGTGGCTGGGACACGCGGGCGCTGGACGACATCGCGGCTGTCGGTGGGTTCGTGGAGGATGCCACGGAGTTCGATGCGGAGCTGTTCGGGATCTCCCCGCGTGAGGCCCTTGCCATGGATCCGCAGCAGCGGCTGCTGCTGGAGACCTCGTGGGAGGCCCTGGAACGGGCGGGCATCGACCCGTTGTCCCTGCGCGGTTCCCAGACCGGCGTGTTCGCGGGTGTGTCGGCCAACGGCTACGCCAGTGGCCAGGAGGACGAACCGGATACGGAGACCGAGGGATATCTGCTCACCGGCAGCACGCCGAGCATCGCCTCGGGCCGGTTGTCGTACGTGCTGGGCCTGGAGGGCCCGGCGGTGTCGGTGGACACGGCGTGCTCGTCCGCGTCGGTCGCCCTGCACCTGGCGTGCCAGGCGCTGCGCGCGGGCGAATGCGACATGGCGCTCGCCGGAGGCGCGACCGTGATGGCCACGCCAGGCATATTCGTGGAGTTCTCGCGGCAGGGCGGGCTGGCCGGGGACGGCCGGTGCAAGTCCTTCGCGGACGCCGCGGACGGCACCGGATGGTCCGAGGGCGGCGGAATCCTCGTACTGGAGCGACTCTCCGACGCGCAACGCCTGGGGCATCCGGTGCTCGCGGTCGTGCGCGGGAGCGCGGTCAACCAGGACGGTGCTTCCAACGGTTTGACCGCGCCGAACGGCCCCTCCCAGCAGCGTGTCATCCGCCAGGCCCTGGCGAACGCGCGCCTGTCGACCTCCGAAGTGGACGCGGTGGAGGCCCACGGCACCGGTACCACGCTCGGCGACCCGATCGAGGCGCAGGCGCTGCTGGCGACGTACGGCCAGGGCCGTGACGGTCAGGATCCCCTGTGGCTGGGCTCGATCAAGTCGAACATCGGGCACAGCCAGGCCGCGGCCGGCGCGGCGAGCGTGATCAAGATGGTCATGGCGCTGCGGGCACAGCGACTGCCACGGACCCTGCATGTGGAAGAGCCTTCGTCCCACGTGGATTGGGAAGCCGGGGCGGTGAAGCTGCTCACCGAGGCCCGTGTCTGGCCGCGTGGTGAGCGGCCACGTCGGGCGGGTGTATCGTCGTTCGGCATCAGCGGGACCAACGCACACGTCATCATCGAGGAAGCGCCGACCGGTGATCCGGCTGTCGCTGCGGAGCCGGAGGGTTGGGACGGTCCGAACGAGCGGGAGGACCGGCCGTCGGCCGAGCTGCCGCTGGTCCCCTGGGTGCTGTCCGGCCGGAGCGAACAGGCGGTGCGGGCGCAGGCCGGGCGTCTGACCGCCTTCCTCGGCGCGTACGAGGAGCACTCCCCCGCCGCGGTCGATGTCGGAATGTCGCTGGCGACCACCCGCGCCGTGCTCGACCACCGCGCCGTAGTGCTGGGGCGCGACCGCGATGCGCTGCGCGTCAGGGCGGCGGCCTTCGCAGCCCCGACAGCTACCGATGCCACCAACGCCACCGATGGGGCCACCGACGCCACCGTGGTGTCCGGTGTGGTCGGCGACGGCCGGACGGCCTGGATGTTCACCGGCCAGGGCAGCCAGCGGCCCGGCATGGGCCGCGAGCTGTATGAACGGTTCCCGGCCTTCGCCAGGACCCTGGACGAGGTCTGCGACTGCCTCGACACAGAACTGGAAGGCACCGCCGCGTTCGAGGTGTCCGTGCGCGATGTGCTGTTCGCCGACGAGGGTTCCGCCGAGGCGGAGTGGCTGGACCAAACCGGCTACGCGCAGACCGCGCTCTTCGCCGTCCAGTCCGCGCTGGTGGACCTCCTGCGCTCCTGGGGAGTGCGCCCGGACGTGGTGCTGGGCCACTCGATCGGCGAACTGGCGGCCGCCTACGCCGCCGGGGTCTTCGAACTGGGCGACGCCGCCCGGCTGGTGGCGGGACGCGCCCGGTTGATGCAGGCGCTGCCCTCGGGCGGCGCGATGGCGGCGATCGAAGCCACCGAGACCGAGGTCGCCGGGATTCTGCACGGACTTCCCGACAGCGAGCGGGCGGCGGTCGCGGCGGTGAACGGGCCGACCGCGGTGGTGATCTCCGGTGACGAGGATGCGGTCGAGCAGGTGATGGACGCTGCGCGGGAGCGGGGCCGCCGGGTGTCGCGGCTGCGGGTCAGCCATGCGTTCCACTCGCCGTTGATGGAGCCGATGCTGGCGGAGTTCGCCGAGATCGCGGCGAGCGTCACGTACCGGCAACCGATTCTCCCAGCGGTCAGCACGGTCACCGGCGAGCCGGTCGGCGAAAAGGACTGGACGAACCCGGACTACTGGGTGGGCCAGGTCCGGCAGCCGGTCCGGTTCCATGACGCGATCGAGGCGACCACGGGCGGGCAGGGCGCCGGCCGACTGTTGGAGATCGGGCCCGACCCGGTCCTGACGGCACTGACCCGATCCGGAACCGACAGCGCGGACACCGCGTTTTCCGTGGCCGCATTGCGCGAGGGCCATGCCGAGCCCGAAACCGTGCTGACGGCGGTGGCCGAGCTGTTCGTACGCGGGGCCACGGTCGATTGGGCGGCGGTGTTCGCCGGGACCGGGGCCGAGCGGGTGGAACTGCCGACGTACGCGTTCCAGCGCCGGAGGTTCTGGCTGCGGGACCGCAAGACCCAGCGTGCGACCACAACCGAGGTGGGCCTCGGCGGTGCCGAAGCCGGGTTCTGGAATCTGGTTGAGCAGGGCGATGTGGCATCCCTTGCCGGCCAACTCGGCGTCGACGCGGGCACACCGCTGGACACCGTGCTGCCCATGCTGTCGACGTGGCGCAAGCGGCAGCAGGAGCAGTCGGCGCTGTCGGCTTGGCGCTACGGGGTGGTCTGGAAGCAGATGACCGTACCGAGTGCGGGCCGCCTGTCGGGGACCTGGCTGCTGGCAGTGCCGGAGCGGCTGACCGCCGCCCAGGACGGATTGGCCGAGCAGTGCGCACAGGCTCTGCGGGCGGGCGGCGCGGCTGAGGTCACCGTGCTGACCCTCGCCGCCACGACGAGCCGCGAAGCACTCGCCGACCGGATCCGCGCGACCTCGGCGGACGGTGTGGTGTCCCTATTGGCCTGGGCCGAAGCCGAAGCGCAAGAACCCGGCGACGGACCGGTGCCCATCGCGACCGCCACGACGCTGACGCTGGTGCAGGCATTGGCCGACGCCGAGGCCGGAGCACCCCTGTGGTGCCTGACCCACTCAGCGGTCTCCGTCGGAGCGGGCGAACGGTTGGCCAACCCCGCCCAGGCCCAGCTGTGGGGCCTGGGCAAGACGGTCGCCTTTGAACAGCCGCAGCGCTGGGGCGGCTTGGTCGACCTTCCCGAGGACATCGGGAAGCGGAGCCTGACCCGCCTGGTGTCCGTCCTCGCCGCGAGTCGCACGAACGGCCACACGAACGGCCACACGAACGGCTACGAGGACCAGGTCGCCATACGCTCCTCCGGTGTGTACGCGGCCCGGCTGACGCGCGACACCACACGGGGAGACGGCGACGGCTGGCAGCCGCACGGCACGGTCCTCATCACCGGCGGCACCGGCGCCCTGGGCGCGCATGTGGCACGTCGGCTGGCCTCGCGTGGCGCGGACCACCTCGTGCTGGTCTCCCGGCGTGGGGCACAGGCGCCGGGCGCGGCGGAACTGCGGCAGGAGCTGTGCGAACTCGGTGCGCGGGTCACCGTCACCGACTGCGACATCGCCGACCGACGGGCCCTCGCCGCCGTGCTGGACGGCATGCCCGAGGATGCGCCGCTGACCGGCGTCGTACACACCGCGGGAGTCCTGGACGACGGGGTGATCACCGAGCTGACGCCGGAGCGGCTGGCCGGTGTGCTGGCCGCGAAGGCGGATGCGGCGCGGCATCTGCACGAGCTGACGGCGGACCTGGAACTGGACGCCTTCGTGTTGTTCTCCTCCATCGCCGGAGTCCTGGGCAACGCGGGCCAATCCGCGTACGCGGCGGGCAACGCCCACCTCGACGCCCTCGCGCAACACCGACGCGGCCTGGGACTGCCCGCCACATCGGTGGCCTGGGGGCCGTGGGGCGGCGACGGGATGGCGGCCGACGAGGTGGCCGAGGAACGGTTCCGCCGCTCCGGCGTTCGCGTATTGGACCCGGAGCGGGCGGTGGCGGCCCTCGACCAGGTACTCGCCGACGGCCGGGCCTGCGCGACCGTCGCCGACGTGGACTGGGAACGCTTCGCGCCTTCGCTGACGCTCGCCCGGCCCAGCGCGCTCATCGCCGACCTGCCCGAGGCGGCCGCGGCGCTGACCGCGACCGCCGACGCCGACGCCGAGGGGGCCGGCGAGCTGACCCGGCGGCTGCGGGACCTGCCCGCGGCCGAGCGGGAGCAGTCGTTGCTGGATCTGGTGCAGACCCAGGTCGCTGTGGTGCTGGGGCACTCGTCCGCCGCCGCGATCGACGCGGACCGCGCGTTCAAGGACTTCGGCTTCGATTCCCTGACCGCGGTGGATCTGCGTAACCGGCTCACCGCGGCCACCGGACTGCGGTTGCCGACCACGCTCGTCTTCGACCACCCGACCCCGGCCTCGCTCGCGGGCTATCTGCGTGGCGAGCTGTTCCCGGACGACGGCGACGACGCGGATCCCGGTCTGGACGAGGAGCGGCTGCGGCGCGCGCTGGCGTCCGTACCCCTGGACCGATTCCGCGCGGCGGGACTGATGGACGCCCTGGTGCGGCTGGCCGCCTCCGGAGAGGACGAGCCGGAAGGGGCGGAGTCCGCGGAGGAGGGGGCGATCGCAGAGCTGGACGTCGACGATCTCGTACAACTGGCGCTCGGCGACGACGAACCCTTCGAACAGGATTGATCGGGGTCACAACAGATGAGTGCACCGTACGAAAAGGTCGTCCAGGCGCTCCGGAAGTCGCTGGAAGAGACCAACACGCTCAAGCAGCGGAACCAGCAGCTTCGCGCGGCCGCCAGCGAACCGATCGCGATTGTGGGTATGGGGTGTCGGTTTCCGGGTGGTGTGGTCTCTCCTGAGGGTTTGTGGGAGATGTTGGTTTCGGGTGGTGATGGGCTTTCGTCGTTCCCGGTGGACAGGGGTTGGGATCTGGAGGGGCTGTTCGATCCCGATCCGGGTCGTGCGGGGACGTCGTATGTGCGTGTGGGTGGGTTCGTCCGGGATGTGGCGGAGTTTGATGCGGAGTTGTTCGGGATTTCGCCGCGTGAGGCGTTGGCGATGGATCCGCAGCAGCGGTTGTTGTTGGAGACCTCGTGGGAGGCGTTGGAGCGGGCGGGTGTTGATCCGTTGTCGTTGCGTGGTTCGGCGACCGGGGTGTTCGTGGGGACCAATGGTCAGGATTATCTGCATACGTTGGGCGGCAGGCTGGACGGGGTCGAGGGTTTCGTGGGGACGGGGTCTGCGGCGAGTGTGATTTCTGGTCGTGTGGCTTATGCGTTGGGTCTGGAAGGGCCTGCGGTGACGGTGGATACGGCGTGTTCGTCGGCGTTGGTGGCGTTGCA
>NZ_JBIRPZ010000039.1:1674-3408 GCF_044332925.1 Streptomyces sp. NPDC021212
TTTGAGAACTGCACAGTGGACGCGAGCATCTGTGGCCAAGTTTTTAAGGGCGCACGGTGGATGCCTTGGCACCAGGAACCGATGAAGGACGTGGGAGGCCGCGATAGGCCCCGGGGAGCTGTCAACCGAGCTGTGATCCGGGGGTGTCCGAATGGGGAAACCCGGCAGTCGTCATGGGCTGTCACCCGCTGCTGAACACATAGGCAGTGTGGAGGGAACGCGGGGAAGTGAAACATCTCAGTACCCGCAGGAAGAGAAAACAACCGTGATTCCGGGAGTAGTGGCGAGCGAAACTGGATGAGGCTAAACCGTATGTGTGTGATACCCGGCAGGGGTTGCGCATGCGGGGTTGTGGGATCGTACTTCAGTCGTCTGCCGGCGGCTGGGTGAGTCAGAAATTGTTGATGTAGGCGAAGGGCATGCGAAAGGCCCGGCGTAGAGGGTAAGACCCCCGTAGCCGAAATGTCAGCAACTTGCTTGTGCGACACCCAAGTAGCACGGGGCCCGAGAAATCCCGTGTGAATCTGGCGGGACCACCCGCTAAGCCTAAATATTCCCTGGTGACCGATAGCGGATAGTACCGTGAGGGAATGGTGAAAAGTACCGCGGGAGCGGAGTGAAATAGTACCTGAAACCGTGTGCCTACAAGCCGTGGGAGCGTCGCGCAGAGATTCGTTCTCTGCGTCGTGACTGCGTGCCTTTTGAAGAATGAGCCTGCGAGTTTGCGGTGTGTTGCGAGGTTAACCCGTGTGGGGAAGCCGTAGCGAAAGCGAGTCCGAATAGGGCGGTTTAGTAGCGCGCTCAAGACCCGAAGCGGAGTGATCTAGCCATGGGCAGGTTGAAGCGGAGGTAAGACTTCGTGGAGGACCGAACCCACCAGGGTTGAAAACCTGGGGGATGACCTGTGGTTAGGGGTGAAAGGCCAATCAAACTCCGTGATAGCTGGTTCTCCCCGAAATGCATTTAGGTGCAGCGTCGTGTGTTTCTTACTGGAGGTAGAGCACTGGATAGGCGATGGGCCCTACCGGGTTACTGACCTTAGCCAAACTCCGAATGCCGGTAAGTGAGAGCGCGGCAGTGAGACTGTGGGGGATAAGCTCCATGGTCGAGAGGGAAACAGCCCAGAGCATCGACTAAGGCCCCTAAGCGTATGCTAAGTGGGAAAGGATGTGGAGTCGCAGAGACAACCAGGAGGTTGGCTTAGAAGCAGCCATCCTTGAAAGAGTGCGTAATAGCTCACTGGTCAAGTGATTCCGCGCCGACAATGTAGCGGGGCTCAAGCGTACCGCCGAAGTCGTGTCACTGCAGCATGAGACCTAACGGTTGCTGTGGTGGGTAGGGGAGCGTCGTGTGCCGGGTGAAGCAGCGCCGGAAGGTAGTTGTGGACGGTTCACGAGTGAGAATGCAGGCATGAGTAGCGATACACACGTGGGAAACGTGTGCGCCGATTGACTAAGGGTTCCTGGGTCAAGCTGATCTGCCCAGGGTAAGTCGGGACCTAAGGCGAGGCCGACAGGCGTAGTCGATGGACAACCGGTTGATATTCCGGTACCCGCTTTGAAGCGCCCAATATCGAATCCTCTGATGCTAAGGCCGTGAAGCCGCCCTGATCTCTTCGGAGTTGAGGGGAGTGGTGGAGCCGCCGGTCCAAGGTGGTAGTAGGTAAGTGATGGGGTGACGCAGGAAGGTAGTCCAGCCCGGGCGGTGGTTGTCCCGGGGTAAGGGTGTAGCCGT
>NZ_JBIRPZ010000039.1:3502-4898 GCF_044332925.1 Streptomyces sp. NPDC021212
GCTGAGACCTGATGCCGAGCCGATTGTGGTGAAGTGGATGATCCTATGCTGTCGAGAAAAGCCTCTAGCGAGTTTCATGGCGGCCCGTACCCTAAACCGACTCAGGTGGTCAGGTAGAGAATACCGAGGCGTTCGGGTGAACTATGGTTAAGGAACTCGGCAAAATGCCCCCGTAACTTCGGGAGAAGGGGGGCCATTGCTGGTGATCACTCTTGCAGTGTGAGCTGGTGGTGGCCGCAGAGACCAGCGAGAAGCGACTGTTTACTAAAAACACAGGTCCGTGCGAAGCCGTAAGGCGATGTATACGGACTGACGCCTGCCCGGTGCTGGAACGTTAAGGGGACCGGTTAGCTCCATTTCGGTGGGGCGAAGCTGAGAACTTAAGCGCCAGTAAACGGCGGTGGTAACTATAACCATCCTAAGGTAGCGAAATTCCTTGTCGGGTAAGTTCCGACCTGCACGAATGGCGTAACGACTTCTCGACTGTCTCAACCATAGGCCCGGTGAAATTGCATTACGAGTAAAGATGCTCGTTTCGCGCAGCAGGACGGAAAGACCCCGGGACCTTTACTACAGCTTGATATTGGTGTTCGGTTCGGCTTGTGTAGGATAGGTGGGAGACTGTGAAGCGCTGACGCCAGTCAGTGTGGAGTCATTGTTGAAATACCACTCTGGTCGTGCTGGATGTCTAACCTGGGTCCGTGATCCGGATCAGGGACAGTGTCTGGTGGGTAGTTTAACTGGGGCGGTTGCCTCCTAAAGGGTAACGGAGGCGCCCAAAGGTTCCCTCAGCCTGGTTGGCAATCAGGTGTTGAGTGTAAGTGCACAAGGGAGCTTGACTGTGAGACCGACGGGTCGAGCAGGGACGAAAGTCGGGACTAGTGATCCGGCGGTGGCTTGTGGAAGCGCCGTCGCTCAACGGATAAAAGGTACCCCGGGGATAACAGGCTGATCTTCCCCAAGAGTCCATATCGACGGGATGGTTTGGCACCTCGATGTCGGCTCGTCGCATCCTGGGGCTGGAGTCGGTCCCAAGGGTTGGGCTGTTCGCCCATTAAAGCGGTACGCGAGCTGGGTTTAGAACGTCGTGAGACAGTTCGGTCCCTATCCGCTGTGCGCGTAGGAGTCTTGAGAAGGGCTGTCCCTAGTACGAGAGGACCGGGACGGACGAACCTCTGGTGTGCCAGTTGTCCTGCCAAGGGCATGGCTGGTTGGCTACGTTCGGGAGGGATAACCGCTGAAAGCATCTAAGCGGGAAGCCTGCTTCGAGATGAGGACTCCCACCCCCTTTGAGGGGTTAAGGCTCCCAGTAGACGACTGGGTTGATAGGCCAGATATGGAAGCCGGGTGACCGGTGGAGTTGACTGGTACTAATAGGCCGAGGGCTTGTCCTCAG
>NZ_JBIRPZ010000040.1:0-4497 GCF_044332925.1 Streptomyces sp. NPDC021212
GATGTACGGATGGGGAACGACCGTCAGCGCTCTTCAGCGTTGAGCCCGGCGACCAGCCCCGGCAACTCGGCGAGGCTGTGCACGCGGAAGGTCGGCACCGCGACGGCTTCCGGGTCGTCCCACTGGATGGTGGCCCACGGTCCGCGCCGGATGAGCGCCGTCTTGATGCCCACCTTGTCCGCCGGGCGGATGTCGTTGTCCAGCCGGTCACCCACGTAAAGGATCTCCTCGGCCGGGCAGGGGGCTGCGTCTGCCACGTGGGAGAAGAACGCAGGATCGGGCTTGGACACGCCCCAGTCATCGGACGTGGCGATGAAGTCGGTCGGGAGGTCGAGCGAGCGCAGTATGCCCCCGGCCCGCACGGTCTGGTTGCCCGCGATACCCACCCACAGACCGGCGTCCCGCAGCGCCGTCAGCGACGGCCGGACATCCGCGTACAGGTCGTTGTTGTCGAAGTGCTCGGGCTGGCCCGCCTGCGCCCGCTTCTCCCGCTCCGCGTACAGGTCGAAGCCAGGGCGGAAGACCTGGAACGTCTCTCGATAGTCCCGGCCTTGAGCGATCACCGCGCCGAACATCGCCGCGAACGTGTGCCGGGGCACCCCCAGCCAATCCGCCCACGTGCCGTACTCGCGCGTCTCGTCGACCAGGCACTCACCGACATCGAAAACCACAGCTCGGATCATGGTGAGCAGGGTAGGCCAAGTGGAGCGCGAGTTGCCGGGTGTGGCTGGCATTTTCACCACCACCCGCCGTCCGGCTCGGGTACCGCTCCCCGGGCCTGCCCGTTGGGTCCAGACCTATGTGGTGGTCGCGACGGAAGCTACTCGCTGAGACAGGGAGTGTGTGGCGCATATGACTGTGCCGACCTGCGGTTCGCCCAGTTCAGATAAATGCCCTGCCCGAGGCGTCGCCTAGCGCTAGCCTTCCAGTTGCGAGAAACCGTCACACACCGAAGCGTGGAGGGGATGAAAATCAACGCTGATTCACAGACCAATTCCAGCGTATGGAGTTACGAACTGGTACGCGCTGCCGACCAATTTGTCGCGCAGGCTACATCGATCGCAGAGATCAACCACGGCGTGATTCCTGAGATGGAGGCGAAGGCAGATCCTCATGGGATGGATTCCCTCGAAGAGGTTTACAAACATCTGTCCGCAGAGGACCTAGATGAGTTCAGTCGCATCGCCAGGAAGTTAGCTCAGGGTATCCTGGAGTACGTCGATCACAGCGAGAAAGGGGGTAGCGTCAAGCCATTCACCCTAAAAGTACGGGGCTCAGCGGGGGCCGCCCTTAACCACATGATTGCCTATTCATCTAGATTCCTCAGTGCCGACCCACAGCACCAGCTGCTGAGGAATTCCCTTCTGGTCTCTTCTATTTCTGGCTTTGAAATCCTTTTTGGTTGCATCGCGCGCGCAATCCTGAAGGTTAATCGAGCCGCCTTCAAAGAATCTGACCACGGATTTACCCTGCAGCAGCTGAGTGAATTCGATTCGCTCAGCGACGCCCAAGAATTTCTCATTGAGAGGCAGGTTTCAAAACTTCTGCACGAAAGTATAGATGGCTGGGATAAATGGATCAAACAGGCAAGTGGTGGGCTGTGCATGTCGAACCTCCCTGTAGACTGGATGGTTATCCGTGAAGGCTTTGCTAGGCGCAACCTCATGGTTCATGCCGACGGAGTGGTCAACCAGCTTTACCTGGGAGCTCTGAAAAAGCTTGACGCCCGCCGAGACTGGGGCGCTCAAACGGGCGAGAGGCTCAACGTAGGCGAGGAGTACCTGTCCCGATTCCTCCAAGAGCTAATAGCGTTGGGCAGGCTACTCTCTGTCGCCGTCGGGTGCAGGATGCATAAGCGCGACGAATCTTTTTTCTTGGGTAGCATTCAAATGGATATCTATCGCAGCACCATGTCGCAGTCTTGGAGAACGGTTATCGCTCTCTCTGAGTATTCGATGCGCTGCAATCCTCCCCGGGTCAAGAGGATTCAGGCCCAAGTGTCTTCTTGGGTTGCCCGGAAAGCGCTATTCGGCCTCGATGAAATCAAGGACGAGGTAGAGTCCTGGGATGTCACCGGGCTCGCCGTCGAATATTCGCACTGTAAGAGTGTGCTACTTGACAATAAAGAGGAGGCTATCGCTCAAATCCGCAGGCTATTAGCCACAAAGAAGTTGACGGTATTTGAGGTCGCCGTAAATCCACTCTATGGTGAATTGAGGGAATTTCTTGCGGATGGTTCGCCCGATAGGTTGCCTGCTGAAGTAGAAAACAGCGGCGAAGATCCTGGATAGGGAAGAGAAGGCAGCAACCCGACGGAGCAGGAGCGCTGCGTAATGACCACCTGCGACCGAGGGGGCCCCAGGTTCCTGCTTGATCTACGGACCAAGGGATCTGAAGTCGGGGGTTGTTGCCCGGTGGACTGGTTGCGTGACGGCAGTCGTTGACGGCAATAAGGGGGTACATCCCCGTATCGCGAGACTCTTCCGCGCACCGGGTGGGCTCAGGCGAGGCACCGAGAGGCTGATCACCGCACTGGCGTGACGACCTCCCCAAGCGCTGGTCAGCGAATGCTGTACAGCAGCGACGTGCTGGGACCACCTTGAACACAACGATGCCCTGTTCGGACTAGCTAAAGATGCGTTACCAGGCGCGACGTAGTTCCATCGGGGTATGCCGGATTCTACGAGTAATGAAAACGAAGCAGTAGAAGAGACGTTGGGAGAGAAGATCGATAGATTCAGTAGGCGCAACACTATCAACGTCATTCTGCTATGTTTGGCGAACCTTATAACAGCAGTCGGCGCGATATGGGGAGCGATACACGTTGCTAATGGCTGGTATGACAGCCATTTTGGCGATGACTGGAGGCGAGAAGAATATGGACGACTTTCAAAACTTCGCGCCGGTTACATATTTGATAAATTCCGTGAACAACTTGGCCAGCCATCCTACCGGTCGTCATTGAGTGCGGGGTTTGTGCAGAACAGTTTTCAGCGGCGGGATTACTGGGTAGACGCCGTGACAAAGGGCGATGTAGTGGTTGCGTACGCGATAACATCCTGCAGCAAGGATTTCAATCCGATTATCACCGTCCCCGGCGACAACCCGATGCGCAAAAAAGTGATCTTGAATAAGAGTACACTGGCGGATATGCTGGCCGATCCATTTGAAGAGGAAAAGCTCAGAGTGGGGAGCCGGGGCACTGCGAATAGTTACGTATTTATGACTTTCTATAACGGAAATGGCGGCAAGTATAGAGAGTATGCTGTGGGATTGAATGACGTATGCGACTGGAATCCGAACGACCGGTATCTTCATAACTCCTGGAGTGGTTGGTTTTGGAGTAATATGAAGGTTAAGCGAAAGAGCGAATGGGATTTCAATCTTCCATCCCTCAATAAGCCCGGGCGTGTCCTTGCGGCAAAATCCCTTGCAAATACCTATGCCGAGACGATGTCTGTGGTGCTTGGTTCGGTGCACCTGTTGGAGCTATATAAAGAGCAAATTGGCGTTAACAGGATAGCCGTTCGCTGAGTGTGGGCGGCTAGTCTCGACTCAGTGCTGAAATTCCGTGAAATGAATTCTTTTGAAAGCGCTGCGGCGCCAATCCTGCCCCCACGTACTATCCCTCGTCATGACGAGCCGGTAAGCAGACAACGGCGAACAACCGAGTACCCCCAAGCACCCCACGGCCAGGCCCAGTCTGGCCCAGGCGCGGCCTGAAGAGCGGTAGGTCATGGGTGCCGTACAGCAGTGAGGTACAGCAACCACCGCGACCGCAGCCCACCGCCACCAACCACAGCCGACCGACTGACCAGCCCGGCAGACCTCAGCGACCACCCCCAGCGTAGTTCGCATCGAGGGGGTCAGGGGTTCAAATCCCCTCAGGTCCACCGCAGCTCAAAGCCCCCGCCGGGAAAATCCGGCGGGGGTTTTGCTTGTGGGGGATTAGCCTGCGGGCATGTTCACCTCAGCCCTTGCCTTCGCGGGCGTCGCCGCGCTCATCAATGTCACTCCGGGGCTGGACACGCTGCTCGTGCTGCGAACGTCGGTGGCCCATGGGCGGAATGCCGGGCTGGCCGCGTCGCTCGGGATTCTCGCCGGTTGTCTGGTGTGGGGGTTCGCGACGGCGGTCGGGCTGACGGCGCTGCCCCCGGCCTCGCGTGTGGCGTACGACACGCTGCGGGTGGCGGGGGCGGCCTATCTGGTGTGGCTGGGGGCGTCGGCGCGGGCGGTCGCGGCGGGCGGCGGCGGAGGCGGAGCCGGAGGGTGCGGAGCCGGTGGACGGATCGATGCCGCGGGGGCGGTGGGCGGCGTTCCGGGCGGGGGTGGGGACCAATCTGCTCAACCCAAGGCCGGGGTCTTCTGCATGCGCCTGATTCCCCAGTTCACCGTTCCTAGAGACTGAGTGGGTGAAGCTCCTATAGATCGTCAAGCGGCTTGCTTGAACTGGTCAGCGGTGATGTGAGGGTGGGGTAGATGCCGGTAGACCTCGCG
>NZ_JBIRPZ010000041.1:0-3388 GCF_044332925.1 Streptomyces sp. NPDC021212
CACAGGCAGGCCGCCTCGCATGCTTCCTCGATGAGCGGGGACCGCAGGATCGATCCCCGGTCGACGTGGGCTTCTCGCTGGCGACGACCCGCGCGGCCCTGGAACACCGCGCCGTCGTACTCGGCACCCACGGGGCGGCCCTGCACACCGGCATGATTCGCCTGTCCGACGGGACGGTGCTGTCCGCCGAGGCCGACGAGACCGAGGCGGCCGACCCGGACACCTTCGTGGTGACCGGAGCGGTCAGCAAGGGCCGGACGGCCTGGACGTTCACCGGGCAGGGCAGCCAGCGCATCGGCATGGGCCGCGAACTCTACGACCGGTTCCCGGCGTTCGCCCAAGCCCTGGACGAGGTGTGCGGCCACCTGAACACCGAACTGGAAGGCGCCGCCGGGTTCGATGCCCCACTGCGGGACGTACTGTTCGCAGCCGAGGGCTCCGCCGAGGCGGACCTGCTGGACCGTACCGGCTATGCCCAGCCCGCCCTGTTCGCGGTGCAGGTCGCGCTCGTGGAGCTGCTGCGCTCGTGGGGTATGCGGCCGGACCTGCTGCTCGGCCACTCGATCGGTGAGTTCGCCGCCGCCTACGCGGCCGGGGTGTTCGCATCGGCCGACGCCGCGCGGCTGGTCGCCGCCCGGGCCCGTTTGATGCAAGCCCTGCCTGGCGGGGGCGCGATGGCCGCCATCCAGGCCACCGAGACCGACGTGCTGGAAATCCTGAACGGCCTCGCCGGAGCAGGCCAGGTCGCGATCGCCGCCGTCAATGGCCCCTCGGCGACCGTGATCTCCGGTGCCGAGGACATGGTGGCGCAAGCGATGGACATCGCGCGCGGGCGAGGGTGCCGCGTCTCCCGGCTGCGCGTGAGTCACGCGTTCCACTCGCCCCTGATGCGGCCGATGCTCGACGAGTTCGCCCAGGTCGCCGCCGGGATCACCTACCACGATCCCCATACGCGAGCGATCAGCACGGTCACCGGCGAGCCGGTGACCACAGAGGAGTGGGCTACCCCGGAGTACTGGGTCCGCCAGGTGCACCGGCCGGTGCGTTTTCACGCCGCGCTGACGACCGCGACGGCCGAACAGGGAGCGTCCCGGCTGCTGGAGCTCGGCCCCGATCCGGTGCTCACCGGGCTGGCTCGGTCCGAGGCGGACACCGCTGTGGCAGTGTCAGCGCTACGAAAGGGCCGCCCCGAGCCCGAGACGCTCATGGCGGCGGTGTCGGAGCTGTTCGTCCGCGGAGCGCGGGTCGACTGGGCCGCCGTGTTCGCCGGGACCGGCGCCCAGCGGGTGGATCTGCCGACGTACGCCTTCCAGCGGCAGCGGTTCTGGCTGCCGGACCGGGAGCTTCCGGCGGAAGCGGCCGTGGAGTCCGGCAGGACCGAACAGCGGTTCTGGGACCTGGTCGAACAGGGCGATGCGGAGTCCCTGGCCGGACAGTTGGGGGTGGAGCCGGCCGCGCCTTTGGACACCGTGCTGCCGGTGCTCTCGAACTGGCGCCTGCGGCACCGCGAGGAGTCGCTGCTCTCGGGCTGGTTGTACCGGGTGCGGTGGAAGCCCGTGACCGTGGCGGCGACGAACCGGTTGCGGGGCGTTTGGCTGGTGGCCGTCCCGGACCGGGCGGACGACGACTTCACGGACCAGTGCGTGCGGAGGCTGCGAGTCGCGGGCGCTCGGACGACCGTCGTGCCGGTGGCCGCCGACGATACGCGCGAGTCCCTGGCCGCGAAGATCCGAGCCGAGGACACCGAGACGGTGATGGGGGTCGTGTCCTTGGCGGGCTCGACCGCCACGACGTTGACCTTGGTGCAGGCGCTGGGGGATTCCGGCATCGCGGCACGTGTGTGGTGTGTGACGCGTGCGGCGGTGTCGGTGGCTTCTGGCGAGCGGCTGCTGAATCCGGTGGGAGCTCAGTTGTGGGGACTGGGCCGGACGGTGGCGTTGGAGCAGCCGGAGCGGTGGGGCGGTCTGGTCGATGTACCGGAGGACGCCGACGAGCACAGCTTGACGCGGCTGGTGTCCGTGCTCGCGGCGCCCGGTGGCGAGGATCAGGTGGCCGTACGGCCTTCGGGTGTGTTCGCGGCCCGGCTGGTACGGGACGGGGCCGGTGCCGCGCGGGGAGAGAGCTGGGAGCCGCGTGGCACGGTGCTGGTGACCGGTGGTACGGGTGCCCTGGGCGGGCTGGTGTCCCGCTGGCTGGCTGCTCGCGGTGCTGCGCGCCTGCTGCTGGTGTCCCGTCGGGGTGCCGAGGCGCCCGGCGCGGAGGAACTGCGCCGCCAGCTGGCCGACTTGGGCGCCGAAGTCGCGTTCGCGGCCTGTGACGTCGGCGACCGCGAGGCCGTACGGGCGGTGCTGGACGGCATCCCGGAAGAGGCACCGCTGACCGGAATCGTTCACACTGCCGGGATCCTCGATGACGGTGTGGTGGAGGGGCTGACCCCGGAGCGGCTGGCACGCGTGCTGGCGGCGAAGGCGGACGCCGCGCGCCATCTGCACGACCTGACGGCCGATCGTGACCTCGACGCCTTCGTCCTGTTCTCGTCCATCGCCGGTGTGGTGGGGAACGTGGGTCAGGCGGCCTACGGCGCCGCCAACGCATACGTGGATGCTCTGGCGCAACACCGCCGCGGTCTGGGGCTGGCGGCCACGTCGGTGGCCTGGGGGCCGTGGGGCGGCGATGGCATGGCCGCCGACGGCGTGGCGGCGGAGCACTTCCGCCGACTGGGTGTGCGCGTGCTGGACCCGGACCTGGCCATCGCAGCCCTGCAGCAGGTGCTCGGTGGCGGCCGGGTGTGCCAGACCGTGGTCGACGTCGACTGGGAACGCTTCGCGGCCGCCATGACATTCACCCGCCCCAGCGCCTTGATCGGCGATCTGCCCGAGGTGGCCGCTGCGCGTACCCCCGCCGCCGATCTCGGAGCCGGGGACGACGGCGAGCTGGCACGGCGGCTGCGTGGCCGTTCGGCGGCCGAGCAGGACCGGATGCTGCTGACACTGGTCCAGTCCCAGGTCGCCACCGTGCTCGGGCACTCCTCGTCCGCGACGATCGACCCCGGCCGAGCGTTCAAGGACCTCGGCTTCGACTCCCTCACAGCGGTCGACCTGCGCAACCGGCTGACCAACGCCACCGCCCTGCCGCTGCCCGCCACTTTGGTCTTCGACCACCCGACCCCCTCCGCGCTGGCAGGGTTCCTGCGCGAACAGGTGGTGGGGGAGATCCCCGGGCCGGACATCGCCCCCTCGCCGCAGGCTCCCCCTCATGCGTCCGACGACGCCGAAGATCCGATCGCGGTTGTCGGTATGGGGTGTCGGTTTCCGGGTGGTGTGGTCTCTCCTGAGGGTTTGTGGGAGATGTTGGTTTCGGGTGGTGATGGGCTTTCGTCGTTCCCGGT
>NZ_JBIRPZ010000042.1:0-2809 GCF_044332925.1 Streptomyces sp. NPDC021212
TGCCCGAGCACCATGGCCACCTGACTGCGCACCAGGTCCAGCAGCACCTCCCCCTGCTCGACCTCACCCAGCCCGCTGAGCCGCTGCGCCAGCCCGGTAGCAGCGGCACGGCGGAAGGGCGTACGGATCAGACCGCGCAGCAGAGGCGACACCTCACCACGAGCCCGCAGCGCCGGCAGATCCAGCCGCACCGGCAACACCACCGGCTCCCCCGCACCCACCGCAGCATCGAACAGCGCCACACCCTGCTCAACGGACAACGGCGGGAATCCCGAGCGGTGCATCCGCTCCCGATCGGCGGCGCTCAGCTCACCGACCATGCCGTCGGCCTGCTCCCAGGGCCCCCAGGCCAGCGACACGCCCGGCAGCCCCCGGTCCCGCCGGTACCGCACCAACGCGTCCAGGAACGCATTACCCGCCGCGTAACTCCCCTGACCCGCACTGCCGAACGTGCCCGCCGCGGAGGAGAACACCACGAACGCAGACAAATCCATGTCCTGCGTCAACTCGTGCAGATGCCACGCCGCATCCACCTTCGGACGCAACACCGCATCGACACGCCCCGGAGTCAGCGCACCGATGACGCCGTCGTCCAGCACCCCGGCGCTGTGCACCACCGCGGACACCTCATGCCCCGCCAGCACCTCGGCCAGCGCATCACGATCGGCCACATCACAGGCCACCACCTCGGCGCGGGCACCCAATCCGGCGAGTTCGGCGACCAGGTCCCCAGCACCCGGCGAAGCCATCCCCCGCCGGGACAGCAGGAGCAGGTCCCGTACGCCGTGCTCGGCCACCAGGTGCCGCGCCACCACCGCACCCAGACCACCCGTACCACCCGTGACCAACACGCTGCCCGGTCCATCCCACACCCGCACCACAGCATCGGACACACCCACCCGTGCCAACCGTGGCACCACCAACCGCCCCTCCCGAACCGCCAACTCCGGCTCGAACTGGGCCAACGCACGCGACAACACCGCCCCCGACACGGCACCGTCGCCAAGGTCCAGCAACGTGATCCGATCCGGATGCTCCGACTGCGCCGACCGCACCAAACCCCACGCCGACGCCACCGCCAGGTCGTCGGCGTTCCGCGCGGTGACGGCACCCTGGGTCACCACCACCAACCGGGACCGGGCGAAACGCTCCTCCACCAGCCAGTCCTGCACCAGCTCCAGGGCGGAAGCAGCACTCGCGTGGACAGTGTCCACCACTTCGTTCTGGGACCGCGCACCGGGCAGCGCAACCAACACAACGTCCGGCACCGACCCATCCGCTGCGGACAGAGCCGCCAGATCCGCATACACCCGGACCTCGGTACCCGCGTCCCGAAGCGCGGCGGCAAAGGCCTCTCCCGCGCCAACCACCGCAACCGCAGCGGCTCCGGTCTCAACTGACCCGGACGGCAGGGGAGCCCAGTCGATACGGAACAGCGAGTCACTACCCGCCCCGGAAGCCGCGTCGCCCAGCTGTCCTGGGGCTATCGGGCGAGTAGCGAGAGAATCGATGGAAGCGACAAGTTCGCCATCGGTGTCCGCGATCGCGACCGAGACCGCCCCCTGGCCGGTGCGAGACAGCCGCGCCCGCACAGTCGCGGCACCGGAAGCGTAGAGCGACACGCCGTCCCAGGAGAACGGCAGCGACGCACTCTCCAGGTCCGGATTGTCGTTGCCGGATCCCGCCGACCCCACCGCCTGGAATACCGCGTCCAGCAGAGCTGGATGGAGGCCGAACTCGCCGGCTTCAACCTCCTCCGGCAGTCCAACTTCGGCAAACACCACATCACCGCGCCGCCACACCGCCCGGAGACCTCGGAACACCGGCCCGTAGTCGAAACCCATCTCCGCAAGCCGCTCGTAGCGGTCGCTGACATCGACCGGTTCGGCGCCGTACGGCGGCCATACAGCCGCGTCGAATCCGACGTCCACCCGGCCTATTCCACTGGCGGCCAGCACACCCGACGCGTGCTGGGTCCAGGGCGCGTCCACCACATGCTCGGGCCGCCCGTGAACGGTGAGAGCGCGTTGCCCATCATCATCTGCGGCCCCCACCCGCACCTGGATCTGCGTAGCCCCGCGCTCCGGCAGAACCAATGGCGCGGACAGGGTCAGCTCCTCGACGCGGTCACACCCGACCTCGTCACCGGCCCGTATCGCCAGCTCCACGAAAGCCGTACCGGGCACCAGAACGCGACCCATCACCACGTGATCAGCCAGCCACGGATGCGAGCCCGCCGACAGGCGACCGGAGAACACCACACCGTCCGAGTCGGCCAACGACACCGCCGCACCCAGCAACGGATGCTCAGCCGAGACCAGGCCGGCGGCCCGCACATCGCCCGGAGCAGCCACAGCCGCAGGCCAATACCGCTGCCGCTGGAAAGCATAGGTAGGCAGCTCGACCCGGCGCGCACCGGTACCCGTGAAGAACGCCCGCCAGTCCACGTCCACGCCGGTCACGTGCAGACGAGTCAGACCGGTCGCCAAAGCCAGTTCTTCGCCACGATCCTTACGAAGAGCAGGAACGACCTCGGCTACGTCCGGTGCCGACTCCCGGACCAGGGCCGAGAGCACACCGTCCGGGCCCAGCTCCAGGAACGTCCCCACCCCGGCCTCCGACAACGCCCGAACGCCATCGGCGAACCGTACGGTCTCCCGCACATGCCGCACCCAGTACTCCGGCGAACACAACTCCCCCGCCGTGGCGAGGGCACCGGTCAGATTCGACACCACCGGAATCACCGGCTCACCGAACTCCAGACCCTCCGCAACGGCACGGAAATCATCCAGCATCGAAGACATGAGCG
>NZ_JBIRPZ010000043.1:0-1520 GCF_044332925.1 Streptomyces sp. NPDC021212
CGGGACAGCAGGAGCAGGTCCCGTACGCCGTGCTCGGCCACCAGGTGCCGCGCCACCACCGCACCCAGACCACCCGTACCACCCGTGACCAACACCGTGCCGCACGGCTCCCATGACGCCGCAGGCAACTCTGGAACGGGTATCCGCGTCAGCCGGGGGGCCAAGACCTCCTCATCACCAACCATCAGCTCCGGCTCGGGCTGCGCCAACGCGCGCGACAACACCGCCCCGGACACGGCACCGTCACCAAGGTCCAGCAGTGTGATCCGGTCCGGATGCTCCGACTGTGCCGACCGCAGCAAACCCCATACCGAGGCCGCCGCCAGATCGTTGACAGCACCACGTGCCACCACGACCAGACGAGACGCTGCGAACCGCTCCTCCTCCAACCACCCCTGGACAAGGCCCAGGGCCTGCGCCACCGTGGCGTGGGCGGAATCCACCACCCCGTCACCGGGCCGCTCCACCTCCACCTCGGCCAACACCACATCCGGCACCGGGGCCTCAGCCACAGCCAACGCGGCCAGATCCGCGCACCCCACTACCGAGATCCCCGCATCCCGCAATCCGCCACTCAGACCGCCGTCCGGACCGACCACCGCAACCACCGACGGCCCAGCGTCCGTCCCCTCAGCCACCGGGATCCACTCCACCCGGAACAACGAATCCCGGCCGACCATCTGGCCATCACCGAACTGTGCGGCCGTTACCGGGCGGACCAGAAGACCGTCCACCGAAGCGACCGGCGCGCCTGCCGTATCCGAGACCGCGATGCTGATCGCTTCCCGCCCGCCGTACGACAACCGAGCACGCACCGTCGTCGCCCCCGAGGCGAACAACGACACACCCTCCCAGGAAAACGGCAGCACCCCGTTCTCGGCGCCCTCGTCGCCACCTGCAAACACCGCCGCGTGCAATACCGCGTCCAGCAGAGCGGGATGCACACCAAACCCACCGGGCGCAACCTCTTCTGGCAGCGCAACCTCGGCAAACACCGCATCACCGCGCCGCCAAGCAGCCGTCAGCCCCCGAAACACCGAGCCGTACTCAAAGCCGGCCTCGGCCCGGTTCTCATAAAAGTCGTCCAGATCGACCGGCTCGGCGCCCACCGGCGGCCACACCGCGGCATCGAACCCAACGCCGGGCAGCTCGTCCGCCGCCGCGAGGACGCCCGTGGCGTGCTGGACCCACGGCTGTTCATCGGAGTCATCCGGCCGGGAGAAGATCTTCACCGAACGGTGGCCAGAGTCGTCAGGTTCACCGACGAACACCTGAATCTGCACCGCGCCCTGCTCCGGCAGCACCAGAGGTGCGGCAAGCGTCAGCTCCTCGACGCGGTCACACTCGACCTCGTCACCGGCCCGGATCGCCAGCTCCACGAACGCCGTACCGGGCACCAGAACGCGACCCATCACCACGTGGTCGGCCAGCCACGGATGCGAGCCCGCCGACAGGCGACCGGAGAACACCACACCGTCCGAGTCGGCCAACGACACCGCCGCACCCAGCAACGGATGCTC
>NZ_JBIRPZ010000044.1:0-1325 GCF_044332925.1 Streptomyces sp. NPDC021212
GAAGCTCCTATAGATCGTCAAGCGGCTTGCTTGAACTGGTCAGCGGTGATGTGAGGGTGGGGTAGATGCCGGTAGACCTCGCGGGCGACGAACCGTTTCAGGCAGCGCATGATGTCCTTCTTGGTCATGCCTTCGGCGGTGCGTCTGGCGACGTACTCCCGGGTGCGCTGGTCGTGGCGCATGCGGACCAGGGCGATCGTGTGCAGGGCCCGGTTGGCCTGTCGGTCGCCGCCCCGGTTGAGGCGGTGCCGGTTGGTGCGGCCGGAGGAGGCCGACAGCGGGGCAGCACCGCACAGGTGGGCGAAGGACGCTTCCGAGCGCAGGCGGTCCGGGTTGTCGCCGGCGGTGGTCAGTAGCTGGCCCGCGCTCTCGGGGCCGATGCCGGGCAGGGCGATCAACCGTGGTGCGGCCCGGGTCACCAGCGGGCCCAGGTCCGCGTCGGCTTCGGCGATTTCCTCCTCCAGCCGCTGGCAGCGTCGGGCGAGCCGTCGCAGCGTGATCCTGACCGCGCAGTCCGGATCTGCGAGGTCGCCTGCGGGCCGGAAACGGGCAAGGGCGTCAATCAGCCGGTCGGTGGCCAGGCCACGCAGCTTCTCGCGCACCGCGGCCGGTGCGGTGATGATGAGCGTGCGGATTTGGTTGATGGTCTGAGTGCGGGCTTTGACGGCCGAACTGCGGGCCACCCGCAGGGTGCGGATGGACTCCACGATCCCGTTGCGGGTCTTCGGAATGCCCGAAGCCCGGCCGGACAGCACGGCGGTCGCGGCGGCGTAGGCGTCCACTGGGTCGGACTTGCCGTTGTCCCGCCTGGCCTTGCGGTCGGGCCGGTCGACCTCGATGACGGCGACACCCTGTGCGGTCAGGAAACGGGCGATCTCGGCCCCGTAGGCACCGGTTCCCTCGATGCCCACCGCCAGAAGCTCGCCATGAGAACGCAGCCAGTCGAGCAGCTGCTCATAGCCGGTGGGACCAGTCGGGAACGGCTCGGTGGCCAGGTGCCGGCCCACGGTGTCGATCACGGCCGCCTGGTGCAGGTCGGTGTGGGTGTCGATCCCGCCAATGACCGCTATCTCGTCTGCTGCCATGCTGGACGTGCTGTCCTTCCGTACGACGCATCAGGGAGGGCACGCGCCGGTCGGGCGGACGGACAAGACAGTGATGGGACCTTTGGCCGGGCTCCTATGAGGTCACGAACTCCCGACCGGCACGCGCGCGGTGGCACCGCCCGACAGACCGACGGTTCTCCCGAAAGACAGCCGAAGCGCCAGTGAGTCCTCGAGTCAGGTCTCCAGGCGGTGCCACCGCAATCATCACTGTGAGTCCTG
>NZ_JBIRPZ010000045.1:0-1294 GCF_044332925.1 Streptomyces sp. NPDC021212
TGCAGCTCGCAGAGTTCTTCGTACGGGGGCAGCGCCGTCCGCTTGAGTAAGGCGCGGGAGACCGTTGCGACAATCGCATCAACGTCTAACTCGTCCTGCTGCTCACCCGCACGCTTCACCACTTGGCCCATGGCCCTCACCCCGCATGCTTGCTCTCTGCTGACCCTAGACATGATGGAGTTACAGGACGTCCCATTGAAGGCCGCTTAGGGGACAGTAAGGGGACTTCTTGAGGACTTAGAGGTGGAGCACCAGGAGGTGAGGGTCCCCAAACCGGCCTTCCCTGGCTACGGTGAGCTGAGTTGACCAACCCACCGAAGCTGTGAGGAAGTCCAGTGCCCAGGGCAGTAGGAAACGCGCGGCTGAAGTCCGCCCGGCAGGCAGCGGGATACGCCTCTCAGGAAGCGTTCGCCGAGGCCATCCGTAACACCGCACCTCAACTCGGCATACGGTCGTTGCAGATCAGCGTGCGCCAGGTCCGCCGTTGGGAGTCAGCGAATCCACCATGGCCGCAGCCGGACGTTCAGCGTGTGCTGACGCACCTCTTGGGCCAGCCCATCGAGGAGTTGGGCTTCACCGCTCCGTGGGGCAGGACGAGTTCGGAACGGCCGGCCGCCAGCAGGAGGCCCGTCACGGGAGCGGGCGCGCCAGTGATCGGACCCGCGCCCGGGGCACTTCCCATCGCGAGCAATGCCACGCAACCAGCCACCGCAGGCGCCGATTACGCGGCGATCACCGCTGCCCACCGACGCCTGTACTGGTCTGTGCAACCCTCCCAGCTCCATGCCACCGTCGTGGAGCACACACGTCTGGGAACGACGCTGATGGGGGAGACGTCCGGCCGCTGCCGCATCATCCTGGCCACCGCGCTCGCCGAGTCCTACCTGCTGGCTGGGCGTATCGACTTCTTCGACCTCCAGCAGCCCCAGGCCGCCGGGAACGCGTTCGTGCGCGGCCTCCAGGCCGCCGGGGAAGCGGACGACGCGCTACTCGGAGCGGCGATCCTGGCCCATACCGCGTTCATCCCTGGGTGGGCAGGCCAGAGGGAAGACGCCGAAGAGCGGATGTCGGCTGCCCGTGCCTATGCCCGCCGGGGCAACGCCCCCGCGTTGATGCTCGCTTGGCTCGACGCAGTCGAGGCCGAGTGCATGACGCGGTGCAACGACACTCGTACGGCACTGCGCCTGATAGCCCATGCTGAAAGCGTGCTGGCCGAGCGCGATGCGGACGAGCCACGCCCAGTGTGGATGGACTGGTTCACCCCGGTCCGCCTCGCCGCCTTCAAGGGCAACAC